>NZ_CANRMB010000013.1 GCF_947631635.1 uncultured Dysosmobacter sp.
TCGCACGCACGGTGTGAAGCGGGGGAAAAGGTGGAAAGCGGCGCTGACGCGCCGCTCAGACCTTACCTATCGCTATCCTGGCGGCCCTCCGACCTTCAGCAGCGGGAGGGCCGGATCATCCGGCAGGGCAACGAGAATGACGAGGTGGACATCTACACCTATGTCACCGAGAACACCTTTGACAGCTATCTCTATCAGCTGGTGGAGGGCAAGCAGAAGTTCATCGGGCAGATCATGACCAGCAAATCCCCAGTCCGGTCCTGCGAGGATATAGACGAAACCGCCCTGTCCTACGCGGAGATCAAGGCCCTCTGCACCGGCAATCCCCACATCAAGGAGAAGATGGACTTGGACATTGACGTGCAGCGGCTTCGGCTCCTGAAGGCCAACCACCTCAGCCAGCGGTATGCCCTGGAGGACCAGATCATCAAAGAACTGCCCCAGCAGATCGCACGGTTTGAGCAGTATATTGAGGATTATCTTTCCGATATGGACCGGCTGAAAGAGAACACCCATCCCAACAAGGACGGCTTCTCCCCCATGGAGGTGGAGGGGACCGTCTACACCGACAAGAAAGCCGCGGGCAGCGCTATCCTCGCCGCCTGCAAAGCCATGACCAGCCCCGATCCTGTCCCTTTGGGCCAGTACCGGGGCTTTACTATGGACTTGTCCTTTGATTCTTTTAAGAGAGAGTTCCAAATCACTCTGAAAGGAACAACTCACCTCACCGCGCCCATCGGCTCCGACATTTTTGGCAATATTCTTCGACTAGATCATCTGCTGGATGGTATGGAAGATCGGATGCGCGCCTGCAAGGAACAACTTGAAAATACCAAACTACAACTCGAAAATGCCAAACTGGAGGTGGATAAGCCCTTCCCCCATGAGGACGAACTGAAAACAAAATCCGCCCGTCTGGACGAGTTGAACATCCTGCTGAACATGGACAAACGGGAGAACGAGATCGTGGATGGAGA
Organism: uncultured Dysosmobacter sp.; assembly: GCF_947631635.1. GTDB lineage: Bacteria > Bacillota > Clostridia > Oscillospirales > Oscillospiraceae > Oscillibacter. Next base: position 978 of record NZ_CANRMB010000013.1, read on the forward strand.
TGTGGGGGATGAAGTCACAGCCCCCGCCCGCGGCAACCCCGACCGGGAACGCTGACCGCGCAGCGGCACATCATCGTGCCGCTTACATATCCGCACCTTTGCGCACACAGACGGCGTATGGTATCCTGTCCGTGACAGGAGGTGTGGATATGCGGAAAATCCGTGTCAATCAGGTCCGATGTAACCGCTGCGGGGAGGTAATCGTTTCCCGCACCCGACACGACCTGTGGTGGTGCAGTTGCCGGAGTGTGGCCGTGGACGGTGGGACCGACTATCTGCGGCGGATCACAGGTGACACTTCCGCTTCCTATACGGAACTCAGCGAGTACGAGGGCGAGCCGATCCATACAAGCGGAGCGCAGGACGGGGCCGGTTAACAAGTATCCGGCGTACCGATACAATAAAAAAGCAAAGCAGAAAGGACAAGATAAGAGATGGAGCAACAGGATATGATGGGGCAGCCCGAACACGATACCGGCCTGCCAGCTGACAGGAGTTATCTGGAGTGCGGCCTGCCTGACTTTCTGCGGGAGTCCATCGCGCAGATGCAGGCGGCCTGGGACCGGCTGGATCGGGGCGAAGAGGACCTGCGCTGGGACTGCGACTACTGTAATTTGCAGACGGACATCAACAACGCGGAGGTTAACCAAGTCATCAGCTCGGAACAGGCATGGTATCTCCGGGAGAAGTATCTGCGAATAGAGCGAGAGTGAGAAGCTGTACCTGCCAGTGAAGCGGATTACCAGATGATTTGATATGGAGGGCGTTATGAGCGATCAGGTGATGAACCAATCCCGGTCAGACCGTCAACTCCAGGAGGACTGCGCGGCGATTTACGAAGCCCTGGAAATGACCAGACCGGATGCTCAAAAGGCCATTGAAAGCCTGCGCTGGGAATCGTCCGACACACCAGAACCGCCCTGGCTGAGATCAATGCGGAGATCAGAGCGGCCAGAGAGGAACAGAAGAAGTGAGAGTGAACTACTACGCTGTGTTCAACACCAACGTGCTGGTGGCTACCCTCCTGAGAAAGCACCCATACGGGCCTACGGTCTTCGCATGGCAAGTAACAGGGCGTCATAGTGATTGCACAGCTGGGGGATATTCAAATTCTCCCGGCTGCCGATTTCCCTTGTAATCGCGTGAAAATCGCGATATAATTTAGATAATCGAGATAATGCCGGATAATAAATCTTTGGAGGTGATACATCCATGCGGTACGAGGAAAGTGCTGTGCTGGAATTAAAGGAACAGGTCAATGCAGATTTCAAAAAAGAGATCATCGCCTTTGCCAATACGGACGGCGGCGAGATATTTGTCGGCGTTGCGAAGGACGGCAGCATCACGGGCGTAGAAAACGCCGAGGCGGAGATGGAGCGGATCGGCAACATGATCCGGGATGGCATCAAGCCGGACCTGACCGCCTACACCGCCATTGAAAAGGTCATGGAGGGCGGTAAGGCATTGATCCATGTCACAGTGTCCCGCGGCTTGAAGCGGCCTTACCACCTGATCGACAAGGGGCTGAAACCGTCAGGTGTTTTTGTACGGCACGGAGTTTCCTCCGTCCCGGCCACGGATGAGGCCATCCGCGAGATGATAAGAGACAGTGATGGGACAGCCTTTGACAAAATGCGCTCCACCAATCAGGAGTTGACCTTTCAGTACGCCCAGGACTTTTTTTCCAAATCCAGGCTGGAGTTTGATGAAGTCCACAAGCATACACTGGGACTGATCGACGGGGACGGCTACTACACCAATACCGCCCTGCTGCTCTCAGACCAATGCGGCCATATCATCCGCTGCGCCGTCTACGAGGGGACGGGGAAAAACAAGTTCAAGACGCGCAAGGAGTTCTCCGGTTCCATTTTGAAGCAGGTGGATGACACCTATGAATTTTTGCAGCTGAATAACGGCCTGCACTCCACATTTGAGGGGCTGCGGCGGATCGACAATCTGGACTACCCGGAGGCCGCGTTGAGAGAGGCGCTGCTGAACGCCGTTGTCCATCGGGACTATGATTATTCCGGCAGTATCATCATCAACATCTACGATGACCGCATGGAATTTATCTCCCTGGGTGGGCTGGTCAAGGGACTGACACTCCAGGACATTCAGAGTGGGGCCTCCCAGCCCCGGAACATGGTGATCGCCAATATCTTCTACCGTCTGGACCTGATTGAAAGCTATGGGACCGGGATACAGAAGATCATGGAAAGCTACGCTTCCTGCATGGATCAGCCGGTGTTTAGTCCCGCGCCCGCGTCCTTTGTCGTGACCCTGCCCAACCGTAATCACGCTCATACCGCTGTTTTTGACGCCGCGCTGACATACGAGGAAAACATCTTAAATCTGCTTCAAAGCCGGGATCATGTGACCCGTAAGGAAGTGGAGCAGTTTTTGGGATGCTCCGCCTTTCCCGCGACCAACGCGCTCAATTCGCTGATCCGGCAGGGTAAAATCGTCAAAACAGGTACGGCGCGGGGAACACGCTATGTCTTAGCCAATCAACAGATCAAATAAACTGGAGGAACAACGGGACCAGATTGGTCGGATGCCGCAATCCACCTCTGACGAGATCGTTGAGAAATATGTAGAGATGAATGTGGCGCACCCATTCCGGGAGGAGAACGGGAGAAGCCCCCAGCTCTGGCTGGACGCGATACTGAAACAGGAACTTCGGCAGGTCATTGACTGGAGCTGGGTTGACAAGCAGGACTATCTACTGGCGATGGAACGCAGCCCTGTCCGGGATCTGGAAATCAAGGCCCTTTTAAGAGCAGTCGAATCAACGACCGGGAGGTTTATATGAAGGGCGTGGATGCAAGTTACCACTACGAGGGCTACGACGTCTACAAGGCGGCGCTGCGTAGTGAGCGGCCACGGCAGAAACCGGGCCGGGATGCCCGATAAAATGATCACATGCCTTTTTGGCAAGGCCGTGTCTGCGGCCTTGCCGTTTTACATAGCCGGGAGGTTTTCATCTGGAGATCTCCCGGCTATCACTATTTTATAAGGAGTGATACAGCATGGCCAACAAAGAAATGATGCGCCAACTTTATGAACGGATGGTAGCCGAGCAGCAGAAGTATAAGGCATGGCTTCTGGAGCAGCCCCCCAATGTGATCCTGGACAATACCTGCAAATTCACGGTCCGGGAGGACATTGTGATGGAGTTGGAGGTACTGGAACTGACGGACGCCCAGGCCGCGGCCCTATTGCGGTCCCGGACCCCGCTGGCGGATGTTTACAAGGCATGGCAGCAGGCGGAAACTAACCACATGAACGATGTACGGGATGTGATCGAGGCCCGTGCCAACGCCATCATACAGGCTGAAAAGGAAAAGGGCCAGCGGGAGGAACGGTAGGATGGGCTATGTCACCCCGGAGCAGATCGCCCAGGCCAAGGAATGGGACCTGCTGACCTATCTCCAGCGGTATGACCCGCACCAGCTCGTCCATGTGGGCGGAAGCACCTACTGCACCCGTGAGCATGACAGCTTGAAGATCAGCAACGGAAAATGGAACTGGTTCTCCCGCAAAATCGGCGGGAAAACGGCCCTGGACTATCTTATCAAGGTCCAGGGCTTTTCCTTTACCGAGGCGGTGGAAGCCCTGACGGGGCCGAACTTCTCTCTCCCGTCTCCGGCACCTCAAGCCCGGCCAAAGGAGCAGGGACCCCGGAAGCTGGTCCTCCCCCAAGCCAGCCGGTGCGCCACCCACATGGTCAACTATCTTCATGGGCGGGGTATTGACTATGATGTGATCGATTACTGCATCCAGACCGGGCGTTTGTATGAAAGTCTGCCCTATCACAACGCCGTATTCGTGGGCCGGGACCGGCAGGGCCAGCCCCGCTACGCCGCCCTGCGGGGCATCATAGGGGACTTCAAGGGCGAGGCCCCCGGCAGCGACAAGCGGTATTCCTTTGCCATCGCGGAGGACCCTGCCGCACCCAGCGTCCACCTGTTTGAATCGGCTATTGACCTATTGAGCTACGCCACCCTGCTGAAAATGAAGGGCCGGGACTGGCGGCAGGACGCCATGCTCTCCCTGGGTGGGGTGTTCAAGCAGAAACAGGAGTTTGTCATCCCCATGGCTCTCAGCCAGTACCTTCAGGACCACCCCGGCGTCCACACGCTCTGCCTCCACCTGGACAATGACGAGGTGGGCCGGGACGCAGCAGCGGGTATCATGGCCGGCCTGGGGAACAGATACGAGGTATTGGACAGGCCGCCACCCAGCGGCAAGGATGTAAACGATCTGCTGCTCCAGCGGAGGTTGGGGCAGGCAAAGAGGAAGGAGGAATGGAGCCGGTGAAAGACCATCAGGGCATGAAGATCATCGGGATAGACAATGGCTACGGCAACATCAAGACTGCAAACTGCTGTTTTCCCGCGGGGCTGACCGTTCATGACGCAGAGCCGGTATTCAAAGACGATCTGCTGGTCTATGACGGACGCTACTACCTGATTGGGACAGGCCACAAGGAGTTTAAGGCGGACAAGACCGGGGACGATGACTACTATATCCTCACCCTGGCCGCTATCGCCCGTGAGCTGAATGTATATGGCCTGACAGACGCCACGGTATATCTTGCAGTGGGATTGCCCCTCACCTGGGTAAGCCGGCAACGGGAGGATTTCAAAGCCTACCTCACGCGGAACCGGGAACTGGCTTTTACCTTCCGGGGAAAAGCCTACCGGGTGGAGATCGCCGGGGTGGATGTGTTTCCCCAGGGCTTCGCGGCAGTGGCCGGCCAGATCAGGGACTTCCAGGGCGTGAATATGCTCTGTGACATTGGCAACGGCACCATGAACATCATGTTCATCAACGACCGCAAGCCTGTTGTGGACCGGATGTTTACTGAGAAGTATGGCACCCATCAATGTATGCTGGCCGTCCGGGAGAATGTTATGCGGACCCACCATGCCACGGTGGACGAGTCGATCATCAACCGGGTGCTGCGGTTCGGCACAGCGGATATTCGGGAGGACTACCTGACCACCATCCGGGAAACCGCCGCAGAGTATGTGGGCGAGATTTTCCGCATCCTGCGGGAGCATGAGTACAACCCCGCTCTTATGCGGCTCCATGTGCTGGGCGGCGGAAGCTGTCTGGTCCGCAACTTCGGGGCTTATGACGCCGACCGCGTAACGATCTACGAGGATATCTGCGCCACCGCCAAGGGCTATGAGTTCCTGTGTGAGCAGGCTTTGCACAGGGGGACGAGAGAATGAATACCAAACGGTTTTCGCTCCGATTTAACCTTGACCGGGAGGATGACCGCAGGGCATGGGAAGCCCTGCACCGCATGGACACCCGATCCATCAATCAGGAGATCATCGCCAGGATCAACGCAAAAGAGCAAACCGATGTGTTGAAAGAGCTGATCCGTCAGACCGTATCTGAAGAATTGGAGCGAACCGCAAAGAACAGCCGTGACCGGCCAGCAGCGCAGGCGGAAGCCAGCGCGGAGGACCTAAACACCGTGTTTGACTTCCTGAACAGTTTTTAGCGGCATCACCTATGATGCCGCTTTTTCCCGCCCGTCGAGGGGAATGGCATCACCTATGATGCCGCAAAAATCATAATAGGAGCTTGTCACTCCATGAGTGAAAAGGCCCTGTGTGAAGTCAATATGACCTATGTAACCATGCGAAGTTATTTTCGCGCAGCAGAACGTGCCCGCCAGCATTTGTCCGGCTTCATTGTGTTCTCTCCGGCCAGCTTTGACAAGGAGTATTCCGTGGAAAGCCGTACCTATGCGGTGTCCAGCGACAACAAGGCGTTTCGGCCTAATATAGGCGGATATTCCATCTATGCTTCGTCCCTGGATGGCTCCGATCCCTGTGTCCGCCTGGAACAGTATATGGCATCGGAGTACGGCGGCAAGAACGGCTGGCAAATTGAGCGGTACTATATGATGTCCGATGAAGTGGAGCGGGCGAAGGCCCTCATGCGAACCGAAAAAGAGCATGAGCGATAACAAAGAGGCCAAGCCCGCACACTCTTCAGCGCCGCAGGCGCGGAGGATGGCGGTATTGTCTTAGCAAGCAACGAATCTGTCCGTACAGATTCCGCTTGACAGGGGCTCGCCGCCCCTATGACCCCGCCAAAATTCATGGATGCAGTCCGCCCAAAATGTGATATAATGAAGAAAACTCTTGCAGACAGGGAGGGCTACCATGACCGACTATGAAAAGGCGCTGGCTCTATGGCAGCGCAAGCACATCACCACGGATGCGGAGTTGGCCGAGGCCCTGAACGGCCACAGCATTTCTTTCGCCTACCACTCCGGGAAACTGGAAAATGAGAATATCACCTACCACGACACGCGGGAGATTTTCGAGCATGACGGCGTGACCTCCTATACCGGCGACCTGCGCACTCTGTTTGAAATCCGCAACGCGAAAGAGGCCAACGAACTGTTCCTCCGCGCGTTCCGGGAGCGGCGGGCGCTGGACGAGGCGTTTGTCAAGGAATTGCAGCTCCAGTTGACCCACGGCACCTATGACACCCGCCGCTGGCAGCTGGGGGAGCGCCCCGGCGAATACAAGCGCCACGACTATGTGACGGGCCGTGAGGAAGTGGGCGCCGCGCCGGAGGACGTGGCGGACGAGATGGGCGAGTTGCTTTCTGAGATCCAGGACGTCCCTGTGCAGAACGCATTGACCGCCGCAGCCTATTTCCATGCCAAGTTCGAGAACATCCACCCCTTTGCGGATGGAAACGGGCGCACCGGGCGACTGGCCATGAATTATTTTCTGGTGCTGCGCGACCATCCCCCCATCGTCATCCACGAGGAGGACCGCAAGGGTTACTATGAGGCGCTGGAGGCATGGGATCGGGAGCAGGAATTGGAACCCCTGCGGCAGTTTCTTCGGGACCAGACAGCAAAGACCTGGGAAAAACAGATCGCGCGGGCGGAAAAGCAAAAGGGCCGCTCCATGGACAGATAACCAAATACCAGACGAAAGCACCAACTGCGATCAGTTGGTGCTTTTTTCATGCCATAAGAAATGAGGGAACCTATGAAAAAGCGAAATTGCCGGTTTGAAGTGCGTTTTACCAAAGATGAACTCTCCGACCTGACGAAGAAAGCGCGGAAAGCGCGTTTGACCAACGCCGCCTTTATCCGCCGCGCTGTGTGCGGGGCCGAGGTCAGGGAGGCTCCCCCCGCCGACGTCCCCGCGCTAATCCAGGAGGTGCGGCGCGTGGGGAATAACCTGAATCAGATCATGAAGCGGGCCAACGCCCTCGGCCTGCTGGATGTGCCCCAGCTCCGCAAGGCACTGGAGGATAACCGGGCTGTGGAGAAACTGATCGCGGACACCTATACCGTGCCTTCCGACTGATATGGCTGTGACCTCCATCTGGCCCATTCATGGGCGCGTGGACAAGGTAATCGACTACGTCCGGAACCCGGAAAAGACCACTGAGGCCGGTTTGCCGGAGCTGGCGTCTCTTCATGCCGTTGAGGATGTGGTGGAGTATGCCGCCGACGAGATGAAAACGGAGCGCCGGTCCTATGTGTCCTGCCTGAACTGCCGGGAGGACACCGCTGCCGCACAGTTCATGGAAACGAAGCGGCTGTGGGGCAAGTCTGGGGGCCGGGTATGCTACCACGGGTATCAGTCCTTCAAAGCGGATGAGGTCACGGCGGAGACAGCCCATGAGATCGGCGTCAGGCTGGCGGAGGAGCTGTGGGGCGGGCGTTTTGAAGTTGTAGTGGCGACCCACTGCAATACCGGACACTATCACAACCACTTTGTCATCAACTCCGTGTCCTGGGTTGATGGAAAAAAGTTCTACAACTCTCCCGCCGACTATGCCCGGATGCGGGAGGTATCGGACCGTCTGTGCCGGGAATACGCCATCTCCGTGATCGAGAACCCTGGCAGACAGACAAAGGACTATGCCGAATGGCGGGCCGAGCGTGATGGAAAAACCACCCACCGGGGCACTATCCGGGCCGACATCGACCGGGCTATCCGCGCTTCCACTACTGAGCGCGACTTCCTGCGGGTGCTGGACGAAATGGGCTATCAGGTCAAGACCCACGGGAAGGACGGAAAGCCCCTGAAATATCCCGCATTGAAGCCACCGGACGCAAAGGGCTATTTCCGTTTCCACAAGCTGGGTGAGGGCTACACGCTGGAGGAGATCAGGGCGCGTATTCTACGCAACATTCACAAGCAGCCCCCGTTCCCGGAGCTTGTCCATCACCTGCCCCAGCATTACCGGGTGCGGGGAAAGCCCCAGAAGAACGTCACCGGCCTGCGGGCGCTGTACTTCCGTTACTGCTATGAACTCCACATCATCGTCAAGCAGCCGGCATCCGTCAAGCGGGTGTCTTTTTTATTGCGGGAGGACATCGCCAAGCTGGACCGTCTGGACGCGGAAACCCGCTTTTTGGGGAAACACCACATTGGAACGATTGAGGAATTGACTACCCACCGGGAAACGGCGTTGATGGAGGCGAACGCCCTGGCTGCCCAGCGGCAGGAACTCCGAAAGGAGCTTCGACGGCGCAGCCGTCAGGGTGACGCCATGGCCGCAGGCGAGGTGAAACAGCGGATCAGCGCCCTGTCCGGTAGGATCAGGGCGGCGCGAAAGGAGGTGGTCCTATGTGACAGCATCGCCCAGCGTTCCGGGCAGGTCCGAGAGAACCTGGGACGGCTGGTGAAGCAAAAGGAACTGGAACGAAAGGAGCAATCAAACGATGAGTTATTCAGGCGACGCGGCGGAGCAAGTCGTGAGGATGTCGCTGGAAACAGGTGAGGTTGCGGTCAGACTGGCCGGCTCCGGGGCCAAACAGCTTGCCGTTTTGATCTATGCCATCCTGCGGGAGCAGAAAAAGACAGCGGGCAAGGCCCGTCTGACCAATATGCTCCGCAGCGGCAAGGAGCTGAAGGTGTTTGCCGTGAAGGACAGCGATCTCCAGCTCTTTTGCCGGGAGGCAAAAAAGTACGGCGTCCTCTACTGTGTATTAAAGGACCGGGACGCCACGGATGGACTGACCGACATCATGGCGAGGGCGGAGGACGCCGGCAAGATCAACCGCATCATTGAGCGGTTCGGCCTTGCCACCGTAGATATGGCCCAGGTCAAGCAGGAGATCGAACAGAGCCGGGCGGAGCGGCGGATGGACGCCCCGGAAACACCTGCGGCGGAACCGGCAGCCGGGGTGGACACTCCCCAGGCGCCGATGACTGAGCGGGAGATGGATGGATTTCTGGACGCCATGCTTGCCCCGGCCCCGGAACATGGCCCGGTTGTTCCGGAGCGCGACGATCCGGACCGGGACCTGGATGAGTTTTTGAAGGCGGCGCGGGGCGCGTCCTCTGCCAGAGAGGAGGGCAGGACCGAAAACCCCACCGTGGGCCGGACCGAGAAATCCCGTCTGTCCGAGCCTACCTCAAAGCCCAAAGAGGCCGCCGAGCCGGGTATCCCTGATCCGCTGGAGCGTCCCCGTCCCTCTGTCCGTCAGGCATTGAAGGAGATACGGGCGGAGCAGAAGCAGCGGGTGGAGGAGAAAGCCAGAGAGAACGCTGGGCGGCAGAAGCCCCTCCAGCACAAAGCACCCCCGAAAAAGAAAATCAAAAAACAGAAGGAGCGGTAATGTATGCCGAACTATGATGATCTGTTTACCGGCCAGCCCACCCAACAGGAGGAGAAGCCCTTTGACAAGACGGTTTGGGCGGCGCGAAAGCAGGCGGAGCGCGAGGGCGTCTACGCCATGATCGACAGCTATGTACAGGATATGGGCAGAGAGGGCGGGCTGTTCCAAGCCTACCTGGATGTGCAGGCCCGGTTTGACCTCTACTCCGTGAGCAACGCCATCCTGATCGCGGCCCAGTGCCCGGAGGCCACCAAACTGGCCGACTTCGACAGCTGGAAAGCCAACGGCGTGTATGTCCGGCGAGGAGCGGATGCTATCACCATTCTGGAACCGGGTAAGGAGTACCAGCGGGACGATGGCAGCGTGGGCGTGTCCTACAATGTGCGGAAGGTCTTTGACATTTCCCAGACCAGGGCCGCCCAGCGCCCCGCCCCCACCACGGTCCGGGATGAACGCCTGCTGCTGAAGGCCCTGATGAACGATGCCCCCTGCCGGTTTGCTATCTCCAACGAACTGCCGGAGGGCGTCAATGTGGCCTATCATCCCCAGGAGCATACCGTCTATGTCCGCCAGGGGTTGGACGCCCCTACCATCTTCCGGGGGCTGGCCCAGGAGCTTGCCCGCGCCCACATGGACCGTGATGGGATTACCTGTGAAAGCCCCGATTTTACGGCGTACAGCGTGTCTTATATGCTGTGCAAAAGAAATGGCGTATCGGTAGAGGGCTTTTCCTTTGAACGCCTGCCGGAGAGCTATGCCGGGATGGACGCCAGGGCGCTCCGGGCTGAGGCGGGTGTCATACGGGATGTGGCCGGGAGTATCTCCGCCGATATGAACCGGCTCTTTGCCGCCCAGGAAAAGGCGCAGAAGAACCGAGATAACGCCGCGAGATAAGGAGGGCGCTCTATGCTCGATGAGAAGCGTGTAGTCACGCTGAATGACTACGAACAACGGCTTATGGTGCGGGGCCTGACTGACTTCCGCAACGACGCGCTCCGGGACGGCAAGCCCACCGAGGATGTGGACGATCTCATTCTCAAAGTCATAGACGCGCCCACGAAATGGGAGAAACGGAGGTCTGACCGTGAGGCAAGATAAGTTCTCCAAAGCCCACCTGATCCTCTACGCCTGCGGCATCATCCCTGTGGTCTGGCTGGCCCTGCTGCTGGCCCCTTATATGGGCGGCGGACTGGCAGGGCTGGTGCAGTATGGCGGGGCGGCGCTGGACCATCCGTTTCACATTGTATGGTGTGAGGACAGCTTGAAAACTGTCCTCATTTTTTTGTCGTGCTACGGGCTAGGGATCGGCGTCTACCTCTCCACCGACCGCAACTACCGCAGGCGGGAGGAACACGGCTCCGCCAGATGGGGCGATCCAAAAGGAATCAACAGGAAATATGCGGATAAGGAGCTGACCGCGAACAAAATTCTCACACAGAATGTCGCCATTGGGCTGGATGGCCGCAGACACCGGCGCAATCTGAATGTCCTGGTGGTGGGAGGCAGCGGCGCGGGCAAGACCAGGTTCTACGCCAAGCCCAACATTATGAACGCCAACACCAGCCTGATCGTACTGGACTGCAAAGGCGAGATCTTGCGCGACACCGGGGGACTGCTTGAAGCAAACGGCTACGACATCAAGGTGCTTGACCTCAACAGCATGGAGAAAAGCCACTGCTACAACCCTTTTGCCTATCTCCGCAGCGACAACGACATCCAGCGGCTTGTGACCAACCTGTTCAAGAACACCACGCCCAAAGGCGCACAGTCACAGGACCCCTTCTGGGATCAGGCGGCGCAGATGCTCTTGCTGGCTCTGGTGTTCTATCTCCACTACGAAGCCCCGCCCGAAGAACGGAACTTCTCCATGGTCATGGAAATGATCCGGGCTGGCGAGGTCCGGGAGGATGATGACACCTACCAATCCCCGTTGGATGAACTCTTTGACCGCCTGGAAATGCGGGACCCGGAGCATATCGCCCTGAAATATTACCGCAATTACCGCTCCGGCAGCGGCAAGACCCTGAAGTCCATCCAGATCACGCTGGTGTCCCGGCTGGAGAAGTTCAATCTGGAATCGCTGGCCGGCATGACGCAGACGGACGAGATGGAATTGTGGAGTTTGGGGGAGAAAAAGACGGCCATCTTCGCCGTTATCCCGGACAACGACAGCAGCTTTAACTTCATCGTGGGGCTTCTCTACACCCAGCTATTCCAACAGTTGTACTATCAGGCGGACGTGGTACACGGCGGCAGGCTCCCCATCCATGTCCATTTTGTCATGGATGAGTTCAGTAATGTCGCTTTGCCTGATGAGTTTGACAAACTGCTTGCCACCATGCGGAGCCGTGAAATCTCCGTGAGTATCATCATCCAGAACCTCGCCCAGCTTAAGGCCCTTTTTGAAAAGCAGTGGGAGAGCCTTGTGGGAAATTGCGATGAATTTCTGTATATGGGCGGCAACGAGCAATCCACTCATGAGTATGTGTCCAAGCTGCTGGGCAAAGAAACCATTGATACGAACACCTACGGCCAGTCCAAAGGGCGGAGCGGCAGCTACTCCACCAACTGGCAGCTCACGGGCCGAGAACTGCTCATGCCGGATGAAGTGCGTATGCTGGATAACCAGTACGCGCTTCTTTTTATTCGCGGGGAGCGGCCCGTGCGGGACCTCAAGTATGACATCCTTAAACATCCCAATATCAAACTCACCACAGACGGCGGGGCGGAACCATACCGGCACGGCGAGGATACTCACAGCATCGTGTCTATCCGCTTTGACAAGGAGCTGTTGAAGCAGACAGCGGAAAAGGATGGTCAGGACGCGCCGAAACATCGCTTCATTCTTCTCACTGAGGAGGAGTTGGAACAAAAATTCATTGAACTGGAGGAACAAGAAAATGCTGAACAACAAAAAGGAAACGAAGCGGCTCCCCATGCCCGGTAAGGTAAAACAGGGCTTCCGCTGCTACTGCACGCTGGTAATGGCTGCGGCCCTGCTGGGCTGCTGCTCCATGACGGCCTTTGCCGCCGATGACCCCCTGGAGGTAGTCAACAATTTGTCGGAGTTCATTTTCGGTTTGATCCGGGCGGTGGGCCTGATCCTGCTGGGCTGGGGCATCGTTCAGGTGGGCCTCTCCCTCCAGAGCCACGACCCCTCCCAGCGGTCCAACGGCTTCCTCACCCTTGCGGGCGGCATTGTCATAACCTTTGCAAAGGAGATTTTGACCCTTATCACCGGCTGATGATGCAAAGTTATCCGAACACAGGGGGCAGGCTCCAAAAGCCTGTCCCCGAAAGGAGGTGCTTTGTGTGTCGGATAATTGGGTTGTGCAAAACCTGGAAAATGCGCTGGAGGTCTGGAACGGCAAGTTGAGTGAGATCTGGCAGCTTATCACCCAATCCCCCCAGGACTTCAAGGGCGGCGCAATCTGGGCCGTGATAGAGGACATCCACGGCGCGCTCCAGGCCATCGGCTACGCCCTGCTGGTACTGTTTTTTGTGGTGGGCGTGGTCAAGACCTGCGGCAGCTTTGTGGAGGTCAAAAAGCCGGAACACGCGCTGAAGCTGTTTGTCCGCTTTGTTCTGGCAAAGGCTCTAATCACCTATGGCATGGAGCTGATGCTGGCCCTTCTGGACATCATCCAGGGCGTGGTCTCCTCCATTATGAACGCGGCGGGCTTCGGCGCGCCATCGTCCACTGTTTTGCCCGCGGAGATCGTAACAGCCGTTGAGGATTGCGGCTTTTTTGAGAGCATCCCCCTGTGGGCGGTGACACTGATCGGTGGGCTTCTTATTTGGGTCCTGTCTTTTGTAATGATCTTGAGCGTCTACGGGCGCTTTTTTAAGATGTATATGTATGCTGCGCTGGCCCCCATCCCCCTGTCTACTTTTGCCGGGGAACCCAGCCAGAATGTGGGCAAGAGCTTTCTCAAAAGCTACGCCGCCGTGTGTCTGGAGGGGGCCGTCATCGTGCTGGCCTGTATCATCTTCTCCGTGTTCGCCAGTTCCCCGCCTGTTGTTGACCCGGACGCTGCGGCGGCCTCGATGGTGTGGAGCTACATTGGCGAAATTACCTTTAATATGCTTATTTTGGTGGGCAGCGTCAAAATGTCCGACCATGTGGTACGGGAAATGATGGGCTTATAGGAGGCACATTGGATGAAACGGTTTTATGTATTCAAGGACGGGACCCAGCAAGGGAGTACCGCCACGAGAGAGCTGGCGGTTGACCTAATCTGTCAGTATCAGAAATTGGAAACCCACCCCTTCCTGCGTGCGGAGTTCAGCATTATTGAGGGAGAGGAAGAATTTATCCCCTATCCCTCCCGCCAGAAACCGCCCAGGCAGAAGCGAGACATGGAGCGATAAGGAGGAGCAGCCATGAGTTTCGAAGATGAATACCGCGAATTGATGGAAAAGCCCATTGAGGAGATCAAAGAAGATATTTTCTTCCGTATGGACAATTTTCAACATGAACCGTGGTATGGTGAATTTGAGTTATTTCTGGCAGCGGGTGTCTGCCAGCCCCCGGAGGAACAAGCCCTGCAAGTCCGCAAGGCCCTGAAGGTGGTGGGCTACGACACCCACACTGTCAGCAGGGGCGGCAGGACCTATATCCTCCCCGGCGAGGCACGGCAAACCGCGCGGGAGCCGGAGCCAAAAAAGCATGATGACCGGGAGCGATAACCACCGGCATCGGGGAAGGAGCAGATCATGCGCCGGTTTTATCTATTCAAAGACGGGGTGCAGAAGGGCAGCATGGAGACACGGGAGGAAGCGTTAGAGATGATCTGCCTGTGGCAGAGCCGCGAAACCCACCCCTTCCTGCGTCCGCAGTTCAGTATCATTGAGGGGGAGGAAGAAGTGATCCCCTATCTATCCCAACAGAAACCGCCCAGGCAGAAGCGGGGCATGGAGCGATAAAGGAGGATATTTTGGAAGTCAAAATCAACCGTGAAATACGCAACTACACGGAGAGTATGTTTTTCGGGCTGTCTTTACGGCAGCTCATTTTTTCTGCCCTGGCAGTGGCCGTGGCCGTAGGGCTGTACTTTCTGCTGAAACCCTATGTCGGCACGGAAACCGTATCCTGGGTCTGCGTCCTGGGCGCGGCCCCCTTCGCCGCCCTGGGCTTTTTCACCTACCACGGCATGGCGGCGGAGCAATTCATCTGGGCGTGGCTGCGCTCGGAGGTGCTGGAACCCAGGGAACTGCGCTTTGAAGCGTCCACCCTCTACTATGATCTCTTGAAGTCCAGCATGGATAAATGGGAAAAGGAGGAATACAAGCGCCATGATTAAAAGTATCAAGGCCATCATGCGGCAGGACCGGGAGCCGTACCGCGTCCCCCGCAGGGTGCAGGATGTGATCCCCATTCAATGCGTCTGGCCGGACGGCATTTTTAAGGTAGGCGTCAAGTTCTCCAAGACCTACCGCTTCACCGACATCAATTACAAGGTGGCCGGTCAGGAGGATAAAGAAACCATGTTTCGGGTCTACTCGGAACTGCTGAACAGCCTGGATTGCGCCGCTACCACCAAGCTCACCATCTGCAACCGCCGTCAAAGCCAGGCGGATTTTGAGCAGTCTGTCCTTATGCCCATGCGGGAGGACGGACTGGACAAGTACCGCAGGGAGTACAATCAAATGCTCATGGACAAGGCGACCGGGGCCAACGGCATCACTCAGGAGAAGTATGTCACCATCACAGTCTACAAGCGGGATATTGAGGACGCCCGCGCCTACTTCACCCGCATCGGAGCCGATTTGGCCGCCCGCTTCGCCGCCCTCGGCTCCAAGTGCGTGGAGCTGGACACCACGGACCGGCTCCGTATCCTCCACGACTTCTACCGGGCCGGAGACGAGGGTAATTTTCATTTTGATATGGCGGATATGGCCCGGAAGGGCCACGACTTCAAGGACTACATCTGCCCGGACGGAATTGAGAAGCACAGCGACTATTTGAAGCTGGGCGGCCGCTATTGCCGGGTGCTGTTCCTGAAGGACTACGCCAACTATATCCAGGACGAGATCGTGACGAACCTGACCGACCTGGACCGCAATATGATGTTGTCCATCGACATCCTCAATGTGCCCACGGACGAGGCTGTGCGGGAGGTGGAGAACCGTCTGCTGGGGGTAGAGACGAATATCACGAACTGGCAGCGCCGGCAAAATCAGAACAACAACTTCTCCGCCATCGTCCCCTACGATATGGAATTACAGCGCAGGGAGAGCAAGGAGTTTTTGGCCGACCTGACCACCCGCGACCAGCGGATGATGCAGGCCGTCCTCACTCTGGTTATCACCGCCGACACCAAGCAGCAGCTTGATACCGACACAGAGAAGATACGCTCCCTGTCCGGGCGGTGCCAGCTGGCGGTGTTGAAATACCAGCAGATTGACGGTCTGAACACCGTCCTGCCTATCGGCACCCGGAAGATCAACGCCTTCCGCACCCTGACCACCGAGAGTCTGGCCGTGTTCATGCCCTTCAAGGTGCAGGAGATCATGGACCGGGGCGGCATCTACTTCGGGGAGAACGCCATTTCCCACAACCTTATCATGTGCAACAAGGCCAATCTGCTCAATCAGTCCTCCTTCCGGCTGGGCGTTCCCGGCTCCGGCAAGTCGTTCAGTGTGAAAGAGGAAATTGTGTTCCTCATTCTCAATACGGATGATGACATTCTGATTGCGGACCCGGAGGGTGAGTATGCCCCTCTCATTGAAGCTATGGACGGTCTGGGCGCTGTGATCCGGGTGGCCGCTGGTGGGAAAGACCGGCTCAACGCCATGTATATGGTGGACGGCTACGGCGAAAACAACCCCATTGTGGTGAAGTCTCAGTTCATCATGTCCCTGGTGGAGCGCATCGACCCCAAGGGCGTGGGGGCCAAGCAGAAGTCCATCATTGACCGCTGTACGGGGGACTTGTATGAAGAAGCGGAGCAGAAGAGTACAGTTCCCACCCTCGCCGCTCTCCGTGAAAAGCTGATGGAACAGCCGGAGGCGGAAGCGCGGGAGATCGCCCTGGCGCTGGAGCTGTTCACTACCGGCTCCCTGGACATCTTCGGCCACGACAGCACCGTGGACCTGGACAAGCGGGTGGTGGTGTTCGACATCCACGGCCTGGGCGAACAGTTGAAACCCATCGGCCACTTGGTCATCACCGACACCATGCTCAACCGCGTCACCCTGAACTGGAAGAAGGGTAGGCGCACCCATGTCTTTATCGACGAGTTCCATGTGATGTTTGAAAACGAGTTTTCCGCCGCCTTTTTCAACTCCGCGTGGCGGCAGTTCCGCAAGCGTAACGCCTACCCCACCGCCATTACCCAGAATGTGGAGTATCTTCTGGACTCCGTACAGGCCAGCACCATGCTCAGTAACTCCGAGTTCATCGTCATGCTCAATCAGGCGGCGGGCGACCGGGAGAAACTGGCCCATCTGCTGAATATCTCCGAGGAGCAGATGAGCTATATCACCAATGCAGACGCCGGGTGCGGCCTGATTAAATACGGTTCTGCCCTGGTGCCTTTCGTCAATCATTTTCCGCACAACACGGAGCTGTACCGCTTGATGACCACCAAGCCCGGTGAGGGCCGCTTTTCCGGGGGACGGGCTTGACGCCCGCCCCCTTCTTATGGACAAAGGAGGTGTGTAAATTGCCGCTGAACATCAAACCCTGCCACCTGCGGACCGCAAGGGACTATGTGGGCCGGTATCACCGGCACAGCATCCCACCCGTGGGCGGAAAATTTGCCGTGGCCTGCTATGATGGGGACCGTCTGTGCGGCGTCGCCATTTGTGGCCGTCCCGTTGCCCGGTATTTGGATGATGGCCTGACGCTTGAGATTTTGCGCTGCTGCACAGACGGGACAGGCAACGCCTGTTCCAAGCTCTACGGTGCCTGCTGTCGCATCGGGTTTGTCATGGGCTATGATCGTATCATCACCTATACGCTGGCGTCGGAAACGGGGGCGTCTCTGCGGGCCGCTGGGTTCACTTTTGACGGCATAGCCGGAGGTCGGGCGTGGACGGGCCAGCGCCGCAGGGACTACTATGTGGCCCCCGCAGAACGGAAACACCGCTGGATGAAAAGACGGGTTGGTGCGATGCCATGAGCAAAAGCAAAATTAAAACCCGTGAAAAGGGTAAAGACATTAAGGTACTGGACAAGTCCGCTGTTGCAGGCCAGCGCATGAAAAGCGCCTTCATCCGTTCTAAAAAGAACGCGGAGGCCCTGATGGATGACCGGCAGGCCACGCCCAATGAGTATGCCGTGGACAAGACAGAGCTTGCCGCCGATGACCTTGCCCACGATGCGGCAAATGTGGCCGCGTCCGGCGCGAAAACGGCGGTGCGGCAGGGCCGGAAGCTGTTTCAGCGCCAGCGGGAGAAGTGGGCGGCAGAAAAGCGTCAAGAGAATACGGCCCCCGCTGAACAGTCCCACGCCCCTAGACCGGCCCAGGGTATAGCCCCAGATGGGCATACTCCGCAGCGAAACGGAGGGACGGCCCCAGAACACCAGCGCCTTCCGCAGCATAAGCGCATGGCGGAGCGCCCACCCACCCAGGCCGGCATAGAGCGCCCAACGGATACCACAAGCCCTTATGTGGAGAGAGGTCGGGCCTTTGCCAAGAAGCAGGCCAAGCGGAAACGGCAAATTAGAGATCGGGCTGTTCAGTCTGACCAGCCATCGCGGATCAAGACCTCAAACGCCACACAAGTGCCCCGGCAGGCGGAACTCTCCGTAAAAACGGCAAAGCAGCCCGCCCAGGCTATGGCGAAGGACACCGGCATAAGTACGAAGAACACCATCAAGCGCGCCCAGCGAACGATAAAAACTGCCCAGCATACCGCCAAGACTGCTCCACGCACGGCGAAAACCGCCATCAAGACAGCAGACCATACGGCAAAGACGGCGCAGGCCACAGCCAGAGCCGCGAGAGCGGCCGCCCAGGCCGCCCGCGTCACAGGAAAGGCCACCGCCACCACCGCAAAAGCCGCTGCAAAAGGCGCATCCGCTGCGGCAAAGGCCCTGCTTGCGTCCATTAAGGCGCTGGTGACCGCTATCGCCGCTGGAGGATGGGTTGCCATCCTTGCCATTGTGGTGATCTGCTTGATTGGCCTGATCGCCGCCTCTCCCTTTGGCATCTTCTTTTCTGGTGAGGACAGCGGCACGGGCCAGACCATGCCCACCGTTGTCCGGGAGATCAACTTGGAATACGAGAGCAAGCTGGAAGAAATCGAGAGCAACGCCGCCCATGACCGCCTGGAACTGTCCGGCTCCCGTGCTGTCTGGCCCGAAGTGTTGGCCGTCTATGCCGTGAAAACTACCACCGACCCGGACAATCCCCAGGAAGTCGCTACGATGGATGATGGGAAAAAAGAACTCCTGAAAGAGATATTTTGGGCCATGAACGAGATCAGCCACCGGACAGAAACGGCAACCACCACCCAAACCGTGGAAACTGATGATGGAAAGGGCAATATCATTGTGGAAGAAGTCGAGGTAACGGCCACGACCCTTTATATTACCGTGACCCACAAAACCACGGATGAAATGGCGGACATCTACAATTTTACCGCTGACCAGCGAGAGATGCTTGCGGAGTTACTGGCTGAAGAAAGCAACGGTATGTGGAGTGCTGTTCTATACGGCATTGGCACAGGTGATGGGGAGATCGTAACGGTGGCCCTCTCCCAGCTCGGCAATGTAGGCGGTCAGCCCTATTGGTCCTGGTATGGCTTTGAGAGTCGGGTGGACTGGTGCGCCTGCTTTGTTTCCTGGTGCGCCAATGAGTGCGGCTATCTGGACGCTGGCGTGATCCCCAAGTTCGCAAGCTGCTCCATCGGCATCCAGTGGTTCCGGGAGAGAGGGCTGTGGCAGGACGGCAGCTATGAGCCGCGCCCCGGCGACCTGATTTTTTTCGACTGGGACGATGAGGACGAAGGCCAGGACGGAGCGGCAGACCATGTGGGCATCGTGGAAAAGGTGGAGGGCGGGATCGTCTACACTGTAGAAGGCAACTCAGGCAATGCCTGCAGGGAACGCCAGTATGCCATAGGACACTATGAGATTTATGGGTACGGTACCCCATTGTATTGAAAGCAATAGGTGCTGTAAACGAGTAGAAAAACCGCCCTCAGCAGGGGAGAATAGAGGTACATCCTCTAATTTCCACCAAGGCAAAATTCGCAGTCATTACATTGCGCCCACGCTGCAATGATGAGCGAACCAAGGCTTGACAGATTTACAAAACTCGGGCTAAAATGACTACACCGCACAATTGGTCTCTTGCTTCACTAATCCAGAGCAAGATAAATATATCCAAATTTGATATGGGTTATAAGGCAGATCATGCGGCATTTTTTGTGGCAGAATGGAGATGCGTTGTTTTGGAGAGCAATATGGCTTCATCACTGTTTGACATTGAAATTGACGGCGTGAGGCAAGGAGTAGTCGAGGTAACAAATCCATTTCCTCAGACAATCGAACTTGGTTTGGCTCCATTTGAGAGACTGAACGATGGAAAACCGCACCAGATCCGACTAGTAGAAGCGGCTGCATCAGAATAGACTGTCAATTATATCGTTTCTGATTGCCAGCGTAATGAGAGGGGTTCAACTTGAACAAGGAATGGATCGACAATTTGGTTGCAATTCACAAGGTGGACGGCGCTCTGTTGACAAATTCGCACGGGATATATCATATCACACGAAAAGATATTGGCCTACTGAAACTGCGCTCCGGGCAGATCATGATTGCAGATCCGTTGGTCAGGTATCGGGCCGAGGATTTTGCGCGCAAAGCATTGGCAGTCACTGTAAAACCGGGAATTTATTCTGTAGAGGTCTATATGGCAGGCAGTAGCGACGATTGCTTCTTGGCCTTTGCCGGCATCCGATTTCGCAACAACACCCCGGTGACCTTTGTACCGGCAAAGACGGTCTATGACCTGGAACATAAACGCAGACCACCATTTCGTTATGTAGTAGAAGATTGCAGAACAGGTTTTATGGATGCAGATGTTTTTCACGCTATCTGTGCCCTTCCCAGATATGCCCGTGCCGATAATCTGCTGGATTTTGATGATACAGAAGATGAAGTATTCCGATGTGCTGTCGGAAACTCCGAGGACGGAGAATTGACCGCCGCACTGGTGACGATTAGGAAGAGCGGTGTGTATTATTGGTATTGGGGTATAGACTGTAATAATGAGGTCTGTTGCTTGATAGCAGACTTTTTCACCTATCAATAGGTACGCAAGGCCAGCCGGAAAGATTCAAGATTTCCGGCTGGCTTTTTGCTATATGGAAGTCTGAAACGAAGGGGGAGGCAAAAAAAGCGGACAAAAAAATCGGATACAGTGTCCTTGTTTGATGGTGCTCAACGTTTTTCCTAGTATGTATGATGTATTCCAATTTGTACAGCACTATTTAGGAGGCAATATGAAAAAAAGGAAAAAAGGATTTTTGGGACTTGCATTGGTTGCCATTATTATTTCTGCTTGGTATTTTTGCTGCTGGGAATCTACTGACTCATTACCGCAGGAAGTCCAAGAAGCCGCTCAGCATGCCTCATGGTCAGAGCTTAAACGAAGAGCCGTAGTTGATGAAGAGCAATATCTGGAAGGGCGACCATCTAAAATTGAATTGGTCTATAATGAAAAATTTAAAGGTGTTTCACTTGAGGTTTATCAGGTAGTAACGGAGTTGTCTTACATTTCAGAGGATAGCACAATAAAATGGAAAGAACTTCCTTATGCTGACACAATGATTTTTCGTGTCAATGGAAATAAACGAGAACTTTTAGGAATTGATAACACAGATTATACACCTGACAGCGAAGAATTTGAACAGCTCCTCAATATGTATTTGTTGAATTCAAATTCGCCTTGATTCAGCCTAGAGAATGCGGTAGAAAAATCAGACGAGCCGCATTTGAAAGAATCTTTAACAACGGACTACTGCCGCAGGAAATCAGTATTTTGAACGATTTGATAATATTAAGGCAACCCCCTTCCAAAATGGGATGCATTTGGAGGGAGTAAGAAGATCATAAAAGAGGGTGCCGCAGAATGTCCTGCGGCACCCTCTTTTATATTTTTTAGTTTTTGTTAACCAGAGCAAGCATCTGCGGAATCAGACGAGAAGACGAAATACTTACAGAGCTGCCCAGCAGCTGTGTAGAACCGCCACCATCAAGCATGATAGCGCGCGCATACGGATTGTTAGGATTTCCCGCTCCGTCAGTAAGCCCGAAAGTTCGCATGATAGCTGTTCTGAACTGCTCAACGGTAACCTTATCAGATGTTGCCATGAGATAGGCCATGTTGGTATCCGTCTTGACAGCGAGGGCAGAACGCTCCGCAGTTCCGCTAATATACAAGGAACCGTTGCCTTCGCTGGTAAACATTTCTCTCCAGTCGGAATGACCGAGGAATAGACCGAGACCGCCCTGAACCCAGGTGCAGTTCCGAATTTTAGAGTCCGTGGATGAAGTAACGTTTGCAGAGTAATAAGCTTTGCCACTCTTGCAGTAAATTACACTACTGCCGGTTGTATTGGTATAGCCGTCCAACTTCAGGTCGCCGCTTGTAGGCACCTTGTCCTCTGAGAGGAAATAGCCCTGTCGAACGCCATTCTGAAACGCAAGATTCATGATATGATTATCACCGCCGTTTGCGAACCAACTTGCGTTAATACCATATTCTCCAGAACCGCTGACGGTTTTCAGTGTCTCTTTGCCATACTTCCGAGAGAAGCTCAAAACCTTGATATTGCTAACTGTCGTTTTGATAAAACTCAGTCGAATGGTTTTTCCATCGATCACATAAGACAGGGTATCGCAGGTATGATTAGCCATGATATACACTCCCTATATAATTTGTTTTGCCATTGAGCTCTAGGCATACATAAGAGAGACAACCCTTTTAAAAAAAGTAAACTGTGACATTGTAAATTTACAAAAATGCCTTTTTGAGATTGTATTTTGAGGTTGTATAAAGACAGTAGCTCTATTTTCAGAAGATTGTTGATTTACGAATAAGCAACGCATGTCCTCTATAAAAAGAAGATGGATACCATAAAGAATATAAATTCAGAGGGAATAGATATTATGGAGAACTTGAACAGTGCTTTGATTTTCCTTTTTGGCAATGAAAATTTAAAAATCTTACATGCCCTGATTGTCTTGACAATATTAGATTACATAACAGGGGTTTGCGTGGCTATAAAGATGGGGCGAATTTCAAGCGCTATTGGAGCAAAAGGCATTGCTGGGAAGGTGATTATTTATGCGCTTATATCCCTAAGTAATATCTTCGATACTTATTTTCTCACGGCCAATGGAATTTTGGAAGCTGCTACAATTCTTTTCTATTGTGCTAATGAGGCAATTAGTATCTTGGAAAACGCTTATAAAATGGGTATTCCCATTCCTCAAAAACTAAAGGAAACATTGGATTTATTCAAAAAGGAGAAGGGGTGAAACCCAATTGTCATTAAATTAAGAACCAAGCCATACGGCCTGGTTCTTAATTTTGTAGTATCAGCAAGACACTGTCATATTTTCTCTAAAAGTTCTGATTTTTAAAAGTACTTATACAAAAACGTTTAATTTAATGACACCAGAGTGAGCATAGCATTGTCACTAGAACCAAAGTCGTTTTAATTTCTTTTCCGCTCTTCTCTTAATCTGATTGATATTTTGACGGCTAACATGTAACGCTCTGGCAATGCTGGCAGCAGTAGCTCCATGTTCATAAATTGCTGAGAGTACATAGCGTTCCTTAGAGGTCAGCGCTTCAGGTAAAAGAGTTCTCGTGAGAGATTCGTTTTCGCATAAGGACAATTTCAAAGAAAGACTGTTTCGCTGGGCAGGCGTCAAGTCTTCAATTGAAATACAAGAAATGCCTTTTTCTCTCAAAGTATGAAGTCGTTTCAGGTAGAACCTATAGACAGATGTATGGATGTATTTTATGATTGCACCATCAGAAGGATTATCAAGTTTTGAAGTGTTTAGAGTTCCTACCAACTCAATGAAATCCGCCGTTAAATCTTCAAAAGCATCTTCATATCCTAGCTTCTTGCCGTATTTGTGTAGAGCAGGTTTAAACTGAGAAATTAACTTTAGCATTGAATCCGGATCATTTTGCTGCGCTTTCTGAATGATTGAAACAAGCATAGGCAGCTCGCCCCTTTACCCATTTCAAGTAAAAGAGCAAAGTTCTGTTTGGTATGTAAATCTCTGAACCTACTTTTTCTTTATTAAAAAACGGAGCCTATCACCAAAAAATGACGGCCACCTCTGCACAAACTTTTTACCTGAATTTCTATCAATTTTGGCGTCCGATTTCTAATATCGGAACGCTAGAAGAAGTTCTGACTTGAATTGGGACGTATTTCCCGATAATAGATACCACCTTCTGAAAGATAAGGGTCAGGCCGTAATAAGCCTGACCCTTCTGTTTTAATTAGAATTGATGTGTCCCTCAGAGGCACCAAATATATCCCTGAGAGCGCATTCCTTCAGGCGGAAACGGTTAATATAATCAAACCAGCCCACCTTGCTAACATTTTGAAGGAGTACGCAAATGAAAAAGAAGGAATTTAATCGGATTATTGGACAAAACATATCAGAATTACGTGAAGCAGCTGGCTTTACACAGGATGCCCTTGCAGAACGGTTAGAAATTTCAAAATCATTTCTTGCTCATATAGAACAAGGAGACCGCTCCTTTAGTGTTCACACGTTATCGTCAATGGCTGAAGTGCTGGGTACCAGTGCGGATGCCATTCTTTTTGGACACACCCTGACATCTGACGCAATTGATATTGCAGTTGCAATGGAAGGATTGAATGCAACTGACTCTGCTGTTATATTGAAAGTTGTGCGAGACCTTGCCGCATATCTAAAAAAACGTTGAAGTATGCATAATTGGTAGAGTTCAAAATTTTACAATAAATGGATACTGTATAAGCCGTTGAACTTTACACACTCCTATCAATTTAATATAATAAAGAATAATAGAGTGAATAGCTCACTGATATAGCGAGAACATTTTTCCTAGCGATGACAAATAGAGAGAACGGGAGATTGAAGAATGTTTGTATGTTTGCAAATAATAGAAAGCGAAGATGACCGTTCAAAATCCGAACAGCTATTTGATAGATACGCTGGACTAATGTATTGTATCGCATCAAAATATTTGTCCAATGAACAGGACAGGGAGGATGCTGTCCAAACAGCTTTCGAGGCCATTATTAGAAATATTTCGAAGCTCTCAGTTATAGATAGTCCGCAAACATACTCCTACATCGTTAATACCATTGAAAGTAAATCTATAGACGTGCTTCGCAGGCTTCATAAAATAGAAAAACAGACTATAGAAATGAATAGTAATTATCCTGGGGTTCAGGCAGAAGTAGAGATAGATGACGAACTTGCGACTGCACTTACAAGGCTTCCCTCTCATTATCGAGAAATCCTGTTGCTTCGGTATGACTGCGGTTATACGACCAAAGCGTTGTCGTCCATGTTAGGAATTACCCGCAGTAATGTTCAGAAACAAATATGGCGGGCAAAAGAGGCCCTAAGTAAACTACTCGGAGAGAGGTGAGCATATTGAAATATATCAGCGATGAAGAACTGACACGGGCTGCGAAAAAAGTCGGTGAAGCTATTCGAAAATCTCTTCCGGATCCAGAAACATGCAGACATGAATTTTCTCCTGAATTTCAAAAGAAAATTGAAGTTTTAAAAGAACAGGGAAGACGGAAAGAGCAAAAAATAAAATATTTAAAGCGGGCCTGTATTGCTGCTACGATAGCCCTTTGTTGCACCGGAGTTATGCTCGCTGCTAATCCGGATGCTAGAGCCGCGGTATCTTCCTGGATTCGGAGCATATATGAAAACGCGATTGTTTATCGATTTACCTCTGATTCTCAAGAGACTGTTCTTCCAGAGTATGAAGTTGGCTATATCCCAGATGGATATGAGGAAAACCAGGTTCTGGAAACCCATACTGGAAAGACAATAATTTTCTCCAATGGTCGCGATATGATTTTTATTAACTGGTACTTACTTTCAGATAACATGAATGTAGAAGCTCGCGCAGTAGACGCCGAGCTGATTCCAGATAAAGTTAATGATCATGACGCCGAATGGATTGTCCCAAATGACAGTAGCCAGACTACGGACCTACTATGGACTGACGATCGTCGCGGAGTAGGCTTCATAGTGTCTGGTTATCTGGAAAGGGCAGAGCTGCTGAAAATTGCTGAATCTATCTCGTGCACTTAAAAATTTTGATAAAAGGTGTCCGTTTTGCTATCAAGCCATCGTTTTTAAAGATAGAAAAGAAAAGCGGCAAAACTACAAGTTTCTTTTCTGCCCCTGATCAGAGTCTAACAAACACGACGAGGAGGATGCTTTATGAAAAAGAAAATGATTCCACTGCTGTTGCTTGTTGCAGTCATTTTGACTGTAACAGCATCTGCGCGCGTTCCCATTGTTCGTCCCGCCCTTTCTTTTACAGGCACGACAGCGAATTGTGAGGTAACCGTTCAAAGCCCTGGCGATGATATTTCGGTCAATTTGGAGCTGTGGAGAGGGGCTACCCGTCTGAAGACTTGGTCGGACAGCGGAACAACCTTTGTTGTAATCAATGAAACTTACCCGGTCCAAAAGGGAAGTACGTACACCCTCAAGGGGAGCTACACCCTTAATGGTACATCCTATTCAATACTATCTGTTTCTGGAACGTGCTGAATCCAGTTTGGACGGTATGTTAACACCCTCCACACTTGGGTAGCGGGGGAGTAGCATCATTATCGAAAAAAGCACCTGACGAAAGTCAGGTGCTTTTCACATTGATGCTATTGAATTTCTGCGATTTGGTGGCATCTATCCCATCCCAGGAAAGGAAACCGGTAGTGTCAAGGAATTTTCGCAAAAAGGTTTGCAGGGCCTGGCATGAGAGAAGTCAGCCAGCAATGGAGGTGTCCTCAAAGGCCTCCAGGTGCTTCATGTTCATGTACTTCTTGTTGCCCCACTGGGTGCCGGCCACATGGCGCAGCCGGGCACAGACCAGCATGAGGGCGGAGTTGCCGTCCGGGAAACTGCCTACCACCCGAGTGCGGCGGCGGATCTCCCGGTTCAGCCGTTCAATGACGTTATTGGTACGGATGCGAGTCCAATGTTCACCGGGGAAATCGCAGTAAGTCAGCGTTTCCTCAATGCCATCCTCCACCTTCCTGGCCGCCTCTTTCAGCTTCATAGAGCGCAGTTGCTCCACCACGGCTTTGGCTTTCTCCCGGGCCGCTCTTTTGCTTTCCTGGGCGTGGATCGCCTTGAGCATCTTTGCCACCAGCTTCACTTTGGAACGAGGTGTGACCGAGAACACATTGCGGTAAAAGTGTACGGTACAGCGCTGGTACTTGGCTTCGGGGAATACTTCTCCCACAGCCTCCAGCATACCAAGGCACTTGTCGCCAACCACCAGCTTGACCCCATCCAGGCCGCGGCCACGCAGCCACTGGAAGAAGCTGACCCAGCTGGCCTTGTCCTCCTTCATGCCCTCGGCGGCACCCAAAACCTCACGGTATCCGTCCTCATTCACCGCGATCGCCACCAAAATTGCTACATTTTCAAACTCTCCACCCCAGTTACGGCGCAGGTAGATCCCATCCACATAGACATACGGATAGCGTCCACCTTGCAGAGGGCGGTTCCGCCAGTCCTCAATGTGGACATACGCTTTCTTGTTCAGCTCACTGATGGTGGATGGAGATACTTTACTGCCCCAAAGCGCTTCTGTGATGTCCTCCACACGCCGGACGGATACACCTGCCAGGTACATCTCAATGAGGGCTTCTTCCACACTGCTCTCCCGCCGGCGATACCGCTCAATGATAGCGGTCTCAAAGGAGATCCCTTTGAGCTTGGGTACCTTGAGGGTAACGTCCCCGGAAGTGGTGGTAAGGTTGCGGCTGTAGTGGCCGCTGCGATAACCCTGCCGCTGATCATTGCGCTCGTACCGGGCCGCCTGGGTCAGTTTCTCCGCTTCGGCCTCCAGCAGTTCGTTGAGGGTTTCCTCTACACTGCCCCGAACCAGTTCTTTGATTTGCCCCTTGATTACTTCCTCGTTCAGCTGTACAATCTTTTCGGACATGGTTTGCTGTCTCCCTTCAGAATGGTGTGTCGCGACTTCATTCTACCAGAGGGCTGCAAACCATGTCTCTTTATTTTTGCGAAACTTATTCTACCTTACCAGGAAACCAACCGGAGTTCTATCGACTACAAGCATATTAAACATCGCAGAATTACC
Organism: uncultured Dysosmobacter sp.; assembly: GCF_947631635.1. Lineage (GTDB taxonomy): Bacteria > Bacillota > Clostridia > Oscillospirales > Oscillospiraceae > Oscillibacter. The sequence goes on from NZ_CANRMB010000013.1 coordinate 28,941, forward strand.
ATCATCAAGGTGAAGGCGCAATTCACCGTCGAAATAACCGCCGCCTGCCCAGCTTTCCAATAGTTCCTCAGGAGAATTAGATGTCCAGACCGTACCAATGACATATACCTCCACCCCAATGTCGTTTCGATCAGCACATTCCTTCAGAGAAAGAAGTTCAACGACTACAGCCGAATATCCGCACTTGCTTTGCTCGTCAGCAATATATGCCTCACAGGTATCCCGATAAGCCAGAAGAGCATTTTCATCAATAGATATGCCCGTGTCATTGATGGAACGCACCATCCAATATAATGTGCTATCCTCTGCATAGAAAATTCCATCAGGAAGAGCTACTGTTAGCGTCAGGCGATAATCGCCATTTGGGGATGCGGACAAGATTTTTATAAAAGCCAGCTTCAAGAAGCAGAATATGGTCATAGTCTATCTCGTCCTCTGGTGGCACATCCACTGATGTTTACTGGTTTTGGGGAAATAAAAAAATTTAAAAGAATTTGTCCGCATACAAATTTTACAGTCGTTTTATATTATAGATACAGAAATGGGTGGCAAAAAAAGAGAATAGGGGAAGGACACACCACAACTCCAGTTTTGAGATGTGAACAGCCTCAAATTCTGAATGTTTCCTACTGGTAGATAGCGGTTAGCCCTTTTTGGTTTATTTTTCTTTCAAGCAAATTTTACCCAAAAAGAACTCCGCTTTCTACAATATATGGGTGATTTCTGGTTTCAGCCATGGCCGGAATCCCGTGCAATCACTATATTCCTGAGTTCTGCTCATGGCTGAATAGTTGAGAAGGGGGGAATGCATTTGTTCAAAAATCCATATTTTACAAATTATGTAAGATATGGAGAATTCATTTGCTCAAAAATTTAGCAGGAGGTTAAAAAATGAAAAGAATCGGAAAAGCGTTTTGTGCATTATTCTTAGCATTGCTGGTTGTCGTTCCGACTTGTTTAGCAGCTAACCATTCTCATTCATACACCGTTGCCGGAACCGGTGGAGTTTGGAATGGCAAGGAAGAAGGGGTACTTTGGGTCTTGAATAAGGACGAGGCGGTCTTCACTGCGTCTATTACATCTTCTGAGACAAGGACTATTGGTGCTCAGTTGAGATACATTAGAGAGTATTTCCCTGATTCTACACTTGCCACGCTGTCTGTTACAGGGAAGAACGGTACATCAAACTCCTCGCAACCGTTTTATCCAAAAGATACGTCTGCAGGCCATTATGCGTATGTCATTTGTTCGGAAGGAAACGGCGCTCAGGGAAACGTTATCGTAAGCCAATAATGGTTTTTATGCTATGGCGCCCTATTGGGGCGCCATAGCATAAAACAATTTATAAATAATTCAAGAGGAATGCACATGAAATATTTATCAGTTTTTTATTCTAAGCATATTCTAAAAACGCCTTTTTTCTTATTGGCTTATGGAATTATAGCTCTTATTTTCATGGCATTTAATTTAGCCCTTGACTATGGTGATATCGAGCATACAAACTATATTGTACGATTTGATTCACTGGCATACATTGAGATTGTCCTTGTAGCAATTGTTTTCTGCATTGCTGCTTACTTTGCGCAAGAAAAAAATGGCTTAGAGCAAATGTGCTTGTACTCAAAAGCCCAAATTGAAATAAATAAAATAGTGATGACAATCGTATGTTCTCTTTCTTTCTGCTTTATTCCTGCTCTTTTTATTATATTATCCGCGGCTATAGAACGCACGGAGTTGAAATTTACTGTGCTGTCCTTGGTATATGCCATAATACGTTGGGCCATCATAATTATTATCACAGAGACAACAGCATATGCTTTAGCTTCGATAATGAAAAGCAGGTCGGTTTACTTTTTCTGCATTCCCTGCACTGTGATATTTAGCTATCTAAATATCTATATTTTTCTGAGATTATTTGGAAAAAACGCAGAAAAAATATCGAATTTCTTTTCACTGCAAAAAACATTTATAAATGGCTTGGATATGGATTATCCAGGTCCTCGCATTGATTTATTTCTTATATCTAAAGTGTTATGTGCCTGCGTGTTCTTATTTCTGATCATGTCTATCATGTGGTTTTTTCTATCGAATAAACACAGGCGAATTGCCGGACTAGCATTGATTGGATGTTTTGTTGGAGAAGTCATATCGGTTGCGTATTGGAACGCATTGTATCCAGAGTATTATTCATATGACCAAAAATTATATATAGCGGATTACGAAAAACAAAATTGGCAGGTGCTGTCATATGAAGGAAATATAAATTTGAGTGAAAATACCTCAATTCAATGTGAGATTGTGATTCATCCGACTGCAGGTAATTTGGATACCATTACTTTTAGACTAGACGAACAATTCAAAAATGTGAATATCTCCATCGGAAATACTTCTTGTAGTTATACTAGGAATGGGGATTACATAACTATTCGAATTCCTTCTTCAGATATGGAATCGGTAATAGCGCTCAGATGCTCTTATTCTGGTAGAATTTCATATGTTAGTGATATTTCATCTGTGAATATTTATACTTCTTGGTTTTCGGCCGCTCTTCCTGTTAATTTTGCGTTTCTTCCCATACTTGATGGAGACTATAGCAAAAAGGACTATTCTCTTACAGTTATAGGATTGAATGACATAATTTCAAATTTAAATACAACAAGTGCCGCGCCACATAGTTACAATCTAAAGGGTAAGGCTCAGGCTTGCTGCATTTTTATGGGCTTCTTTGACAGAGAAATTAAAGATGGAATTGAACTATACCATGCAAGGTATAATAACCTTTCGGATTATTGGAATGAGTTAGAAATAGCAAGAGAAAGAAAATGCCTAAATCCCAATACATATAAGGTGTATGATCGTACAGACGAATTACCCGAGAAGGTTTTCGTAATCTATTATCTCTATGGTGTGCTGGGGGTTCCTGTTGTATTTGATGATTGCGTCTTCTTGAATTATGGGTATCCATCTTCGAGGTGAAAAAATGATAACTGTAAAAAATTTGAACTTTGCATATAAAAAGGGCAGACCTATATTGAGGGATTTATCATTCTCATTGAAACAAGGGTTTACTGTTCTTGTAGGAGAAAATGGCTCTGGAAAGTCAACCTTAATGAAAGCAATCACTACTTCCGAATATAGCAATGCCAAAATTCTATTAGATGGAGTACCACTATCTCATGTGGACATAAAAAAACACCTTGCCTATTTGCCTCAAGAGTTTGATGTATATCGTTCACTCAAAGTCAACCAGTTACTTGCTTTTGTTGCGGAAGCAAAAGGCGTTTCAAAGCAGGATGTGAAGAAATGTGTTACCTTAGCGGCAAAAAAAGCCAATATTACTGAGTGCCTGAACAATAAAGTCAAACAATGCTCCATTGGAACGATACGTCGCATTGGAATTGCTACAGCCCTTTTGGGAGACCCTGAACTAATCATACTTGATGAGCCTACGGCAGGGCTTGACCCGAAAGAGCGAGTACGATTTTACCATAATATTAAGGCGTGTTTCACAGGGAAAATTGTTCTTATCTCAACACACATTCTTGATGATATGGAAATCCTTGCAGATAACATTCTAATGCTTTCTAAGGGGAGGATTATTTTTGAGGGAGAATTTTTAAAATTTAAACATTCGCTCGATGGCAAGGTTTTCAGACTTTGCTCGCTACAACCCGAATGCAAAATCCTATCAACTGAACCTGATGGAACAAAAATTAAATATCATGTTTACTGCGAAGACTTATCTCTAAAAGCTACTGATGCAGAAGAAATCGAGCCAACCTTAGAAGATATTTGGGAATACTATCAAGGTGGGAGGGAAAATGGGTAAATGGAGAGTTTCGACTGACGCGAAGGAAATTGCAATTCCTTTCACACTTACAATAGTTTATTGCGTCTATGTGGCATGTTCAAAGGCACCTGCAATAATTACAAACATCGGATATTTAGGCAACTCAATCTGTATCAGCACTGATATCTATTTTTATAGTCAGTTTATTTTAGGCTTCTTTATTACAGCCATTACTGCGAGACAATTTTCGGAGTTACTAAAACCTTCTTCGTTTGAATTCTTAAAAACATTACCATTGTCGCTATTTCAGCTATGGATAAAACGAAAAGCGTGTTTGCTCGGCATCATTTTGGCTATTACAATACCAATGGAGTTTCTGCTAGTGGTAAAGGTTAACCATGGGATAGTAGCCTACGGTAGTGCCTTTGCCATAGATGTAGTTAATATAAGCCTACCGTGGCAAGCATCTGTAATTAGAATAATAATTTCAGCAAATTTCTTTATCGTTTTGACAGTATTTCTTTTAACGATTTTTAAAAACGAGATAATTTCAAACTGTTTAATCTATGTGTATCTTTTGCTTGAAATGGGGCCTGTAGGTAGCTTTTGGGGAGAAAACTCCTTTTTTTATGGGTGCTTCTCTCCTTTCCCCTGTGCCGACTTTTTTCCATCAAATATCTCATGGATGCTGATTATTTCAGTGTCGATTGAACTGTACATAGTGCTTTGGATAAAACGTAATACTAGATAAAGTAGTTGGTAAGTGTGTCCAGCTCCCGAGTCACAAAATCCAAGCGGCAAGTATTTTGTCGCCCTCTGCTGTATCGATGTAGAAGTGGAACCTCTGCCCTCTACTGGGGCGGTGGTCGACCTGGACATGGGCCTCAAGTCATTTGCAATTACCTCCGCCGGTGTGGAATATCCAAACCACAAGCATCTGACAAAGGGCCAGAAGAAACTTATCCGTCTCCAGCGTTAGCTCTCCTGAAAATTAAAGGGCGCAACCGCAGAGGAAAAGCAAGGGTTAAGGTTGTCCGGTTGCAGAGCACGCTGCATAAACTGTCAACCCAGCTTGTTCGGTACTATGACCCAATCAGTATCGAGGGCTTGGCTCCTAAGCATATGGTTAAGAACCATAAACTTGCCAGGTCAATCTCAGATGCTTTTTGGAGGGAGTTCCGGCAGTAATTGGAGTATAAGGCGGCATGGTACGGAAAGAAGATGATCATGCTAAACCCTTTCTTCCCTTCCTCCCAGATTTGCCCCATCTGCGGCGCACAATGGCCCGGAACGAAAGACCTCGCAGTGATAGAGTGGGGCTGTCCTGTCTGTGGCACTGTCCACAACCGAGCCACCAATGCCGCCAAGAACATCAATGCGGCGGTCTAGCAGCAACTTATAGCTGGATGTCTCCAGTGATTTTTTGACTCGGATCCTGAATGTTTTTGGATTAAGGGTTTTTCTCTGGACGGATTTTGGGTATATAGCTTTTTCAGCTCCTTAACACAAAAATTCTAGGAATGTTTGGAAAATGCCAGTATTAAAGAACCTTCTACTGCTGGAACTCTAAAGATTATTTGAAGATGGGGGCTGCAAACGATGAGATACTTATCCCGAAATGACCTTGAGAAAATAGCAACCCATGTTTTCAATGACTATAAGCTTTTACCTCAGTTTGCGGGCCAGCAAGTCTATCACGTTGACCCGGAAATCCTGGCCGGCGGGCTTTGTAGCCTCCATATCGACCATTTCCATTTGTCAAAAGACAGACTGACCCTGGGAATGACTGCGTTTAAGGAGATCGGTGTTGAAGTCTTTGATGACAGTGGACAACCCCTCTTTTACTATCTTGACGGGAGAACCCTTTTGATAGAAACAGACCTAAAGGATGATCCGGCTCAGTATGGAAGGTATCACTTTACTGTGGCGCACGAAACGGCGCATCAGATTTTGGCTGATCTGCACCCAACTGATCGGGCGCTCCAAAACCGCGTTGTCCGTTACCGGGGCGACAGTCCGCAATTCCCCATCCATGATTGGAGCGAGTGGCAGGCCGACAATCTGGCATCTGCACTCTTACTCCCCCTTGAGATCGTACATGGGGCGCTTCACAGGTTTGACCTGGAACATGGCATCGGCATACTGAACAAGGTATATCGTCCAAAGGAATACAGGCGGTTCTGCGAAATGGCAGAGTTCCTCGGTGTTTCAAAACAGGCCATGGTTATCAGGCTGAAACGGCTCGGCCTGCTGAAAAAGGATTATTTGCAGAACCCCTATGCGCTGGCTGATGTTGAAAAGGAGGATGATGATTGATGTCTCAATCTGTCAATATTGCCGTCAGGTGCCCGGAATGTGGCTGGCGCGTGATGGACAAGGTATCGCCCACCACGGGAAAAATTGAGATAAAATGCCCCCGCTGTCATAAGATCGTGGAGGTAGATCTGGCTCTGCGCCGGAAAGTGCTGTATCGGCGCAAGGCCAGTTAGCTTCAAATATCACAAAAGAGGAAGTGACAACAGAATAAGGTCTAAGAGTACCGAGCAACGGGTCATCGTGCCGTAAGGCTGATAGTCACCAAATGGCCGGACATTAGGAATGCGAGAGGGCCCCCCTCTTATTCCTGATGCCCGGTCTTTTTTTGTTGCCGCTCCAGAAATGGAGTAGGGAATGAACCTGCTTGCTTGGCAGGCGGCGCTCTGCCGCTATCCGTGATCCCTTGGATTTTTGGCCCCAAAACCCAAAAATTCAAGGAGATCACACAATGAAAACTACATATTTAGTCTATAAGCAGGTCGATGGTGTCCGGCAACTTGTCGCCGCAACGCAGGAAGAATGGGACGCTATTATGAAAGAGAACCGGGGATTACCCATAGGACAGCGCCGGTGTTTTATGAAAGACTGTTTCGAGGATGGGGACGAGCTGGATTGTATGTATATCGAAACGACCGCAGCTGAATACCGGGAGTGGAACAGCGAAAACACAATCGCCCAGCGGAAGCGCAAAGTCGGTTCGTCCTACTCGTTTTTATCTTTGGACGCCGGGGTGCCCGAAACCGACCTTGAGTCACTGCACGAAAGCGTCCCCTCCGCCTTTAACCTTGAGAGTCTTGCTACCGACCACCTTCTGATAGATGAGCTGAAAACGGCCCTACGTAAATGGAAGCCCTGGGCTGAGGAACTGCTGGAACTATATTTGTCTGGCGCAAAACGCTCCTGCACAAATAGCCTGTGTGAGAAGTACAGGCTGAGTGATCGAGCTGTTCAAAAGCGGAAAGCGGCCTTTGAAAAATTCGTCTTAGATTTTTTGAAAAAATAAGTTCGGTTTGAGGCGTCGAAAGTTGTAGTAGGGGGTTGAGAGGGCCGCAGGCCCCTCAATGCTCCTTGATAACCGAATACACATTCGTCAAGTACATCAGTTCCGATGTGCGAAAGCATGAGCCACCACAACAGGGTACGCCATGAGGCCCGGACTGCTGGAAATCATGACCTGCTGAAAATTAGGTCTGCGAAAACATCCAGCCCATCCGAGGTGAGCGAGAATTCCCTTTGTAAGTGTCGGGTTGCCCCCGGCATGGCGATGACAGTCGGAATGACAATGGTACTCCCGCCCAGCCACAGTCTCAAACAATGGGGGCGGCTCTGTCAGAACGACAGTTGGGGTGAAACTCCCGTGAGGTGGTGAGCAGGCCATCGCTTGACGACTTCCCAGGCTTCGGCCTGCACACGGGGTGTCGAGGACAAATAGTGTGCATTACATATCTGACCGCCAACACGGGGACGGCCAATCGCCAGCTATGATAATAGGAGACTCTGGATGGATTGGCGGTCAGATGTGTTTTGCACACTACCTGGGAAGTAATTGGGTATTTGGCTGCAAGGGCAAATCACATAAAGGTGAGGTGTCCTTATGAATAGAGAACTGCCAGATGAAGTGCTGCGCGGCCAGGTGTACTATGCTGATTTAGATCCGGTGATCGGCTCTGAACAGGGCGGCAACCGCCCCGTCCTTGTGATCCAGAACAACATAGGGAATCGCCACAGCCCGACCATCATCATTGCCCCTATCACGACCAGGGTGAAGAAGCTCCATCAGCCGACCCATATCGGTGTCCCTCCATACTTTGGCCTGCCCCAAAACTCTATGGTTATGCTGGAGCAGATCAGAACGATTGATAAGAGCAGGCTTGGCAGTTATGTGGGCTGCTTGGACGATGATGTGATGGACTATGTTGACGAGGCCCTTGGCATCAGCGTCGGCCTGCATGATCTTGCCGTGAAGGAACAGAAGTCGTATGCCGATGAGCCGCGTGATGAGATGCATGGCGAAATGGTGCTGACTCTTTGTGGCACCTGCCTTAGACAGTTCATTTGTTCGCCCGAGCATATTGTGAGGCGGATCAACCACACACAAGCTAAAGAATCTTGTATGTACTGCCACGTCCGGGACGGCTACGATTATCGTATCATTCACAAGAAAAAACGCCTGGGCGATGACAGGTATTAAGGAGGCACGAGGTATGACTGATGAATTGATGGAGCAGCGCATGGCAGAACTCAACGCCCGCAACACAGAAAAAACGCCTGCTTTTGACAGCGAAAAAAGGGCCTACTCCGTGGACGATATTATGGAGATCCTGGATATTAGCCGTTCGTCCGCATATATCCTTATCAAAAAGAATCTCTTTCGGAGCGTCAAGATTGGGAACCAGCTCCGTATCTCCAAAGCCAGCTTTGATAAATGGCTGGACAATGGGTGATTGTCAACTGTACGATTTCAAATTAGCCAGCACAATCGCACATTTGAGTCAAATAAACCCCTCCGCTACAATGTAGTCAAGGCTTTTGCCTTGGCTACATTGGTAAGCTACATATTCTGACACCAACCAATGGGCCAGGACTCAAAATCTACATAGGAGGTACTTCGATATGGGAAAAACCAGCATCTCTGTCCCCGAAATGCAGAGGCTGCTCGGTATGAAAAAGGTCGAGGCATATTGGCTTGTAAAACAGGGACGCTTCAAAGTTATTCTTGTCGGCGGCAAAATGCGGATCATGCTGGACAGCTTTGAGGAATGGTACGGCAGTCAATTCCACTACAAAAAGGTCAACGGGCCGGAACCAGGCCAACTACTCCCTGCGTCTCTGACCGTCCCGGAGGCGGCTGACATCCTCGGGCTGAACCCTGGCTCCATCTATGAGCTGATAAAGAACCATGCACCCTTTGAGACATTCAAGGTCGATGGGCAAACTCGCATTCTAAAGGAAAACTTTGAGACGTGGTATCAAGGACAGTCCCATTATAAGAAACGAGAAGACGCGGCACCGCAAGAGCTGTTGGACGCAACCCTTTCGGTGAGCGATGTGGCAAAACTGCTGGGCATACACCGAAACAGCGTTTATAACATGGTGAACAAGCGAGATTTGTTTGTCACAGTGAAAGTGAATGACAAGATCCGCATTTATAAGGACAGCTTTGAAGCGTGGTATAAGTCCCAAAATCGCCATACCATAGTTGCCAGCTGAAAGGAGGAACAACCGTGGCGTCTATCATTAAACGTAAAACCAAATATTCCGTTGTTTATACCTATACGGACAGCAATGGCGCCAAGCGCCAAAAATGGGAAACCTGCGGCTCCCATGCGGAAGCCAAGAAGCGAAAAGCGGAAATTGAGCATCAGCTAGACACCGGAGTGTTCATCCCGCCCAGTGCCGATACCCTATCCGATTTTCTGGACGAATATGTATCCCTCTATGGTGTCAACACATGGGCTCCCTCTACCTTTGATGGACATACGGCGCTGATCAGCAACTACATCAAGCCCATCATCGGAGATGTGAAGCTGGATGACATCAGCCCCAGAATGATAACTAAATTCTATAAAGACCTCCAAACCGTGAAAGCAGTTCCCCGGTACGGGCAGCCCGAGGGGGAACTTATCTCCCCCAATACGATACGGGAGATACACAAACTCCTGCGGAACGCGTTCAATCAGGCAGTAAAGTGGGAGCTGATGGCAAGGAATCCCGTTCAGAATGCCACCGTTCCCAAAGCCGAGAAGCATGAGCGGAATATTTGGGACGCTCAAACACTGATGAAAGCGTTATCCCTCTGCGATGACCCATTCCTCTCCCTGGCGATCAATCTGGCCTTTGCCTGTTCCTTGCGAATGGGGGAACTGCTGGGCCTGACATGGAGCTGTGTGGATATTAGCCAGGACAGCATAGACCATGACTGCGCCTATATCTATATCGACAAAGAACTTCAGCGGATCTCTAGGGAATCACTGGCACAGATCGGGGAAAAAGGTATCATGTTTAAGTTCCCCACGATGCGAGGGTGCAATTCCACTGTGCTGGCCCTGAAAGAGCCGAAAACTAAGACGAGTGTGCGGAAGGTATTTCTGCCCAGGGCGGTGGCGGAAATGCTGGTAGAACGCAGAAAAACGATTGATGAACTGAAAGAATTGCTAGGGGATGAATATAGAGATTATGACCTTGTATTCGCCACTACCCAGGGGACCCCTACCGAAGCAAATTACATCAATCGGGCCTTTGGCAAACTCATCGCGGACAACAATCTCCCCAAGGTAGTATTTCATAGTCTCAGGCACACCAGCACGACCTACAAACTTAAACTCAGCGGTGGCGATATTAAAGCCGTTCAGGGTGACACCGGCCACGCACAGGCCACAATGGTCACGGAACGGTATGCCCATATCTTAGACGATGACCGTCGTATAAACGCCGCAAGATTCCAGAAAGAGTTTTATGGGGGTGGCAGCACAGCAGAAACCGCAGCGGTGACCGAGTCTCCCGTGGAACAGCAGCCCCCGGCACCAGACCCGCTTCAAAACCTTGACGCAGCAGCCAAACAGCAGTTGCTTCTCAAACTCCTTACAGAATCCCCGGATATGGCGGCGCTTTTGACAGCCCTTGCAGGAAGAATCGCATAATAGAGACGGACAGGAATGAGTACCATTCCTGTCCGTTTTTACATAGTTGTGTTCGGCACTCTTTGATTGCCCGGAAAGCTAATTTGTGGTATAATATGGACATAAAATCCGTTGCTAATACGGGGGGTGTCGTTTATGGCATTGGAGAATAAGCTGGGTATCACCGACTCCACTGAACTGGCAAAGGCGGAGGAACGGATCAGCAAGACAAAAGCACTGGAGATGTTTCAGCAGGACCTGCTGGACACCTTTGAAGTCGGTACGTTCCGGGGACTTTCCCAAATCCATAAATATCTGTTTGATGAAATATACGACTTTGCGGGACAGGTTCGCACAGTGAACATCGCCAAGGGCGGTTTCCGTTTTGCCCCTGTCCTCTATCTTACCCCGGCCCTGGAAAACATCAGCAGGATGCCGCAATCCACGTTTGATGAGATTATTGCCAAGTATGTTGAAATGAACGTGGCCCATCCTTTTCGTGAAGGAAACGGACGTAGCACCCGCTTATGGCTGGACGCTATCTTGAAGAAAGAACTGTGTCAGGCCGTAGACTGGAGCAAAAATGCTCGTGTTTTTTGCAGTAGGGTTCAAAAAGGGTTCTCGGTAACCGACCGTTTCGTTATACAATCATTGGTAAGATTTTCTACGAAGAAAGGAGGTAAGCACTATGGCTCGAAACAAGGGCATGTCGGGTAAAACCCACACTAAACAGCAGTTAGATGATTATGCAAACCAGCATACCCCTAATAACAAAGCATACAAAGCCAAAATAACAAACCAAAAACAAATCAAACAGAAAAAAGGCAAAGGACGCCTTGATTATGTTGTTTATTTGGATTGGATGTGTTATAGCAAAGGTCTGTATGAATTTGATTAACAACTAAATATGCTTTGAGCGAAAACATCAATCAGAAATGGTTGGTGTTTTTCTTTTTGCAAGAAACAATTTTTTATGGAAGTTAGAATTACCGAGAAATACGAGATCACACAAAGTCTATGAGGACTGCAACACCTACAAAACCGGCGATATTTGAATTGATTACCATTAGTGTTGCAAAGATGAGAAGCATTGAACGCTGAACCGTCAAGCGATTTTTTGCCCGCTTGCTAATTGCTTGCTAATTGCGGCCCTAAAAAATGGCCGTGATTAGCAAGAAAACGTGGCAAATTGTGAGTGATGGGATTTGAAAAAAGTGAGTGTTTGCAAGGGTTCTTGAGGTGTTGTGAGTGCCCGTCACAACCACGCCGGGCCTTCTCCTAAGCGGTAGATCGGAGGTTCGAGTCCTCTCCAGGGTGCCAAAAGGAGCCAAAACGTATTGTTTTGGCTCCTTTTTAGTATTATCTCTGAAATTTGCAAAATGCACGTTTATTGACTTTGATTGTATATTCTGCCTACATTTTTTCTCTTTATAGAGTCCAAAAAGCACTCCTTTGCTTACACTTGCCAACATTTAAGAGGTTTTAGTGGGTAACTTCTCTTCATCCTTTATCCCTTTAAGCAATTCGGATAACAGCTCCGGATGTGCCAGAATCAGTGATTTAAGCTGTTGGATAGTCTTTGCACCCAAGGTTGTTCCTGTGGCGGCGCTTTCCACTTTGGCGAAAAACCCTGTATCCATTTCCTGTGCTATCAGCTTACGATCTGCGTCAAACCCGTGGGCGTATGTATCTGTCACCATGCGGGCCTCCGCATGACCCGTATCTCCCTGAACTGCCTTGATATTGCCCCGGCTCAGTTTCAGCTTCAAGGATGTGCTGCTATGCCGCAGACTATGGAAAACGACCGGACGCAGGCCACAGTTTTCGATTAGCCGTCGGAAGTGCTTGCCGATGATATTATGTTCGTAGGGATGGCCGTTGATCTGTGCCACAACCATATCCAGCTCATGATATTCCTCACCCATCATCCGCTTGTACTCGGCCTGCTGTGCTTTCACTTTAAGCACTTTTGAGAAGTTTATGGATGCGGCCAACTGTATGAGCGGTAATCTTAGCGCCCGTATCCATGTGGCCAGATACTACAACGGCGGGCTGATCCAAAAGAAGCGTATAGTAGGCATCTATATCTCGGACAGTCAGCGACCTCACATACCGCTCCCCAAGATAAGGATTAGATGAATTCTTAATGAGGCCGGTACTCATGCTATAATAAGAGTTGCCCCACTTTTTCAGCCCATAGACTTCTACATATTCCTTCAGGAAATCCCTGACTGTAATATCCCTTTTCTGCTGAATTGCCCCTTTCGCGGTTCTAACAGGAGGCTCAAAGGAGCCGTTCTTTTTTGCCAACTTGATTTGCATACCCCGGATCAGGGCTTCATCCTCAGATTTGAAGGGCTCTGTGCGGGGGACCTTTTCTCCGGGGCAGCGATATATGACCTGGTAGCTGTTTCCACGTTTTCGGATTGACATATTTTTCCTCTTTTGCCATAATGATTAGGCCGCCCACCGCAATCAGGGTGGACGGCCGTTTCGGCTTATGCCGGGACATTGGGTGACTTCAAAAAATCAATGAAGGCCTCCCGCGGAATGCGGTAATGGTTCCCAATTCGAAGGGCTTTGATCGCTCCGGAGCTGATAAGGGCGTAGATCTTGTTCCGACCGGTGTTCAGCGTTTCCGCTATATCAACGACATCGAATTGAAAACCTCATATTTCACACCATCACCGTTCCCTTTTCTGGCGCTGTACCAATAAAACGCACCCTGCAACGGCACTGCACAGGGCATGGCCCAAAACCGAAGCCATGCGAGCTGCGGCCAATTTACTGATCGCAAAATTGTCAATTATCATATCATAAAACAAACTCCTTTTTGCAGCTCCAATTTGTCTATAGAAAATATTGGAAAAGTATTGATAATGGGGAAATTTTATACTATCCTTATTATGCATCAATGGCAAGAAAACATTATTGAAGCAGGAAAGCCGAAAGCCATGCTGACCGCCATTGCCACTGCCGGGAACTTCGGCATCCAGAACAACACCAGCGGCGCCCCCGGGGTGGACCGGCACTCGTCCGAGGGGCCATGATCTGTTTCAAGGGCAAGCGGCGCTACAACCGGTTTGAGGACGCGGTAAAGGCCCGGAAGCTTGCCGAGGAAAATTTACATGATAGGTTTTGCAAGAAGACACCAGAGGCATAGAATAGGGATAGAATAAGGAAAGAAGGCATTGTGATGAGGAGCGATCCCCCTCAGACTTTGCCCGCTGGCGGAGCCACCGACGGCGGCGGGCTGCATTTCGACCGGTGATGGGCAAACCACGGGAAACCGTGGGGCGCAAAGCCGAGGAGCTGCGGCGGCATATGCCGCTATGCTGGCCGGGTTGCGATAATAGCAAACCATGGGAAACCGTGGGACTGCAAAGCGAGGGGCCTAAATCGTCGAACCGATCTGATAGTGCTCCGCAAACCCGCGGGTTTGCGGATAAGAAAGGGCAAGTGAGCAAGCTCTCGGCGCTAGCTGAGGGCGAGGGGTATGGAATCTGCTCCGACGACACGGCAGCCCGGCTGCCGGACTCTTTGCGTCCGGAATGCAAAGAAAGGAACCAACTATGAAAAATACATTTAAAAATGCGGTCAAACGTGGGCTTGCTCTGTCCTTGAGCTTGGTCATGTGTGTCGGGATGCTTCAGGTCACAGCGTTCGCTGAGGACGGAGGTTCGACGGAGACTACTCAGAAGACCATTTCGGATACCACTCCGAAGGAGGAGTCCGTCGAGGTTCCTGAGAACGCCACGGACTATGACTACGCCTACGTGTATATCAACGTCACCGACCTTCCGAAAGATGGGGAATCGGCGCCGGAACCGCCCAAGTTTGGCGATACCGATGACGAACATGCGGCTATAAGCGGCTTCGATAATGCAAGCGGAACTCTGACCGAGGCCGAAACGATCCTTAACCAAAGCCTTACTGCTGTAGAGACCGCCACGAACGCTCTGACGGAGACGATGAACCAGCTGGAAACCGCCCTGGGTTCGGCGGACGGCCAGCTGGGTACGGCGGGGAACACGCTGAATGCCCTTGAGGGCATGAAGCCGGGTTCCCAGGAGCCCCCCACGAACACCGTCCAGACCGCGAGCGAGCCGCCCGTCTCTCCTGCTGCGAAGCCAACCTCTTTTGAGGAAGTGAAGCGGCAGGTCGAGGAGCTCAACGCAGCCCAGGAGCAGATCGCCGGGAAGGTCAACACCGCGAATGAGAAGGTCGACGATCTGAACAAAGCGGCGCAGGAGGCCTCCGACCCTGCGGTGATCGCGAGCGTTAAGGCCGCGCTGGCGGAGCTGGAAAAGCAGCGCCAGACCTACACCGACACCGAGAAAAAGGCCGCCGAGGATGCTGTGAAGGAAGCCAACGCTAAGATGGAGGCTTGCAAGAAGCAGCAGGATGACCTGAACAAGGAGTTCCAGGACGCAGTTGCCAAACTGCCCGCGGTCGGCGACGAGCCCACCTTCCGGGAGGGCCAGGACTACGACAGCTATCTGAAGGCCCACGAGGCCTGGGCGCAGGCGTGCGATACCTACAACAGTGCCCTCGCGGATATCCAGAAGGACTATGACGTGAAGGCCGGGGAGCTGAAGACGGAGTCTGACGCCGCCAAGGCCGCGGTCGATACCGCCATTCGGGCTCTCAACGCCGCCGAGGTCAAGCTGGCCGGGTTCGTGGCGCAGAAGAAAAACTACGAGACGCTCCTGAGCGAAGCGCAGGCCGCGGTCGATGCTTACAACGCTGATGTCAATACCTACGGCGAGAAGGTCGATGCTTACAACACGTTGGCCGGGAAAGTAAAGACTGAGAACGACCCCGCCCCGCAGGCCGCTTCCGAGGATCCCGAGGCCCCGAAGAGCTACAACGAGCAGGCCCAGGACTTCAACAAGGCGATTGGGGCGTACAACGACCGGGCCGCGGACTTCACCACCAAGAAAGAGACGTACAAGACCAGCGTTGAAAACTACGCCACCTCCGTTACCAACTATAACACGGCGGTCGGCAAGTACAACGAGGCGGCGGACAAATACAACTTGAAAGCCGCTGACTGGAACGCGAAAGAGGAAAACAGCGACCAACGCATTTGGAACAAAATCAAGGATCAGCAAGAGAAGAACATTGAAGTTTTCAAAGAGGTCAATCATACTCTTAAGACTGACACTAATGGAACCGCAGCCAGTGCGTTGACCCAGGAGCAGGTCATAGCCTATAACGCCGTGGTGGAAGCTTACAACGCCGAGGTGCAGGCCCATAACAACCAGGCGCTGGTTGACGCGAACAATTTTGTCAAGCAAACGTTTAAGAACCAGAGTACGCACGAGAGCTGGGGAGTCACCGGGTCGAGAGACACCTGGTACACGGCGGGCAAGATCTATGTCGGTGATATTTTCACAGACAATACGGAGAATATCTTCAACAACAATGCCTGCGACGACACGGCTTACCACAGCACCCAGGGCAAGGACCTCTATTACTGGGACGAAACTGCGAGCGGAGTAAAGCTTGTCGATAAGACAAAAAGCGAGGACAATATGTACGAAGCTGACAAGGGTATCAGTAACCTTGAGCAGCGCCTGTTTACAGGAACAAGCAACCAGCTCAATACGACGAACCTTAACCCCTATGGGGAGACCATCGTAAGCCAGTCGGGTACGGTTGGCGTTGATCAGCTGACTGCGAAGGGCGTCGAGAAATGGGTACTGAAGCTGGACCATGGTGCGAGTTGCTATATCAACGATACCTCCACTGCGTCCCTGCACCTGGACGGCTACCTGTATGTGGAGAAGCTGGGCACGCTTGCCAAGCTGGAGGCCCGGAAGCAAACCGTGGAGCCGACCGTGGCGGTGGACGTCAATGCCATTGGAAACACAGAGGTTTCTACCTTTGGGACGGAGACGGCCCCGGTGGCCCTGAAAACGGCGGCGCACTACACGAAGCGTGCCCCGGTAGGCGTAACGCCGTCCGCGGACGCGGCTGAGGGCTTTGAGGCCGGGTTCGAGTTCAAGCCCTACATCTTGAAGCCCATTCCGACTCAGATACAGAAAAACGAGCCCGAACCCGAGCCTGAGCCCGATGATCCTGTTGATCCTGTCGATCCTGACGATCCTGACGACCCTGTCGATCCTGTCGATCCCGAGGTTGAAATTCCGGATGAGGATGTGCCTCTGACCGAGGTGCCTGTGGTCGAAGTCCCTTACAGTGACATGTCCCTGGCCGAGGAACCTGTGGTCGAAATCCCTGACGGGGACGTGCCTCTGGCTGAGGAACCTGTGGTTGACATTCCCGATGAGGATGTGCCCCTGGCGGACGTGCCCGAGACCGGCGACATCTCTTGCGCGTGGTATGCCATGGCCGTTCTGTCCGCTTGCGGACTGATGGCCCTGTATCTGCTTAAGAAGCGCGAAGAAGCCTGAGCAAATGTAAAAACAATTTCTGAACCCTGCGCAAACAGACAGCCGGGGCCTTCCGGGGCCCCGGCTGTTCCTTTAAAAACCGGCAAGCTGTAAAAAATGAAGGGAGGCACTCCCATGAGGCGAAAAAAACTTCTGGCGATGGCGCTGGCATCCGTCCTGTTGGCAGGGCTTCTGGCCGGCTGCGCCGGAACGGAGCGATCCAGGGAAAGCACAGCGGCATTCCAGAGCAAGGCGGAGTCTCTGCGTGCGGCTGCGCTGTCTGACCAAGTGCGGGAGCAGCTGGAGGAAAACCCGGCCGGTGAGGCGGGGTATGCGGTCTTTTTTTCCGTCTGCGACGGAGAGAACCGGGCCAGCGTTTACAGCGGCACGGGGGAAACTTTGGACGCCGCCTGGGCCGCCGGGGAGCAGGCCGCCGAAAAGGCTCTGAAAAAGGGAGGCCCCTTCCCCCTCTGGCTCAAGGCAGACCTGGTCTATGTATCCGCCGCCCTCTCCGCTGACGCCCTGAAAGGGATCGGCGAGGTTTTCGGGGCGGGCTGCTTCCGCTATGGGCTGGCCTTCGATCCCGCCTATGAAACCGCCCTCCTGGAGGCAGAGCTCAATACTGCGGGCATCTATGACTATGAAAACGGCGGCGTGGACCTGGAGCGGCTCAACGCCTACCTGGAGGAAACCGGGCGCGCGCCATTGGCCTCTCTGCCGGAGAGCTATACGGCGTTCCAGTGTGCCGGCTGGCTGTGCGGCGAGGAGGGCGGCGTTTCCCAACTCAGCCTGGACGAGCTAAGCTATGGCCGCCGGGAGTTTCCCGCCGTAGACGGCAATACTGCCGCAGCCCTGGCGCTTGACGGCGCCGAATACCTGGCGGCCCAGGTGCAGGAGGATGGGAGCGTACTCCTGCCCGGCGGGGAACCACTGTCCATCCCCCGCCATACCGAGGTATTGAGCGCCATGATCCAGGGCTACCGGCTGCACCCCAGTGAAACACTGGCCAAAAGCATTGACCGGTCTGCAGACTGGCTTGTCAGCCAAATCGCCTATACGGAGCAGGACATCGGGTTCCTCCTGGATAACGGCGAGATCACGCTGGAGGATTCTGCGCTAAGCATCATCGCCCTGGCGGACTGCGCCGGGGCCTCGGAAAATATGGCTTATCTGCCCGCCTGTCAGGCGCTGGGATCTGGGATTCTATCACTGTTGGATTCCAGCACAGGGACCTTTACCCATGTACTGGATGCCTCTGACTTGAGCCGGAAAGAGCAGTTCCGCTCCGCCCAGTGGGACGGCATGGGCGTGACGGCGCTGTGCCGCCTCTACGGGATGACGGAAGACCCCCTCTGGCTCTGGGCGGCGCAGCAGGTGCTGGACCGTATGCTCACGAAGGAACCCGCACAGTATGGGGACCTTTGGACCGCCTGTGCTGTCCGCGAGATTACAAAATATGTGCAGGACCGCACGGACTATTTCACCTTCGCCTTGAAAAACCTGCAGGGAGGTCTTGCCGCGATTTATAGCGCACAGGGGACGGAGCCCGCCGGCTTGGAAATGCTGATGATTTCTTATGAAACCTACCATAAGATGCTGGACGCAGGCTACTCCATTGACGGCTTTGCGCCGGAACTGCTGTTGGAAGTGATTTCCACCCGGGTCCAGCGCCAGCTGGACGGATATCTTTTCCCGGAATTCGCCATGTATTTTGCCCAGCCTCAGAAGGTGTTGGGCGCTTTTATGACTCGGGAGGATGGGCTGTGCATCTCCTCAGATGGGATATGCAGGAACATAGCCAGCTACTATTTGTATTCCGCCAACTATGACAGGCTATTGGCCGATGGACTGTCTGGAACTACGGGTTGAGGGGAGTCTCCTGAGACAGGGGATATGGATAGGGAACAATAAGCAGAAGGGTGCGCTGTCCGCGAGGGCAGCACCCTTTCCATATGGATGAGTTCCGTTTTTCGAACAGTTTTATCGAAAAGCGGGACTTTTCATATTCGGAAGGCCTTGCTTACATGGACTTCCCGTTTTTGCTTTCCATGGGGCTTTTTAGAAAAGTCGCAAAGCGCAAAAACACAATTACTTAATATATTGCAATGATGTATTAGTTAGTCAGAGGCCAGCCCTGTGTACGACAACGAGCCTCCTGTTGATAGCCCCATGCAACGTACAATTGAGGGCATGTGTGTTTATATAGCACCTCCCCAAAATGGAAAGGAAAAGAAAAGTGCGGATAATCTAAAGTTAATGCTGAAAATGCGCATTGCAAAATTTCAGAAGAGGCAGATGGCTGCGATTACTATATTTATTATCCATCAACGAAAGGCGTTGACAAAGTGAAACAAATGGCGACGAAGCTGGTTTATGAAAATGAATATGGCTGTTCGATCTTCCAAAGTGGAGATTTTGGCGCATACATTTACTTGGCTTATTCGTCCCTTGAAGATATTGACACCGATTTGCGGGATTCCATTGTTGTAGCCTATGAGGAATGCAGTGTGAAGAGCATCAAGGACAGGGCTATTGAAAACTGGAAGAAGCAGCATGTTCTCAAAAATCCCCAGGATCAGATGTCACGCAAAGTAGGCGCATTCATTGACAACGCTGCCGACGCAGCAAAGACTTTTGCTGTTGGTGTGAAATCATTAGAGGATACCAGTGGCAAAAAAATCTCTAAACTCGGAAAAAGGTTGGCGGCAACGCAATTATTGTTGCCAGTACTCCGGGAAAGGGATTTGGCAAAGCTGCGTCCGGCCTGGGCTCTATCGTCGAAACACTCGGAGATAAGGGTGTATCCAAGGTAAGCAACGATAGTTTTAATAAAGAAATTCTTCCGGCTATTCAATGTGATTTCCTTGCAACTGCGCTCTTTGATCTTATGAAAGCCGGGGATCTGTAAGCAGTGAGCCTTGCCAACATTTCTGCCTACAAACGGAAAACTACAGCCTAAAACCAGCAGGGAACAATCGCAAAAATCTAGCACAAAAATCCCGGCAATCCATTGTAATAGAAAGGATTGCCGGGCTTTCTACACGACACGGCATTCGCCCGTAAAAGGGTGTGCATCGTACTCCTAGCGACAGGCCGCCGGTTAGAGCCCGGCCCGGGACGCCAAAAAAGACCGAAAATCTCACGATTTTCGGTCCTTTTTATCTTGATGGCTGCTCTGCGGTCTTCACTGCCACGGTTTCCCGGGTCAATCCGCGAACAGCGGGGTGGAAAGATAGCGGTCCCCGGTATCCGGCAGCAGAGCCACGATGGTCCTGCCCTTGTTCTCCGGCCGTTTGGCAAGCTGGATGGCCGCCCACACCGCGGCGCCGGAGGAGATGCCCACCAGCACGCCCTCCTCTCTGCCGATCCTTCTGCCCGCGGCAAAGGCGTCCTCGTTCTCCACGGTGATGATCTCGTCATAGACCTTCGTGTTCAGCACATCCGGCACAAAGCCCGCGCCGATGCCCTGGATCTTATGGCTGCCCGCGATGCCTCTGCTCAATACCGGAGAGGACGCGGGTTCCACCGCAATTACTTTGACAGCCGGGTTCCGGCTCTTCAGGTACTCGCCAACGCCTGTCACCGTACCGCCGGTGCCGACGCCCGCGACGAATATATCCACCTTGCCGCCGGTGTCCTCCCAAATCTCCGGACCAGTGGTGGCTTTATGGATGGCGGGGTTGGCCGGGTTCACGAACTGACCGGGAATAAAGCTGTTCGGGATCTCCTCCGCCAGTTCACCGGCCTTGGCGATGGCGCCCTTCATGCCCTTGGTCCCCTCGGTCAGCACCAGCTCCGCGCCGTAGGCCCTCATCATCTGGCGGCGCTCCACGCTCATGGTCTCCGGCATGACGATGATGATGCGGTATCCCCTGGCCGCCGCCACGGAGGCCAGTCCAATTCCAGTGTTGCCCGAGGTAGGCTCAATGATGACAGAGCCTGGCCGCAGCTTCCCGCTGGCCTCGGCATCGTCGATCATGGCCTTGGCGACGCGGTCCTTCACGCTGCCGGCGGGGTTGAAATATTCCAGCTTGCCCAGGATGCGGGCCTCCAGCCCCTCGCTCCTCTCAATGTGTGTCAGCTCCAGCAGCGGCGTCCGGCCGATCAGCTGGTCCGCGGACGTATAAAGATTGCTCATGATCCATTCCTCCTGATCAAAAATCGGTGTTGTTTTTTATCCTACAATCTCTGCTCTGCCACAGCACCGGCGACATCGGAATGGCGCTCTGCATCCTTCCATTTTTATACCAACCTTTCCAGTAGGTTATATGGATCATAATCCCAATTTCCTACTTTGTCAATAGGAAATACGGAAATTATTTGATCATCCTCCGATTTCCACGGTTGTGTCATCGAAACGGCTGTGCGGCCCAAAGGCGGTATCTGAAAAAAGACAGCAGTCCCGCAGGCCGCTGTCCCTTTTTATGGTTTCTTCTCCGGTCCCTCTCCAGTCCCGCTCTCCTCCTGGACCTGCCGCAGGTAGTCCTGCTCCGCGGACTTTTTGCTGGGCACAAAGCTCTGGGCCGGCGTTTTCTTCGCACCCTTGCTTCTGGCGTAGAAAAAGCCTGTGACGGAAAATACCACCGCGCCGATGAAGTTTACGAACAGGTCCTTCATAGTGTCGAGCAGGCCGATATCCAGATAGCCTCCCAGCCCCAGGCTCTTGCCGTTGACGACCACGTCCTGGATGTCCGGCACTGCCACCACCTTGTTGCTGAACGTGGGGTCCAGGGCCACGGTGTAGATGGCATGGATGACCGTGTCCTTCTGCATGTCCGTGTGGAAGAACCAGTCCATGCCGAACTCAAAGAACTCCCACAGCACGCCGATGGTCATGGAAAAGCAAAAGGACACCAGCGCCAGGAAGAAGGGCGACAGGTCGAAGGTCAGCCGTTCGTCGTCGTTCAGCAGCAAGACCATGGAGAAGCCCACCGCCGCAGCCAGGAAGCCGTTGAGGGTGTGGAGCATGGTGTCCCAGTTGGGCACCACCACATAGAAGGCGTTGACCTCCCCCAGAATCTCCGCTGCGAAAATGAAGCACAGGATCGTGATCTCCAGAGGCGGCGGCAGCTCGATGCGCAGCTTCACCTGGACCCAGCTGGGCAGATAGAGCAGCAGCAGCGTCAGGATGCAGAAAAAGGCGCTCTCATAGCTGCCCAGCATGATCTGGCGGACCAGGGACACAATGACCATCGCCCGCAGGATATAGAACACGATAAAGGAGCTTCTGTGTTCCCGCAGCTCCTTTTCCATGGCCTTGCGAAAGTTCTTTTTCTCCCGCTTTTTCGCCTTTTTCTGCTCTACTTTTTTCATATTTTTCACAGACCAACTTCCTCTCTGGCTTTAAACGTCCAAAATTTCTCCGCGCTGTTCCAACAGACAGCATGTCCGCAGGGCCGTGCTGTCTATACATTTCCAGGTCCGCGGCGGTACGCCCCCCAGTATGGGCAGCGCAGTTGAAAAAGAGCTTGTGCGCCTTTTCAACCGGCGGGCCATTGGCCCGCCGATGCTTTCCTGTGAAGTCAGGCACAGAGGACCGCATACGCAGCCTGCAGCGCTGCACAGCAGCATTGCATGGAAAAGAATCCAAAGGATTCTTTTCCACTGTGCCGACTATAAAATCTATGATGAATCAGGATACCATAAAATCATTTCGCTGGCAAGTCATGCTGCCCGGCACTCGCGCCGAATCAGCAGGTATGGCGGAAACGCCGGCGGTCTTATAGAGTGCCCTTGCCGCAAGTGATCTGGTATGATAAGCTGAACGCAATCAACCGGGGTCGATACCGCTCATGCGCATCAGGAAATCAGTTTATGCACACAAAAAGCAGAATCATTTATGAATATCGCGCAAACGTATATCGATGGAGCAAAAAAGGCATGCTGCGGAAATGCCGGAAAAAATCGCCTTTTATTTCTCGGGTTCTGACCTTGAGGAATATCCCTATTATCTGCTTTCTGCTGAACAAATGCGTCAAAAAGAGAATTTTGACTGGCTGACCGATTATATCAACGGGGAATTTGGCGACACAGCTGTTTATTGGCTTTTCGCCATCATGCAAGGGTGTGAAAGGGCAGGTTGCCAAATACCTGCCTGGCCCTGCCGAGATCGCGGTGATCGCAGATCGTTTTGACGATTATCTGCAAAAGCTGATAGAGCACACGAGAGCGGGCGTGATGTACGGCGAATGGAACGACAATGGGCACTTGCCCGGTGATTGACGCCGGGTGACAGCCGGATTCTCCCAACAAGAAAGGCAGGCCCGTTGATTTGAAAGCTCCCGCAGGTAAAGGTGCCTGCGGGAGCTTTTGGTCCATTTCAGCGCGGCGGCAGATGCCCTTTACACCTTTTTTCTGCTCTGGAATTTCTCAATACGCAAACCATGATATAGTCCATTAACTTGAAAAGTGGATTTATCACGTTTCAAGTTATTTGATGATAACAACGCACATCCACGTCGTATCCATATCTGGTTCCTCCTTACTTCTCCCGCTTGGATGAGCGGATGCACTCCAAAATGTAACTCACCTGCATAATTCCCCACAGCAGCAGGACTACGAAGACCGGCAGGACGCCGATGCCGAATGTGAAGTCCAGGATCAGCAGCGCCACCCAGAGCACTATGCAGGCCGTTCCTGTAACGCGGTAGGCCCGGTAGGATGCCTGGCCGATCTGCGCTTTCTCCGCCTCGTCGCAGCTCTCAAACCACTTCTTCTGGAATTTCGTGTCATAGACGCTGCCCTTCTTTTCCGGATTGATGCGGCGGGTCAGGTCCACGGTCTTTTGCTGGATGACCATGATCACGACAAGGGCCAGGATAACCGCCGCGGCGATGGCCAGCGCGCCGCCCGGCGCAGTGCTGTATGGAGAGGCCGACAGCAAAAAGAAATTCAGGACCACGGCGACCGCTCCCAGAAGCAGCACCTGGTCCAGGCAGGTCTCCGCCCGGTCGATGTGCGCCTCGTCCTCGCCGTCCCAGGTGTTGAACAGGCTTCTGGCTTTCCGATAGCGGAAGACAGCGGCGGCCAGCAGGACCACAGACACCGCCGGGATCAGCCAGGGGATCACCGCGGACAGCAGATAGTCCACTGTCTCCGTCACGAACTCCGACACGCTGGAGCTGCCCATCCACCCGGCGCAGAAGCCCAGCACGCCGCCGAACACGGCAGCGCCTGCCAGGATCAGCAGAAATCTGGGCAGGGCCCGCCGGTTTTCCTTCTTCACATTGTCATTCATGGTCTCCGTCCTCCTCATAGGAAAAAATGTCCTCCACCGTTACATGGCAGATCCTGGCGATCTTCAGGGCCAGCGTCACCGATGGCGAGTAGTCTCCCCGCTCGATCTGGCTGATGGTCTGGCGGGATACCCCCGCCAGGGCCCCCATCTCCTGCTGGTTGACGCCCAGTCTCGCCCGGTACTCTTTCAGCCGGTTATACAGCGGCATAGCTTTCCTCCTCTCTTGACGATTTTCTTTGTCAAATTGACAACTATTCTTGTCAAACATAAGATAGCACTGACAAGAATAGTTGTCAACAGAAACATGAAAAAACCTCCGGGAACTTTTCCGGAGGTTTTTCGCTGCTTTATGGAAAAGGCGGCGGATCATCCCGCCACTTTCCGGCGGGCACCTGTTTCTCCGCCAGCCGTCCCTTTACAAAATCCCGGAACAGGGCGTACAGCACGGAGCACAGGGGGATGAAGAGCAGCATCCCCGCCACGCCCATCAAACTGCCGCCCAGGGTAACGGCGGCCAACACCCAGATGGAGGGCAGGCCCACGGAGGAGCCCACCACATGGGGATAGATCAGATTGCCCTCTACCTGTTGAAGCACCAGGAACAGCACGATGAAGGCCAGCGCCTTCCAGGGGTCTGTCACGGCGATCAAAAGCGCGCCCACGCCGCAGCCGATAAAGGCGCCCACGATGGGGATCAGCGCCGACAGGGCAATGAGAACGCCCACCAGCAGGGCATAGGGCATCCGGCAGATGGTCATGGCGACGACGAACAGCGTCCCCAGGATCACCGCCTCCAGGCACTGGCCGGAGAGGAAGCTGGAAAAGGTCCGGTTTGCCAGGCGCAGGATCTCCAGGGTCCGGTCCGCGCCCCGCTGGGGCAGCAGCGCGTACAGGACCTGCCGCCCCTGCCGGGACAGCTTCTCCTTCTGCATCAGGATGTAGAAGGAGAAGATCAGGCCGATCACAAAGGTGCTGACGCCGCTGACCACGCCGCCGATGAGCCCGCCGCCGGAGGAAATCAGGCTGCCGCCCCAGCTCTGGGCCAGGGAGATGGCCTTCTGGGAGAGGTCCTTCCAGTCCTTCATATCCATCTCCGTCAGGTATTCCTCCAGCAGGGGCAGATATTCCTCCAGCTTCTGGAGCTGGTTTTGGAGCCGCTCAAAGGCGGCGGGGATCTGACCGGCGATAGACCGGACGGCATCCCCTATACCGGGGCCGATGACACAGGAGGCCAGCGTCAGCACGCCCACCACCGCGATGAGCGTCAGCACCAGAGCCAGGGGCCGCCGGAGCTTATCGGCCCGCCTGCTTTTTTGCAGCAGATGCCGTTCGATGGCCCGCATGGGCACGTTCAGGACAAAGGCGATAGCCCCGCCCAGCAAAAAGGGAGCCAAAATGCCCAGCAGCCATGCGACAGCTCCGGCCACGGTATCCAGATGCTGAATGGCGCAGTAAAACGCCGCGCCGCCGCAGACCACCAGCAAAAGGCTCTTTACCGTCTGTTTGTTCCACTCCATCATGGCGTCAGCCCCTGCGGTAATGCTCCGCCGCGTGGAGATAGCCCTTGGCGGACCGGCGGTTGCCCTCGATCTCCGCCTCGGTCAGGGGACGGACCACCTTGGCGGGGCTTCCCAGGATCATGGAGCCGGCAGGGGCGTCCATCTTGCCGGTGACCAGCGCCCCGGCGCCCACGATGCAGTCGTCCCCAATCTTCGCGCCGTTCAGGACCACCGCGCCCATGCCGATGAGCACATTGTCTCCCACGGTGCAGCCGTGGACAATGGCGTTGTGGCCGATGGTGCAGCCCGCGCCCACCACTGTTTCCTCATGGAGAACGGCGCCGTCCTGGATATTGGTGTCCTCGCCCACTACGATAGCGCCCTCGTCGCCCCGGAGGACGGCGTTGTACCACACATTGACGCCCCTGCCCAGGGTCACATCCCCGGCGACACGGGCACCGTCGCAGATCAAAACATCCTCGTCGGAAACTCTCAACTGATATGCCATATCGATTACCTCTTTCTGATGTATGGCGGGAGCATCTCCCGCCGCTTAGATATCCGGTGCGAAATTGCCGTTTATGAATACCGGGACCTCCCGGCCGTCGTGGGTGGTGCCCACGATGGACAGGTCAGGCGTTCCCACCATGAAATCCACATGGGTGATGGAGTCGTTCAGGCCCCGGGCTTTCAGCTCGTCCTTGCTCATCTGCTGGCCGCCCTTCAGGCAGGGATATGCCTCGCCGAAGGCGATGTGGCAGGCGGCGTTCTCATCGAACAGGGTGTTGTAGAACAGGATCTTCTGGTTGGAGATGGGACTGTCATAGGGCACCAGGGCCACCTCGCCGAAGAAGCTGGCGCCCTCGTCCACGGAGATGGCGGCCTTCAGGGCCTCCTCGCCCTGCTCCGCGTGGGCCTCCACGATCCTGCCGTCCTTCACCACGAAGTGGAATTTGTCGATGATGGTGCCGTCGTTCACCAGGGGCATGGCGGAGTACACCACGCCGTTGACGTCGGTTTTCAGGGGAGAGGTGAAGATCTCCTCCGTGGGGATGTTGGCGATATACGCCTGACCGGAGAGGGTCACATCGTTGCCCGCCTCCCAGATATGGCCCTCCGGCAGCTCCACCGTCAGGTCGGTGCCCAGGGAGTTGGTGTAGTGCAGGGATTTGAAGTTCAGAGCGTTCAGCTTTTCCATCCGCTCATGGAGGGTGGCCAGGTGCGCCTGCCACTTCTCCACCGCCTTTCCGTCGCCGCTGATGCGGACGGCGGCAAAGATGGCGTTCCACAGCTTCTCCATGGCCACGTCCTCCGGCACGCCGGGGAACACAGTCCCGGCCCAGCTGGGGATGGGGATGGAGGCGATGCACCAGGGGAATCCGCTGCACATCTGCAAACGGTCAAAGTCCTTCAGCGCCTTTCCGCTGGCCTGCTGGGCGCGGATGATGCGCCCCGTGTCCACGCCCTTGAAATTCTCCGGGTCCGAGGCGGAGATCGCCAGATAGGCCGCGCCCTCCAAGGCGTGGTCATTGAAGAAGTGCCGGCGCCAGAGGGGCACCTCGTCGAAGATCTCCTCCTCCGCGTGGAGGTATTTCATCCGGGCCATGGCGTCGTCGTGCCAGTTCATGACCACCTCTTTGCACCCGACGGCGTAGGCCTCCTCCGCGCACATCCGGGCAAAATAGGCGCACTCCACAGGGGAGGAGATCACCAGCCGCTGGCCCTTCTGCACGTTCAGACCCACCCGCACCAGCAGGCTGGCATATTCCTTCAGTTTTTCTTCCATCAAGATCGGTCCATCCTTTCTGAACAGGTTCCTGCTTAATATGTGTATTTTAGAGCATTTTACCAGCAATGTAAAGAAAAGGGTGTCGGGATTCAAAAAACGTTTACGATTTCGCGGAAAAGAGCCGGACGGCGTCCGGCTCCTCAGCGCTGTTTTTCTCTCTCCTTGCGCAGACTGATCAGCATCCCGTTCAGCTCCGCGCCCATGATCAGGGTCATGGAGGTCATATTCAGCCAGATCAGCAGCACGATCACCGTTCCGATGGAACCGTACAGCAGAGAGTAATGGGCGATGTTCTCCACATACCATGCGTACAGCCAGCTCAAGCCCATCCACGCCGCCAGGGCCGCCAGAGTCCCGGGCCAGATATTCCGCCAGGGCTGGCGGCTGTCCTGGGCCAGGGCGTACAGAAAGAACAGGGCGAAATACCCCACCACCGCCACCACGGGGAACCGCAGTCTGGCCCACAGCTCCGCGATGAAAACCGGCAGGTGGAAATGGGCGACGGCATACGCCAGGATCCGGTCGCTGACGGTCATCAGCGTCAGGGTCATCGCGATGGCGACGATCAGCAGCACCGTGTACAGCAGGGTCTTCAGCACGTGGGTCACCGCCCCCGGAGGCGGTCCCAGGTGGTAGGCCGTCCGCACGGACCGCATCAGGGAATTGGTGGCCCGCATGGGGAAATAGATGGAAAACAGCAGGCCGAACACCAGCAGCTGGGGACTGGGAGCGGCTCCCACATAGGTCAGGTACATCTCCACAAAATCCACGATCTCCCCCGGGAGAAATTCCTCCAGTGCCGTCAGGATCGCCGCCACATCCAATTGCAGCAGGCCCAGCAGGGCGCTGATAAAGATCAGAAACGGAAAGAGCATGAACAGCAGATAAAACGCCAGGGCGGCGCTCTGGTTCCCCACATTATGGCGCAGATACCGCTGGACCAGCAGATACGGTCCCCGCCAAAAGCGGCTGCGCGGCATAGCCGGTATTTTCACAGTCACTCCCCCCTTCTCTTACAGTATATGCAAAATTCGGAAAAACCGGCGGGGACGGCCCTGTCACTCCCACTTAACCCAGACCTCCGGGCAGTATCCCACCGTGGCCTCTCTGCCGTTTCGGACGATAGGCGCCATAAATAGCTCTGGATGCTCCAGGAGCTTCTCCTCCTGGGCGTCCGGGGTGATGTAGGCCATGTAGAGGTCCTCATAGGCCCGGCATTTGGTGTTTACCAGGGCTTCAAATCCAACTTTTTGCTTGACGGACTGGTACTCCCGGGGGGATAATCCCTTTGAGGGCAGGTCGATGTACTGGTATTTGATGCGGCGCTCCTTGAACCACCGCTCCGCCTTTTTGGTGTCAAAGGATTTCGAGGTGCCGAAGATCTGGATATTCATGGAAATTCTCCTTTTGTGAAGTGAGGTTGGATTGCATGAAACGTGTTCTGCGGTGCGCGCTGCCGCTGCCCTGCGCCAATGCCGCGCTTTCCCTTGACGGAGCCTGCGTGCCCGGACATCTCCAGCGGGCGCTCCGGTTCCGGGGATGGTTCCTGGGTGATCTGCTGCTCTGGGGCACAGAGCTGGCATTCTCGTATATCTACTTATACATGGTAAGGAGGGGTCTTGATGACGGAAACAGTCAAAAAGCTAAAAGAATGGGTGGACGGCTCCGACAACATCGTCTTTTTCGGCGGGGCCGGGGTCTCCACGGAATCCGGCATCCCGGATTTCCGCAGCACCGGCGGCCTGTACCACCAGGAATGGAAATATTCGCCTGAGGTCATTTTAAGCCATACCTTTTACGAAAGCAACCCCGAAGAGTTTTTCCGCTTCTACCGGGCCAAAATGCTGGCCCCGGACGCCAGGCCCAACGCCGCCCACAGAAAGCTGGCGGAGTGGGAGGCCCAGGGCAAGCTGAAGGCCATCGTCACCCAGAACATCGACGGGCTCCACCAGGCCGCCGGCAGCAGGCGGGTCCTGGAGCTCCACGGCAGCGTCCACCGGAACTACTGTGAGCGGTGCGGCAAATTTCACGGTCTGGACTTCATCCTCCGCAGCGAGGGCGTCCCCCGCTGTGAATGCGGCGGCATCGTGAAGCCGGATGTGGTGCTGTATGAGGAGGGACTGGACCAGAAAACGCTGGACAACGCCCTCCAGGCCATCGTCAACGCCGACCTCCTCATGATCGGCGGCACCTCCCTGAACGTCTATCCCGCCGCGGGACTGATCAACTACTACCAGGGGCACAAGCTGGTCCTGCTCAACAAGTCTCCCGTCGCCCGGGACCTGTCCGCCGGCCTGGTCATCACCGATCCCATCGGCGAAGTCCTGTCACAACTGTAACCGCCTGTCTTTGTATAAAACGACAAATGTCCGTCCAAAAACGACGCCATTCCCCGCCGGGTGGCGTCGTTTTTACCAAATCAGTTTTTCCAAAATGCAAGATATCCGTTTATTTGATGCATTTTTTGTGGGAATATCCTGAATATTCGTTGTTTTACCCATTGAAAATGAAAGTCATCAGTGTTAATATTGCAATAAAATCACCGGCGCAGGCCGTTCCCGAAAGGAGTCCCCGCTATGATCTGGAAAGAAAACCGGGAGAACGCTTACTGTGAGATCACCCCTGCCATTCTGGCGCTGAAGGAACAGTGGGAGAAGAAGAACTACATCGACCCCCGGCTGTATAAGGAGTACAATGTGAAGCGGGGCCTCCGCGATGAGGATGGCCGCGGTGTTCTGACCGGGCTGACCCGGGTGGCCGAGATCCAGTCCTACAACGTCTTATCGGACAGCGACGGGCATGAGCGGATCACCCCTGACGACGGCGTGCTGTACTACCGCGGCATTGACTGCCGGGAGATCGTCACCGGCTCGGCAAAGCGGGGACGCTTTGCCTATGAGGAGGCGGCCTATCTGCTGCTGTTCGGCGAGCTGCCCACAGAGGAACAGCTGCAGGACTTCTGCGTCCAGCTGGCCTCCTACCGCACTCTGCCCACCAACTTCTTCCGGGACATCATCATGAAGGCGCCTCCCAAGGACCTGATGAATACCATGCAGCGGGGCATTCTGAGCCTCTTCTGCTATGACGACAAGCCCAACGACATCGGCCTGGAGAATGTGCTGCGCCAATGCCTCCAGCTGCTGAGCAACATGCCGGTGCTGGCGATCTACGCCTATCAGGCCTGGCGGTACAGCCAGGGCGAGAGCCTGTTCATCCATGTGCCTCTGCCGGAGCTGTCCACGGCGGAAAACTTCCTGCGGATGCTGCGGGAGGACCGCAGCTACACCAAGTTGGAGGCCCGGACGCTGGATGTGGCGCTGGTGCTCCACGCCGACCACGGCGGCGGCAACAACTCCACCTTCACCAATCACGTGGTCACCTCCTCCGGCACGGACACCTATTCCGCTATTGCCGCGGCCATGTCCTCCCTGAAGGGCCCCCGCCACGGCGGCGCCAACAGCAGGGTCATGGCCATGATGGACGATATCAAGACCCATGTGCGGCACTGGGACGACGAGGGCTGTGTGGCGGATTATCTGACGAAGATACTGAACAAGGAGGTCTTTGACCGCAGCGGCCTGATTTATGGCCTGGGCCATGCCGTGTACACCAAAACAGACCCCCGGTGCGAGGTGTTCCGGAATTACGTGCAGCGGCTGGCGAAGGAGAAGGGCCGCGGCCAGGAGCTGGCACTTTATGAGAATGTGGAAAGGATCGGCAAGGAACTGCTGATGGAGCGCCAGCACAAGACCGCCCTCTCCACCAACATCGATTTTTACAGCGGCTTCGTCTATGAGATGCTGGGCCTGCCCATGGAGCTTTATACCCCGCTGTTCGCCGTGGCCCGGATCTCCGGCTGGAGCGCCCACCGCATGGAGGAGCTGTCCAGCGGCGGCAAGCTGATCCGGCCCCGGTATGAGTGTGTGGAGGAGCACCGCTCCTATATCCCCATGGAAAACCGCTGAATGCCTTCCCCGCCGGTTTCTCCGGCGGGGAAAAATTTTTAGAAAAAGCGGAAATTTTGGGTTGACAAAGGCGGCGGTTCTGGCTATAATAATCAAGCAGTCTTTTCCGGGGGACAGTCATTTGCGGCTGTGCTGGAACTGGTAGACAGGCCAGCTTGAGGTGCTGGTGTCAATTCGACGTGTGGGTTCAAGTCCCGTCAGCCGCACCAATTTCCTCTTAAAAGACTTCGATGCGCGCGAGTGGTGGAATTGGCAGACTCGCTAGATTCAGGTTCTAGTGTCCATTACGGACGTGCGGGTTCAAGTCCCGCCTCGCGCACCAAAAATCCCACTGGAGACACAGGTTTCCGGTGGGTCCCCTTAGAGGGGCAACTGCATATCGTAACGCGCGAGTGGTGGAATTGGCAGACTCGCTAGATTCAGGTTCTAGTGTCCATTACGGACGTGCGGGTTCAAGTCCCGCCTCGCGCACCAGCTCAGAAAAAGCCCTAAGGCGATGAAAAGGCCTTAGGGCCTTTTCATACGCCGGACGTGCTTTTTCTTCGCTTCCGACCGCGATTCGCTCCGCTGGATTCGCGGTCGGATAGGGCGGGACTGTGTAAAAAAGTATCTTTCTCTTCTTGGTACAGCTCAGGAATTCCCAACACCGTTCCGTTTCCGGTTCCGCCGAAAACTGCACTCTGTTGGGAATTCCTTCGCTTTCGACCGCGGACCGCTTCGCTGGGTTCGCGGTCGAGGGGACGGGGGATGTGGCCCGTTGAACGGGAGATCGATTTTAACCGCATATTGCAGATAAATCGGCAAACTTCGACAAGGAGTTTGTCGATTTTCTTTTACCCTTTATTTTCTCCTGGCGATGTGATATGTAAAAGCGGCATTGTGAAGGTAATTGTTATGTTGAAAAAAGTAAATAATATTTTGAACATAGTAGTTGCTTCATTCATCGGAGTTTTCATTGGACATGGTATATATGTATTCTGGAATTATAAAACACATCCCGATTTGTATGCTATGCTGTCAGCGCCATGGTACATGAGCATTTTAGTTTATCTCATATTTACGATTGTTCTTTTGGCAGCAGCTATTATAAAGCTGATGATTCGGAGGAAGCTAAAGTAAATTCCAGTTTGCAGCTCCGATGCATGAAGCTATTGTGGCACAAAGGTTTTCAGTAAAAAAAGTCTTTTTATAGCATGGAGTCAAAAGGAAAAGACGGGCATAGCCCGTCTTTTCCTTTTGGTGCCTTCCCGGTTTGCCCTTGGCAAACCGGGCCGCTGCGGCGGGCTGATTAAAATCGTGCAGGAAAACCCTGACGGTTTACTGCGCGCTAAGAGCCGGGCCTCGCCCGGTTGCACGTTGGCACACTCTGCGGAGCAGTCCTGCACACACCCTTTCCCTCCGAAATTTGATACGCCCTGACTTACGGCGAGGCTTCTTAGCTGGACAGAGGATTTCTTCGCTTTCGGCCCCGGCTTGCTCCGCTGGATTCGCGGCCGAAAAAGGATGGGAATGCGGCCTGTCTATTCAAAGAATGACTTTGACCGCTTCCTTTACATCTTACTGAAGGCGTGCTATACTTGACGCAATAAAAAGGATCTGATCGATAAAACGATAACATGGAAACACAGCGGCGCAGTTCGGACATGAACGGGGAGCCGGCTTGCGTCCGCGGTGTTCGGGAGGGCTGTTGGAAGCCGCGGAACGACCGGAGGCGGCAGGAGATGAACAGCCAGCGCTTCTGCCGGAATCGATGGAGGAAATATAAAATGTATTTTGAGGGCTTTGATCTTACAAATTTCTGGGACGACTGCGACTATGCGAAAAAGGCGTACATCGAAGCGGCGCCCAGCGACGAGCTGATCGCCAGCGTGGAGCAGGAGCTGGGCTACAAGCTGCCTGGGTCCTACATTTGGCTGATGAAGCGGCACAACGGCGGACTCCCCGTCAACACCTGCTTCCCCACCAGCTCTCCCACCAGCTGGGCCGAGGACCATATAGCCATTACCGGGATCATGGGCATTGGCCGGGAGAAGCCGTACTCCCTTTGCGGCGAGCTGGGCAGTCAGTTTATGATCGACGAGTGGGAGTACCCCGCCATCGGCGTGGCCATCTGCGACTGCCCCAGTGCGGGACATGACATGATTTTCCTGGACTACCGGGAATGCGGCCCCCAGGGGGAGCCAAAGGTGGTCCATATCGATCAGGAATATGACTATGAGATCACCCCGCTGGCGGACACCTTCGAGGACTTCATCCGGGGACTGGTGAACGAGAAGGTCTACGAGCCGGACCCGGAGGAGGAAAAGGCGGAGGCGCTGGAAATGGCGCGGA
The DNA here is from genome assembly GCF_947631635.1 of uncultured Dysosmobacter sp. Taxonomy (GTDB): domain Bacteria; phylum Bacillota; class Clostridia; order Oscillospirales; family Oscillospiraceae; genus Oscillibacter. Next base: position 62,885 of record NZ_CANRMB010000013.1, read on the forward strand.
CCGCGCCCTTTTCTCCGCTGCTGGCGGAGCTGTGTCAGCAGAGCGGCGAGCCGGAGGCAGTGGAGCGGCTGATCCGGGGGCTGGCGGTCCAAATCGTGGAGGACAAGGGCTATTTCGCGCTCCACGGGGACGAGAACTCCTGCCAGCTCTATGACATCCAGTTCTGGCTCTATGAGAATGCCCATCCCGGCGTGACGGAGCAGGCGTACCTGAAGGAGTTCCCCAACATGATCGTTTGCGGCGGGGCTTTTTCCACCGGCGGCTACGCCCCCAGCTTTGTGGAGGACTGGCTGAAAAGCCGGAAGAAGGCGGGGGTGATTTTCAAGCGGGATGGCGGATTGTGGATGTCCAAGGCCGCCAAGACAGCGCTGCGGGAACAGCTTCTCCATGTCCCGCCGCTTTCGCTGTAAGGCGCGGGATAGCAGCTTACGCCGTGCAAGCCCTGACGAAGGTCTTTTCAGCGGATCGGGGCGCTGCGGCGGAACGGTCAAAATCGCACAAAAAAACGGCTTGTTTCCGCAAGCCGTTTTTTGCGCGTTTATTCAGATTCGCAGCAGCTGCTTTGCGATGCTGAAATAGATCATCAGGGACAGGGCGTCAACAATGGTGGTGATGAGCGGTGCCGCCATGATGGCGGGGTCCGCCTTGATGAGCCTTGCCGCCATGGGCAGCAAGCCTCCCACAGTCTTGGCGATGACCACGGTGGCAAAGAGGGCCAGCGTCACCGTCAGGGAGATCATTTCGCTGCCGGGGAACTGCAATGCCAGGCGGGCAAAATTCACCGCCGCCAGCGCGGCCCCCACCACGACGCTGACCCGCAGCTCCTTCCAGACGACCTTGGGAAAGTCCGCCGGGGCGATCTCCCCCACGGCCATGCCGCGGATGACCAGCGTACTGCTCTGACTGCCGGCGTTTCCGCCGGTATCCGTCAGCATGGGGATAAAGGTCACCAGCAGCGGCAGCACCGCGAAGGCCTCCTCGTACCGGCCCAGGATCCCCCCGGTGATCATGCCGGAGACCATCAGGACCATCAGCCACAAAATGCGGTTTTTCGCCAGGGCGAACACGCCGGTCTTCAAATACGGCTTTTCCGACGGCGCCATGGCCGCCATCTTCTCAAAGTCCTCGGTGGCCTCCTCCTCCATTACGTCCATCACATCGTCCACCGTGACGACGCCCACCAGGCGGCCCTCCCGGTCCACCACCGGCAGGGTCAGAAAGTCATAGCGCATCATCCGGTTCACGGCCAGCTCCTGGTCGTCCGTGGTCTGGGCGGTGATCACATCCGGCTCCATCAGGTCCCCGATGCACTGTCCGTCGTCGGCTAGCAGCAGCTGCCGGAGGGTCACGACTCCCTCCAGCCGCCGCTGTCCATCCGTGACATAGCAGGTGTAGATGGCCTCGCAGTCCGCCCCCATTTTGCGGACCCGGCGGATGGCCTCGCCGGCGGTGGCGGCTTTATTCAGGTCGATGAACTCCGCCGTCATGATGCTGCCCACGGCCCCCTCGGGATACTGCAAAAACTGGTTGATCAGCCGCCGGGTCTCCGGCCGGGCCTGTTTCAGCACCCGCCGGACCACATTGGCGGGCAGCTCCTCCAGCATATCCACCGCGTCGTCCACGAACAGGTCCTCCACGATCTCCGACAGCTCCTGGTCCGTGATGGACTCCACGATGACCTGCTGGGCCTCGGGAAACAGGTTGGAAAACACCTCCGCGGCCTGCTCCTTGGGCAGGGTCCGGAATGCCAGGACCGCCTGCTCCTGGGGAAGCTCCTCCAAAAAGCCCGCCACATCCACCGCGTTTTCCGCCGCCAGCGCCTCCCGCAGCTCCCGGAAGCGCTTTGCGCAAAGCAGTTCCCCGCAGTTGAAAAACACCTTCTTGTTCTCCATCAGATACCTCCTTTTTCAAGCAGGAAGTCTCTGGACAGACAAACAAAGCCGCACCGGCGCCCCCTGAAAAAGGCGGCGCCTGTGCGGCGGCAGTCCCATACAGAGGGGCAGGCCCCCTCTCAGCATCCTATGTCCGGAAAGGGACGCGCGGACGCTGTATGGAAATGTCGCTGTCTATTCGGAAACTTCGATTGTCAGCGTCCAAGTACCTTTCCTCCTTTTTTGCCAAATAGGCCCCCGTTTATACCAGGGGTCTTTGTTAGAATATCACATTGTTCTCCCGCTTTCAAGCCAAAAATCCGCCCTCCGGCGGAAGGGACGGCAAAAAAGCGTGCGCCCCCTATAGGGAACGCACGCTTTTTTCCTTGGGATGATCACAGTGTGGGCTTGCGAAACACCAGCCGGCGCTTCCAGATGGAGGGAGCGAACAGCAGCAGCATGGGGAAGATCTCCAGGCGGCCCACCAGCATGTTGAAGGACAGCAGCAGCTTGGACGCCGGGGAAAACGCGGCAAAGCTCCCCATGGGGCCCACGACCTCCAGGCCGGGGCCGATGTTGTTGATGCAGGCGGCCAGAGCGGTGAAGGTGGTGATCAGGTCGAACTGCTCCAGGGACAGCAGCAGGAAGGACGCCACAAACACCAGAAGATACACGGAGATATAGACATGCGCGCCCCGGATATTTTTGTCCGTCAGGGGCTTCCCCTCCAGCCGGACCGTGGTCACCGCGTTGGGATGCAGCATCTTCCGCATGTCGGCGATGGAGGATTTGACCAGGATCAAAATGCGGGACACCTTGATGCCGCCGCCGGTGGAACCGGCGCAGGCGCCGACGAACATCAAAACCACCAGAATGGCCTTGGAAAATGTGGGCCAGGCGTTGAAGTCCACCGTGCTGTATCCGGTGGTGGTGATGATGGAGGACACCTGGAAAAAGGCGTGGCGCAGGCTGGTGGCGGCAGAGCCGTAGAGGGGAAGAATGTCCGCGGCGATGGCCAGCACGGCTGCCGCCACGATCAGGAGATATGCCCGCAGCTCCTCGGACCGGAACACCTCCCGGAACCGCCGGATCAGCAGGAAGTAATACAGGTTGAAATTCACGCCGAACAGCAGCATGAACACCCCGATCACAATGTCATAATAGGCGTTCTGATAGGCGCCGACACTGAGGGCGCGGCTGCTGAAGCCGCCGGTGCCCGCCGAGCCGAAGGCGTGGACGCAGGCGTCGAACAGCGGCATCCTTCCCGCCAGCAGCAGCAGGATCTCAAGGACGGTCATGACCAGGTAGATGCCATAGAGGATCTTGGCGCTGTCGCTCATGCGGCTGACCAGCTTGCCCACGGAGGGGCCGGGCACCTCCGCCCGCATCAGGTGCATCCCATGGCCGTCGGTCATGGGCAGGATGGCCATCACGAACACCAACACGCCCATGCCGCCCACCCAGTGGGTGAAGCTGCGCCAGAACAGGCCGCCGCGGCTCAAGCTCTCCACATCCGTCAGGATGCTGGCGCCGGTGGTGGTGAAGCCGGACACGGTCTCAAAAAACGCGTCCACAAAATGGGGGATATCCCCCGATATGACAAAGGGCAGCGCGCCAAAGATGGACAGAGCGATCCATGCCAGGGCCACCACCGCCAGGCCGTCCCGAGCATACAGGGCCGTGCGCTTGGGCCTTCGCCCGCTGAGCGCCAGTCCTGCCAGGACCAGTGCCAATGCCGGGAACAGAAACGGGGCAAGCGGTTCTCCATACAGCAGCGCCGTCACCGCAGGCAGCATCAGGAGCGCCGCCTCTGTCAGCAGGATGCGGCCGATGACAAAGCCGATCATTTGGTAATTCATCCGTCCGCCGCCTTTACTCCAAAATATCGTGGATGTCCTGGAGCGTCATGTCCGTGGTCACCACGATCACATCATCATGCAGGCACAGCTCATCATTGCCGGAGGGGATCACGATGCGGCCGTTCTGCCGGACGATGCCCGCCAGCAGAATGCCGCTTTTCAGCTTCAGGTCCTTCAGCGGCACCCCGATAAAGGGCACATCCGCGGTCACGCCGAACTCCAGGGCCTCCACCGCGCCGTCCACCAGGCGGTGGAGCGTCTTGATCTTGGCGCCGGAGGCGCTCTCCATGGCCCGGACATATTGGATGATCAGCTCCGTGGTCACGCTCCGGGCGGATACCACGCTGTCGATCATCCCCTCGTTGGACACCAGGTCCACCAGGGACTTCCGGTTGATCTTCGCCACCACCTTGCAGTTCTCCGCCTGCTTGGCGGCGCTCATGGACATGAGAATATTGGCCTCGTCGATGCCGGTGATGGCCACAAAGGCGTCCGTCTGCTCGATGCCCTCCTCGTGGAGCAGCTCGCTGTCTGTTCCGTCGCCCACGATGACCAGCGCCCCGGGCAGGCGCTCGCTCATCTGGATGCAGCGCTGCTCGCTCTGGTCGATGATCTTGACGGACATCCCCATCTCCAGCAGCTCCGACGCCAGATAATAGCAGATCTTGCTGGCGCCCACGATCATGACCGAGGACGCACGGTCGCGGAACACGCCCAGGGACCGGAAAAACTGGGACAGCTGGTCCGAGGAGGAGGTCAGATAGATCTTGTCGCCGGACCGCAGGGTGAAGTCGCCGGAGGGGATGATGGTCTCCCCCTTCCGGGCAACGGCGCAGATCAGCACCCGGACCCGGATATTCTTATAGAGGTCGGACAGCTGCATCCCATGGAGGGCCGAGTCCTCCGGCAGGCGGTATTCCACCAGCTCCAGCCGCCCCTTGGAGAAGGATTCCACCTTCATGGCGGCGGGGAAGCGCAGCACGCGGGCGATCTCCCTGGCGGCGGCCTTCTCCGGGTTGATGGACATGGACAGGCCCAGCTCGTTCCGCATGAACCGCAGCTGTTTTTCATACTCCGGATTGCGGATGCGGGCGATGGTGTGTTCCACGCCCAGCTTCTTGGCCACCAGGCACGCCAGGATATTGATCTCGTCGCTGGAGGTCGTGGCGATCAAAAGGCCGGCCCTGCCGGTCTCCGCCTCCTTCTGCACCTCATAGCTGGCGCCGTTGCCGCAGACGCCCATCACGTCGTAGATGTTGATGATGTTGTCGATCAGCTGGGGATTCTGGTCGATGACCGTGACCTTATGTTCTGCGGAAAGCTGCTGCGTCAGCGCCGAGCCCACTTTGCCGGCGCCTACGATAATGATTCTCATGCTGCTGCCCTCGATTTCTCTTCATTCCATCCGGGCGCGGCACGCCCGAATGTCTGTACTGTATAGGATTATACTTGATGCGGTTGAAAAAGGGAATACTTTTTTCCGCTTCACCGGTCACTTTTCACGTTTCTCCCCTCCCATTTCCTGCTATGCCGGGGACATCTGAAGAGAGAAGGGCCTGATCCCCCGTGTCCCGCCAGGGCCGCCTGCGCCTGTACGCCTCCATCCACGCCCGAAAGGACTTCTATAATCAAATCACTTGAAAAGTGGATCTGCCACTTTTCAAGTGATTTGATTATATTGATAAGCGATTCCCCGCCAAGGCCGCCTGTACAGGCGGCCTTTTCCGATGCGCGGAAAATTTTTCTTGACAAACAGCGGCTGCCTGCATAGAATATATTCAATTATTTTATTTAAATCTTTTTAATTAAAATAATTTAAATTTCGACATACAAGGAGCAACCGATATGGAATTTGAGAAAGTGCGCGATGTGATCGTGGAAACACTGGGCTGTGACGCGGAGCAGGTCACCATGGAGGCCTCTCTGGCCGGCGATCTGGGTGCCGACTCCCTGGCCTCCGTGGAGCTGACCATGGCCCTGGAAGAGGCCGCCGGCATCTCCATTGAGGACGAGGCCCTGTCCACCTTCAAGACGGTGGGCGATATCATGGCCTACCTGAACAGCCGCAAGAACTGACGTTCTCCCCGCCGGAGCCCCCTCCGGCGGGCTGACTTTCCGTGGAGAAAGGACGCACCATGACCAATCAAGAGATCTTTTCCCTGATGGACCGCTTTGAGGCCAGCACCCTCCAGAGTATGAAGCTGTCCACCCAGGAGCTTTCCATAGAGCTGACCAGGGGCGGCACGCCTGCCGCAGCCCCTGTGTCCGCAGCCCCATCCGCTCCCGTCCCCGCGCCCGTCTCAGAGGAATTCTCCGTCAAGGCGCCGCTGGTGGGCACCTTTTACGCCGCTCCCGCGCCGGACCAAGCGCCCTTTGCGGCGGTGGGCGACCACGTAAAAAAGGGGCAGACCGTCTGCCTGATCGAAGCCATGAAGATGATGAGCGAGGTCCCCGCCCCCTGTGACGGTGTGATCGAGGCGGTGCTGAAAAGCAGCGGCGACCTGGTGGCCTTCGGGGAGCCGCTCCTGCGTTACAAACCATGCTGAAGCGGGTCCTGATCGCCAACCGGGGCGAGATCGCCCTGCGCATCCTGCGGGCCTGCCGGGAATTGGATATCGAGACGGTGGCTGTCTACTCCGAAGCGGACGAAGAAGCCCTGCATGTCCAACTGGCGACACAGGCGGTATGCATCGGACCTGCCCGGGCCTCAGGCAGCTATCTGAACCAGGACGCCCTGCTGACCGTGGCCAAGGCCACCGGCTGCGACGGCGTTCATCCCGGCTACGGATTTTTGTCGGAAAATCCGGACTTTGCCGACGCCTGCGCCGCAGAGGGGCTGACCTTTATCGGCCCCTCCGGGGGAACCATCCGGAAAGCCGGTTCCAAATCCACCGCCCGGGAGATCATGCGGGCGGCGGGTGTGCCCGTGACTCCCGGCTCCGGCGGCCCCGTGTCCTCCGTGGAGGATGCATTGGCCGCCGCCGATGCCGTGGGCTGGCCGGTCCTGCTGAAATCCAGCGCCGGGGGCGGCGGCCGGGGCATCCGCCGCTGTGACGGTCCGGAGGCCCTTCCCGCCGCGTTTTCCGAGGCAAAGGCCGAGGCCAAGGCCTGCTTCGGCAAGGACGAGATGTATCTGGAAAAGCTGGTCCTGCGGCCCCGGCACATCGAGTTTCAGATCCTGGCGGACCGCCAGGGCCATGTGATCCACCTGGGAGACCGGGACTGCTCTGTTCAGCGTCGGAATCAAAAGCTCATGGAAGAGGCTCCCGCCCGGTGCCTGACGCCGGACCTGCGCGCCCGGATGGGGGCGGCCGCCGTCCGGGCGGCCGGCGCCGTGGGTTATGAGGGCGCGGGCACGGTGGAGTTTCTGCTGGACGCCGGCGGAGAGCACTTTTACTTCATGGAGATGAACACCCGCATCCAGGTGGAGCACGGCGTCACCGAGCTGGTGACCGGCGTGGACCTGGTGCGCCAGCAGCTGCGCATCGCCTCCGGCCTGCCGCTGGACATCGCCCAGGAGGATATCCATCTGGAGGGCCACGCCATGGAGTGCCGCGTCAACGCGGAGGACCCGGCGCAGGACTTCCGCCCCTGCCCCGGCAGGGTGGAATTTCTCCACCTTCCCGGCGGCGCCGGGGTCCGGGTGGACTCCTGTCTGTACAATGGATGCACGCTGCCCCCCTATTACGACTCCCTGGCGGCCAAGCTGCTGGTCCACGCCCCCACCCGGCTGGAGGCCATCCGCAAAATGCGCCGCTGCCTGGAGGAGTTCACCCTGGAGGGCTTCCCCACCAATGCGGAGCTGAGCTATCAGATCCTGTACCACCCCACTTTTGTCCGGGGCGGCTGCACCACGGCCTTTCTGGACGAGAGCCTGCCGGATCTGCTGGATTTCAGCCGCCGGATCCGGGAAAAGGAGGGCAACCCATGAACAGTATTTTTGCCAAGCGCCGGGCGCGGCTCCTGGCCATGAAAGCCATCCGGGACAACTATGTCCCCAGCGGCAGGCTGGTCTCCTGTCCCCATTGCGGCCAGGAGAGCGAGCGGAAGGCAGTGGCCCAGGGCCTGTCCGTCTGTCCCAAATGCGGATACCACTTCCCCATCGGCGCCTATTACCGGCTGAGTACCATCCTGGACCCCGGCTCCTTCCGGGAGCTGCATGAAAAGCTGCCAGCCGGAGATCCCCTGTCCTTTCCCGGCTACCGGGAAAAGCTCTCCGCCGCCCAGCGCAAGACTGGTCTCACCGAGGCCGCCATCACCGCCGCCGGGGCCATCGGCGGCTGCAAATGTGTGGTGGGCGTGCTGGACAGCCGGTTTCTGATGGGCAGCATGAGCGCCGCCGTGGGTGAGAAGATCACCCTGGCCATCGAGTATGCAGCAAAGAACAAGCTGCCCCTGGTCCTCTTTGCCGCCAGCGGCGGCGCCCGGATGCAGGAGGGCATTTTGTCCCTGATGCAGATGGCGAAGACCAGCGCCGCCCTGGCCCGGTTTTCCGCAAAGGGCCTGCTGTATATCTCCGTCCTGACAGAACCCACCACCGGCGGCGTCACCGCCAGCTTCGCGTCCCTGGGGGATATCATTCTGGCGGAGCCAGGCGCTCTTATCGGCTTTGCCGGTCCCCGCGTCATCCAGCAGACCATCGGCCAGACCCTGCCGGAGGGCTTTCAGCGGGCGGAGTTTCAGGAAAAGCACGGCTTTGTGGATGCCGTGGTGCCCCGGACCGAGATGCGGGACACCCTGTCCCAGCTGCTGCGGCTGCACCAGAGAGGAGGCCTCTCATGAACATACGGACTGCCGCGGAACGGGTAGCCATCGCCCGGCATCCCCAGCGGCCCCATATCACGGACTATATCCAGGCCCTGTTTACGGACTTTTTCGAACAGAGGGGCGACCGCCTCTGCGGCGAGGACCCCGCCGTTCTGGGCGGCATCGCCCTGTATCACGGCCGTCCTGTCACAATCGTCGGCACCCGCAAGGGAAAGACCCTGGAGGAGAATCTCCAATGCAATTTTGGGATGCCCAACCCGGAGGGCTACCGCAAAGCCCTGCGGCTGATGCGGCAGGCGGAGAAATTCCGCCGTCCCGTCATCACCTTCATCGACACCTCCGGCGCCTATCCCGGCCTGGGGGCCGAGGAGCGGGGCCAGGGGGAGGCCATCGCCCGGAACCTGATGGAGATGAGCCGTCTGACAGTCCCCGTCATCGCCGTCATCACAGGCGAGGGCAACAGCGGCGGCGCGCTGGCCCTGGCCGTGGCCGACCGGGTGCTGATGCTGGAAAACGCGGTGTACGCCATCCTCTCCCCGGAGGGGTTCGCGTCCATCCTGTGGAAGGATGCGGCCCGGCACGGGGAGGCCTGTGAACTGATGCATCTGACGGCCCCGGACCTGCTGCGGATGCAGGTCATCGACGGCGTCATCCCAGAACCGGCGGGCGGCGCCCACACGGCCCCAACCGCCGCTATGCGGACGGTGGACCGCTGCCTGTACCGCCATCTGGCGGAGCTGTCCAAGGAGAGCGGCGCGACCCTGGCCGCGGCCCGGTATCAGAAATTCCGGCGGATGGGCGCTCCCATCCAGAGCGGACAGAAGGAGGAGCTATGAACGGGATCAAACTCAAGGGCATGGGCCGCTGTGTTCCGGAAAAGATTGTCACCAATCAAAGCCTTGCGGAGATCGTGGATACCAGCGACGAATGGATCACCAGCCGCACCGGCATCCAGCGCCGCCGCCACTGCACTGCGGAGACTCACACCAGCCTGTGCGCCGATGCCGCCCGGGCGGCTCTGGCCCGGTCCGGTGTGACGCCGGACCAGATCGGCGCCTGCATCGTGGCCACGGTTACGTCGAACACCCTTGTCCCCTCCGCCGCCTGTCTGCTCCAGCGGGAGCTGGGCCTGCCCACGGACATCCCCTGCTTTGATCTGAACGCCGCCTGCACCGGCTTTCTCTTCGCTCTCCACACCATGGAGTGCCTGTTGAATGCCTCGCCCCGGAAATTCGGCCTGGTGGTGGGCTGCGAGGTCCTGAGCCGCCTCATTAACTGGGAGGACCGGAGCACCTGCATCCTCTTCGGAGACGGCGCGGGCGCCGCCGTGGTGGAGTGCCGGGCGGGTTGGCCCTCTATCGGCGCCGTGCTGGGTACCCGGGGAGACGACGAACTGCTGCGGGTCCCCGGTGTGGAGACCGGCCCACGGAATTTTATCTCCATGGAGGGCACCAAGGTATTCAAATTCGCCGTGGAGATCGTGCCCTGGTGCATGGACTGGGTCCTGCAAAAAGCGGGCATAACGGTGGATGACGTGGATTTTTTCGTCTTTCACCAGGCCAACGCCCGCATTATCGACCTGGTGGTGCGGAAATACCGCATCCCCCCGGAGAAATATTATAAAAACATCGCCGAGTACGGCAACACCTCCGCCGCCAGCATCCCGCTGGTCCTCAGTGAGCTGCAGGACCTGGGCAGGATCGGCCCAGGCTCCCGCATACTGGCGGTGGGCTTTGGCGGCGGCCTCACCTGGGGCGGCGCGCTGGTGGAATTCGCGTAAGAAGTCCGGCGCCGCCCGGCACAGAACAAGGAGCAATCTATGAAAAAGTTGAACGAGATCCTAGGCACCGAATTTCCCTTCATCCAGGGCGGCATAGCCAACATTGCCACCGGCGAATTCGCCGCCGCCTGAGCGCCCCACAAAATCTGGCGATTTTGCGGGGACCCCGCATTTCACTCAAATGGGCAGGCAAAGCCCGCCCATTTCAAGGTTTTTGCCTTCGGCAAAAACACTTGTACGCCGGACTCCCGGCGCCGCCCCTTTGGGGCGGTCCATGCCGCCCGGCACAAAACAAGGAGCAGCTTATGAAAAAACTAAACGAGATCTTAGGCACCGAATTTCCCTTCATTCAGGGCGGCATGGCCAACATCGCCACCGGCGAATTCGCCGCCGCCTGAGCGCCCCACAAAATCTGACGATTTTGCGGGGACCCCGCATTTCACTCAAATGGGCAGGCAAAGCCCGCCCATTTCAAGGTTTTTGCCTTTTGCAAAAACACTTGCACGCCGGACTCCCGGCGCCGCCCCTTTGGGGCGGTCCATGCCGCCCGGCGCAGAACAAGGAGCAGCTTATGAAAAAACTAAACGAGATCTTAGGCACTGAATTTCCCTTCATCCAGGGCGGCATGGCCAACATCGCCACCGGCGAATTCGCCGCCGCCTGCTCTAATGCGGGGGCGCTGGGCGTCATCGCCACCGGCGGGATGCTGAAAGCCGACCTCCTGCGCCAGCAGATCCACATCTGCAAAAGCCTGACCGACAGGCCCTTCGGCGTCAATCTGATGCTGATGAATCCCTGCGCCGACGAGATGGCCCGGATCATCATGGAAGAGGGCGTCCAGGTGGTCACCACCGGGGCGGGCAGTCCCGGCAAATACATCCCCGCCTGGAAAGAGGCGGGCATCAAGGTCCTGCCGGTGGTGGCGGCCTCCATCCTGGCAAAGCGGCTGGTGCGCGCCGGAGCCGACGCTATCATCGCCGAGGGCACGGAGTCTGGCGGCCATGTGGGGGAGATGACCACCATGGCCCTGGTGCCCCAGGTCATCGACGCGGTGGATGTGCCCGTGATCGCCGCCGGCGGCATCGCCGACGGGCGGCAGCTGGCCGCGGCCTTTGCCCTGGGGGCCTGCGGCGCACAGGTTGGCACCTGCCTGCTGGTGAGCCGGGAGTGCCCCATTCACGAGAACTACAAACAAGCCCTGTTAAAGGCCAAGGACAGCGACACCACCGTAACAGGCCGCTCCATCGGCGGCCCCGTCCGGGTGCTGAAAAACAAGATGGCCCGGGAATACCTGGCCCTGGAAAAGCGGGGCGCCACGTTGGAGGAGCTGGAGGCCGTCACCCTGGGTGGCCTGCGCCGGGCGGTGTTCGACGGCGACATGGACCGCGGCAGCATCATGGCGGGCCAGGTGGCCGGTATGCTTCGCGAGATCAAGCCCCTGCGGCAGATCTTCGAGGAGCTGTACAGCCAGAGCCGCGCCGTTCTGGAGGCGGCGGGCAGAGAATGGCTGTGACGATCCGGGGAAAACGCTGCCCCTCCCCATTTTGCAGGGCGGCATGGGCGTGGGCGTCAGCCTGGACCGTCTGGCGGGCGCCGTGGCCGCCTGCGGCGGCATGGACACCCTTTCCACGGTGAAGGCGCAGATGGACCAGATCATGAACGAATGGAGGCTTACCGGATGAAGCTCGGTTTTTTATACGCCGGACAGGGCAGCCAGCACCCGGGCATGGGCGCCGATCTATATGAGGCATTTCCCACATTTCGAGCAATTTTTGACCGCGCGGACGGGGATGTGGATTTTGATTTGAAGCAGACCTGCTTCGCAGACCCGGAGAAGAAACTGGACCAGACCCAGTACACCCAGCCCTGCATGGTGGCCTTCGCCGCCGGACTGACCGCGGTGCTGCGGGAGCAGGGCGTCGTGCCCGCTGCCGCCGCGGGCCTGTCCTTGGGCGAGTATTCCGCCCTCCACGCCGCCGGGGTGTTCGACGCCTCCGCCGCTGTCAAGCTGGCGGCCTTCCGGGGCCGGGCCATGGAGGCGGCCGCGGAAGGCCGCGAATCCGCCATGATGGCGGTGCTGGGCCTGGAACGTGAGATCCTGCAGGCGGCCTGCGACAGCGCCTCCGAGTTGGGCACCGTGGTCATTGCCAACTACAACTGTCCGGGACAGCTGGTCATCGGCGGCGAAAAAGCCGCCGTGGAGAGGGCCGCCGCCCTGGCAAAGGAACAGGGGGCCAGGCGGTGCCTGCCCCTGAAGGTCAGCGGCCCCTTCCACACGCCCCTGATGGCCCCGGCGGGAGAGGCCCTGCGGGACTATTTTCGCTCCATCCATTTTGCCGAGCCGGATATCCCCGTCATTTTCAACTGCCTGGGAGATGGGAAGCCGGAGGGGACCCCGATCCAGGACCTGCTGGTCCGGCAGGTCCAGAGCAGCGTGCTGATGGAGGACAGCATCCGCCGCATGGCCGCCATGGGCGTGGACGCCATGGTGGAGATCGGTCCCGGTAAGGCCCTGACGGGCTTTGTCCGGAAAACAGTGCCGGAGATGTCCGTCTGCCCGGTGGAGACCGCGGCGGACGTGGAGGCTCTGGTGCAGCGCGTAAAGGAGAACGACAGATGAATTTTGCTGGAAAGACCGCCGTCGTCACCGGCGGAAGCAGGGGCATTGGCCGGGCCGTCTGCCTGGAGCTGGCCCGGGGCGGCGCCAACGTGGCGCTGTGCTATGCGGGAAACGAGGCGGCGGCCCTGGATACCGTATCCGCCTGTGAATCATCCGGCGGCCATGCCGCGGCGGTGCGGTGCGACATATCGGACAGCGGGCAGGTCAGGGACCTGATGGACACCGTTCTCCGGGAATTTGGCCGCATCGACATTCTGGTGAACAACGCCGGCATCACCCGGGACGGCCTGCTCATGACCATGAAGGAACAGGACTTCGACGCTGTGATCAACACAAATTTAAAAGGCACGTTTCTGTGTATGAAGGCCGTGGCCCGCGTCATGATGAAGCAGCGGTACGGCCGCATCGTGAACATCAGCAGCGTGGTCGGCCTGCGGGGCAACGCCGGGCAGGTGAACTACGCCGCCAGCAAAGCGGGCGTCATCGGCATGACCAAATCCCTGGCAAAGGAGTTGGCCTCCCGGGGTGTCACGGTAAACGCCGTAGCCCCCGGCTTCATCGGAACGGACATGACCGCCGCCATGCCGGAGGCCGCCAGATCCGCCGTTCTGTCCGCCATCCCCATGGGACGGCTGGGCGGACCGGAGGACGTGGCAAAAGCCGTGGCCTTCCTGTCCAGCGGGGAAGCCGCCTACATCACAGGGCAGGTGCTGGCTGTGGACGGCGGGATGAGCATGTGAGACCCACAGGAGGGCGCCGCTCTGCGGGTGCCTCCACTATAATCAAATAACTTGAAAAGTGATACATTCACTTTTCAAGAGTCACAGCGCATGTGCGCTGTGACAGGCCGCGGTCCGCGGCCTTGATTTGCATTTCATAGTCAATCACTGTGCGCTTTACGCGCAGCGGGCATCGCCCGCTTGAAAAATCCCATGGGATTTTTCAAGTTCATTGACGATATCATCAAGGAGGTAAACCTCTATGAATCGACGCAGAGTCGTCATCACCGGCCTGGGGGCCGTCACCCCCATCGGCCTGACCGCGCCGGAGAGCTGGCAGGCCGTGAAAAACGGCGTGTGCGGCGTGGCGCCCATCACCCAATTTGACCCCGCCGGCATGAAGGTCCATCTGGCCGCCGAGGTCAAGGGCTTCGATCCCGAGAACTATATGACCCGGCAGGAGGCCAAGCACATGGGCCGCTTCACCCAGATGGCCCTGGTCTCCGCCATGGAGGCCCTGTCCGACGCCGGATTTCAAATGGAACAGGCGGACCCGGACCGCTGCGGCGTCATCATCTCCAGCGGCATCGGCGGTCTCAGCATCACCGAGGCAGAGCACGACCGGGGCCTGGCCCGGGGCTGGGACAAGGTGTCCCCCTTCTACATTCCCACCGGCATCAGCAACATGGCCGCGGGACAGGTGGCGATCTCCACCCGCTTTCAGGGCCTGTGCACCTGTCCCGTCGCCGCCTGCGCCGGCGGCACCTACGCCGTGGGCGACGCCTTCCGCTGCATCCGGGACGGCTATGCCGACGCCATGCTCTGCGGCGGCACGGAGGCGGCGGTGACGCCCCTGGCCATCGGCGGCTTCACCGCCATGCGGGCACTGGCGCAGACCGGCGACCCCGCCCGGGCCTCCATCCCCTTTGACAAGGAGCGGAGCGGGTTCGTTCTGGGAGAGGGGGCGGCCGTGCTCCTGCTGGAGGAGCTGGAGCACGCCCAGGCCCGGAACGCCAAGATCTACGCGGAGGTCCTAGGTTACGGCGCCACCTGTGACGCCTATCACATGACCGCCCCCCGGCCGGACGGCAGCGGCGGCGCCAAGGCCATGGCCCTGGCGCTGAAGGACGGCGGTACAGCGGCGGACCAGGTGGACTATATCAACGCCCACGGCACCTCCACCCATCTGAACGACGCGGGGGAGACCGCCGCCATAAAAGCGGTGTTCGGCGGGCACGCCTACAAGCTCGCCGTCAGCTCCACCAAATCCATGACCGGCCATATGCTAGGGGCCGCCGGCGCGGTGGAGGCGCTCTTCACCGCTCTGGCGCTGAAGGACGGCTTCATCCCCGCCACCATCAACTACCGTGTCCCCGATGGGGACTGCGACCTGGACGTGGTGCCCAACACAGGCCGCGCCGCCGATATCCGGTACGCCCTGTCCAACTCCCTGGGCTTCGGCGGGCACAACGGAAGTCTTCTGTTCAGGAGGTGGGAGGCGTGAGCATGCAGTATGATTCCGATCAGATCGCGCAGATCCTGCCCCACCGCTATCCCTTCGCCCTAGTGGACCGCATCGTGGACGGCGAGCCCGGCAAGTGGGCCAGGGGCATCAAGTGCGTCACCACCAACGAGCCGTTTTTCCAGGGCCACTTCCCCCAGAAGCATGTGATGCCGGGGGTCCTGCTCATTGAGGCCATGGCCCAGGTGGGCGGCGTGGCCATTCTGGCCCTGCCGGAAAACCGGGGAAAGCTGGCCTTCCTGGGCCGGGTGCATGACGCCCGCTTCAAGCGGCAGGTGGTCCCCGGCGATGTGGTGGAGATGGAGTGCGTGCTGACGAAGCAGCGGGGCCCCGTGGGCGTGGGACAGTGCCGGGCAGCGGTGAACGGCGAACCGGCAGTGACCGCGGAGCTGACTTTTGCCATCAGCGCAGAATAACTGTTGCCGTTTTTCCGCAGAATTGCTATACTATATGAAAACGAGACAACAACACTGTGGGAAAGCGGGCGGCCGGTATGCTGAAATACGCATTCTTTAATGTATACACCAAATTCAAACTGCACTTCTACCAGGAGATCTTCCAGCGCTTCCAGAGCCGGGAAGCCAGCTTGACCACGGTGGAGACCTTCTGCGTGGAGACCATCCAGGCCCTGGGCAGCCCCACGGTGAACGAGTTCGCCACCTTCATGCGCATCTCCCCGCCCAACGCGGCCTATAAGGTCAACAGCCTGGTGAAAAAGGGCTATATCCGCAAGGTCCAGTCCCCCTCCGACCGCCGGGAATACCACCTGGAGGTCACGCAGAAATATATCGACTACTACAATATCTCCACCTCGTACATGGTGGAGGTCATGGAGCGCATTGCCCGGCGCTTTTCGACGGAGGAATGCGCCAAGCTGGAGGAGATGCTGACCATCGTCAGCCGGGACCTGATGCCGGAGGTCGCCATCCCGGATATCAAAATGACAGAGTATAGTCAATTAATTTGAAAAATCGCATGGGATTTTTCAAGCTGGCGATGCCCGCTGTGCGTAAAGCGCACAGTGATTTGATTATAAAACGAAGCCACGGACCGCCGGTCCGTGGCTTTGTCTCTGTTCCTTTGTCTATGCAAACAGTCCCGCCGGGATGCGGATATCCTCTTTTGGCACTCTGTCCCAGCGGAAATCCGCCAGCAGGGCTTCGGCGGTCCTTGGCTCCGCCGCGGGATTGAAGCCCGCCAGATACGCCAGCCTGCCCAAGACCTCCGCCGCGGTCAGCCGGTCCCGCAGGCTGTCCAGCCCCGCGTCGGCGTCCCGTTTGGACAGCCGCCGCCCGTCCGGGGCCAGCAGCAACGGAAAGTGGATAAACGCCGGGGCAGTCAGCCCCAGCAGCCGGTACAGGTAGAGCTGCCGGGGGGTGGAGTCCAGCAGGTCCGCTCCCCGGACCACCTCCGTCACGCCCATGGCAGCGTCATCCACCACCACAGCCAGCTGATAGGCGAACATCCCGTCGGACCGGCGCAGCAGGAAATCTCCGCAGTCCCGGGCCAGATTCTCCGCATACGGCCCCATGTGGCCGTCCGTGAAGCCCCAGGCCGCATCCGGCGTCACCAGCCGCAGGGCCGGGGCGCGCCGTTTCGCCCTTTCCGCGGCCTCTGCCGCCGTCAATCCCCGGCAGGTCCCGGCATAGACCACCTGGCCGTCCCCCCGGTGGGGCGCACTGGCGGCGTGCAGCTCCGCCCGGGTGCAGAAGCAAGGATACACCAGGCCCCGCGCCTCCAGCTTTTCCAGAGCCGCCTGATACAGCGCCGTCCGCTGGCTCTGGTAATAGGGGCCGTCCGGCCCGCCCACGGAGGGGCCTTCGTCCCAATCCAGTCCCAGCCACCGGAGGTCCTCCTCCATCTGGTCCGCGTAGCGGCGGGGGCAGCGGGCGGTGTCCAGGTCCTCGATGCGCAGGACCACCCTGCCGCCCTTCTGCCGGGCGCTGAGCCAGGCCAGCAGGCAGCAGAGGATATTTCCAAGATGGATGCGCCCGCTGGGCGAGGGGGCGAAACGGCCTACGGTCTGCATGACTGGGTGCTCCTTTCAGTGAGATCTTCTCTATTATAGCGAAGGGAGCGGCGCTCCGCAAGGTCCTCCCGCATTCCCCGAAGCGGCGGATGTAAGTTTGGCAAACATAGTGGAATCCTACAACAACGATAAGCAGGGGCCCGGCAAAGGGAGTGTCCAAAATAAAGATTTGATGATATAATAAGGGATATGAGGAAACAGACAAAAGAGGCATGGAAGAAAT
>NZ_CANRMB010000014.1 GCF_947631635.1 uncultured Dysosmobacter sp.
GGCTAGTCGAATTATATGTGGTTCCAGCTTTTGCCTTGTTTTGAATTATAACCAACTTGGGCGAAAAATCGAACGTTAAACTGCACGGATTTGACTCCCCATAGGTGCCTGTTCCCACATAGCTGCCGGTCTGGATCTTCGCCGCTCCAGAGACGGCAGCGATTGCGGTTTTTAGTGTCTCAATATCCGTCTGGTTGGCAACGATGGACTGTCCGATTGCCAGCAGTTCGGCTGCGTCAATAGCCGGTGCGGCGTTATCCTTCCATGCGGGGCACACATACTTGTTATTAACTCTCGGCATAATGATTCCTCCTTAAAATAATAGTCAAGATCCAAAAAAAGACAGGGCTGTGCAGCGCATCATGCGCTGTACAGCCCCGATTGGCCTTCCCACCGCCCAATTGCGGCAGGGACGTTATTGATTGATGGTATTTTACCACAGCGGGGCTGAAATGACAACCCCGTTTTGCTTCTCTAAAAAATTCAGTGCGCACCATCCGCCGCTCAGCTTCCCGGCCTTTCCGTCTGTGTGGCATCCACAAAGTCCAGCACAGATGTGCAATTCACGACCATTTCTTCCGTGCCCGCCAGCGGTCTGGAAAATCCCGTCACCAGATGACGCTCCGTGGGTGCGCCCTCCTTGTCCGGCCGGCGGATCTCCACCAGGCAGTTTTCCCGGATGTGGAAGATCTGTGCGGTTCTGATTGAGACGGATTTCTGCAGCACGGTATTCCGCTTCAGCGTGTAGGCCGCGAATTCCCGGCACTGGGAGTCCGCGTAATAGCTGGGTGCGCTTTTCCGCAGAGTACGTCGGCCCAGAGAGCTGTAAATGCTCGTGTCGCTCCGCGGGTCCATATTCGTTGCCCTGCCGAAGGGGATGCTCCCATCGTCCAGCGCCTGTCCTTCAACGATGATGTCGTTGTAGACTTTGGTCATCTTGGTGGAATAAGTTGCCCCCAAAAACTGCCGCTCCGTGGGAGAAAAAGTCCACAGCACCGGCTTGGTGGTGTCCAAGATATCATCGTCTCCGGCGTCCAGCCGCAGATGTCCGGTCTGATCATAGCCAATCCATCCCACCAGCATCGTGTTCATCTCCAACATCACGTCCGCGTAGGTCCCGCCGCCGCTGTCACAGCGGTAGGTATAGGGGGATGACAGCACGGACTCGACCGTGCCGTCCTGAAGCGTCACAGTCTTTCCGTTCCAATAATCGGAGAAGATGGGCGGAACATTGTCCACAGGATATCCGTTTCCCCGGTCCAGCTTCAGCAGGGATGATATCGTCATAAGAATATTGGTCCCAAGAGGCACCTCATAGATCCCCTCCAGATTCCCAAAAAGCGTTCCGTCCAGATATGCCCATTTATCCAAAAGTTGATAGGTCACTGTCCGCTGCCCTGGCTGAAAGGTCTCTTCCGGGTCACTCACATAAAAAACGCCCTGCGGCAGATAGAATTCATCTCCGTTGGAGAGCAGTATTCCCTCCATAAGGCGGATCTGCTGCCCAAACCAGATCTTCCCCACCGCGAAATCGTAAGCGCGGTCCAGATTGCTCAGCGTCACCGTGGCCCGCCGCCTCTGCCCGTTCTGCAAATTGACTTCCAGCGTCCCCTCCTGGATAAAGGCCCGGCTCCGCGGATTCCGTTGGTTATTGTCCAGACTGAACGCCACCGAACCGTCCGGCTGAAGGAAATCCAGGCGGCACAGCTTTTGGAAGTTTCCCTGCCGCAGCATCTCCAAATAGAGTGCCCATTTCTCAGATGGCGAAAGCCTGGTCTCTATAACGGTGATCTCCGCCGTATTGCTCTGCGCGGAGCGGGATGACCCCCGCAGTGTATTGGTCGCCGCAACATAAAACCGTGTGACGCCCACAATCACAGTAGATGGTGTGTATACCGCATCCGTGGCGCCGGGAATTGCCGTAAATTCCTCGCTATTCGGCAGCGCCCTGTACCACTGGTATGTAATGGTCCCTCCGTCCGCCACGCCCGCGCTTCCGTCCATCCGAAGCGCTGCGGCGGCATAGCGGTAAGCGGACGAGCGCAGCTGTGCCGAAAACACCGGCACCTGTGCCGCCCGAATATAGAGCACTGCGGTGCTGCTGTATCCCTCCGCCGCAGAGGTCCCCACTTGGTTCACCGCTGCCGCCCGGTAAAAGAAGGTCCCCTCCGCTTCGGTCGGCGGCGTATAAGTGCCTCCAGTTGCCCCCGGGATATCCTCCCATTCCCCGGCAGATGTCCTCCTCTGCCAGCGGATAGCAACAGTTCCTCGGGCCGCTTCGGCGGCGGCATACAGCGCATCTGCCGGATCATTTTCCAAATACTCCGCGGATTCCGGATGCACGGTGAATATGGGTGCCTCCGCTCCATAAACCACAATGACTGCGCCCTCCAGCACAGCGCTTGCCGTAGAGGTGCCAACGGTATTGACCGCTGTCACAGAGTAAAGAAAGCGTCCTGCCTCTGTAGTCGGCGGGACGTATGCCGCCGACGTAGCGCCGGGGATCGCCATGCCGTTCTGATACCACTGGTAAGAAACGGTGCCCCGTTCCACCTTCGCTGTGCCGTCCAGGGCCGCCGCAGTGTCTCCGCACTCATATTCCGCGCTGGAGAGCGCTCCAACGAACACCGGCGCTTTTGCGCCGTATATCGTGATTGTGGCGGTCCCGCTCTGGGCGCTCTCCCGCATGTCTCCCACGACATTGGTTGCGACCACATAATACTGGTGGACTCCAGCCTCTGCGCTCGGTGGGCTGAAAAGGGCCTCCGTCGCTCCCGGGATGGCCTGTCCATCTTCATACCACTGATAAGTGACGGTCCCGTAAGATGCCGCCGCTGTCCCGTTCAGCGCCGCCGTCACATCTCCGCAGTCATATGCGGCGTCTTGCAGCTCCGCAGCAAAGGCAGGGACCTCCGCCACATAGACCGTGATGATTGCAGCCTCGGATATGGATGCGGCGGAGTCGATGCCCACCCGGTTTTCCGCCGCACAGCGGTAGTGCGTAACGCCTCCCTCATCGGTAGGCGGCAGATATTCCAGGCCGTCAGCCCCGGCGATATCCTCCCAGGTCTCCCCGTCCGCAGACTTCTGCCACTGGTAGACGATTGTGCCATAGGGTGCCGAAGCCTCCACCGACAGCTCCGTGGCCGCCGTGTCCCGGATATACCCGGCGGAAACCGGCTGTCTGGAAAACACAGGGGCCGCCGCACCCACAACATTGATCTCGGCTGTCTCACTGGTGGCACTTGCCTGATACAACGTATTTTCCGCCACCGGATTCAGGTCTCCCGCCGGATATAGGGAATCCGCCGGTGTCAGGCCATTGGGATACCCATTGGTGTTGGTCACAATGACCCGGTAATAGGAAACACCGACGGTCTCCGATCCCGGAACATATGCCGCGCCGTCAGCCCCGGCGATATCCTCCCAGGTCTCCCCATCCGCCGACTTCTGCCACTGATAAGACAGGGTTCCGCCGTCGCTCACCTGGGCCGCGCTGTCCAGGGCGGGAATCGGATCTCCAATGCCATATACGCCGCCGGTCAGCGGCGTCAAAAAACTCGGACTCTGCGCGCTTGTGATCACGCCGCCTCACTCTCCTCTCTGGCGCTTAGCTCAGGGCGCTTCATTCCTCGCCGCTTCCGCTCCTTTCGTGTGCCTGCCGGAGCGTGTCTCAATTTTCTGAATATGAGGATTGCTCCGCAGAAACCGGCGGTCTCCGCAGTGATAGTATTTTCCGTCCTCAGATTTGATGCGGAACGCGCCAAAGTCCAGAACAAGCCAGCGTTCCTCCGGCTCCTGTGCTTTTCGTTTTGCTGCCATAGGCTCCTCCTTTTCAAATGTCGAACTCCGGGATGCCATCCTCCGGGGTCTGGATAATGGAAATATTCTCCGCGCTATCGGTCTCTGCCCATGGAATCTGGGCGGTGTAGGGCTGCGGTGCCTGAACGTCTCCCGCTGTCATCATGATTGCGGAGGACAGTTCCACCCGCATCAGGTTTCCCTTTCGGTCCTTTAAAAACTTTGGCCGGGTATCCGTCGACAATGCGTAAATGCTGTCCGCCAGCTCCGGTGTATCCACATAGCGGCTGTTCTCCTGGTCCACCTTACCGATCAACGCCGTCAGCGTCCCGCTGCGGTAATTGGCGCTGTCCCGCTGGATCATGGGATACCGGGTGAAGTTCTTCAATATTCCCGGAGCGCTGTTGTTGCTGACGGTCCCGGACTCCACATTGTTTCGGAACACAAACTCGTCCTCCACATGGAAAATTCCGTTTTCATCCTCCCTGCACACCAGCAGCGTCCAATTCCAAAACGCTGGGCGGACCTCAGCTGAATAGAGCGGGGCGGAAATAAAGGTGTTTTCACCCTGGGGGAACAAATAGTATTGGTATGCCGTCTGGTTTTTGAATCCATAGTCCAAAAAGCGGGTTGTTGTCAGCGGCAGGTCCAGCAGGTGCGTCAGCTTGGCCTTTCCGACCTCCTGTCTGTAAAGCCCCACGCCTTTAATGGGCTCGCTGGCGGACCGAAGGTTTCCCGCGTCCAGCTGATGTTTGAAATCCGCCAGCATCCAGGTGTTGTCTCCAAATTCCGGCTCAAAGGACAGCTCTCCCATCATCCGCTCTATAACTTCCGGTGCGAAAGTCCCCTTTTCCACCCATAGATATTCACACACCTGCGGTCCGATCAGCTGTACGCCCGTGATTGGGAACTGTTCCATCTCTATCGGTCCGTCAAAGCGGAATGCCGTCAGCACGCCTGGGTCCGGGTACAGCGTTGGGGCCGGATAAAGCCCCGGAGCCGGATAAAGTCCATAGCACATGCGGTCCAACCGGAGATAAACGGCGTTCGGTGTCAGCGCAATGAGCCAGATGTCTTTCTCCTGCAGGGCGTAGTCTAAGTGGAATACAGCTTCGCCATTTACCCGGATGAAAAAGCCGCTGTCCGCCGCGTTGATCTCCAGCACCGTTCCCTGTCCAGACAGCCGGAGCAGCGTGCAGTTCGTCACCGTTAAAACGCCCTTCCATGCAATGCTCCACGGCGGATCAAACCGCATGGGCATCCCATTTTCCTTGTCCCATGTCACGGTGGCCCCCTCCGGCAAGGTCAGCTGCCCATCTGCAATGGCGTAGTCGCCGGAGGCCGTTCCCGTGATATAGCGGATGGCCGCCCAGGAGACGAGCAGACAGTCCTGCATGGAGGTCCTGCATACCTGTATCACACCCTCCAGGTCGGAAAGGCTGTACAAAACGCTGAAAGCGGTCCAGCCCGTGTCTGCCTGGATGCCGTTCTCCGTTTCACAGATGCAGCGCACCGTGTATGTATTTCCCGTAAAGAATCCGTCGTAGGTGCACCGCACATCCTCCGTTCCATAGATGTTGCCTGTGTCCTTCAGGGGCGTGCTCTCCTGTCCGCTCTCCGCGATCATCCAGCGGAACCAGTTCAGCGTGTCCCCCTCTTTTTGTGTATACTCCGCCTCAAATGTGTGTTTCCTCGCCTCCATAGGGACGGGGATCTCCTTTAACCGCAGTTCCGGTTCCGACCGGGTGTTAAAATACGCGGGCTGGAGCTGTTCCACATAATCGGAGGCGGACCACCACGCTTTGATCTTCAGCTTATAGCCATTTGCATACCCATTGGCGAGCCTTGACAATTCCGCCGCTTTGATCACAGCGGTATATCTCTGCTTGGCGCCATTGCAGTCTGTTCCGAAGAACGGTTCATCAAGCACGATTTTCCCGCTGTCATACACCTTTGAGGATGCCGTGGTGTTTTGCTGAATGATGATCTGGTAGGCTGTCATGGCAGAGGATCCGTCCACCTGCCATGTGACCTCCATATCCTTCTTCACATCCACTGTTCCATTGCCCAGCCCGGAAAAGGAGGACGGTGTGATGTCTGTCGGTCTGTAAAGTGCCATTGCTTTCTCCTCCTTCTCTTAGTTGCTTTCTGTGTGGATGGGCAGGACGGAAAGTATCCTGGAAAGCGGCTGATCCGCCATGTCATTTCCCACTTTGATTCCGTTTATGAAATAGTTGACATCGTGCCTGTCCGTGGTCGATACGCTCCCCGGCACCGCGTTCTGCGCACCTCTCCGGTCCACCGTTCCAAACAGCAGCCCCAGGGATTTTGTAAAGCTGATGAACTTCTCATTGCTGCCGGGGTCCAGGACCTTTCGCGTGGTCTCCGGCCCAAGGACGATTTCATCCTCCGTGGTGTCCTTCACCATCACGCCAAGGCCCTTCGCCACGCCGCCGGAGTCATAGGCTTTTACAGCTTTTCTCGCGTATCCATGCTCATTGTAGGTAATGGAATAGCTGCCCTTTGTCACGGTTTTTCCCGCGTTGGAAGTATCCCGGGACATATCCGGCCGGACCGAGGCTTTTTTTGCGGCGGTCTCGCCCTTTCCGCTGCCGCTTCCGGCGGTCCCGATTTCATCCCGGTCCCCTTTTCCAGATCCACCGGCGGCGGCATAGGCGTCCATGATCTTGTCCCAGGCGTCCTTTTGGCTGGTGCCGCGGTCATCTCCCTGGGCAGCCACCTTGTCACCCCTGCGCTCCCACAGTTCCTGCGCCGCGTCAAGATCACCGCTGGATGCCGCTTTCAGCGCCTCGGCCAAATAATCGGTGTTGGCGTTATATGAGCTGCCGAAGCTGTACCCGCCGTCAAGCCCTCCGGTGCCGCCTCCATCCGCCCCGGCGCCTATCCCGGAAATTCCCGTCTGGGACCCTGTGGCTCCGCCGATATACTGGGCCAGTCCGTCCAGCATCTCCGTCACGCTGTTGACGGCCTCCTGCATGGCGGGTGCACCGTTTTCGTTGATGTCCGCCAGGATCTCCGCGATATCCCGGGACGGCTCCGCAATGGAATCCTTAATGGCCTCCCACTCCGCTTCAAAGGCGTCATATTCCTGATTGATGCGCTCCTTCTCCGCTTCCAGACTGTCAATAACAGCATTGTAGGCCAGTTCCTGTTCAAATTCCTTAAGCTCGTCCTCGGCCTTGTCCAGTGCGTCCTGTGCGGACTGGACCGCGGACCTGTCCGCCACCCATTCCCAGCTTCCGTCCGCCTGGATCTGGCGCACGGTCCGCTCATTCTGTGCATTCAGCAGTTCCTTCCGGGCCTTTTCCACCGCAAGCCGCTTTTCTTCCAGCGTCAGAAGGTCGTCCTCTTCCTCTTTGGCCTTCTTCAGCCCGTCGATCTGCTCGTCAATGGCGTCTATCTGCTCATCCCGGGCGTCCTTGGCCTTAGCCAGGATATCGTCAACGTAGTCCTCCAGCTCTTCCCAGGCTTTTTTCTGCGCCTCCGCCTGTTCTTCCAAAAGATCGTTGATCTCATTGGTGATCTTCCAGTGCTCGGTGGAAAGGGCATTGATATCCGCCTGGTCTCCGCCGATGGACCGCAGATACTCCGCCTGGGCGTGAAGGCCAGCCTGGATTTCCCGCATCTTGGCGATCTGGGCCTCAGTGGAATCCCCCCGCTCCTTCATTAAAGAGAGTTCCGACTTCCGCAGGGAAACAACATCCTTCAGCTGTTCCAGCTCTTTATCCGTCTTGGAACCGCCGGAACCACTCGAAGAACCATTTCGTCGCAGGGTACTCTCGACTGCGGCATAGGTGTCCAAATTGCTTTGCGCCGAGTCGATAGCCGATAACGCGCTCTGCGCTCCCAACATCAAGGACTCGTACTTTTTAACACTGCTATCCTGATTTGCCATCTGTCGGCCAATTGCATCGTCTCCATAGACCGACATAGCGTCAGCACGCGCTTCATTTACCTTTAACGAGTATAATTGCAGCAGTGCCGCGATCTGTTCTCGAATACTGGCAGTTGTCCTTTTAAACCCAGCTTCTTTGGCGTCTTCGGAGTCTATCAGCGCATTTGCCGCACTTTCCGCCTCATTGTAAGCCAGAGAGTACTGCGCCTTTTGTGCTGTCAAATAGTCCTCAAGTGCTCCAGTTGTCAGTTTATACCCATCGGCGGTCTCAACCAGATATCCCATTAAATCTGGATATTTGCTCAGCAAAGTATCCAACGTGGAAGCGGAGATATATCCGGTCTCGTTGGTCTCTTCCTGCGCAGTTTTGAGGAGGTCATAGCGGTCCTTCAGGGTGTCCAAAATGGACGCGGCATCCGCTTTGGCCGCCGTGTTGTCCTGCGTAGCCTTGGTATTGCTCTCGGTTTCCGCTGTCAGTTTCCCAACTGCCCCAACCAATTCGTCATACTGATTGATGGACTCGTTCTGAGCATCTGAAAGGTCAAATCCGGCCTTTTTTGCTTCCCGCAGATATTCGATATATTCAGACGCGTCGACCAGCATTTTTTGCAGGCCCTTACGGTATTCTTCGAGCGAAACCTGCCCGTCCTGATACTCCTGCTGCAGATCCGCCCATGTTTCTTTGAACCGGTCGAGAGCGTCAATGTCAGCTGTTGTCCACCCGCTTTGGTACTCCCCCTGTTCATCGTAGTAGGAATCACTGACCCATATTTCTCTGCCAGTTCCCTGTACTTCGTTAAACTTGTTCCACTCTTTCTGCTTTGCAAGGTTCAGTTCTTCTTCTCTGGCAGCAACCTCGGCCTCCAATACTGTCAAACGTGCCCGCTCGGCCTCCGTCAGCTCGTCTATGCGCTTTTTCAGGTCTGCATATTCGGAATCTTCGCTTGTGAGGTCATTATACGCTGATTGTAAATCCTTAACGACTTCTTTTTGTTCTTCAAAAGAGACTGTAACTGCATCAATGAGTTTAGGCAGTCCGAAAATCAACAGGCCACCAGCAGCCGCCCAGAAAAGCGGGGATGCAAGTAATGTTGTGTTGAGCACCAGCATGGCGGAATTCAGCAGTCCGGCGCCGGCAGCGGTCTCAGCAAAAATCAGGCTCAGCGCTGCCCATGCGCGGCTGGCCGCTGCAGCGCCTTTCAAGGCTCCAACTATTTTCACCAGTGCCACAAGCACAGCCACCAGCTCCGCCGCTTCCACGGCGGTATGCACAAATCCGTTATCTGCCAGATTCAGCATCGCAGTGCCGATATCCAGCAGTGTCTTGATAGCGTCCTCAATTCCAAATTCAGCGACAAACTTGGTCCACGCCGCGCTCAGCTGGTTCAGTTTGGCCTCCCAGCTGTTCAGGTAGATATCAAACTCCTGATCCGCGCTGCCGGCGGCATTGGCAAAATCCGTTCGCATGGACTCGAACATGTCCCAATTCTGGATCAGCGCCAGCAGTTGGTTGCTGCGCAGCTTCCCGCCCAGGTCCTGGATCAGGTCGTTCAGCTCCGCCTCAGAGATCACATCCGCTTCCCATTGCGCGGCCATATCCCCGATGACCGCCATGGGGTCCCGCAGCTTTTCAACGCCGTCCACGGTCTCCCTCGTGGCGATATTGAACTTTTCCAGGGCGGTGGCCATGGCCTGGATCTCCTCCGCCGTCCAGGTCTCGTCGCTGTCCTCGTCCAGTGTGATCTGCGTATTGCCCAGGATATTCAGATAAATGGCCCGCAGTGCCCGGGCCGCCTCGGTGCCGGAGCGCTGTGTCACTGCCGTAATGGTGCCGATGGCCGCCGCCAGGTCCCCCACGTCTGTGTGGGCGGACTTGGCAACACTGGATACGATGCCCATGCCCTCGGCGATCTTCTGCACGCTGGTGGCATATTTGTTGCCCAACTCATTGGCGCCGTCCAAAACCGCGCCCAGCTTCTCCACGCTTCCGGCGTATTGGTAGGCCGCGTCCACCGAGAGCAGGAACTGGTTTGCCGTCTCCTTGTCCACATCGCCGACCACCTGCGTCTTTAGGGCCAACTGCCCCAAAGATGCGGATAGATCAGAATAGCCCGCCTTGGCAAACTCCGACACGGAGTTCAGATAGTTGGACGCCGTAGAGCCATAAGCCGCCGCCACATCATAGGCGGAGGCCGCCAGCCTCTGCATTTCCTCCGCGGTGTAGTTGGTCACTTTCTGGATCGTCACCAGCTCCGTGTCCACATTTTTCAGCTCGTCTACCGCTTTTTTAAAGGCCCGGACCGGGGTATATACCAGTGTTGTCAATGCCGCCCACTTGGCGATCTTCGTCACCAGATTTCCGAAGGTGTCGCCCATATGCGTGGCCGACGTGTCCACGGAGGTCACGCCTTTCTCCAGCTGATAGGTCGCACCGGTGGCCCGGTTCACCGCATATGTATAATTCTGAAAACTGCCGTCGGAGTTCTTCACGGTGGCGGTATATCGCTGGAAGGAATCCCCCGCCACGCTGATCACGCCCTCAGCTTTCACTGTGGCGTTCTGCATACCCTCCATGGACTGGATATACCGTGTAAAGCCCGCAGTCCCCTGGGTCAGTCTGACATCTACGGTCCCGATCTGCGTTCCCAGGCTGGCCAGTGCCGCCTGGTGACGTGCGGC
This sequence comes from uncultured Dysosmobacter sp., assembly GCF_947631635.1. GTDB lineage: Bacteria > Bacillota > Clostridia > Oscillospirales > Oscillospiraceae > Oscillibacter. The sequence goes on from NZ_CANRMB010000014.1 coordinate 10,397, forward strand.
AGCTCTCTCGGCGGCTGCCGCTTGGCGGTTTGCTGCATCCGCTTCCCGATTTGCCCGCGTTTCTGCCGCTGCCGCCATCTTCTCTGCCAGCAGCTGACGCTGCTGCTCAATCTGAATAACCCTGGTTTCAGCCTGATGGCTTTTTTCATGCTGGGCGGATGCCTTTGCCCATTCAGCTGATTCCTTCGCAACAGCCTGTGCGGTCCTTTCATGTTGGGCCGCCAGTTTTGCTTCCTCCTGAGCTGCCTTAGCGCTCTCTCCCGCCAGTTTTGTCAGATTTTTCAGTGCGGAGAGCGTGTTCTTATTGAGATTCTCCAGTCCAGCCATATCGACCTTAACAGATATGACTTTTCCACTGAGTTGTTTGATGATAGTATCCAACCGGTTCAGTGTGTTTAAGGAGCCGCCTTCGTCTAAACTGACCTTCAATATCACATTTTCCATTCTCGATCAGCCCTCCTTAAAGCTCCTGCACGTCATACCCCAACGCCCGCAGCCCTGCCGCCAGTTCTCGCTCTGCGGTCCCACTTTCAACGACCGCTTCCTCTGTCTCTCCATTGAACGGCCTTGCCCCCGGAGAGAAATAGTCATAGCCGCTCCCCGACTCGATTACCGGTGTCAGAAGGCGGTCTCCGGCTCCCGGCGGCCTCCAGTATCCAGCGTCTTTTGTAAGGTTCTCCACGGTCAGCGTCATCTTTCCGCTGTCGACAGAAGCTTCATAGTTTTCAATGTCACCCATACCGCCGTCATCGAAGCGGCGAACGTATACCCTTGGCTCATAGGCCTCATACACCTTTTCATAGACCTGTTCCCGCATCGTTCTTTTCACGGCCGGCGCCACATGGGTCAGCAATACTTGATCCACATCGCCAATCAGCTTCGCCCTCCAGCGTGCGTATTCATCCAAGAGCCCCATGCGGCACCTCTCTTTCACGTGAAACTTCCTCTGTGTGGCGCACAGGAAAGCCCTGTTGGTTTTCCTCTACGCCGCATCAAAATGAGAAAAAGGGCTGATATCCCCGAAGGAATATCAGCCCCGATTGGCCTTCCCGCCGCCCAATTGCGGCAGGGCATCTATTGTATTTCCCCAACTCGAACGTTCAAGCGGCCATGACATCTCAGGCAACGCTGACATTGCAGGTGGTGGAGAATTCCCTGCCGTCTGCCGTCAGCTTGATAATCAGCTCCGTATCCCCGACGGCCTTGCCGGTGATAACGCCCGCCGCGCTGACCTCCGCCGTATTGGTGTCCACGATTTGATAGGTCAGTTTGGTATAGTCAGGCTGAATCAGCTGGTCATTGTCCATCACCAGCTTCACAGGGCACTGGACCGTCGCGTTGACGCCGACATTGATTCCGCCGCCGATCACGACAAGGCCCGCCACGCCCTGCATATCTCCGCTGACGGGCACCAGCACCTGATAGGCCAGTTTCGGCTGTGCCGCAGTGCTGCCGCAGTCCAGGCCGTTTCCACACGCCTCGTCATAGCTCAGCGCCGTGCCGTCCATAACGGTGGTGGCAGGGTTCGTCTGGTCTCCGGTGGTGGAGACGTTGCCGCCGAACTGCATTCTGGGGATGGTGGTGTACAGGTATCCGTACAGGCTTCCCATCATGGCATCGGGCGCACCGTCCTTGGTGTAAACAGGCATCTTCATCATCCAGCGCACCACAGAGGGGGCAAACATGGTGTTTACGGCCATCCACTTCGCATCCGGCATGTGGTAGTAATAATGGACACAGTATTTTACACCGTCCTCAGCTGCAAATCCCTGCACTTCCCGGGTCTTGGGGTCAATGGTATATCCCTTACCGCTCTTGTTGATGCGGCACTCGATGTTGCAGCTGCCATAGGGTGCGCAGGGCTCCTGGCTAACGGTCAGCTTGCCTCCCTGCGCCTCCACAACTTCATCGATCTCCGTGATGCCGTTGTAGGCCACATTGGTTCCAACCTGCAATGCTCTCCCCTCCAGGGAGAAATCCGCGGCTGTGGCCTTCACATCCAGTTTGGAGGTGTCCGGGATCTGGATGACCGTGGGATTGCCGATTCCGGCGTGGATATCGCCCAGATTGACGCTGGACTCCACACCGCTGGTTTGGAGTTTGTTGGAATAGTAGAGGACATCGCCAGTCTTGATGTCAAAGGCATACGCCTCATAGGTTCCCTTCACAAACAGGTTTTGGTTGTTCAGATTTACCATTTCTTGATTCACTCCTCTTGATTTAATAATTTGTGGGGCAAAATGCCGGAATACTTACCTAATTGGGTTTTACAAAACCTTTTTAAGCCCGTGTCTCCACTGCGCCGCCCACCTGCCGCTGATACTGGCTCATGGGAATAAGCGCGGCGGAAAGTCCCCGCTTCCGGTTGAACTTCCAGGAGGGCCACGGGTTTCCCTTCGGATATTTTGCGCCGCTGGCCATCGCCAGATAGGCAAGCTGATAGCCGATCCCGCGGTCAATGGCCTCCTGCATCTTGGAAAACCTGCGGACCGGCCAATCCAGGATCTCCGTTTCGGAAATGCCGCTCTGGAAGGCCACCGCATACACCAGGTCCTCGAAATTCAGGTCCAGGTCCGCGCTGTTGGCGGCCGCGATCTCTCTTTCCGCCGCCTCCAGCTCCGCGTTGTGCGCCTCGTTGGGAAGCTCCAGCCCGTTCATCTCCGCCAGCAGGGGGCGGAGCGTGTCAAACGCCTTGGGGGCCATTTTCATCATCGTCTGCCCTTGGCGGACTTCCACGGCGGCCAGTCTGCTCTGGTCCTTTGCATCCACATAAATGCGAAAGGGCAGCATCGCCCGGCCCTGGCCATTCATCTGCTCCGGCAGCCGCAGCGCCAGTGCAAGAAATTTCATGGCCCTGGCAAACAGGCCCGGCTTCTCGCCTCCATGTGCCATGCAGTCGGCATCCAGAGCAAACAGCGCTTCCAGATAGCGCATCCCAGCATATTTTGCGGGAAGCGTCTGCTGGGACAGGACGATTCCCTCTTTGGCGTCATTGAATTCCAGAAACTTTGACACCGTTATTGGATACAGCGTGAAGCCGTTCCACTCGATTGGGTCTCCCCTGAGAATGGCTTCGCTGGTATTCCCCTTTGTCATATGTGCCTCACTCCATCCAGGAAAGACCCATCACCAGGGCCCTGCCGATGTTCGTTCCCCGGTCTCCGACAGCCAGGGAACCGCAATCTCCATGGGCCTGCCGGTTGAAGTACACCGTGCCCATGCCGTCGATATTCACGCCGTTCAGCGCCTCGATGACGCACTGTTCCATGGCAAACACCCGGGACATGGCCGCTCCCGCCGTCTGCTCGCTGGACACTGAGGTCAGGATATCAAAGTGGACGGCCAGCGCGATATTATGGGTGTTCACCGGCGTGGTCCTCCCCATGTAAACCAGCAGACGGGTTTGGGCGTCCGTCTGGCTCTGCGCCACATAGGACTGCGGATACAGACGGTATCCTCTTTTCGTCGGCGGCCTGGCCGCGTTCTTCGGGTCAAAGAGGATGGACAGTTTCTCTTCCGTGGTGGGAGCCAGCTCCCGGAGCGGGTCCGCCGTATCCCAGAAGAGATATTTCATCAGCCGGCATCTGGGATAGGCATTGTCATCCGGCGGGACATATCCGGGAAGCGGCAGGTCCATCAAGTACTGCACCAGCTTCCGCGGCACATTTTCCACGCCCCGCAGCCGCGGCGCCTCAATGGTCCGCTCATAGGGATATGTGGGGGAAACACCCGCGCCGCAGGTCATACCTTCCCTCCAAACTTCTCCATAGCGGTCTCATTCATCCGCTTTTCCACCGCCTTGCGCTTTGCGCCCTTCACCGCCAGTTCCACGGCCTCCCGCGTCACCTTGTCCTGCAGCTCCGTGGTTTTGTGCGCCAGGGCGTCCGCCTGTTTCAAAGCGTTCTCAATGGTCTTCGGGTCTGTCTGCTGGGAGAACATCGCGGTCATCCGGCTGCACAGGTCATTACGGATATTCAGCAGATTGTGAATCTCCAGCCCCAGGCGCCGTTCAAAATCCTTGTAGTCCGCCAGCAGTTCAAAAATCCTGTTTCGTACCTCCGTGTCCTTGCAGGATGCCTTCATCCGCTCCAACTGTGTCATGATGTGGCGGTAACGGTCATAGTCGTTGGCCGCCAGCTTCATTTCCCCGTTGGGGTCATACTGACTGGTGATGTCCGGCATCTTCAGGTAGAAGTAAAGCAGAACAAACGTGGAGCACAGCGTCCGCTCCAAGGCGGACTCCTGGTCCATATCCGGCACTGGGATCAGCGTCGGTTCGATATCCTCCCCGTCTCCTCCCACCGGAACCGCAATGCGAACCTTCTCGATGCACGCTGGAGCCATCACCTGTACGATTGCTGTTTTATCCATGATCGGCAGATAGGTTTCTGCCCGCCGGATATCCTCCTCTGTGATCGTCACATTTCCTACATAATTGACAGCCATAATCTTTCTCCTTTCGGTTTTTAATGGCGTTCTGCTTCTGTGCGCATCTTGCACCCTCCGGCTCCGCCGGTATGCTCATACCGGCCGCCTTTGCTGCAAAACTGCTGAAACGCGCAATACGGGGGCTTCCCCGCTTCCATCATCTTCAGGCACCGTATCGCAGCGGCGCCGCCCTGTCGGATGGCGTATGGACATGCCTCCATTCTGATCTCCCTCTTTTCTGAAATTCAGAATCCCCGCAGTGTGATCTCTGTGGTAACGCTGTGCGCTCCGCTCTCCGCCGTGATCTCCAGCGGCGTGCGGCTTGGGAACAGGCACCGCAGCGTGATGCTGCCAAAGCCCGGAATGATCTCATAACAGCTGGGGTCCGGGCCTTTCACGTGAAACTCCACCGGGTCATTGACCGGCACGCCATCCTCAAATACCGCCGCCCGCAGTGTCAGATCCTGATACTGCGCCAGTTCCGCCGGCACGGTGTCCAAAAACGCAATGTGCGGCACATTCCGGTCAGCCTCGACCTCCATCACAGTGGTCTGAAAGATATCCGGGTTCTGAGCAAGCCGGCAGGTGATCACCGCCGTGCCTGGGCCGATTGCCTGGACCCTCCCAGTCTCATCCACCGTCAGCACATCAAAGTCACTGCTCTCCCAAAGGTAACTGGCCGGACGTTCCGGTGCCATGCCGCAGCGCAGGGAGTCCGCTGTCAGCTGGGCAGTGCCGCCCTCCGCCAGCCGCCGGGGGCCGGATACCGTGATTTCCCAGGAAAACGCCTTTCCTTCGGCAATTCCCCGCTCCATATCGTCATTCTCCGTCGGCTCCTGCCGGTAGATGGTGAAGTAGAGGATTCCCACAGAGTCCGGATTATCGGTGAAATCCCGGGCGGAATCGTTTAATCCCGCCACCGTGTATGCGCTGCTGCCCAGGATCATCCGGGTATTCTCCCGCAGGTCCCGGCTCAGGTCATCCCTGCCCATCAGACAGTTGTTGTAGTGCTGGGCGATCAGGGTATACTGCTGTGTCTGGTTGTCGTTGGCTTTGGTCGCCAGCTTATCCCGGACAAATGGCACATATACGGGATTTCCGTAATAGTCCAGTTTCCCCCACACCGCGTCACACTGTCGGATGATGCCGCTGACCATCACACCGCCGATATTGGCGGGGTTTACGGACAGCCAGCAGCTTCCGGCAAACCAGAGCTTTGCCCCTCTGGGCAGTTCTTCCACCGTCGGGTCCTCAAAGTAGACTGTTTTCCAACCGTCATACATGTTGGCGCCAACCACGGCGTTGGTGATGATATCGGCCACACGGATGCGATACCATTTTTTCTCCATGGGATGCTCCCGGTCCATACCCTGGATCTCAGCCTCATAGAAATTATGGGCATACCTGGCCCGGTCCGCCACATACCGCCGCGTCTCGGCGGCGAAATATGGTTTCAGGCGTCCGCCGGACATTCTGTCCGTGCGTCCTCCCCCGGGGGCCATGCAGATACCATTTTTCAGATAATCATGGATGTCCAACTCTCTCGCCTCCGATGTGAACTCGTGCATATCATGTGGGGACATGCGGCAGTATTCCCGCTTAATTTTCAGGAAAAGCGGGCTTTCATCTCCGCCGGAAATGCTGGTTTCGGGGCACCACATTGCGGTACGCCAGATTCTGTGCATACCGAATCATGGTGTCGTTCAGTTCGCTGGTCAGGAATCTTAGGCGCTCCGTGTCCGCCCTGGTGCGGTTTGCCTCACTGCCCATGTCAGAGGACTTGTCCTTCACCTTGGGCACCCGGCTCAGCCAGTCCCCGGCAAATCTCCCCTCCCAAACCAGTTGGATGCACATCCCCAGGATGTTCTTCTCCTCCATGGAGAGTTCCCGATGGAATGTGCCGTCGGTGTAGAAGTCCATGGATATCCTGGTGTAGCTGTCGATGCCGCTCGGCAGTGTCACCCGCCCGGTCAGGGCATCGTACCGGCAGCCCTCCAATGGGACCGCCACCGGGTTTTCAAATTTGTCCCTCCCGATGACCGCGGCGCCGAACACCTCAAATTCCAGTTTCCCGGTCTCCACAGTTTCGCCGTCCATGCCCTTTGCCTGGTACTCAAAGCTGTCATATACCGGCTCCACGCATCTCAGCCACTCCTGCTCCTCTGCCGGTCGGCTGAATCGTGGGATGGCGTTTTTCATATAGAGAGACATCTTGCGGAAGAAGAGGGCGGGGTTTGCCTCCATCTCCTCTGTCAGCCGGATATCGTTGATCTTCGTAAGGCCATAATCCACAATGACCTCCGCCCATGAAGTTCCCATGCCGCTCCCTCCTCTCTGCGCTGTGATATAGCCTTAATCCCGTTCCTCCATGGCATTCATTTCCCGAATGATCGGGGTAAACATCCCCCGGCGGCCGCCGCGCTTGGAAAGCTCATTCAGCGCCACGATCAGATCCCTGTCGTTTGCCCTGTGGTCGCCCTTCTGATATGCGCTCAAAAACCGGCTGGCAACCATCTCCTGGTGGCTCTGGCACAGTCTCGGGAAAATGGCGATCAGGTCCCTGCCAAGGTCCAGCAGCTTCGTAAAGGCCCGCTGGTCCAGCAGTTCTCCCTCTCGGTAATTCACGCCATACATCTCGCGCTCGTCATCATCCAGACCGGACAGGACGATCAGTTTCCGGCTGTCCAGCAAATACCGCACCTGCTCCGTCAAAAAGCGGCTCCACTCCGATTTTGGCACGGTCACATATCCGGTCTTTCCCGTCACCTGACCATACATGCCGCCGGGGCCAAATACAGCAACGTTGTCATCGGCGCACTCGCTCTGGAAGCGCATCGCCACCTTCTCCGTGTCGGCCATCACCTGCACCACCTGGGGCCGCCGGTCCGCCAGCTCCTCACGCATCTGGCGCACCATGGCTTCCAGTTCAGCAACGCGGCCGTCTGTCTCCGGCTTTTGGCCGGGAGACTCCGTTTTGCCGTTCTCCGCTGGTTCCGCTCCAGGCGCCCCGGTCTGCTCCGCCTCCGGTTCCTCGCCGGAGGCCCCGGTCTGCGTCTCCTCCGGCTCCCCACCGGACACCGTGGTCTGCTTTTCCTCCAGTTCCACGGCATTTACCTCTGTATGCTCCGCAGGGCGCTCACTTTCACTCAGCTCCGGCGAATCATCTGCAAGGCCCACTTTTTCATCCGGCATAACACCCTCTGTCAGAACTACGCCAGAATCCTTTTTCACCTCGTCAGCGGGGTTCTTTTTCGGTCTTCCCATGATTTTTGTCTCCTTTCGGTTTTCAATCATTCTCTCAGGGCCACCTGATGCATGGGGAGGGCGGGGCGCCGCCCTCCCCAAAGCATATAAAGTGGTTTCAGTTTACACGCCATGCATTACGGCCATTTTGTCAGCAAACACCGGCACAGCCGCCATGGAGGCGACCACGGTAATGTCAATGGTCATGTCGGCGGTCTTGGATGCCTCCATCTCAATGGTGATGGGCGTTCCCTCCTCAAAGCCCAGATAGACGGGCTTCCGGGCGCCTGCTCCGGCGAAATACACGGTGTTGCTGTCGATCAGCGGCGTCACGCTGGTGTGCTGGGTGCCGGGGACCACCACATTGTTGATGGGCATCAGGCGGGCGCCGCCGGTCTCGCCGATGTAGCCGTACCGGGCGTACTCCACGCCCAGCAGCTCGGTCAGGGCCGCGTCCAGGTTCACGGAAGCGGCGTTCACGTTTCCGCTGGGCAGCATCCGGCTCAGGGGCTCGATATCGCCGATGGCGATCACATCCTGGAAGCCTGTCACCATCCGCACCTTCTTCACCGCTTTCACCACGTTGGCGGTGGAGTAGGTGTCGAACTGCATTCCAGAGGGGATGATCCCGGCATTCTCGTCAATGCCCGCATTCATGGCCTTGTACCACAGGGCCACCACTTTGTTGTAAAGTCCGGCGTAGATGCTGTTCAGCAGGGCGCCGATGTCCGCGTTATTGCCCACCAGCTGATACCATTTGATGGATACAGCGGCGGTGCGGGGCGTCGGATTCAGTGTCACGGGCTTCACATAGCCGCGGTTCTTGGGCTTGCTGTGGCTGGCGCCCCAGCTGTCCTCCTCAAACACAAAGAGGCTGGCGGGCTGAATGTCAATCTCATAGGTCTTTCCCATGGGAACATTGACCGTCTGGCACAGCCAGCCCAGCGCATTGGACATGAAGGTGGGAAGCATGGGCGTCACCATATCCCGGATCAGGCCGGACATCACTTTCAGGAAGGTGCCGTCCTGCATGTACTTGCGCTGATTCCGCATGAAGTCCTCGTAGGTTGCAGGCGGGATCTCTCCGCTGTTGCCGGCGGCAATCTTGGCGGCAAACAGGCACATCTTTTGCTGCAGGTTCCGGTTGGTCATGGCATAGGTGTTGTCATCCAGACGGCAGGTATAATCCGCCGCCCGTTTTTCAGCCAAACGCATGGCGTTCATGCCGCGCCCCGCCTTCTCCACGGCCAGAAGACGGCCGCAGGCCACAATCGCGGCGCGGCTCTGGTCACCGCTGTTCTCTGCGGCGTTCACGGAAAAAATGCTGGGGTTCAGGCTGCTCAGTCTCAAAATTTCAGACATTGTTTGTCACTCCTCTCTCAATTTCCGTCTCAGGGGTTATCAGGATCTGCCGTTCCGCTGGAAGCGGCGCCCATAGCCACACAGGCCACCACATCCACATAGCCAAAGCTGGCCCGGTTGCCCTCCTCAAAGCTCCCGGTATCCACCAGTTTGAAATACGGCACGCCATTTCCGGTGGGCGCGGCAGCCGCAGGAACCATCAGACCGTCAGCGATGGTAAAGAACTTGTTCTCCCCCACCTCACCGGCGGCATTGCCAACACCGAAACGGTAGGTATGAACGCCGTCAAAGAAAATGCGGGTGTAAGTAACAGTCTCTCCCTCGGCGGCTTCCAGCCCCAGGGTCTCCGGGCCGATCTTCCGCACCACGTCCCCCTGCATCATCTGACTGACGTTGTGGGTGTTGCAGGCAAAGATCGGCACATTCACAAGGTCTCCGGCTCCAGCGGCCTGCATGTACCAGCTGCCCTGGTTCTTCAGGTGGTCCTCATAGCCCTCACAGGGCAGGTTCTCTCCCTGCTTCACCAGGAACCCAGCGGGGCAGATCTCCGGCTTGCCGTCCTTATTCAGGAAAACGCCGGTGACATTTGCCAGTGCGTCAAAGGGGCTGTTGGTGATCCGCTCCTCAAAAGCGGTCTTTTGGATTTTCGCCATAACTCATTCACTCCTTCTCAAAATTGCTCTCTCAGTTGTTGATGCTGCTCAGCAGGGCATCAATGCCGTCGGGCTCCTGCTGTCCACCCAGATTCTTCTGCTCCCAGATGAATCCGGCCTTCTGGCTGGACTTGCGCAGCTCGTCCAGCTTTGTCTGGGCCTCGCCCACGGCGGCCATCAGGCGGGTAACGGCCTCTTTGTCTCCGGTCCAGTTGCCGGATGCATCTACGCAGGCATTGAACCTGCCGGCCTTGCAGTCGGCCACAATGGTGTCGGCCACCTTGGAATCGATCTTCTCACTCTCTCCGCGGTTGGCGTTCACAGCCAGCAGTCTGGACTTTACCGCTTCCTCGGCGGCCAGTGCCCGGCGGCTGTTCTCCTGGTTCTGCATGGCGGTAATGGTGCTCTTCGCCGTGTTCAGTTCGCTGTTTGCCTGTGTCAGGCCCGCCTGGGCAGCGCTCAGCTGGGCGGACAGGGTGGTAAACATGTCGCCGGTGTCCACTGTCAGTGCGGTCCCATCCTCAAACTGATGCGTGGCGGACAGACAGACGGGTTTCACCCGGTCCGCATACACATGTTCCATAGGATCATCCTCAGAGAACTGATATGTGCAGACGGTTCCATCCTCGGCCAGCAGCAGCACATGGCGGCCGGTTTCGCAGCAGCTGAGAACACGGTATCCCTCAAACAGTTTGCCGAGCTTTTCCAGCAGTTTCTTGTTCATAGGTCTCTTCACTCCTTCTTTGACTTTTGTTTGCGGCTTTTCCAATGCGGCCGCACGGAGCTTCGCGGTCTCAAACTCCTGCTCCATGGCGGCCAGCGCACGGATGTGCGCATTTGGCACAGCGGGGTCCACCCGGTCGCCCAGGATAGTCACACCAATTCCGGTCCAGGTGTTGTAGATCTCTCTTTCTCCCTCGGTCTCGGTGGTCTCCTGGTAGGTGTTGGTCTCAGCGGACACATCCATGCGGCCCTGCTCCGCGATCTTGTCCACCAATTCCTTTGCGTAAAAGCGCCAGAGTTTTCCCCGCGCTGTAACCCATTGATATCCGTTCTTCTCCTGGACAAACACGTCATCGGGATTCTCGGAAATGGAACCGACGATGCGCTCCGCCGTATTCCCCATAAAACTGAAATACGCTTCGCCCTTGCTGTCCCGCCGTTTTTCCATGTTGTGGCTGTCGCCCACCTGCCCAAGCACATAGGCGCACAGGATCGGGCAGCCCACAAATGTATGGGCATATGTCTCCAGATTGCGGAACTCCCACGTTCCGTTCTGCACAGGCCCGGACCGCAGAATATCGATCTCCACGTTGTAGTTCTTATAGCTGTCCTGACCCAGCACCCGCAGATGACAGCCAAATGTCCGTCCATGCAGGATTTCTTCCTTCTCACCCATTCATTTCACCTCCAAAAAGATAAAGGGGCAGAGTGATCCCCTCACTCTGCCCCGATTGGCCTTCCCGCCGCCCAATTGCGGCAGGGCATGTTCCTTCATTTTTATGCGTCCTTGGCATCCTCTGTTCCATCGGACACCACATTCTCCATCGCCGTCTCAGGCCGCCCCCCCTCCTTCTGTTCCAGGGGCGGGGCCTCCGTTCCCGCCGTTTTCTGCTTCACTGGCGGCAGGTCCGGGTCCTTTTTGCTCATGTTGAACGCCGACACCAGCGGCAGTCGCAGATCCATTACACCGCACTTCTCAACCACACGGCTCATGGAGATATCGTCCAGCGTGGAGCGCTCCATCAGCGCGTTGTAAACGAACAGGTCCGGCAGCATCCCGGATGCCATGGTTTTCTGCACCTGCGCCAGCATCTTCTCGTCCGACTGGATATCCCCAAACATACGGAACTTCCAGGTGTAGTCCAGATTCAGCCGCCGGTAGATACTCTCCATCATTTTGGAAAATGTCCAGTAGATGCACTGGCAGTACCGGGCCTCCAGCTTCGCCGAGAAATTCACCACGCCCGCCCGGGGATTGTCGTTGACGGGGATCAGCCCCGCCAGGCCTGATTTCTCCACGGCATAGGCATAGCCCTTGGCGGAAATGTCTGTGGCGCTGGGGGCTTCCGCCAGCTGGTGCAGTTTCATGTTCTCCACGGGTGCCGTGAAGAAACCGATGCCGCTGGTGTTGGTTGCCGCCAGCATGTCATACCAGTAGGCCTCAAACATCAGCCGCCCACCCTCGCTGAGCATGTATTTGTCCTCCAGGTCTTTCGCGTCGGTCGATTTCTGATACGGGATCTCGCCAGTCATCACAGACACCAATGGGTTTTGCACCAACTCCAGCTGCACCTGCTCATACTGAGCGATCTGCAGCATAGCTAGAAACAGCCCCGTCATGATGGGCGCCGCGTTGGCGTTAGTATCATCCACGCCAAAGGTCCACACCCGGTCCGGCGGCAGCGTCACCCAATATGCCCAGCGTCCGTTCTGCACATAGCAGTCCGGTTTTCCCGGTGCGCCCTTTGCTGCCAGCGAGCGGAATTTCTTCATATCGAGCCCCACCTGGCGGCCATCCGCCGTCCGGTTCCCAACGCCGAACAGAATATGTTCGCCATAGGCGTTCTTTACCGTCGGCTCCGTGGTCAATATGCTGTTAAAATCATCCAAATACGGTGTCAGCAGGTCGCCAAACTGCTCCGCTGTCACGCCTGGGCGAAATAGATAGAACAGATTGAAAGCCACGGTGTAGCCGCTCTCACTGTTCATCCCCACGATTTTGATCCAGTCGCTGGGCAGCGGCTCTACAAAGGCGGCGTTCACCTGGTTGTGGCTCTTGTCCACCTCTATGCGGGGAGTATAGCACACTTTTCCTTCCTGGATGGCCCGCCCCGCGATCTCATGGGCCTTGGCGCTTGGTTGGATGGCGTCGTTCAGCTTCTCCACAAGCGCCCACTCCCGCCGCAGCTCCTTCTTCCCCGCATCCCCGGCTTCCAAATAGGAAGGATAGGCATAGTAGCGGTATGTCATGATGTCCGTATAGGTCTTGCGTATCTTCAAAAGCGGATACGCTGTGCTTTCCAGGGCGTGGGAGACCTGTCTGAGCGGCAATTCATTCTCCCCAGGAGCACGAATCATCTGTGCTACCTGATTTTTGGAATAGTCCGCCGGCATAGAGTTGATGGCCTTTACTCTCCGGTTCTGGATGTAAGGGTCCGCTGTGAAGTTCTCACGGATCCTGCCGGAGGAGGCACGGACATAAGCCGCCATGATATTTTCCATCGGCATATCGCCAAAGGTTTTTGATAAGCTCCGAAAGCGCTGATACAACGCCCGGTAGCCTTTTCCGCCGCTCTCGATCCTCATTCCAAACTCCTTATGCCGGTGCTTCCGCTCCCAGTTTTTCACGTTCCGCCATCAATTCCCGTTCAAACGCATCCACAAAAGACTCCATGCCTGCCGCTGCTGTCTGCTCATGCTTTTCGGCAAACGCCCGCATGATAGAGAGATTGCATTCCCGCAGCCACTCCGTTTCTTTTTCAGAGAGCCGAATATCCGGTGCGACCGCCTTCACACCCTCCGGCATTTTCCGCCATGGTCTCCGGTAAATCAGGATATGTGTGGGAGTGACCATGAAAAAGCGCTCCCGCTCCGCTCTTTGCAGTCCTTCCTGAGACACCTTCATGGCATACAGCTTATAACGGATTTTCTTCATATCCGCACCTCAATCATCCTGTATCCGGCCGCCCCGATACCCAATCGTCCGGGATACCGGCAGATTTCTTTTTCCGGCAATTCCACGCTGATACTGCTCTATTTTCCCGGCCCAGCTGGATTTCTTTTTGGCGGCGTCCCTCTGCATTTTATATTCCAGTATCTGCGCCAGCCGCAGGCCGTATTTGGTGCAGGACCACATATCGCGGTTGATGTTTTTGCTGATGCGCTCCTCCCGCCAGGAGGTGCCGGACAGTTTCTTCTTCAGGTTTCCGATCTGGTCCAGCATTTCCTTTGTCTTCGCATAGGGAATGGCGATCTTTCCATCATCAGAGCTGTCCTTGATGCCATGGTGCCGCTTGTATGCCTCCACGCCCTTGTAGATGTCCGTGGTCAGCAGCCACACGTTGCCATGCTCAAATTCCAGTTCCGCGTACCGCAGCATTTCACTGTCCGGGTCGTGAACGCCGTCATTTCCCGGTGTCGCCTTAATGGGATAGATGACCGGCAGGGCACCGTCCAATTCCAGCTCCGTGTAGAACTTGTGGTCGTAACAGCACAGCGGCGGCAGTCCATCGTGCAGATCCTTCATCAGGTCCTCCACCACAGCCTTGCCATACTGCCATCCGTCGATCACCAGATAGGTCCCTGCGCCGCCCTCCATGCAGTAATCCTGCCATTTCCGCTTCAGATAGATAGCCTGCTCCATGTGTCCCTTCGGCCTCATGTCCTCCACATACACGATCTTCTTCAAATACCGGTCTCGTTTCAAAAACTCTTTCTGGGGAGTCAGTTTGACAACAGACAGCGCACACTTGGCGTTCTTGGCGCCGTCCTCATAGGAAACGTCATAGTCGACGATATAAATGGCCTCCGGATCACCGCAGTGGTGGGTTTCCATCACCGTCAGCTTTTTCGCCTCGGTCAGCACGCTGTCCCGTATGACCGGATTCTCCGACGTACCGGTGTAATTTGACTCCATCTCCCGCTGCCACACTTCCGGCGTCAGTTTTCTGCGCAGGTCTTCCGCCCAGCTCCAGTCCCGGATACCGGACAGCAGGGCCACCTGATATGGGTAGTCCACCGCAAAAGCGTTTCCACCGGCCGCCATATCGGCCAGAATATCCAGGCGGTATTGAAAGGTCTTGTTCTGCTGGGTGCAGGCGCTGGTGATATAGGCTTTCTTAAAATCTATGTGAAGCGGGTCCCGCATTTTGCTGACCCGGTGGGTAAGCCGTACCGCCGGCAGAACGACCGCGGCGAAGGTCACATGGTCAAATGCCTTGCCCTTCTCCTCCTGGCCCACCTCCTCCGCCAGCACGGCGCTGCAATTGTCTCCGCGCATAGCCGCCACGGAAAATACGCTTCCATAATCGCTGCGCATTTCAAAGTTTTCCTTGGAATCCGATGTGACCCGGTAATGCTCCGCCAGCAAAGGATAGTTCTTTGCAATCTGCTTATATGTTTGAGAGGCAATAGGGGCCAGCTGGTTCAGCGCCGGTCCAAAGTAGCGCATCACCTCTCCGGGCCACAGGATGCCGTCCAGATACTTGCTGGATGTCGCGATATAGGTCTTGCTGGTTCCCCGGCTTCCGGTGATAAACGTCTCTTTGTATCTGGCAAGTATTCGCAGGTTCATCCGCTGGATCAGCGCCAGTTCAAAATCGGCGTTGTCATCCTCCAGCAGGTCAAGAAGCGCATCAGGATACCAGCGCCAGTAGGAGATCAGAAGCGCCCAGCTCTCGCCGTCATCCCGCTCTTCATATTTGATCTCTTCCGTGGTCTTTTCCTTCACCCATCGCCGTGCGGTGGGGGACCACTTATATCCTCTTGGCATTGCGTTTCTGCAAGTCTGCTCCGCCCCGTTTTCCGCTGCCGCGGAAAGCCGTGCACGCTTCCTTGCTCCTCCTTTTCAACTGTGGGAATTCAGCTCCTATTCTCAGGCGGTTTTGGAGCTTTATGCAGGCCTATGGTCCTGCTGCTCCAGGTTCCCCCCGTTCCCTGTCCGAAAGGGGGAACAGCCCCAGTTTTGCCTTGATGTCCCTCTCCCACTGCGGGGCTTCCTCCTCAAACTCCCCAGACATGGCATCAAACCGCATCGTCTCCGGTAATTCCGTCTCGATCCCAAGCCCCATATTTTTCCGCATGGTGTTATTGATGCACAGCAGCATCTGGTCTGCGGCATCCTTGGAGTGGGGGTAATGCGGACGCTCTCCCTGAAGCTTTTTCAGCAATTCCGAATATCCCAGCAGTTTTCCGTTTTTCAGAAATCCCTGCTTTTCCAACTTGTCCACAATGGTGTCGACCCGCAGGTCTTCCACTGGCTTCTCGTCTTTTCGCCGCATCAGATTACTGGCCTTGATGGTTTCTGCTATGTCCAAATATTTTTTGGCATTGGCGGCACTGTCTTTAGAGTTACAGGATAGCTCTATGGAATACCGCAGCAGATTTTTGCAGATCTCCCGCAGATTGTATTCCATCATGGCGTCAATGCCCGCCGCCTCATAGGGCTTACTCTGGATAGCATACAGCCGGTCCAGCTCCGTATACTGCTCCGACGTAAATCCATCTATCGTTCCCCACACCTTGCGCTGGCGCTGGCTCCCCTGCTGGGTATCCCGGATATTCTTTTCCAGCTGGATTGCCTTTGCCACCTCGCCGCTGGACAGATCTCCGCCAAACAGTTTCAGGATATCCACGATTCCGTCAAAAAACGTGGAGGGTTCTCCGTTGTCCTGTTCCAGGCGGCCGCTCCGCCGCAGGTTCTCCAGATAGGCCAGCCAGGGTGTGGAGACATCATCCATATTGGGGATCTCCAGGGGGGCCATAGGGATGTTGAATGCCACACAGCAATAAAACAGTGCCAGGTGCGGCGTGGTCTTTTGGGCCAGCTCCTCAAAATAGCTCTCCTGGCAGTCCCTGCAGTAATGGACAAAGCGGGTGTCCTTGTACCAGTCCTCTGCCGCAGGCACCCCTGTAAACTCGTCCAGTTCTTTCCCGCAGTTTACACAGGTGATGACCGCGCTTTCCTGCTGTCCAATTGTCCGAGAACTTCCAGTCATATGAACTCCCAACTATTCCCTCTCTGCCGGCCGTGTTTTTCCGTACACATAACTCGACTGTCCGAACACAAGTTCTTTCTGCACTTTCAGCACTTTGATTCCATCAGGCGTCATGCGGACTTCTGCGGTCTCTCCACGTTGTACGATGCGCATAATCGCATTCCAGGCCGCCTTGTCCCTCTGATCCATGGTCGCCTCCCTGACAAAAAAATCGGCACGAATTCCGCTCCAAAAATTTTTGGCCGGAAATCGTGCCGATTACTTGATTCATTTTGTCTGTTGCAAATGTAACACATTCTTGTGTAAAATGCAAGCCCTATTTTACAAAATGATTTTCTGCTCCGCATGTTTCACATGTAATATCCAGGGTTATCGCCGCATTTAGTGCCGAAAAAGATACTTCCCTTCCCCTGTGCCTGACCTTGATCGTCCCGTCTTTTTCCTTGGCAATGACCTTCCCGCAACCGCGGCACAGCAACGGTTTCCATCCTGTATCAGGGATCATTCAGGTTCCTCCCATGAAATTCCCGGGCCAGTCTTTTCAGCACGGATTCCGCTGGACACTGTTGAATGTCCAAAGCCGCGCAAATATCTTCCAGGGTATATTCTGCGTCCTTTGCAAAAGGCATCAGCCCAATCACCCGGCGGATACTGGCCTCACACATCCATTGGCCGTCATGCAAATAAAGCGGTTCCCCTCCGCCGATCTCATTTCCACAGCAGGGGCAATGGAATATATCCCGTTTCCTATAATGCCGCACGGCTATACCCCCTTCTGTTTCTAACAAAAATCAAAAGTGATCTGTTCTTCCTCTTCCAGCGTATGCAGGATATCCGCGTAGCTGATCCGACCTTCTCTGATCTCCTGCCACAGTTTATCAACCATCTTCCATATCTCCAATAATTCTCCCTCGGGCAGGATGTCCCGTTTCTTATCGCGCAGGACCATCGTATAGGTCGCCGCCATAAATCTGGCGCCATCCACCCGTCCTTCCCGCCGTGCCCGCTCCACATCCGCCTGCGTGGCTGGCCGCCTATTGGGATTTGTTTTCTTTCTGCTGCCCATGACTCTCCTCTAAAATCTGGTCGATGTCCACACATTCGTTGATCTGGAGTGATGGAAATATCTTGCAGTGCCGCAGTGACAGGCTTTCTAGCACATCTCCAGTACAGGTCAGGTACACAACAACAGAAGTGTAGTATTCATCTCCATAGCGCCTTACTTCCACAGTTCCAATCGGCCACATCCGCCGCAGGGCCTTTGCGTCCTGGATGTCCTCCTCTGTCCACCGCGGCGGCTTTATGACTTTCTTCGGGTGCTGGATGGCATAGGCAATGGAGTTGCCGATCTTGTCATGCCGTTTGCCGCCATCCACCCGCTCAATCAGTCCACCCCCCGTGATGTACAGCTCACCTGTGATTCCCTTGGGATAATCGATGCGGAACCGTTCCCCCACATGGACTCCCAACAACTGGCACAGCTTCGGCTCCGCTGCCTCTTCCAAGGTCATCCGCCCCCGTTTCGGAATAACCTTCATTGCCTGTACCTGAGAGGGATTCTTCTTCAATTCGTCCTTTACCAAAAGCGTCTCATAGCCGACTCCACAATCTGGAATGCGGATTTCTGAAGTTTTCAATATTCCATTGCGCCCGGTAATGCGGAACATATAGATTTTCACGCCAGTCTCGAAGCAGTTCGCGCTCAGTCTACTCGCTGCAAAGTTTTCACATATAAATCCGTCGCTCACCGCCCGCCGGATGAAATCAGCCGTCTGCTGACTCCCATAACATACGATAACCGTTTCATACGGTTGGACCTTAGTCCAATCAATTCGAGTTCTCATACAAGATATCTCCCTTTATGTCCATCATCCTGATTTGCTGAAAAGGCGGTTCATAGTTCATCCAAATGCACTCCTCCGCTTTTTCCCCAGAGGTAATCGCCGCTCTCACACTGTCCTTCCGCCATCCTTTCAGTGCGTTGTCATAGAGTTCACAGGTATAGCCGGACAAAATAATCTTTGCCTGACTGTTGACCGCTATCTCCAACATGCGCTTGTGGGTGGCATCGTCCATCTCATGGCGGTACAGCCGGCCAGAGCGGCGGGTCCCCATCACATAGGGCGGGTCCAGGTACATCAGCACCTCCGGTTTGTCATACCGTTCCATAAGCCGCAGTGCATCCATATGCTCGATCTGCACCAGATTTGTGGCGCTCCCCCGGAGCCGTTCCGCCGCAATCCCCAGCGCACCTGGAATACCATGCCAGGAGCACGCAGTCCCACCAACTTTTTCGCTCTTATGGTTGCGCCATCCACTTTTCCCATCTCTCTTAGTCCCAATGGCTTGACTCGTCTTTACCATAAAGCGCCGTGCTTTCTCCAAAGGCTCCACGCAGGGTTCAAACGCCCGGTCATACTCCTCTCTGCTAAAGGGTGTCAGCTCTATTGCCCGTGACAGCGCCTCCGGCTGCTCCCGCAGGACCTGAAACAGATTCACGATATCGCCGTCCAAATCGTTGATCGTCTCAACAGCACCAGGATTTTTTGTAAAAAACACCGCGGCACTTCCGGCAAAAGGTTCCAGATAGACCATCTTCTCATAGCCCTCCGGGAAATGGGATACGATCCACTCTGCAATGGCCCACTTACTCCCCGGATACCGCATGATCGACCGCATCTGCCATCTCCTTTCCCCACTCCTCCAGAACTTCCCGGCAGCAGACCGGCCCTGGCTGCTTCTCGCAGTACGCACGGGCCGGGCAAGTGGGGCATATGATCTTCTCACGAAGCAGCAGCCGCATCACCTGATCATGCATGTCCTCCAGCAGCAGCTTTTCCATATTGGTCCGCCGGCGCACCTGCGGTTCCGCAGCCCTTGCCGCTCCAACCGTGGAGGGACGTTCTGCCTGTTTCTCCCCCAAGCGCGTCTCAACTTCCTGCCCGCATACTGGGCAAATTCGTTTTCCTTCTTTCATATACAAGCTCCTCACAGCGCTACGCGCCGCAGTTTCCGCAGGAGATATGCAGATATCTCCCTTTACCCATTGGCTTTTTCTCCCTCCACATATGCCTTGTTGACAAATCGGATCACGGTGCTGGGATCAAACGCCTCACCACATTTGGGGCATATCGGAAACATCCCGTTTTTGTAGCGTCTGGTGATGTCCTGTACCCCACGAAACCGCATAGCTTTTCGCGCTTCTTCATTGAACACCGCCATCCGCTCCCGGCTGCTGCGTTCCATCTTCTTGATCTCCTCCCATCGCTCCGCAAAGTCCAGCAGCGCTGTGAATGGATCCAAAACGGCCCCGCAGCCGTCGCACTGGACGATGTGGTTCTTCACATCCAGGCGATACACAGCGTTCTTGCAGGTACATACCCTCTGCCTGTTCCGTTCAATGATTGCCGGGAAAACATTGACCACTTTCTCCTTTTCATCCATGAGATCACACTTTCCTATCGCACATATACTCGATAAGATCATCTTTGCGCATACAGCGAAGCGTGCTGTCCGCTTTTGGTTTAATCGGCATTGTTATCATTGCAACATCAACCAGCATCGGCTTCACCGCCTTTCTGCTCCTCCATTTCCTTACGCAGGCTGTCCTTAATGTAATAGTCCATATCCAACGACTTGCAAAGTGCCTCTGCCTCCCGGCCAAACTTCGCCCAGTCAATATCCGACGGCCAGTAATTTAGCTTCCCAATTTTCACCTTGTCGATGAAATAGGCGCAATTCCTGATACATTCCAGCACAGCCACCGGGTCAAGGACCGGCTCGAACGATACCCAAGTGTTGATTCCCCGGCACTTTGCCGCCTCCAGCTCCAGCAGGCGGTTTGCCGGAGTTTCGGCAAACGGCTCCGCCTTGTGCGCTATCGATAGGTCGCAGGAAATAGACACGCCGTACCAATCCTCGGCGTCCAACAAATCAAAGTCCCGGCTCCCGTCGCCCTTGGTCAAAATCTGGACGTGGTTCCCGTGCTCCTTCAATGCCTGAATGACTTCTCGTGTGGCCGTTGTGTCATATCCGGTAGGGTAGGGGTCGCAGGTAAAGCACAGGTGAATGAGCTTTCCAGTAATGTTTTCCCGCTTCAACTGCCGCCGTAGCTCCCGCACAATATCCTTGCGAGGCTCCATGCAGTTGTGAAATGCTTCCCGCTCCCGGTGCAACACATTGGGGGCGAAACAGTAATAGCACTGGTGTGGGCAGCCCATATAGGTGTTAATGGCATAGTCGCCATATTCTTTTGCTTTCCCCTTTGGTTCATATATCGGTTTCATGGTGTGATCCTTTCTGCGCCTCCAGCGCCGCCAATCTAAAAACTGCAATCACATGGTATTTCAAGCTGTTCCTCCGGCATCGTTTCCCGTACCCGTTTCCAAAATCGGGCGCTGTTGGTCTTATCCGTTGGCACAATGCGGAGTGTATCGCGCATTTCCCGGAATTGCGGTTCAAGCTCTTTCAGATAAGCGCCTTTAATAATGCTGTATCCGATCTGTTCTTCCGCTGCTTTCGCCTCCTCCCAAATATCCGGACGCAGGCAGTACACACAGTACCAATGCTGTTTTCCGGCTTTGAGACATCCGATACAGTTAGCGTGTTTGTAAGTCTGGTATGTAGACGGGCGGGCTATGCCGATTTCCTCTGTGCTGTAAATCGTTCTGTCCCAGTCGGCCAATGGGAAAACAGCTTTATACCCCAGGGCGTTCATAACATCACTTCGGCGCATCATCCGCCCTGCTTCTTCTGCGTCGAAGCCGTATATTACCCAATCGCCCCGTTCTCCGTTTCCTTCGAGCCACTTGTGAAACGGCTCTGTTTTGAGCCGGGAAGTGCAAAAAGCGGGGCGGTTGTAGGCTTTGAACGCCTTGTTTTTGATTGCCACATCCAGTGGAGGTGTCGTTTCCCACCCTGGCATATTTGCGTAGGTGATAGGCAGCCCAAGATATGCGGCCACTTCTTTTTTAAATCGCTTGATGTCCTCATGTTCAACGTGCGGGGAAATATCGTGATTCAAAATCACCATGCCATCTGTGCCATACTTCCTAGCCGTTTCAATCGCAGCTAGCGCGGAGGAGTGACCGCCGCTAAAGCAAACTATTTTCTTCATAATAACCCCTCCAGCGCCGCCTCGGCCTGCGCCAGCTCGCGAATTCGGTCAGTGCCAAGTACTGGGACAGAGCAACCGGCGCAGGTCCCTTTTTTCAACGCTTCTACCTCCTCCGGCTCCAGGCCGGTGTCCTCATAGGCAGCGAGGCGGTTCAGCGCGTCCGTCAATGCATTTGTTTCTGAGTAAGACAATTTTGCGTACAATTTCGGCATCATGTCACTGAGTGCAATAATATCCGCATTCCCGTATTCGTCGCGTTCTGTCAATCTTTCCATGCTCAATTCTCCTTTAAGCCCCTTTATCCCAGGGCCTCCTATGACGGTTTTCAATCAATCTCTAATCCTAATCGGCAGCACCATTTTTACATCATTTTTGTTGGTGCGGATGATAACCGGCTCAACTGCGCTTCTAAATTCCAAAATTACCGGGCTTTTGAACGAACTTCCATTTGATATTTTGGCTGCTTGCAGCGCGTCCAGCAGATAGTTTCCATTAAAACCGATTTTAAAAGTCGCTTCTTTATTCGGAAGTACCTTTTCCCATTCCAGGAACTCTCCTTCTGGTTGCTTTAGGCCGAAGATGAACTCCCCGCAGCGGATCATCAGGTCTCCGCCTTCAAGCTCTAAATCTGCGTACATCTTGTTTGGCAGCTTGATATTGTTTCTGACGTATGCTACAAAGCTTTCATCACAAGCAGAGACAACAGCATGCTCAACAGACATCCTATAGCCGTCAACCGCAATAGCCGTCACAATAGAGGTCTCGGAATCGAATTCAAGCCGGATATACTGATGCAGTCCTTTTTTGCTATTAGTCCCAGTGAAATTCTTGGTTGCTAAAATCATGCGGTTAAAATCATTTGTATAAATTCTTGCTTTTTTCATAATCTCATTCCTTATTCAATCCGCTCAAAGCGGGTCTTGATGTGCTCCGGCCAGTCGGACGGGAGCGGGGCGGAAGGAAAATTCTGGTCCAATAGAGATTGTCGAGATGCCTTTTCATGGTTCATCCTCTCTCATCCATCAAATTCACAAGGCTTCCTTGCACCGGAGCGCGTCATATTCCGCCCATACACCTCAGCATTGCTGATATAGTCCACAACTCCACCGCAGAGGTTGCAGGTTTTTGGGTGAAGATTGATCACAACCGCCTCCCATGCTCTTCCACGGTCACTGTCCATCCGCAAGTACAGGTTCTGGTGAATGTGTGATCCGTAATATCCAGAAGCCCATCATTAGGACCTACCATGTCGTTCCCGCAGTTTGGACATCTACCGAAAAGCCGAATCAATTTGATAGTCACGTCCAATTCCATATGTACACCGCCTTATCCATGCAGTTCTATCCTGATCTGCTGGTCCTCCTGGACCAGTTCCTCATATCTTTGCCAATAAGACTCCTCATCCAGCGCCCCGCTCCGTCTTTGAACCCGAAGCTCGTGCTGTTCCATCAGGATTTTGGATTGGCGGAGCCGCAGTTTCTCATAGCGTGTTGTCCGCTCCCCGATCTCCTTCAGCCACTTCTCCATCAGCGGAGGCCAGTAATCTGTCCATTCCACTTCCGGGAGTGTCACCGTCGGGTAGTCACCTGCCTTGTCATCCACGTTCAGTGGCGGATGAAGCGTCAGGATGAAGTAGATCTCATAGAGGTTCATGTTTGCCTCTGTTTGGAACCTGGCATATTGGACCTTCGTCACCAGGCTGATATCAATGACCCGGTGCATGGGCTTCTGAAAGAAGTGTCCCCGCAGGCGGCTTGCCAGCGGCTGCTTCGTCCTGCCCAAATAAACCAGCGTCGAACCACAAAAAATCTTGTAAAGGATAAATCCTTGTATCCGATTGCTCATACAGGTTTTTCCGCTTTGGTCAGCGCCGCCATATCATATCCGCTCTCAATAAAGCGGAGGGTCTTTTCATGGTTGCAGGCGTTTCCCAGATAGGTATAGATTTCCATCATGTCCTCCTGCGTAAAGGACGTTCCAAGGAACGAGTTAATGCCATCCAGGTGATACCTCCGCGAGATGGGCGAAATCCCCTTCGCCGCCTCCCGTGAAAGCCACTCCAGAACCTTGCATTTCAATTTCAGCTCCGTGTCCACGCCATCCAGCAAAAAGTATGTATTCCGGCTCGGCAAAGCGATAAATTCAAACTGCCTGTTGATGTATGCCTTCGGGAAAGCCCGTCCCAATCGGTTGCGGATCTCCCCATTTTCCATTACATTCATTTTGATCTCCTCATAGTTTAGCCTCCGGGCACCTCAGCACGCCCCAGCCATCCTTATAGAGTTTTGACGGCTCAGCCACCCATCCCTCCACAGGCTCCCCGCACAGCATCCAGGAGCATGTGCATACAGAGCATATATTGCAGAGAGACTTCTTCTCACTGGGGCTTCCCGCTCTGGTGTTCTTCCGTTCCAGCCCCCGCAGGTATTTCTGGCGCTGTATCGTCGTCCGCCTGACTTTTTCTTTGAATCCGTCCGGCCGCAGGATATTTTTGCGCTGTTTTTCTGCGGTCTGGACCATCTCCTTTTGGTGCATGACCGCCTCGGCCTGCCGCTGCACTTCGTTTTCGGCTTCTCTGGCCCGCTTTCGCAGATTGTACATCCGCGTCCGCTCCTTCCGAAGCTGTGCCTGCATCCTCTCCAGTTCCGCCATGCCGCAATGTAGGCGCTCATCCGCGGCTTCCAGGTGACGCCCAAAGCAGGTCGGACTTTTAAAAAGCCCGCAGGCCGAGCATCCGTATTCCGTTCTGGCCGGACATAGCTGCTGTTCCAGCTCCGCAGCAGAGCATTTATCTTTGTTGGATTCCACTGCTCATAGCTCCTCAAACGCCCGGCGGTCTATCCCCGCCCGCACGATCAGATTGCGGACCGTTATCCCGGTGTCAAATAGCTTCTGCCAGATCCGCATGATCTTGTGAAGGTAGCTGCTGCAATACGTCACAATGCTCTGTCCCTCCGGCAGTTTCTGCTCGGAGATGTACCAGACATCCTCCATATCCAAAATCAGGATGTCGGTATCCGTCCTTGTTATCAGCATCCTGATAATATATGCCGTGGTCTTTCCCCGGGGATTCTGCGGGACTTTTCCGCCATGCAGGATATATTCCCGCTGCCACCCATAGAGCTTGAAGCCCATGGCCCATTCGATCCTGCAGACCATCCACCACTCCCGCACCTTCGTGCTGTTCAGCCATACAAACAGCCAAATCAAAATTACTCCGGCGATAATAGTAGCCATAATTGCCGCCGTCAACTTATAGATCATAATCATACACATCCTCCCAGATCATGTTCCGGCATCTGCCGTTTCATTTCCTGTTCTGCTGCCCTGACAGCCGCCAGCGTCCCCGGGCTCCACTTCTCCAATGCCACCAGAAGCGCCCTGCGTTTTTCCTCGGACATGTCACAGGCGGTACTCCTCGCTCTATAAATAGCGGAAATACTCAGCCCGCACATCCCCGCCAACTCACCGGCCCTGATGTCTGCGATCTCCATGCCCACCCGAAGCCGGTGCGGAAACCTTTCCCGATCCAGCATGTCATAAACTTCCATGTTCTTTCCCTCCATCAACCTGGCTGCTCCACCCAGTAAACCGTGGCCTGTGTAACGCCAAGCAGTTCCGCCTCCTTGTGCGTCGAAACTGCCAAATCAATGTGACCTCCGGTCGGCCCTGTGTCATCTGCCACAAAATAGCGCAAATCCCCATCGCCGAAGTCTATCAGTACATCGCTGCCCAGTGGAATCATGGATGGGTCCACAGCACAGCTGACCCCCGCCAACACCTCTGTCCCAGACGCTGTGATCCCATCTCCGGTCCCGCAGATATGGGGATATCGCTCTACACAGTAATAGGTGATCCGGCATCTCTCGATCACACAGGCCCGCTCCAACAGAGCCGCCTCAATCAATTCGTTTTCATAATCCTCCTGTATCTCCGCCTCATCCAATGCCTCTTCCCAGGCGGGAATGTATGTGACCGTAGTGCCTGCCCCTTCCTCCCTCTGGAATATATCCTCTGGAGTATCCGGCAAATATGTACTGGCCTCAGCGCCTCCGGCGGGCAGGATCAGGGCCGACACAGCGGCCAGCACCATTGCCACCGCAAAGATCCCTGCCAGCACCCGGCGGGCAAGCCGCCGCTTTCTTTCCTCTCTTGTCCAGTTTCTTTTCATGAATAACCCATCGCTTTCTCAATATTTGAAATATGCAAGGCAGTCCTGATAGGCCCGGTTCAGTTCCTCAAAGGCTTGCCGACTCCCCGAATCACTGTCCGGGTGCAGCTGCTTCGCCCGCTCATGGTATCGGCTCCGCACCTCGCCTTCATCCCGCGGCACTTCTGAAAAGCCAAGAAATGCAAAGCAGACAGGAACTGTGATTTTAGCCGGAAGACTCGGAACCCCTTCGAACAGCATGTCCAGTGTAAAAATATCCTTCTCCGTCGCACGGGCAATTGCCTCCAGGGAAAGCACCACTTCCGCAAACAGGTCGCTGACATACTGTATTCTTCTGCCGCAGGCGGATGCCTTTTCAAAACTGTTCTCAAAGCGGTACACCCGCCCGTGATAAATCATCTCCACAAAGCAGTCTCTCCGCGTCCAGTCGTAGTTGAATTTCTCAATCCCCAGCCGCTCCATCACCGTTTGGAGCTTGGCTTCATAGTCCACACTGGCGCTGTATTTCTTCCTTGGCATAGGCCTTTTTGTCTCCCTTCTCTGTCAATTGGCCGCGCTCAGTCCAACCTGTCCCATGGAAACTGCTGGATCAGCTCTTCGCCCCATATCTCCGCCAAGCTGCCTTTCATAAAGACCGGAACATTTCTGAATGCACAGTCCTTGACGATCTTCTCGATCCACGCTCGCTTGGGCTTGCTCTTTTTGCTTCCGCTTCCCGTCATAGCCCCGATGATGATCCAATTTGCATATGCGCCATTCTCTGCATATGTCCATCCTGCGGACTCTGCTATATCTTCCAGCAGCGGCTCCATGCTCAGGAATGTCCGTGTCCTGGAGGAAAGCTGCCCAAAGGCATCAGCGGCCTTTTCCATCTGGAATGCCGTTGTGGCAGAAGCACCATACCAAAAGTTCTTATCCTGCGGCAGAAGTCCTTTGGCATCCAGGTCGTTGTACCGATCAGGCGCTTTTGTCAGGAACAAATAATTGTGCTGTGGGGCCTCACTGCAGGCATCAAATACCGCCTTGATCCAGTCATCCGGCACCCACTCCCCAAACAGGTCGGCCATCGAGCAGACGAAGATGGTCTGAGGCTTCTTCCGCTGCGGCTCCTTCAGACGGTAGCGGTGGAATGTCGGCAGAAATTCCATAGGAAACGGCTGGACTCTTCCGTCGCGGATATACGGCTTTTCGAGTTCCAGCATGGTGTCCATGCCCTCCGGGCTATCGTACTTGCTGGCTCCCTCCATTCCTGGGTCTCCCAGCTTCGGCGCAAATGGCAGGCCAAAACGGTGAGCCACGCTCCTTGCGTAGCAGTAGGGGCATCCGTGAAGGCAGCCCGTGACCGGGTTCCAGGTGGCGTCACACCACTCAATCTTGGTCTTGTTCATACTCAGTCCTCCGATACCCTGATGTGGTCCCCCTGCATCGAATAGCCGAAGCACAGGTTCCCTTCGTCGCAGAGCAAGGCCAACTCAGCGGTGGTCAGGCCGGGGGCGTTCTTGTAAATGCGATATAAGGCGTGATGATAACCAGGTTTCCGGCCAATCACAACATCGTAATTTTCAAAATTACAGTCCGCGCCATCTTTCAGATCCATTTTGAGATCGTGACGATAAACCCTGTATTTTTCCTTCAGTTCTTTATAAATTTCATAGTTTTGCTTCCCTTTTTCTCTCTCGTTCTCTGTAAAAGCCCATGGAGCATAAATCCGTTTCTTATTCATGTTCATCATCACTCCCCATTGTTCCAGCGTGTACCTATTGCAAGCTCCTGTCTTTCAAGGAAACGAACTCAAAATCCATTCCATACCTGTCTGCCATGGTATTCAAAGCACTCAGCATCACAGCAGTCCTCCGGTGTCAGCTCCTTGATCCGCTTGCGGCTTCTGGAGATAAACAAATCGGAATCCATCGGCGGCTTTGGGTTCTTGTCCCGCAGCAGCTCGTCCACTTCTACCAGCCGTCTGTACTCCTCCGGCAGGTTTTTCTTCAAATACTGAAAAAAGTAGTTTTTATGAAATGGACAGAAGGTACAGGCAGACGCCCTTGTTTCCAGCCCCCACACATCCTTGATGTATGCGTAGTTGTCAGCTCTCACCAGTCCCATCTCTACCAGGGGGAATTTGTTAATAAACATCGGGTTTGGACTTTCCTTGCACCGGCGTGCTTCTTCAGCGCTGAATCCCATATGCATCTCATGCGCTTTTTTATCCTCATCCCGGAGCCGCTGACCCTTTTTGTACCCCAGCACTTCCCATCGGAAAAACTTTGAGATCATCTCCACCTTGTAGTCGATGGTGCAGTTCCTGGGCATTCGTGACTTATGGCCGTCTTCGCCAAGCGTCCACCACGGGATACTGATAGTCCGCCTCTCCCCGAAGTTCTTCATAAAATCCTTATAGAGCGGGGAGTCCAGTACCTTAAACGGAATACCAGCCGACTCACATGCCTTTCGGATGAATTCCACCTGACGCTTCACCCAGGGAGGTTCAAGGCCCAAATCACAGAACACCACCAAATCGTAAATCGGCACCGCCGGGTACGGAATGGGCAGTTTCTTTTCTTTTGCGAAGGAATTCTCACAGCTCATCAGCGCTAAGGCGGTTGATTGCATCCCAGCGCCGCAAGACAAAATTTTCATTTGTGCATTCTCCTAGTACACCATCCGTATTCGTTTAATTCACAGTCGCATTTCATGCCATACGGAGGCTCGCATTCTTCTTCGTTACAGTGCGGCAGCTCACCCGGCCAGTTCGGATCAAGGCCACGCTTTCTACGGTTCCTTTTCCATCCCTGATACACTTTCAGGTCTCGCTCATCAATGCTGTAACCGCAGCCGCCTGAAGTGCGGTCATGGATCAGTAGAGGCCGTGGATAGTCTGGGCGCCGCGCCCGAAGGACCTCATATTTTCCGACAGGCTTTTCAATCTGCCACCCACTCTTTATCAGATAAGCGGTGAGGTCCGCCAGCAGTCCATGATGTACCGTCATGTGGTTTTTCATCGTATCCGAAACACGCTTCCTCTCCCCTTCATCACGGCTCCCCATCACCCTTGAACTCAATGACCGGAATACTTTTATCCGCAGGGCCGCCCGGAACCCTCCGTTTAGTCAGCCGGACGTTATATCCCGCCTTCAGCAAAAGCTCTCCAAGGGCCAGCCGGTCTACCTCGGTCATTTTGCCGTTCTTCTGCACATAAATCAGATTCATGCCGCCCACTTCCTTCCTGCTGCCATAAGCCTCGCCTGAACGGGCCTGCCTCCGCATCTGCTCATAGGCAGGCCCATGGTTTAAAAGCCGATCCGACAAGGTTTCGTGCAGCTGCTCACTGCTTTTCTCCTTTGATGATATCTCCGCGTACCCATGCGCGTGTCTCCGCTCCTTTGGTCCTATATGCCCTGGTGCGGGCGCCGCATGTACCGCAGAGTACGATATACCGTTCGTCAGGTCCTTCTATGACTTTCCGCTCTCCGCTGTCCTTGTCCGTCATGTCCGATTCTCCTTTTGGGAACACATAGCAGCTGTCACATCGTCGATGCTCTGGATGGCATTGACATCAAGCCCACTCTGCTCCAACTTGTAGATTTTCATGACGTTTGGAGTCCCTTGAACCGTCTGGACACTCATCAGCAAATCTGCCATCACCGGATCACACTTTGCTCTGCGCAGGATCTCGTCGAACATGCGCTGATAGCAGATCGCCGCCAGGGCGAGCAGCTTCACCGTCTCCAATGCCTCATCCGCCGGTTTCTCTGCCAGCGGCAGCGCATTTCCGCAAATCACACAAAACCGGGCATGATCCGGGTGTTCTTCATTGTGGCAGACCGGGCATGTAAACTTTCTCATGCCTTCTTCCCCTCCAATGCCGTCCCACCGTCTGTTTGATAGGTGGCCCCGTACCGCCGCCGGCCGCACCTGGAGCAGGTCAGCTTCACATTAGGCACTTCCCGGACCTTCCGCATCCGGCTCCCCTGTTCAAAAAGCGCCGCAGCGCATGGCACGCAAAGGTCAAATTTATCGCTCATTTCTCAATCGTCACCTCTCTCAGAAGCGGATACCGCTCCCGGATGATTTTCATGTTGTTCTTGAATACCCGGGTCTCTGTGGCGTCGCTCTTGGTGTCCACCAGCTCATAGGTGCCGTCTGCATGAAGCAGTACAAAGTCCGGTTCATAGGTCACAGCCCGGTTGTCCCTGTCCGTCCCATCCACCAGTAGCAGCTTCCCGTGATAGAGAAACCCCGCCAGCACCCCGGCCCTGGTCAGCAGCACACAGTTGCCCAAGTATCCAGCTTCCTTCTGGCTGTCACAAGGCATCCCGAAAGCCCAGGTTTTCCGAGCGCCGTATTTGTTGCTCCCTGTCACCTTCCGGGCAATCTGTGCCGCCTGCGGACTCTGTTCCGCCAGCTTGGCAAGGGCCTGCTTCTGTGCCTTGGGGGATAAGTCCTTTAAATCAATCCCCATTGCAGCGTTTCTCTTCCCGCGATGGCTTCCCGGAGCGCAGCATGGCAATAACCTCCTCGCGGCTCCGCTGTACCGGCTTTTCCGCCGGCTCCGCCATCCATGCCGGTATCTCACGCTTTGGAGGCGGCAGCTGGGATACATCTGTTTTTTTCTCAGGCACCGCAGGCTCTGACTGGGCGCATCGCAGACTCAGGACCAACTCTTTCACATCCGGCGGCAGCTTTTTGAACTCGCGCTCCCGTTCAGATATTGCCCGGTAGCTCCGCTGGAAGTTTGAGGCAACTACACTGTGGACGGTTTCCGAGTCCATTCCGGCCCATTCCCGAAGTGTATTGGGACTGCCTACGATCCGGCGTATGATCGGCGGAAATTTCTCAAATTCCGCCTTTGCCCCGTATGTACCGTTTCTGATGGCGGAGGCCACCATGCTCCAAGCCTCTGCTTCGGACATTTCATCGCCAACGGTCAGAAGCCGCAGTTTGGCCTTGACAGCCCCAATATGGGGAGGGAATCCCTTTTCATCCGTTTCGATAAGCGCCTTGACTGCGGCGGCAACAAGTGAAACATCGTCATTGGCGAACATCTCTGCCCACAGGAGGACTATTTTTCGTTCATTAGCTTTGGATATGTCCGCATAAAACCGTGGATATGCGGCCTGCAAAATATTCATGATGGTTCCGGTCTCTGCCGCGGTCATAATCCTTCCTCCAATTCTCTGGCAACTTTTTCCCAGTCTGTGGGCTGTTTTTCCTCTGCTCCCATTTTTCTAGAAATATCTCTTCCTCGGTCCTGTTCTCTTGCTAGCCAGCCATTGATAAATCGCAAGATGCCCCGGCGTGTTTTCCGCTTTGTCGGATTCCCATCAAGCCATCCTTTCATATTCCGAAGCTGCTGTATCACGTCGACAGCAGGGTACAGGCCCGCCCATTCATGGCACTGCTCCGCGGAAACGGGATAGCCGTCTCCGGTATTCAGCGGTAATACGATTACTGGCGGCGCGGAGGCGGTTTCCGCCTCTGCGCATATATCTTTCTTCTTTTCTATTTCTATTTCTTTTTCTACTTCTTTTCTATTTAGGCGGAACTTGTCGACGATTGGTCGGGGATTAGTCGTCGACGAATCGCCGATTGGTCGGGGATTATACTCAATTCCTTGCGGTGCAGGGATTTTAGACGGTTTTGCCTTCTCAATGGACTGCCACTTCTTCCAATTATCAAGCGAATAATATTGATTTCCGTTATCGGCGGAATAAAACGTCACGGACAAATTCAGAGCTATCTCCGATAGCGCAGTCTCAATGTCGATGATCCGTATTTTCTCGTCATAAGGGAAAAGTATTGACTTGATATACATGGGTTTGGCTCGTCCACGTCCCTCATCATCCGCATTGGAAAAAAGGCCAATGAACACCAGTTTTGCCAAAATAGAAAGATTTGAAAAATCT
Organism: uncultured Dysosmobacter sp.; assembly: GCF_947631635.1. Lineage (GTDB taxonomy): Bacteria > Bacillota > Clostridia > Oscillospirales > Oscillospiraceae > Oscillibacter. The sequence continues at coordinate 41,995 of NZ_CANRMB010000014.1, forward strand.
TCGCTTTGCCATATATTAGGGTCTATCATTCTTCGCCTTGGCACAATTTCACCGCCTTAAAACGGCAGATCGCCGTCCTCCTCGCCGATCTCGGCAAAGTCATCCGGCCCTGGATTCACATCCACAGGGCGGCCCGCCGGATGGAAGTTTGGGGCCCTTCCATCCGCCGCCGGCGCCGCACTGGCATCCCGCTTGGAATCGCCAAAGTAGACATTCGCGGCAATGACCTCTGCACTGCGGCGCTTATTGCCGTCATTGTCGGTCCAGTCGCGGATCTGCAACCGGCCCTCCACCACGGCCATGCGGCCTTTGGTGAAGTACTTGCTGACAAACTCCGCAGTGCTGCGCCAGGCCACCACATCGATGAAATCCGTCTCCTTCTCGCCGCTTTGAGACTTGAAGTCCCGGTCCACAGCCAGGGAGAAGGATGTGACAGCAGTTCCGCTCCCGGTGTGGCGCAGTTCTGGGTCACGGGTCAGGCGTCCCATGATGATGATCTTGTTGAGCATCAGCCCACCGCCCCCAACACGTCCTGGGCCAGCATGAGGAGCGTATCGCCAGTCACGTCAACCTCCTGGCGCGTTCCGTCCTTATATGTAATGGTCACTGTTTCGCTGCCGTCCCGATACTCAAAATCCAGGCCGGCAACATCTCCCTCGGTTGCAGCCGCAGTCAGAGGGAGAAGCCTTGCACTAATGAACTTGGCCTTATCTTCAAATTCGCAAAATCCCATGCTTTTACTCCTGTTCTTCCGTTATTTCTGCTCTCTCTTGGTGCCCATGCAGATAGGCAAAGCAACTCTTTGGCCCAGCGTTTGCCATCAAAAAAGCATCTGCCTGCTCTTTGGAAAGGTGTGTCGCCTCTACCCTACCCTCATAGGCCATCTCTCCAGCCGCCAGTTTCTGTGCCATACGCTCTTTCAGTTCCGTCTCCCTGTAATTCGCCTCAATCAGATAGAGTTCATAAGCAGGGGCGCTCACTCCTTCCAGTGTCCCGGTATCCGTGACATACAGCACCCGTTCACCATTTGGCAGTTGGATCTTATAGCCGCAGTTCGGCACATCATGGAAAAGGTCAAAGGCTTCAATGATATAGTCCATTCCGAAGATGTGGTAGTGCATTTTCCCGCCGGGATGAAATGAATCGATCCGCCTCACATCAACGCCGCACTCCACCAGGGGCAGAACCATCCAAGAACAGCACCCAAAGCGGAGCATTGGCCGCTCCTGCGCCAGACAGCGAATGGTCGAGCGGTTAAAATGGTCTCCTAACCATGCCTGTGTGTCAAAAGCACCAGATTCAGCTCCATAAAAATGGGCTGAAGAACCTTAAAGGGAACACCGCAGTCCAGCAGCAGCCGGTGGTCCAGCTGGATTGCGTTTCCTTTGGAACCAGTTGCAATGATATTACAGGTCATCAGGCATCACCTCCTCAAATCGCCATTGATATCTTTCCATCTCTCACACTCACAGCTCACCGAGTGTCACTTCTCCAGTCTTATCGTCAACCTTCATACCATCCGGTACAACATCCCCGGACGCATCCTGCGGCTCAGGCCGAGATGAGCTGTAGCTTTCAGCGTCTTTTGCACTGGGTAACTCGCCCTTTTGGGCTGCGGCATCGTCTTCCTGCTCCTTTTTATCAGGTGCGGCCAGCGACATGTCAAAATACTGTTCTACAGATGCCGAGCCATCCCGCAGGGTGTTATAGACATTCTTCAGCCGCACCACGCTCTGCCGTGAAAATGCCTTCGCCTTGACGCCGATATAGTTCTCCAGCATCTCCCGGGTCACGCCATACTGCTCTTGAAAGTTCTTGACCAGAGCTCGCACCATGTCTTCCACTGTCATCTTGCTATCGCCAGCCAGTGTTACATTGCACTGCCCGATAGCGGCGTCGGTCACATCACCGGGGATCACAGCCAGAATACAGGCACGTTCCCGCCGCGCCGCTTGGTTGGCGATCAGTTCATAAATATCGCGGGGGTCGGTCAGTGCATAGTTGCCTTTCTTCGTCTCCCGCACATGCGCCACTGTAAAAATCTTGGACTCTCGGAAGTTCGTCTCCAGGTCCCAGCAGTAGGCCATTACTGTGGATTCTGTTGCCGTCTGCTCCAAAACCTTGAAACCGGCATCCAGATTGCCCCAGCATCTCGCCATAGTGCGGGCCAGATGGATGGAGGGGCCAGTGACCATGCTTCCGCCGCGGGGATATTCATACATTGCCTTCTCTGCCAGTGTTTTCCGTTGGCACTCTGTCAACACACGATTGTATGCGTCAATGGTATCCCGCGGAAAATTCTTTGCAATCAGCATGGCCGTGTGGACCTCTTGCGCCTCTCGGCTCATAACCAGCGCCCTTCCAACTCCGCTCATCTGTTTTGACAGTTCGGAAGTTCCGAACTGTTGGATCAAATTCTTATTTTCCATGACTTTAAATTCCTCCATCATTCATACTTGTACCCATTGGCATCCATCCAGTTCTTCAGGATCAGCAGTCGGGCACGTGTATCCCGAATCCTGAATCCGACAGTCAGCACATCGTTTGGGTCCTTTTTCGCCTTTCCGTCCGCAGATTGCGGCGGGGCCGCAGATGCAGCAACTGGTGCAACTACTGGCGCCGAAAAGGCAGACGGCAAAGATTCCAAGGTTTTTTGAGCCGCTTCCTCTTCCATCCGCCGCGCCTCTTCCCGCTGGGCCGCCAGCTCCTTTTGCCGCTGGATCTCCTTGTGCCGCTCCACCACCGTAGTGATGGCAGCAGACACATGGCATCCATTCTTCTGGTACTCTGCCATGATCTCGCTGGCGTGCTCCTGCGTCTCGATCATGGCAGCATCGGTCGCCACCCGCTCGATGAATGCCGTGGCATTCTTTTTCAGGGCAGTCAGAGAGGCTGAGAGCGTTACAGTCAATCCCGCATCCTCCAGACGCAGGAACTCAACATGCCTTGCCGCCGCCAACTCGTCAAAATAGGCCCGCAGGTCATCCGATTTCCGCTTCTTCACACCGGCCTCGGTGTCGCCGATCTTTGCTTTCAGATCAGCATCCGCACTGCGGAACTTATCGGTAATGTACTCCTTATAGGCCTTCTCAAACTCGTCGTAAGGGGCCAAAATGGCCTGTTTAACGGCCTTGCGCCGCTCTTCAAGCCCTGCGAACTGGGCATTCATCGCCGCCCTGGCCTTCTTGACGGCAGTCACCGTCTCCTCGGTGCAGGCCAGCGATTTCGCCTCCGCGACCTGCCGGTCGATCTCGGGTGCCAGTTCCCGGAGCTTCTGTGTGATAATGGGGAGCTGGACCACCTGGATCAGCTGCTGCTCCGTTTCTGGAGCCTGGGCCTTTACGCTCAACGCTGCCTGCGCTTCTTTCATGTCAGATCTCCCTTCCCGCTTCCAGCAAATTATCCATGCCGCTAGAGAGCTTTTGATATGTCTCATTTGCCATTAGCAGGTTTACCACGCTGGAAGTCAGTGTCTGCCGCGTCGCTTCATCCAGAAGGTTTTTCAAGTCCCGGTTGATATCCTTTTTGAGCTTTTCGGAAAATGTCCCGATCTGATTCTTTGCCTCAGTTTCACACATCTTCCTGATACTGTTCCCATCCGCTTTCTCATGAAGGCTCTTTTGGACGCACTCTGATAAATAGTCGTTCCTCGTGAGAGTCCGATTCGGTTCCAACCAACCACCGCCAATCGTGATCTCACCTGCCATAAAAGCAGCGACCTGTTCGATGACGATTTTCTCCATTGCCGCCTTGGTCATTGCCTGGATTTCCTGCTTGTAAGTATCTGTTACGATGCTGTGGATAGACTCTTTAATGGTCTCCTCCGCAACTCGTTTGGACGTATTCATCATCGTGCTCCGGAGATATTGAGTCAGACGGACACAATCGATTGAAATATCAAAGCCAGAAGACTTGGCTGCTTCCATTTCATCCGCGAATGGGCAGCCATCAATCCCTTCATCGTACTCGCAGATAGGTTCCCCTTCGTCATTCCAGCCACAGAAATATCCACATTTCTCACATTTCATTCTGCCTCCACCTTTCTGGTGATGGTTTTCAGCAGCGGCAGCACATGCTCGTCCACCGTGCTCTCCGGCACAGCTACTGCGCAGACAACGCCCTCACCGTCGCCTTTATATGTAGGTACAATCACCCGGTCGCCGACGGCCAACGGGATATCCGTGTAATAGCTGTACGCTTTCCCCCGGGGCTGTCCATCCTGCCCGCAATAGCGGATCTCAACAATTTCTTTCTTATCCATACATGTAGCCTCCTCAAATTGAGATTTTTCTGACGATTGGCCGCCTGCTTCTGCGCCGTCCAGTGGCCGCTGCCGTTGTCCGGTTCACAAACTTCTTTGGGCGGCGGAACCCTCCGCTCTGTTCAAAAGCCTGCAAAGCCGCCTCCGACACGCGCCAGCTCCCGCCGATTTTGAATCCGCCCATGCTTCCCTGACTGAGCGCTTCATAAACAAGTCTTGTAGAGACGCGGTAGCGTTCCGCAACCTCTTCAACAGTAAAATATACGGTCGTGTGGTCTCTCTCACAGCCTCCGGGTGCCACCGGCTCCTGGCTGTTGGGATTCTTCATGTTCTGTCTCCTTCCTGATCGTCCCCGCTTGTCCCGCTGATGCCGCCATGGTAAAATAGAGGAGAAAGGGGGTGAATGCATTGCGCCTAAATCCTGATTGTGTGCGAGATGTTCTGCTGTGTGTTGAAGAGCATACCAGCCTGCGAAAATGCGCTGTCTTTATAGACCTGGACCTGCATAGCCAAACCGCGGATATTCTTGGACTTGATGATCCAGAGATCCCAAGCTTTCAAAAAGAGCTGATGGAGCAATATGACTGTGACGAACTGATATACCACATCAACTACTGCGCCGAGGCCGAACTTATCAAACTTTCGGATATGACTGCCGGGGACGCCATTTGGGTCGCCGATCTGACTCCCAAGGGTCATGAATTTTTGGCAAATATCCGAGAGCATAATAACTGGCAAAAAACCAAGGAAATCTCTTCAAAGGTTGGTTCCGCTGGAATTTCCATGCTCGGAAAGATTGCCGAGGGTGTAGCGTCTGCTTGGATGAAGCAGCAGTTAGGACTTCTTTGAACAAAACAGCGTTTTCAAATCTTCTATCTGGTGCGCCGCAGCCTTCCGGGTGAACTTCCGTAGTTCTGCATCTGAAGGCTGTGGCAAATTCTTATCCATGAGCCACAAAAGTATCGCCTGGATTCCCGTGGACAATGACCACGAATGGATCAGCAGCACAATAACTGCCACGGCAAGCAGTGCAATTATCAGCCCCATCATCCAACCGCCTCGCCCTGCAAGTCCAGAATTTCACAGATTGCGCTCACAATTTTGGGGGCATTTCGCTGACCTGTCAGAATTTTAGAGAGATATGCGTCATCAACGAACAGTCCGGTTTTCTCTGATACCTGGGCCGCCAGCCATGTCTGTGTTCTCGCCGGTGGTCCAAGCAGTTTGGTTTTTACCTCCAAACCAAATCGTGTATATTCGGCCATATCGCCAAAAATCCTCCTCTCTTAAAAGAATCTGTTGACAGGTACAAGTCTTTGTACTAATATATAAGTGCTACCAAATATATCGCACTAATTCTTGTACCTATCATGGTTCGATTTTAGTACAAGCACTTGTACAAGTCAAGCCATTTTGTACAAATATTAGTGCAATCTGCGTTATGCACAAAAATAGGAGTATAAAAATGGATGACTTGTATAATCGTATCCATGCTTTATGCGAAAGCCATGACATTACTATTGGAAAAATGTGCAATAAGCTTTCGATCAGTCGCGGCAATCTTACCGAGTTGAAAATGGGGCGCATTAAAACGCTGAAAGCAGAAAATCTCACAAAGATCTCTGGATATTTTGGCGTTTCGATTGACTATCTGCTCCATGGAACTGCACAAAACAGTGAAAAACACCTCGAAAACGGCATCCACATCTGGAAGAATGAATCGCCTGTTGGCGTGGATATCTCTGTTCTGGACGCACTTCCTCCCGATTCTTATAAAACTCTGTATCAGAGCAAGTCCCTTCTGATTGCCGCAGATAAAAACGCTACTGCAACCGACGCAGACATTGCCGAAATCATCCGCACCTATACCAGCCAAGATTCGGCGGAGAAAAACGTTACTCAGGCGCTTTCAGATCGTGAGCAGCGTGATATTGCCCGCCGTGTAGAAAAGATCATGTCCGATATGGCCGCCGGCGGCGAGTTGATGTTTGATGGAACGCCAATGTCTGATGAAGACATCAGAAATTTGAGAATTGCAATGGATGCCGGCCTTCGCCTTGTCCGAGAAAAAAATAAGGAAACCTATACGCCCAAGAAATATAAAAAGGAGCAATAAATGGACAGTAAGGCCCTGACCTCTCGAATTGTCAAAAAATATGAGACACGGGACCCTTTTCGCATTGCGGAGAAACTAGGCATTATTCTGGTATATGCCCCTCTTGGGTCTCTCCGTGGACTGCGCCAGTATTGTCAGCGCCGAACACTTATCTATATCAACTCCGATTTGGACGAACACCAGCAACGGTTGGTCTGCGCACATGAACTTGGGCATCACTTCATGCATCGCGGCCTAAACCGGGTATTCATGGATCACGAAACATATATGGTCCCCGGCAGATATGAAAAAGAGGCCCACCAATTTTCGGTAGACCTTCTATACAACGACTATGAACTTCAATGCTTTCTGGACAGGCCGCTCCAAGATGCGGCCAACTATATGGGGGTTTCTCTTCGGCTTGCCGAATATCGGATGAAATCTGTTCAGCCAAGTCTTTTCAATTTAGATATCGCCACTTAAAAAGCAAAACGGCCCGCCGGATGGCACCCCGGCAGGCCATGCACGATCCAATCAATAAAAAAAGCCGCCCCGGGTGGCACCCCAGAGCGGCGGCAGAAGTATCCAAAAGACCACACGACCAAATGTAATCAAGGGGCTACCATCTGCATTTTTTAGTATACCACAGATGGCAGCCTCCCACAAGGAGGAAATTTTATATGGCACGAAAAGATTATGTCACAAAAACGCTGTCTCTCCCGAACGGAAAGAGGAAATATATCTACGGAAAGACAGAGGCAGAAGCGGAAGAAAAGCTCCAAGAAGCCAAAATGCTGCTCCGCGCCGGCATTGACTTGGGCGATGATACTACTTTTGGTGAATACGCCCAGATGTGGTATAATGTCTACAAAAAGCCCAAGCTTAGAGAAAATTCCAAAGCCAGCATCACAAATGCGCTGAATGTGCATATTCTCCCCTATTTAAGTGCGCTGAAAATGCAGGATGTCACTCCCATGGCTATTCAAAGCTGTTTGAACCACCTTTCAAACTCCAGCAAGTCACTGTACGGAACAGTTCTTCAATGCCTCCGCGCAATTTTTGACAGTGCGGTGGACGATAACCTGATTATACGTTCGCCTGTACCAAAACGCCTCAAAAACAATGGTGTAACAAAGAAGAAGCTCCGGGCATTGACAATTGCCCAGGAGGAGATTCTGCTTACCGCTCTGGAGGGGACCACTGCTAGACTTTTCGTCTGGTTTCTCTCCAAAACCGGACTCCGCCGCGGCGAGGCTCTTGCTGTTATGCGCGACGCCTTAGAAATTGCCGACCCAGACAATGCCGTAGTCAAGGTCCATAGAACGCTTGTATTTATTGGTACGAATTCGATTTTGCAGGATACTACAAAGACCCCTGCCGGCTATCGGGAAGTACCGCTACCAAGGGATCTAGCTATTGCTATCAAGGGTGAACTGTGCAAATCGAATTCTATGTTTCTATTTCACAAGAGAAATGGGGAGATGTTGACAGAAACCGCTTTTAGAGGCATGTGGAGTGCCGTTACCGCCAGAAAAACACCCCCGCCTCTTGCGCCCGGCGAAAAAGCAAAACCCAATAAGCATCCCTGGGTAAAGCGAATCATTGATTTCAAAGTAACACCTCATATCCTTCGACACACTTACGCGACCCGTTGCATCGAAAAAGGCATGGACCCCAAAGAGGTTCAGTATCTGCTCGGTCACACCGATCCAACCATTACAATGCGCATATATGCCGATTATTGTGAAGATCAGCAAAGGGAAATCACATTTCCGAAAGTCAGAAAAGCCATGGAACTTCCGAGCGAAGCAGCAAATTGAATGTTGTACAAGTGTGGTACAACAGCAAATAGTAACCGCTGTGTCAATTGCAGCCCTAGGCATACACTGTCCAGCTGGTTAATGGTTCGGGACCAAGAGGCCGTGGGTTCAAATCCCGCCACTCGGACCAAAAATCCGGCAGAATCTGTTGATTCTGCCGGATTTTTGCCGTTTTTCAGAACTTTCCATGAGTTTTACCCTTGCACTTTTTTAGGTCGACCCACGCCGTGACCCACACGGCGAAAGGTCCGGAAAGGTCCAGAGAGGACAAAACAGCACCGGAGAGCAGTCCTGCCCTCCGGTGCTGACGTTTTTTCAGATGACCCGCTCCATGAAGCTGCCGATCTTTTCGGCGGCTTCCTTTTCCATCTCCTTCGTCACATTCGTATAGACATCCAGGGTAAACTCAGCGGAGTAGTGACCCAGCATCCTGGAGACTGTTTTCGGGTCTACACCATTTTGCAGCGCCATTGTAGCGAAAGTCCTTCGGAGATCATGGAATCGGACATTCTCCTCGATTCCAGCTTTCTTCAAGAGTTTCTTATGGGTCCTCCCTACGCAGTCCGGGCCGTACATCCCGCCTGTCACTGGGGACGGGAACAGGTAGGGGCTGAACGGGTGATTCTTGCGGTCCTCCACCAGCAGGCGGATGGCCTCATCGTCGATGTATACTGTCCTGATAGAATTTTTCGTTTTCGGCTCCGTGACTCGCAGTTCCCCCTTGCCTCTTGCCACGGACTTGGAGACCGTCAGGCACCTTTCCTTGATATTCAGGTCTGACCAGAGGAGTGCCAGCAGTTCGCCCCGGCGGAGTCCGGTGGTCAGTTCCAGATAGAACATCGGCAGGACACCGTGTTCTTCCGCCGCACGCAGATAGTCTCCCAGTTTCTCCGGCGGGATGATCTGCATGTCCTTCTTCTCCTTCGGCGGGAGTTTGCAGTTGGCGGCGGGGTTGTATGGAATCAACCGCTCCGTCACAGCCTGTTCCAGGCACTGGCGCAGCACGGCGTGGAGGCCCCGGATGGTCTTGTTGCTGAGGTGTAGGTCTTCCATGCCCTCGTAGCGCTGGACCCTTCCTGATTCTCTGCTTTTGTTGTAGAATTTCTGAATATCCAGCGTAGTCAGCTTTCGGAGCATGATCTTACCAATCCGGGGGACAATGTGCTTCTCGATGTAGTTCCGGTAGTGCTCCGCTGTACTCTCGCGGATAGCAGGCTTTGCGTAGTTCTCAAACCAGAGCGTTGCCCACTGCCCTACGGTGAGGTCCTGTCCCTTGGCGGCGTCGATCTTCTTGTTGTCCTCTACCGCCAGTCTCAGCTTTTCTTTGACTTCTGCCTGTGTGCGGCCCAAGACATTTTTGATGATCCGTTTGCCTGTCTCTGGGTCATAGCCTGCGGTATACCGGCCTTCCCAGCGGCCATCTTTTCTCTTGCGAATACTACCCTCACCGTTAGCCCTGCGCTTTGCCATTTGCCTGCTCCCTCCTCTCCCTAAGCCTTTGGCAGGTCAATTGTTCATCCTCCAATTCGAAGGAATACACACCTTTCTCTTCCAGTTCTTTTGTGATCCCATATGCCAGCTGGAATCCTGCCACGAAGCTATCCAGCGAGATATTTTCACAGAGTTCTGTCTGCATATCCATGATCCCCAGCAGCAGGTTGCACTCCCGTTCACCTAGTCTGCTATTCAACTCCTGATGGGTTCTCTCAATATCCTGCCGCAGTTTTTCATACTTTGGGGGCTGGAAGAACCGTTGCTTTAAGGCTTGCATGTAGTTATACATTGTGTGCCACCTCCTTTTCAGCGACACACAATACCATGCACTGACCTTAATAGCTGTTATGAAATGACTTTTTTCAAGGGGAAAAGTCAACGAAATTTTACCTGTCAAATTGTGCAGGATACCGAACAGCATCAGAAAAGGGCTAAGACGATACAGATTTCCGGCATTGGCCACTCTGTTATACGTGGATTGGTTACCACAGGACAATGGTTCTCCGCCAGCACTACCGTCTACCGTCGTGGATCGCCGCAAGGGCGCCGCCATAGCTATTTCGTAGATTGCTGAACCTTCAAAGTCGCTTAGCCCCTTTCAGATGCCGTTTGGCAGCACAGTTGTACATTGATCCCTTGGAAAACCATATATTGCATGAAAATATGTGGGTCAAGGACGAAGCCGCGCAGCGGTGCGAAGCATCCTTGACGCACGGATTTTCATGCAATACCCTATGCACAAGAAATGTTATCTGTCATCATGCCCCAAATAAAGCATGCCATCTCTCTTGCCACGGCAGTTTTTGCGATGTTCGCCTTAGAACGCATTGCAATTTTAAAGTATTTTTTCTTCAACCGTGCGTTCGCTTTATCCGCATAGGCAATCGTTAAGGAGTCGCATTTTGCCTGCCGCGCCTTGAGAGCCGCTGATTTCCCGCTTTTTGTTGCGCATCGGCCAAATACCTGAGCCGTTTCCACAAGCAGTTTGCGAAGATGTGAATTGCCAGCCTTTGTAATTCCGGTATATTGCTGTTTGTCACCACTGGAACATTCTCCCGGCACCAGTCCGAGATAGGACGCAAACTGCTGTGCGGTCGCAAACCGCCGGAAGTCTCCTACCTCAACGCAGAAAGACAGTGCCGTATGCGCAGCAATGCCACGGAAGCACCCCAGCTTTTCTACCTTTTGCCGGTAGGGTTCTGCCTGTGAGAGTTCATTGATCCGCGTATCATACATATCCACCTGCTCCCGCAGTTGGTAGTAACGAATCAGGTACTCCTGCAATACCTCGGATAAAATATCATTGCCGAAATTCAAATTTGAAAGCCACTCCAAATGCTTGTTTGTCCAATAGCTCTTACCATCATGGACCTTGCCGTGTCGGATGCAGAATGCAATGATCTGCTGCTTGACGCGAACCAGTGCGCTGTTTGCATCATCACGCATACGGATATACTCTTTCACTGCGTCATCTATCTCCGTTGGAATATACACGGAGCTGTAAGTATGAAATGCAAGGCACTTGCTGATTAGGCGGGCGTCTCTGCGATCCGTCTTGATACGCTTGCCAGGCGTTGTCATCATCGTGGTCGGTGCAAGGATCACGCAGTCGATACCATGTGCGTGCAGTTGATGATACAGTGAGTAACCCAGGCATCCTGCCTCGTAACCACAGACAATACGGCACTCTTTGTTCTGTTGCTTTTCAATGCGAGCAAGGTATTTCAGAATATTCTTCGCATCCGGCTCAACCTGAACTTCGGCGAAAAATCGGTCATCCTCCATGCTGTAGCAGCAAAGTGTGTAATTTGTGGTATGGACATCCATTCCTACATAGATTATACTTGTCATAATGACTCCTCCTCTTGTATGTGGTGACTCCTGTGTGCTTTTGTTCGCACCTTAAGTATGACAGGTAAATCCACGCTTTACAAGTGAAGGGGTCATTTCATATTGTCTATCTCAACTGGGCAGAGTTATCAAACTGTTATCAATTTGGCTTGGAGAGATTCTTTCTTTGAATATTGCGATGCAAAATTTGAGGTGCAGACCTTTGTCTGCACCTCTCTCACATCATTTTCTGGCCTTCCTCATGGTCGTCCGCCTTATGTCCCATGGCGATCTTCTTTTCCCGTTCTCTGGAGAGTGCCTTTCTATCACTGTGCTGACGTTGTGTGGTGCTGTCCATCACCTGATCCTCGGTTCCACCCTCCAGTCTGGACAGCAGGTGGATGATCTCCTCCGTTATCGCACCAGGATCCGCATTAGGATGGTGAACACCGTGGATACCGCTGCCGCCCCGATGAATGTCAGCGGGGTCCAGAGCCGGAAAGTGTTCAGAATGTCCTCCCCATCCGATTGGAACTGCCGCTCCATATCGGAGAGTTTCCTCATAAACTCGTCGCGCATCTTCCCAGCCTGTCGGTTCTCCTCCTTCACATCTGCCAACACCTGCTGCATAGATCGATATGTCTGCTGATTGAGTTCCTGTACCTGGTTCACCCAATCCAACAATTCTTCCGATGTCGCCAGCGAGTCCAGGCTCTCTTTGGTTGCCAGTTCCTCCATAGATGTGCGGATGTTCTCTTGCAATGCCAGCGTCCTCCGCAGCACCTCCTCCAATCGCCCCACCGTCTGCATGGGCATTGTGTAGAGGACGTTGGGCTGTTGTTCCATCAATGTCGGGGGCATCTGTGCCCGCTGTTTCAAACTGGTTAATGCACTGTTGCTCTGCTCGCCGTATTCTGAATTCATCCTCCATCTTCTCCTTTCTGAATTTCCGCTCGTGTAACTTGTCATCCCGGCACTTCATGCCCGAGGGCGTGGTGTAGGTGATGCTCTTTCGGTTTGCCTCCCACCGCACCTCATAACCCCGCCGCCGCATCTCCCGGATGAAGTCCTCCCTGCTGCCTACTCGTTCCATTGTAGTTTCAATGGCGGCGATAAGTTGGAACTTCCAGCTTTCTCCACGAACAGCAGCCCGGTATTCTCCTGTCCGCAGACCCTTGGTTTTTCGGTCCTGTCGATACGGTTTCAGGGTGGAGAGGCCATGCTCCATGCAGATCTGATCACTGATCTGCCGCATCTGTTCTAACGTTTTCGGCGTGAAGTGGAGCTTTTGCCCTGTGTCCGGGTGGACGGAATTCACGATGAAGTGGGAGTGCAGATGCTCTGTGTCGATATGGGTCGCTACCAGGACCTCGCAGCCAGGGAAGAATCTCTCGGCCAGCTCCAGTGCGATCTTGTGGGCCTCCGCTGGGGTGATCTGTTCATGTGGTGAGGAGGACTGGACGTACTGGTAGAAGAATGTTCCAGTTGCCTTTCCATACAGATTTTTAGTTGCCATGAAGGTCTGCTGCGCTAGATCCGCCACACAGTTAACGCCGTTAAGGTAGCGGGTACCGTTTTCGTCCACAGTCTTTTGTGCTTGAGATACATAACGGATCACACCGGCCATAGCGCCCGCTGTCTGCTTGGATTCCTTGATAAAGCTACAGATCGCCATGGGAGATCACCTTGTCTTCCGATGTGAGCAGTGCATTGACCGCATCATAGGCCTTGCCCAACGCGTCCACCGCCGCCCGCAGGCCCACCGTTTGGATGCGTCCCTCATGCGCCAGCACAGTGAGCTGGTTCAAGTTCCTGCCGCAGGCCCGCAGCTCCGACAGGATCGGCTTCAGCTCCGCCACCACATGGATGGGCTGGCCCAGGGCGGTGTTCAGCAGATACTCCTGCTGGTTCAGGCCGGACTGCCTGATCTTGGCGTTGATCTGCCGCCGCTCCGCCGCAGTCACTCGGAATGCGATGACCTGGTGTCGTTTTCGGTTTGCCATATGCTATCACCTCCATATAAAAAACTGGTATGGCGCCGTCCGCTTGTTCGGAACGACACCATACCAGAACTAGCGTTGGATAGCTATAGGTTTTGAGGAGTGTTATCAGTTTGTTATCATTTTCCTGACACCGGGAAAATTGCTGTCTACATAGGTCTTTTGAACATGGCCCGCAAGCGGCTCCACACCTCGTCTCTGGACCGAGGGGCGGGTGTTTACCTTCCCCTGCCGGAAAGCCGGCACACAGCGGCTCACAGGTGGGAACTGATTGTCCTCCCTGGCCCGCGTAACTTTCCTCCTTGCAGGGGCATCCCTTTCTTCTTTGTCATGGTGTACCACTTTGGGTGCTTGATCTTCGTATAGAGCTGTCTTCCTCTGCTCTCGGCCATCCGGCTGCTGAAAGTGGGTGTGGGCTTCTTGCCCGCAAAAAAGCGTTTGGCTGCCGCTCGTGGCAAGCCAAACGCTCTGCTTGCCCCACCTATGGGTGGGTAATTCCCTCAGCATCAGTTGGAGGTGCTTCTCAATATACCAACCGCTGTCCGCTCTGTAAGAATTAGAAATGATTGAATAATCCAAAAACTATGCGATTAAAACAAAGCAGGAGTGCTTTCTGTGGATACTATCAACTATAAATGAGCAAATCTGAAAAATGACGAAAAAAGAAAGGCAAAGCCCAACTGTGATAGAATGGAAGTGAGAGCAACCATATGACACAGAAGGGAATGCCTTATGGAGCGGATTGTATCACTGGAAGAAGAGATACGCAAGTTCTTTTTTGAAAAGCATCTGGATTTTTTGACCAGTGTGCCACAGCGGCGGACGCAGGAAATCATTCTGGCCAGTTGCGCGAAGGGGAACAGTGGGAAAATGACGGACTATGCCGAGGTCTTCCCGGGACACAGGACGACCTATGGACATTTTCTGTCCAAGGGCAAGTGGGATGACGAAAAAGTGGCATAAACGCAGCAACGGGAGAGTCTCCAAACGATCACAGAACTTGCCGAATCGGAACAGGAGCCGGTTTTTATCAGCATTGATGATACCGTCATTACCAAAACGAAACCTTCCTCCAAAGCGAAACATCCAACAGAAGGAACAGGCTAGCATTACTCACACTTGGAGGGGAAGGTAGTTTACGGCTACCAGGTCCATGCCGCTATTGTCAGTGCCGGTCAGACCGCCTTGTGTTATTCTCTGAGGCGTTACAGCAAGGAAGGCAAAACAAAAGTTGAGATGACACTGGACGTACTCAAATCCTTGCCGGATCAGGCTGGAGCATATGTCCTTATGGACAGCTGGTACACCAATCCGGCTATTCTGGAAGAATGCGAGAAAAAAGATTGTCACTTGATTGGAGCAACGAAAACCAACCGGACCCTGTATCCAAACGGGCAAAGAACGTCCGCCATGGATTACGCCTGCTCCCTCTCTCCTAGCCATTTTCACCTTGTAACGGTGAAAGGCCGCACGTATTGGGTGCATCGCTATGAGGGCCCTCTGAATAAAATCCACAACGCTGTCGTACTGCTTTCCTACCCGAAAGAGGCCTTTGGCAATCCTAAGGCACTGCGCATTTTCCTGTGCTCTGATCTTTCTCTGGATGACAGAACGATTCTGGAATACTATTCGCACCGCTGGAAAATTGAGATGATGTTCCGCTCTCAAAAACGGTATATGGGCTTCAAGAGCTTCATGGTAAGAGCGGCCAAGGCGTTTGACCGCCTGCTCACGATCCTTTGCCTTGCTCAATTTTTCTTCACTTGTGGTTTGGACTCCTATTTGCCTTTTGAAGCCTCTATTCGCTCTTGCAGAGCATCTTTGTGCACTTTTTGAATTTGCTCATTTATAGCTATCAAGTTATTCGCCGTTTTTTCAGCTGTAGGAACTCAAGGATTGAAAATGCCAAAACAATATGCTAGTATTTGAATGTAATTATTAGGCATTTATGTATTATTGGTTGTAATAAACTGTTTTTTACCAGGAGGAGCCTTTACAATGCGGAAAATGACAAAACAAGCGATGAAAACCAATGAAACTAGACAGCGAATTGTGGCTACGGCTACTCAGCTTATGCGTTGCGACGGCTTCGAAAACACTTCGGTTCGTCAAATTTGTGAAGAGGCAAATGTCTCAATAGGTTCATTTTATCATCTTTTCGAATCTAAAGCAGCACTTTTAGATGCAATTTTAGGTGATGTTAATTCATTTTACACTGATGCTGAATTTGATTATGAAAGTGATTCTCCTTTCTTATTTGTTGATCGCCTTGTCGACAGTAACCTTAATTTAATCCAAACACTCACTCCAACCATTGTGTTTAAAGCTTTTTTTGAACCTCCCAGTGGGAACAAAACCATATATTTTGAGCAACGCAGTTCCAATCAGTTTACTCTCAAACATCTTGAAGGCTTTCAAAACGCAGGAAAGTTAAAAAAAGAACTTTCCATTGAACAAATGCAGACAGAAATGGTATCCATCTTTTGCGGAAGTCTTTACACTTACTATACACTAGAAAGAATGGATATTTTTCCGGAGAAATTAAGAGAGATTTATTATCATCTATTCAGTTTTTATTTAGCCCCATCTTGAAGTGAAGTAACTCCAAAAAGTTAGATAATATTTTAAAATAAAATTCTTTAAGCAACCGAAAAGGCTTGCGGCCTATGTAATCTGGGCGGCAAGCCTTTCATTATGTTTTGCTGACAAATGGGGTGCAGTTCAATGCCATATCAACAGGTTTTTAACCCATTAAATTTGAAGGGTCCCAATATCACCGCTAAATCTAGAATTTATTCAAAGGTGGCCGCCACATAAGTGACGGCCACCTATTTTAAAGACAATTTTCTGTTTTCTCTATATTTGGCGGCTAATTTTTGTTTGATATTTCCTATTGACTTTTTTTACTTTTGGTACAATCATAATAATTAGAACTGGTTCTAAAACTTGTTATAAAACGGAGTTGATGTCATGCGAATTACAAGCGTTGATGCTATTTTGATTCCCCCTGAGGAGTTTAAGTTCGGCAACAGCCGTCCTGTGCTCTGTCGCATCAATACCGATGCAGGATATTATGGATACGGTGAAGCTGGCGCTACTTTCTTCATGGGGTCTGATGCCGTTTTTGCTCTGATTCAGGAGATGGCACCTCTGATTATCGGTATGGATCCCATGTATAACGAAGTTATCTGGGAAAAAATCTACAATAATGGCTATTGGACAAAGGGCAATGGCGCTATTATTTATTCCGCGCTAAGTGCGATCGACATTGCGCTCTGGGATATCCGCGGTAAGGCAACAGGGCTTCCGGTATATGCTCTGCTGGGTGGAAAGTTCCGAGATAAGCTGCGTTGCTACGCCAGTCAGCTGCAGTTTGGTTTTGACAAGACCGATCCAAAATTCAGCGCAGAAGAATATCGTGAGGTGGCAGAAGAAGCCGTTCGTCGGGGATACGATGCTGTTAAAGTTGATCCTATGGTCTTTGGGCGAGAAAGAGGCGGTGAACAACTTACTAGTAAGCAGGAATTTGCCTTCTTCGACCATAAGACATTGAACACTATCGCCGAACGCATTGAAGCCACTCGCCAGGGCGTTGGCAAAGATGCTGATATCATTGTGGAAATGCACTGCACTACTCGTCTCCCGAATGCCATTCAGGTAGCGAAAGCCGTAGAACCCTATGATATCATGTATTTGGAAGAGCCTATCGCGCCGCTTTGTCCCGATGCGACAAAGCAGCTGGCGGAGTCAACTACCATTCCGCTGACCAACGGCGAGCGGACCTATCTGCGCTCTGGATTCCTGCCCTTCCTTCAGGACAGAAGCCTTTCCATGCTGCAGCCTGATTTGGGGCTTTGTGGCGGTTTAACAGAAGGGAAAAAGATTGCTGATATGGCCTATACCTATGATGTAGGTATCCAGGCTCACGTCTGCGGAACACCTATCAGTGTAGCGGCAGGTGTCCAACTGGAAGCCGCTATCGCTAACTTCACCATTCACGAAACCCATGTTTCCTGTCTGCATGATGATTTCCGGGAAATGGGCACTTATGACGATTTTGTTCCTATTAACGGCTATATCACAGTGCCTGATCGGCCCGGTATCGGCCAGGAGCTTTCCGATGCAGCTCTGCGCCGTGCTGTTATTGCCACTATAAAATAATCAAAACAGCTTATAATTTAGAAAGAGAGGGTCTGCAACATGGAAAAGAAAAAGTTAAACTTGTTTTCTTTGGTTTGCATTGCCACAGGTAACGTTATCGGCGCCGGTATCATCACTACCACCGGACTGGCCATCGCACAGACTGGACGCTCTGTTTGGATTTCTTATGGTCTTGCTGTTGTTACTGGCCTGCTCTGGATCATGCCTACTATCATTTTCTCTGGCATTGCCAAATATAAAGGCGGTTCCTATACCATGATCACTGCCTGCATGGGAGAAAAATGGGGCGGTGTCGGTGCTCTGTGGTGGCTGCCCATGTTTCTGATGCAGGGCATGATGGGTGCTGCACTGGGTGCGTATGTCAGTTCTTTGGTTCCTGCTATCCCCCCCAACATAGCTGGTATTGTCATGGTGACGATCTTCTATGTAGTCAATCTTTTTGGCGTCAAGAGTATGTCTAAACTCCAGAATCCGACTACAGTCTTCCTGCTGATCGGTCTTGTTGTTTTTGCTGTGGTTGGCCTCTTCCATCTGAATGATGGTGCTTTCCAGGTTACCAGCTCTGAGTATTATCTGAACGGCGGCATTGGCCTGTTGGATGGCCTGATGCTTTTAGTTTTTTCTACCAGCGGCCACGCTTTGGTTTGTTCCTGCAGTTGGGATTCTGATAAGCCCAAGAAGAATATCCCCTTGGCGATTCTCATTTCCACCGCGATCATCCTTGTGCTCTATATGTCGGTTTCCTTTGTTGCCGGTAACGTTCTGCCTGTGGAGACTGTTGCAGGCCAGCCGTTGACCTTTGTGGCCAAAGAAATATTCCCGGGTCCCCTGTTCATCATTTTCATCATTGCCGGCCCTATTATGGCCTTGGCTACATCCACAAACTCTGGATTTCCCACGCTGACTGCTCCTGTCGAGGGTGCCGTCAGCAACGGTTGGTTACCTCCTGCTATTGCCAAGCACAATAAATACGATGTTCCATGGATCCTCTATACCGCTCTCTGGCTTATTGCTGTCTTGCCTCTAATCATGGGTGTCAGCCTGTCAGCACTCACAGCCTATACTGTTCTCACCATGCGTATTAGTAGTCTCCTCGGAATTATCGCCGCATTCTATATTCCCACTAAGTTCAAGGAATCTTGGGAAACATCTTGGCTACATATGCCGAACGGGCTCTATTATGTTCTTTGCGCGCTTTCCCTTGTAACCAATCTCATTGCAATTTTCCTGTCTGTCCGCACCATTTCTCCGCCCGTGTTTCTGGCTAACCTGGGTGTGGTTGCAGTGCTCGCCGCAGTGGCCCTGATTCGGTATAAGCTGGGGAAAACCAAGGTCAATGTTGTCTACACTCTCGACGAAGACCAGGATTAATCGTTTCAAAGTTATTTCTTCACTGATATCACGTCGTATTGAGTGCGGGGAGTGATATGTAAGAAGCCGCTTCGGTACATCAGAAATCTACCGGAGCGGCTTCTCTTTCATGAATTTTAAACAAACGGTTTTGGGAAGACCGATTTCCTATTAAGAGGTACTTGTTCTATGAAAAAAACCAATAGTGAAAAAGGTCTTGGACTTTTTGCATTAGTTTCAATTTCGGCAGGGAGCTCTCTGGCCGGTGTCATATCTACATTGACGCTGGCAACAGAACAGACAGGTCGAGCTGCTTGGTTAGCTTACGCTGTTGCGGTAGTCATAGGCGGCGTACTGCGGGTACTCCCTATAATTTTCTTTGCCAGCATGTTTCGCTATAAAGGCGGAAACTATGCTATGACTACTGTTGCCCTCGGAGAACTCATGGGGGGTATCTATGCTCTGTGGTGGCTGCCCATGTTCCTCAGCAGGGGAACAGTTGCCAGTGCCTTAGGCCAGTATGTCAACTCTATTTTTCCCGGTATCCCAACTATGTGGGCTGGAGTTGCCATCACAACCGTTCTATACGTGGTGAATCTCTTTGGCACACAGTCTATGACAAGACTTCAAAAGCCCTTGACGACCATAGCGATGATTGTTCTGGGAGCTTTTACGTTGCTTGGCCTATTCCACCTTCAGGATGGTTCTCTGGCTCTGACGTCTCCGGGATATTTCTCAAATGGTGCGCTCGGCTATCTGTTGGCGATCACACTGGTGATCCAGTCCACTTCGGCTCCCTCTCTGGTCTGCGGCTTCAGTTGGGAGGCGGAAGACCCTCAGCGAAATATCCCGCGGGCAATCTTTCTTTCAGCCGGCATTGTTTTTCTGATCTATGTCGGTATATCCTTTGTGGCTTCCAATTTGCTTCCCATTGAAGAGGCCGCAGGAAAGCCGCTGACCTTTTTGGCTCAAAATTTGCTATCGGGGACTGTCTTGGTGGTTTTCCTGATAGCAGGCCCCCTTTTGACACTCTGCACATCCGTAAACTCCGGTATGACTTCCATAGCAGCACCGGTAATCGGTGCAATTCGAAACGGCTGGTTACCAAGAACGCTTGGGCGGACTAACAAGCATGGAGTTCCTTGGATTATATACACAGCGATGTGGCTGATTTGTGTGATTCCAATGATGCTAGGCGTCAGTCTTAAAGCGTTCACGGCCTATACTGTCATGACGCAGCGTATCAGCGGTATGCTGTTGTTGTTATCCGGCTTCAGAATTCCCACGAAGTTCAAGGAGCAATGGAAACGTTCGGCATTGCATATTCCAAACTGCATCTATTATCCGCTTCTGACAGTGATCGCATGTATTGAGATCGGAACGTTGATCATGAGTATCAGAACCATTCCGTTTGCTGCCTTTATAGGGAATATGGTCCTTGTAATGTTACTGGCGCTTTACGCCTGGATTCGCTATCAAACAGGGAAAACAAATGTTCAGATTCTTATTGAAGATGAGACCGGTCAAAGTCCGATTCTGTAAAATCAATATTGAACGGTAACAGGAGGAATTACTATGGCTACATACAGTATCGTGTTCAGTCCTACCGGAGGAACCAGAAAAGTGGCGGATATCTTCTGTACAGCATTGGATAAAAATGTAACCACTATCGACATCCTGCATAAGGCGGAATATAGTTTCACCACCGAGGACTTTTGTGTCATTTCCATGCCCTCTTTTGGCGGACGTATTCCAACCGTATGTACAAACCGAATGATGGATCTACATGGAAATGGTGCAAGAGCAGTTCTGGTAGCAGTTTTTGGTAACCGGGCCATTGACGACACACTAATGGAAATGAAGGATTTGGCAGTGGCCAATGGGTTTGTCCCTGTTGCGGCCATTGAGGCTGTTGCGGAACATTCTATCATGCGCCAGTTTGCTACAGGTCGTCCAGACAACCAGGACAGAGCGGAATTGGAGGCCTTTGCAAAAAGAGTTAAAAAGCTTCCCGGCAATCCTGCGCTTGTTGTCCCTGGCAACCATCCTTATAAAGAATATAGTGGCATCCCCCTGAAACCTTTTGCTGACATCGGCTGCAATGCATGTGGAGAATGTGTGAATTCCTGTCCGGTAGGGGCGATTCCTACAGACGATCCAAAGTCCACGAACAAAGATGTCTGCATTTCCTGTATGCGCTGTATAGCCATCTGTCCAAAAAATGTCCGAAAGATCAACTCTGAGATATTACTGGCTGTCGGACAGGGAATGGCGAAGTTGTTGAGTGACCGGAAAGAGAACAGGCTGTATTTTTAAGCGATTTCATAGAAGTCATATAAGCAAATAATGTAGGCGAAGAATATGTAGTTATCAGAAGCAGATATATTACATGGAGGAGGATATTATGAATCTGTTTAAATTATGGCAAACTGAGTGGAATCCCACAATTAAAACTCCTATAGAAATCCAACTACCTGAAAGTTGGAGTGTTGAGTTCCGGGATTTTCCGGCGGATTCCTGGCCAGAGATGACGCCTTCTCAGATGAGGGAGGCCATTCAGCATCCTATTGGTGGTCGTACTATCCGAGAAATGGCACAGACTGGTCATGAAGCTTGTATTGTTGTGGATGATTTGAGCCGAGGGACCCAGGCTGGCAAAATTGCGAAAATCGTCCTGGAAGAATTAGAAGTCGGCGGAATTACAAAAGAACATACCCGTTTTGTGTGCGCTCTCGGCACCCATGCTCCTCATACCCGTGCACACTTAGTGGCAAAGTTAGGCAAGGAGATTGTAGAAAACTACATGGTCTACAACCATAACTGCTTTGATTCTTGCGTAAATATCGGGACAAATAGTAAAGGTGATCCGGTAGAGGTCAACATGGAGTTTATGTCTTGTGATATCAAAATTGGTATCGGAGCCTGCACTCCCCATGTCATGAATGGCTATGGCGGTGGAGGAAAACTTCTCTTTCCCGGAATTGCTTCTATAAAAACTACTGCTCTAAATCACTCACGTCGAGAATGGTTGCCGATTGGAACACTTGAAAAATGCGGTATGCGACAGGATATTGAAGAAATGACGCACATGGTCGGTGAGTTTTTTAAAATCGATGCCGTCATTAACTCCAAGACAGATACAGTAGCCTTGTTTGCCGGCGATCCTATCCAGGAATATTATGAGGCAATTAAGGTGGTTTGTGATGCGAATGCCTGGGAACCGATTGACGAAGAAAAGGACGTTGTTATTGTAAATGCGAATGCAAAATACAACGAATGCTCTCTTGCGGTTTACATGGCACAGCCTGCTGTGAAGGTTGGCGGTGACATCGTTATGGTTAATTTCTGCCCTGATGGACAAGTGATACACTATCTAGCCGGATCCTTTACTCATAGTAAAGGCAGCGCTGGACCTAACGAAAAAGGCAAATCCTATAAGGCAGGCAGGATTATTTACTACACTCCGTATCCTGATATGTATAGTACTACATGGTTCGATGAACCCAATAAGGTTATCTTTGCCAAAACGTGGGAAGAAATATTGACCCTTCTGGGTAATCACGGTGAACAAACTACAGCGGCTGTATTGACTGATGGTAGCATTGGCTATTTCAAGAGGAACTAGCATATTTGATCCTTGACTCAATTCACTTAAATCAATTGCTACGACAGACGGATGAACAATCATTTCCGCATTACAGCTCCAGATATAAGATAGCAAGAAACATATTAGATGATAAGATTCCAACCAACTTATCGTAATGTAGAGGAGAGACATTGATGAAAGTCATGGTATTGAGCATGAAAGCTTGGTATGATCATTTTGCGCCGAAAGAGTCCCCATCCTATCAGAATGCGGAACTGATTTTTTGCGACATGGCATCATCTGAAGAGGACTTGCTGGCTGCTTGTGGAGATGCTGATGCGCTATTTGTAACACCGATGAGTTGGGTGAGAGAGAGCCTGATTTCCAGAATGCCCAACCTAAAAATTATCCAGAGTGAAGGTGTAGGATTTGACCGTATTGACCTCGATTCCGCAAAAAAGCGAGACATTTACGTATGTAATAGTGCCGGATGCAATGCAGGACAAGTGGCGGAGTTATCGGTAACACTGATGTCTATGTTACTACGACGTACGCTATGGGGCAATAGAATGGTTCGTGCAGGTTGCCTAGGTGATGCTATGCAGATGCTAGAGAGAAACGTTCCTCGGGATCTCAGCTCCGTGTCGGTAGGCCTAGTGGGCTTCGGCAACATTGGTCAAGCTACAGCAAAGCGGCTACGTATTAATGGAAGTCAGGTGTTTTATTACTGTCGGCACCGGAAGCCCTTGGAGGTTGAGCAACACTTTGGCGTAAAATATCTGTTGCTGGAAGATTTAACGGCCCAGTGCGACATTATTAGTTTACATCTGCCTGCTACGGCAGAAAGTACTCACATGGTCAACCGAGATTTTTTGTTCCGGATGAAACCAGAGAGTTATCTGATAAATACAGCCCGGGGAGCCATAGTTGATAATGATGCATTGTGTGAGGCTATACGATCAGGTCATCTAGCGGGAGCAGCTTTAGATACCTATGCACCAGAGCCGGTATCAGCAAACCACCCCCTGCTAAAACTAGCTGCAGAATTTCCAGACTCCCTTATTCTGTGCCCCCATCAGGCAGGAATCACAGTATCCTCTTTCCGTAATGTGTATCAGATGTTGTTTGAGAATCTAGAACTGCTAATGGAAGAGCAAAGACCCAAACGAATTGTAAATGGGCTTTGAAATCAGCGAAAGAAGAACGTGGTGTTTGTATAACAGGCACGCAAGTTGACAAGACGCAAATCGCTGTTTATATAATCTAATCTATATGGCATTATTCTTTGTTATCCTCCGTCTTGTTTATATTGTTCTTCTAGATTTGGTGAAAGGGAACTTCCTCAAAAAATCCGTTCTATGTTCCTTTTAAATAAAAATCTTCTCTTTGCCACAAATACTCTTACTGAGTTGACAGAAATTGCTCCATTGATTACACAGAAGTCAATCGCATAACCGCTTCCCAGTCTTCTGCTTAATCTTTGTATATTGCGGCTTAAAATTTGAGGTGCTGGCCTGCTTCCTCTTTTCTCCACGATAAACTTTCTTC
The DNA here is from genome assembly GCF_947631635.1 of uncultured Dysosmobacter sp. Lineage (GTDB taxonomy): Bacteria > Bacillota > Clostridia > Oscillospirales > Oscillospiraceae > Oscillibacter. The sequence goes on from NZ_CANRMB010000014.1 coordinate 66,140, forward strand.
AAAAAATGGAACCGTGCAGTAACCGCCTGACCCACAACCTGACCCACGATAGGAAAAATCCGGACGGAGAGAATGGAACAGACAGGATACGGGTGAGCCTGGATTTGGAGTAAAAAATCCCAAACGGAGGCGAAAGCGTCCTTTGGATTTCCCGACGGATATTCGGGACCAAGAGGCCGTGGGTTCAAATCCCGCCACTCGGACCATGGGTGAGTCCTTTGAGGACTCGCCCTTTTATTTTATAGTCAGAAGCAAAAACTCATGGAGTCACTTCTCGACAAGCATTAGGCTTTTATGATATAATTTTCTGTGACAATATGGTATAAGGTGGAAACCTTATGCTGGTTAATGTCAAACGTAAAATCGTGGATATGTTTTGGGCGCTGACGAAAAAACAAGCCATTGATGATATCACAGTGAAAGATCTGGTGGACGCCTGCTCTATCTCCCGCCAGACTTTTTATTATCACTTTCAGGACTTGGAGGACGTGGTGGAGTGGTCCCTGCGCCAGAATCTGGAGCGTTTAATCTATCAGGAAGAACATTTTGTCTCTGTGCTGGATGCGCTTCGCCTCCTGATGTCATTTTTGCTGGAACAAAGGGAGCTGCTGCGCAAACTGCTGACCTCTCACCGCTACCGGCAGATAGAGGAAGTTCTGGTCGATACCGTCCGCACCTATCTGGAGGATATGGTGGAGAGCCGTGGTATGTTTCAAGACGTCCGGCGCTCTGATCTGCGCATGGCGTTGGATTTCTACACATATGCCATTGTAGGCGTGCTGATTGAACGAAGCCGGCAGCCAAAGCAGTTAGATGCCGATATTGCGTCAGAACAAGTCTACCGTTTGATGCGGGGAGAACTTCTCCCTAGAGACGAGTTGTGATGAGCGCGGCAGCCAATCTCCTCTGATATTCATACCTTTTTCGATTATAAAACCGCCGATGTGTAAGAAGCCTTACACATCGGCGATTTTGTCAATACAGACGATTTCTTTTGTTCTAGCGGTTTGTATTCAGTTTTGATATAAAGTCTACGGAAAACAAGAAAGGAGTCCGCCATGGATCTGGAACAGGGTATGTTTGCGATCAAGCTGAACCAGACAAGCCCGTAAAAGAGCATCTCATGTGGTGGGAGAAATGATCAGAAAGTCCTTCTCTTTGATATGGTGTAGCAGACTGTGGGGTGGATTTTCTGGAGGGTAGACACATTAAAAATTTTGGTCTGTTCTTTGCAGATATTGATGCAAACCATATCCATACAGATTCGCAAGCCGTACTCCGCTGGCATTTGTTATGTTTACTTGACCGTATATGCTAAGGTTTTCGCCATCGTCTCCTCCGTGACCTCCTGTCCGATTCCCGACAATTCCGGGACAACCAGATTTCCGTCTCCATCCGGCAGATAGTCATACACGCAAGTATCCCGCAGACCCTGCTTGATGCCGTAGGAATGCTGCTCATGGATCAGGAAGTTGGGAATCGCCGTCTCCACATGGAGCGCCGCCGCCTGGGAGATGGGGCCGCCGCAAACATGTACTTGGACCTTCACGTCGTAGGTATCCGCCATATCACAGATTTTTTTTGTTTCGGAAATGCCGCCGCAAAGGCACACGTCGGGCTGAATAATGCTCAGGGAACGGTTCTCGAAGAAGGGACGGTACCCCAGGCGGGTATAGATGCGCTCACCGGAGGCCACGGGAATCTTGATCTTGTCCCGGATCTCCCGCATGGACACCGCGTTGAGCGGATGGACAGGTTCCTCATAATACATGATATTCAGGTCGTCGATGTAGTTCGCTAGCTGGATTGCTGTGCTGGTATCCGTGAAGGAGTGCAGTTCAATGATGATATCCAGGTCCTCACTGAGGGCACGGATGGCCTCTAAGCGGGCACGGACCAGCTTCAAGACATTGCTGGGAAGCTGGCCCCGGAGCCGCCAGTCGGCATCCTGCTTCGTGCGCTGCCAGTTGCCGTTGGCGGCTACACCGACAGGATCCACCTTCACGGCGGTGTAACCCTGGGCCATCGCCTTTTTCGCCGCCTCCGCGTATTGCTCGGGCGTTACCATGTTGCGGTCCTCCAGATCCCAATCGAACTGGATCTGACTGGCGTAAGCCCGGAGCTTTTCGTTGGTCTTGCCGCCCAGCATCTGGTATACGGGCACATTATAGTATTTTCCCTTAATGTCCCAGAGAGCGATGTCGATGGCACTCATACCAGCATTGATGACCGTACCGCCCCCCATACCCCAGAAGGTGGTGCGGAACAGTTTTTCACGAATCGCCTCGCTGTTCAGCGGGTCCATCCCGATGATGAGCTGACCGAAATCCTTCACGATGGCTACGCCCGCATAGTGTGCGTTACCATAGGCCAAACCCACTTCGCCGAAACCGCTAATTCCGGCATCCGTGTTCATGCGGATACAGATGGGCGCACAGTCCTCATAGTTGAGGCACTTTGCGAAATCGAATACATCAATGCTTGTAATCTTCATAATATTTCCTCCTAGATTAATTTAGACTTCCGCAGTTTCTTCACCATCGGTGTAGAGATTGATGCCTTCTTTTTCCTCCTTGGTTTTGAGAAGCCCAAATTGAATTGTAATAATCGTTGCAACAGCCAGGAGCATGGGGTAGTAGGAAGCGGAAACCACCTTAAATGGTGAGAGTCCTGTTAAAGTAATGCAGAGCATCAACTGGCCTCCATGCGGGATAAAGCTCTGAAATACGCAGGAGGAAATGTCCAGCAGGCTTGCCACGCGCTTGGGCGCAATGTTGTAAATCCTTGCAAACCGCATCGCCAACGGCGCGCTAACCAGGATACCCATTGTGTTGTTCCCCATCGACATATCGACTAGACCGCAAAGAAGGCTCATGCCATACTCGGCCCCCCTCCTGGAGTGGATATGACCATTCATTTTTTCCACCAGCCAGTCAATGCCGCCGTATTCCTTGGCAATGCCTGTTAATCCGCGAAGAATAATTGTCACAATAATAATGCTCAACATCCCGCTAATACCATCGGTAATGGCTTGGGAGAAGCCCACGAAAGTCAAGCTCCCGGTAGCGAATCCAATGACACCGCACACGATTACACCCATCAGCAGGACCAACACCACATTCATGCCCAGAAGGGCCGTAACCAGCACTACGACATAGGGGATAATTTTGATAAGGTCATATTCATAATTTCCCATCAGTTCTCCGCCAGCGCCCACCAGGCAATAGACAACCACAGATATCAGGGCAGCGGGCAGGGCAATGAGGAAGTTCATCTTGAATTTGTCCCGCATCTCGCAGCCGGCTCCCCGGGTGGCGGCGATGGTAGTATCTGAGATAACAGACAGGTTGTCGCCAAACATGGCTCCGCCCAGCACAGCGGCAATGGCAATGGCAGTGGAGAGCTGCGCTTCCTCCGCAATGCCCAGCGCAATGGGACCAATGGCAGCGATAGTTCCCATAGAGGTACCCATGGCAGTAGCCAGTACAGCGGAGATGATGAAGATGCCAGCGAAAGCGAACTGACGGGGGATAATGGACAAGCCGAAATTCACGGCGGCGTCCATTCCGCCCATTGCTTTTGCCGTTCCAGAGAAGGCACCCGCCAGCGCAAAAATCAGAATCATCAGCATGACGCCCTGCTCACCACAGTGTTTGGCTACCAAGTCCACGTTCTCCTCAATTTTTTGTCGACTCCCGCTAATGACAAGCACCGCAACCAGACCACACATAACGGCAAATTCACGGGAGATCTGCTTAAAGGGGTTTTCCGTCCCCATGATGGAAAATATAAGTCCTGCACCTAAATAAACTGCTAGGAACGTCAGCAGAGGGATAAATGCCACGGCCCCTAAATCTTTTCTCTCGGAAAGGTTTTTCATAGCTCCTCACTTTCTCTCACTAAAAAACAGATGTTGTTGACTTTTGGGAAACAGTTCGTTATCTTTTGTAATAGGCCTATTAATAAAGATTTTGATTTCTAGCTTTAATTTATCAAGTATTTTACGAAAGAACAATTACGAAAAAAGAATCCCCATCCATAACCGGCAAAAATATAAACAATATCTGCGGTATTTTTTTATCTATTATAACGAACGCAAGGAGGGATTTGCAGTGACGCTACAGCAAATACGATATGTCTTGGAGATTTCTCGCAGTGGAAGCATCAGCGGGGCGGCTCAGGCACTCTGCCTGACACAGCCCTACCTGAGCAACATTCTGCGGGACCTGGAGAACGAGCTCCATATCACGATTTTCACTCGCGACCGAAAAGGCGTCGCCTTAACGGATACCGGGAAAGAGTTTTTGCAATACGCGCGGCCCCTTTTAGACCAGGAAGAGCGTATCCTAGCGCTCTATACACATCATGTTGAACAGCCGGTCTTTCGGTTCTCAATCTCCACGCAGAGATATCCATTCATCGTCAAGGCGTTTTTCCAGTTTTTCGAGCGATATGATCCGCAGGTATTTGAGATACATGTGCGTGAGACCAGCATGGACGCGGTAATCCGGGATGTACACGAAAAGCAAAGCGATGTAGGGATTATTTTCCTCTCTACGGCTACCGAGTCTTTCATCCAAAAGTATCTGACGCTCCGGAATTTAGAGTTCAATGAACTCATAACCATTGACCCCTGCGTATTTTTTAGCAGGAACCACCCCATGGCCATTCATGACGAGATTGATCTGAACGCCATGGCGCAGTATCCGTTTGCCTCCTTTGAGACGGTCACGTCAGTCCCCATCGACTTTTCCGAGGAGGCCCTGCTGTTGAACCTGACCGCCATCAAAAAGCGGATCTATGTGGTTGACCGGGGCACCATGATTAATACCTTGACACATACGGATGCATTTTCAATCGGCACTGGGATATTGTCCGAGGGCTTTGCCGGGCCGGAATTGGTCAGTCGGCCTATCAGAGGGCATAAAAAAGAGATCCATCTGGGGTGGATCCAGCGGGCGAATGATAAGGTCTCAGATGAGGTAGCAGCGTTTATCCAGGAGGTCAAGAGGCTGCTGGTGAGCAAACAGTAGCTTTTTGCGTTAAAATTATTGTTCACCTGTGCAGCGATATTGACTTATTCCAATTAGCAGGTCGAGTTCCGACCCGCAACCTGACCCACGACAGGAAAAATCCGAGCGGAGACAATGGAGCAGGCAGGATGCAGGTCCGACCAATTCTGGGAAAAAGGCATCAAACGGAGTATTTTGACGAAAGCAGGACTGTCTGTAACGGAATTGTCCGGTGTGGAGCCCAATCCGCGCATTGAATCCGTGCGCAAGGGCGTCGCGCTGTGCCATACCCATAAGATCGATATGGTCCTGGCGGTCGGCGGCGGCTCCACCATCGACTGTGCCAAGGTCATTGCGGCAGGGGCCTGCTATGACGGCGATGCCTGGGACCTGGTTTTGGATGGACGCAAGATCAAAGCGGCGCTTCCCATCTATTCCGTTCTAACGCTGGCCGCCACTGGCTCTGAGATGGATTCCTTTGCCGTTATTTCTGATCTGAGCAAGCACGAAAAATGGGGCACCGGGGCGCAGGCTTTAAAGCCCCGCATGTCCATTCTGAATCCGGAGTATACCTTTTCTGTCTCCCAAAAGCAGACCAGCGCCGGTACCGCCGACATCATGAGCCACACGCTGGAAAATTATTTCACCCCGGTGCGGAGCGCCTATGTGCAGGCCAGAATGTGCGAGGCGCTTCTCAAGACGCTGATCCACTATGGTCCTGTCGCTCTGGAACACCCTGACGACTACGAGGCCCGGGCAAACCTGATGTGGGTATCCAGCCTGGCCATCAACGGTCTGGTGAGCAGCGGCGCGGATGTGACTTGGTGCGTGCATCCCATGGAGCATGAGCTGTCCGCCTTCTACGACATCACCCATGGCGAAGGGCTGGCGATCCTGACGCCGTTCTGGATGGATTTTGCCCTGCGGGAAGAGACTGCCTGGAAATTCGCGGAGTATGGCCGCAACGTCTTTGGCCTGACTGGAGATGTCGACATGGCAATTGGCCGTGAGGCCATTGCCGCGACCCGCGCATTCTTCCGGCAAATGAAGCTGCCTGCCACACTGCATGAGGTCGGGATCGACGGCACGCATTTTGATATGATGGCACAGAAGGCCGCTGACGGCTGTAAGGGCAGTTTTGTTCCGCTCAGTGCCGAGGATATCAAGTCCATCTTCACCGCCGCTCTGTAAGGTTTCCAGAAAGTTGGCCTGTCCCTGACCCTGAATAGTGCTTTGCCCGGCAAAATCCTCCAAAATCTATGATTTTGGAGGATTTTTCTCTATATACCGCTCTCCGCTGCTGTTGAGCGCAGGGCATCATCCCAGAAGGAATTTGGTCTTACAGCCCGCTGTTGAACAAGCTCCGTTCTGCCGCACCGCTTTAAAAAAGGTCATAAAAATAGCGCTATCCTCTTGGATAGCGCTATTTTTCAACCCATGTAAAGGTTTCTTACTTTGCAGCCTTGGCGGCCTTGATGGCCTCGATCAGCAGCGGGGTGACCTTGAACAGGTCGCCGCAGATGCCGTAGTCGGC
>NZ_CANRMB010000015.1 GCF_947631635.1 uncultured Dysosmobacter sp.
TTTCTTCCATGCCTCTTTTGTCTGTTTCCTCATATCCCTTATTATATCATCAAATCTTTATTTTGGACACTCCCCTGGAATTCTCCTGTTCTTTTAAAAGAAGCGCAGCTCATTGACAGCTTCAGCAGCCTCACCAGCATACCTTGAACGGGGCAGATGCCCATGGTACAATGGAAGCGATAAAAAGAAATTTAAGTGGTGATTTGATATGAGCAATTTATTTGACTTTGAAGAAACAGAAAAGTATGGAATTAGAAAGGGAATTGTTTTCTATTTTGGTGACTGTATTGATTCCAATATATTACTTGTATTGGAATCAATTATAAATCAATTTCTTCTTATGACCCATATGGAATTTACAAAAAAACGGGGCGGAAACGAATATGTAAATATAAGGAATCTCCGAGGTGGCTGGCGGAAAGTTTTTCGCCGGGAATTTAAATGTGAAGATTTCAATAAGTATGGTACAAGGGTTTTGACATTGGATAGCTGTACTCCGCAGCAATTGCAAACGATTCGTGCTGTTATCAGAATGAGTAATGACTCCCCCGCAAGATGCCGTATTGCGGGCAATCCCATTAAAGTTAATCATATCTATTTTCAACTTCCACTTGAAACCGATTGGTCCGCCATTTTTCGATTTATTGAGTATGTAAATGGGAAACTGGACCTTCATTACGCGAGCGCGGGTTATGAAATGGCTTACAATGTATATCATTATCCAGGAAGTTCAGGGTATGCTACACGCGCATTAAAAAATTTGAAGTATATAAACAGTGATGGAACGGAGTGGGGGGATTTGCTCGTTGTTACGGATTTTGGTATCCCATGCCCCAATTTTATACAAGTCCTGTGTCCTGACTTAGCGCAGAAGATCAACGATAAAACTGCAAGTAAAATATATAGAAAATGGGAGAATAACAGGCTGTTTCTTGATATTTTGGATCGAACCGCGGGGCGTCTGTATGAACCGGCATTTGAGGAAATAGAGGCCAGATATAAAGAGCTTTACCAGATGCTTATCCCGATTATTGTTTCGCCTCCGCGCTCTATGTTTATGCGAGAACATGACTGGAATAAAAGGCTGAAAAGATTTGAAGAAACATCCCTATAAATAGCAGTTTAGCGGACAACTATTTCTAAGGAATAACTGCCCGTTCTGTGATTCTGACCAATTATTTCCGTCCTGGCGTTTTGCAGCATCCATCTGAAAAGGGAGCGGGTATTGTCTTTTACCCCATCTGTTTTTATTGTATCTGTTGTCTTTGCAGGGATATGGCTTCTCGCTTGTGCGACGAACAAGATGCGGACGATATGCAGCAGGCGGACAACAGGACCATTGAAAGGCGAATCACGATCCACTCGAGGGGGCGCACCGGCAGCTATGCGCCCCTTAAAATTTTCTTCTCTCCCCCATAGACAAACGCCTGTTTATAGCGTATACTTGCTCTAACGGTGATATTATTTTTGTTTATGTTTGCCATAAGTCATCATAATAAAGGAGGAACGATCCCATGTCTGAAAGCTACGCGGGCAAGATCAATCGAAAGCTGCTGAAAAAGCGGCGCATCATCAACGCCGCCGCCGGCCGGGAACCCGCCGACCTGGTGCTGAAAAACGCCGCCTATGTCAATGTGTTCTCCAACGAGATCTGTCACGCCGACATCGCCGTGGCGGAGGGCCTCATCGTGGGCATGGGCCAATACTCCGGCAAGGTGGAGCACGACTGCGCCGGAAAGATCGTCCTTCCCGGCTTCCTGGACGCCCACATCCACCTGGAGAGCTCCCTGGTCAGCCCCAAGGAGTTCGTGAAGGCCGTTCTGCCCCACGGCACCACCACCGTCATCACCGACCCCCACGAGATCGCCAATGTCATGGGCACCGACGGCATCGAGTACATGCTCCAGGCCACGGAGGACCTGCCGGTGGATGTGCGGTTCATGCTGCCCTCCTGTGTTCCCGCCACGCCGCTGGATGAGTCCGGCGCGGTGCTGGACTACCGGGCCATCGACTCCTTCTATGACCACCCCCGGGTGCAGGGCCTTGCGGAGATGATGAATTTTGTGGGCATCATCGCCGGGGACGACCAGCCGGTGGAGAAGATCGTGGCGGCCCAGGCCCACCACAAGAAGATCGACGGCCACGCCCCGGACCTGGTGGGCAACGACCTGAACGCCTATATCGCCGCCGGGGTCTACTCCGACCACGAGTGCCACGACTTGAACGACGCCATCGCCAAGCTGGAGCGGGGCCAGTTCATCATGATCCGGGAGGGCACCGCCGCCCGGAACCTGGAGGCCCTGGTCCCCCTGCTGTGCGACAAATACAGCGAGCGGTGTATGTTCTGCACCGACGACAAGCACCCCAACGACCTGCTGGAAAAGGGCCACATCGACTACATCGTAAAGCGGGCCATCTCCCTGGGCGCGGACCCCATCACCGCCGTGAAGGTGGCCTGCCACAATGCCGCCCGGTACTTCCTGCTGAACAACCGGGGCGCCATCGCACCGGGGTATCTGGGAGACTTTGTGGTCATCGACAACTTCCAGGATTTCAACATCGAAAGGGTCTATAAAAAAGGCGAGCTGATGGTGGAGAATGGGCAGGTGCGGGACTTCCCCGTGCCGGAGATCGAGCCCTACCTGGTGGAACGCGCCCACAACACCTTCCACGTGGGGGCCCTGTCCGCAGAGGATTTCATCGACCACCGCCCCCGGGGCATCATCGGCATGGTCCCCGGCGAGATCACCACAGTGGACGCCGGATACTCCGACCGCATCGACGTGGAGTATGACGTGCTGAAGATCGCCGTAGTGGAGCGGCACAAGAACACCCACCACATCGGCATCGGCTTCATCCAAGGCTACGGATTGAAGTCCGGCGCTGTCGCCACCTCCATCTCCCATGACTCCCACAACATCATCGTGGTGGGCACCAACGAGGCGGATATGGCGGCGGCGGTCAACCGGGTGGTGGAGCTGAACGGCGGCATCGTAGTCTGGGACCAGGCCGCGCCCATGGCGGAGGTCCCCCTGGCCATCGCCGGCATCATGAGCGACGAACCCCTGGTGACGGTGAATGAAAAGCTGGAATCCGCCAAGGAGAAGGCCTTCGCGCTGGGCGTCAGCCGGGGCGTGGACCCCTTCATGACCTTGAGTTTTATGGCCCTGCCGGTGATCCCCTCCCTGCGCATCACCACCCGGGGCGTGTTCGACGTGACGACCCAGAGCTATGTGTGACCAATAAAATCCGGCGGGCCGTGGAGCTTTCCACGGCCCGCTGTTTGATTCTCATTTCTCCGCCTCCAGGGGCAGGTGAGAGATGAAATACCAACTCCCGTCCGGCTGCTGTTCCAGCGTCAGCTCCCCACGGCTTCCGGTGAGGACTACCCGGCCCCCATCCCGGCGGCCGGAGAGACAGATGAAGGTCCCCGGCCCAAAATCGCTGGTGAAGTTGTAATAGGCGTCGTACTCCGGCAGATAGAGCAGCGTCGGGCCGTTGTCATTCACATGGGTCAGGTCCGCCGTGGTGATGCCCATATACGTTTTCAGCGCCGCGTCCACATCCGCCCGCCTGTATTTGTGGGTCGGCATCGGGAGAGCGTCCGGCTCAAAATCCTCTCCAAAGGGCCAGTCCTCCAGCTGGGACAGGGCCTGCAATTCCTCCGAATCGTCGGGCAGGACCTCCCCGGGTGAAAAGAGATACATAAACTCCCGGAAATCGATATCCTCCGGTCTTTCATAATAGGAGGTAAAAAAGCAGCTGATCTGGGTGGCGTAAGTCGTGCGATCCACTGTATAAGTAGCTGCGAAGGCCTCGTTGACCGCCTCGACCTCCTCCGCCGTCAAAGCGTTGGGGTCCGCGCGCTCCGGTATGGTCACCGCGCCTGTTTCGTCCAGCGGCAGGTAGGACACGAACCGCCAGCTCCCGTCCGCCTGCTCCTCCAGTGTCAGCTGGGCTTCCACCCAGCCGCCGGCGGTCCCCATGGGCGGAACGTAATGCACCGGCGTGCTTTTTCCGGTCAGCCGGACAATGCTCCCCTCCCGGACGCCCGCCTGACAGTCGAACCAGCCGGGGCCGAAATCGCTGGTGTAATTGTAATAGGCGTCATACTCCGGCACATAAAACAGGCTCTCCTTCCATGGTCCGGCCAGGTCTGCCGCAGCAATGCCGGTATACCGCTCCAAAAAGGCGTCTACATCCGCCCGGGGATAGCGGTGGAGGGGCACTATCATCTCATCCGGCGTTTCCGCGCTCTGGAAGGGCCAGTCCTCCTGCCGCTTCAATGCCTCAAACTCCGCCTGGCCCACCGGCTCCGGCTCCTGCCCCATCCGGACCTCCTCCGCCACAAAGCAGTAGGCCAGAAAGGCGGACAGGTCGATGTCCGCCGGACTTGCGTAGTAGCAGGACACCAGGCAGAGCAGGGGATTGGTCACTTCCACCCCGTCCTCTGTGGTGATAAAAGGTGCGAAAGCCTCATTCACCCGTTCGACCTCCTCCGCTGTGAGAGATATGGGGTCTGTCTCCGGCGTTTTCTCCGCCTGTCCGCAACCCCCCAGCAGTCCCAGCATGACCGCCAGTGCCAGTGCTGCCGCCCAATGCGCTCTTTTCATCGGTTGGTCGCCCCCTGTCCTTCTTCTGTTCTCTGGTCTTCTTTTTTCACTATATCAGATAGACAGGCGAAAAGCGTAACAAAACCGTGACGGTTTGGCAACAAACCGCCGCGGTTTTGAAACTTTCCGCACCATTTACGCATGTTCCGCCGTGATCTGGCACACCCTCATGGCCTCCAGCGCGTTCCGGTGGCTCTCCGGCGTCACGCCCGTGCGGCAGGATGCGTCCACCGCGATCTCCGCAGGCCCCAATGCTCCGCTGGCAAAATCACTCTGCATATCCACAGCGATCAAAGCATCCATACCGAATGCCTCCTTGCGATTTTCCCCGATCACAGCAGAGCCGCTCCATAAAATCCACCAAAACGCCCCCTTTCTTACACGAAAGTATTGACTTTCCCGCGGCAGTCCATTACCATAGGAGTGTCCCAATGGCAGGGATGTGGAACGGCGATGCACCGTTCCCTTTTTTCGGCCTTTGGGCGGTCAAAGAGAAGGAGATTTGTTTTCATGAAACGCGAGAGCTTCCAATCCCGTCTGGGCTTCCTGCTGGTGAGCGCCGGGTGTGCCATCGGCATCGGCAACGTCTGGAAATTCCCCTATGTCACCGGCGAAAACGGCGGCGGCGTGTTCGTGTTGTTCTATCTGCTGTTCCTGATCGTTATGGGCGTGCCCGTGCTGACGATGGAGCTGGCGGTGGGCCGTGCCAGCCGCAAGAGCGCGGTGCAGGGCTATGCCGCTCTGGAGCCCCAGGGCAGCAGGTGGCATATCCACGGCTGGTTCTGCGTCATCGGCTGCTACCTGCTGATGATGTACTACACCACCGTGTCCGGCTGGATGCTGGGCTATTTTTTCAAGTTTGCCTCCGGCACCTTCACGGGCCTGCAGGGCGAGGCCATCGACAACATGTTCTTCGTCTCCACGCTGGGCAATCCCGGCGAGATGGCCTGCTGGATGGCAGTCACGGTGCTGGCGGGCATTCTGGTGTGCAGCTTCGGCCTGCAAAACGGCCTGGAGCGCATCACCAAGGTGATGATGCTGGGCCTGCTGGGCCTGATCGTAGTGCTGGCGGTCCACAGTCTGCTGCTGCCCGGCGCGGCGGAGGGCGTCCGCTTCTACCTGCTGCCGGATTTCGGCCGGGCCGCTGAAATGGGCATCGGCAAGGTCATCACCGCCGCCATGAACCAGGCCTTCTTCACCCTGAGCCTGGGCATCGCCGCCATGGAGATCTTCGGCAGCTACATGTCCAGGGACAATACCCTCACCGGCGAGGCGGTCCGCATCTGCTCTCTGGATACCTTTGTGGCCCTTATGAGCGGCCTCATCATCTTCCCCGCCTGCTTCAGCTTCAACGTGCAGCCGGACTCCGGCCCCTCCCTGATCTTCATCACCCTGCCGAAGGTCTTTGTCAACATGGCCGGCGGACGGCTGTGGGGCACGCTGTTCTTCCTGTTCATGACCTTTGCCAGCTTCTCCACGGTCATCGCTGTGTTTGAGAATCTGCTGGCCTCCTGCATCGACAACTTCGGCTGGTCCCGGAAGAAGGCCGCCGCCGTCAACCTGGTGTTCATCCTCATCGCCAGTCTGCCCTGCGTGCTGGGATACAACCTCTGGTCCGGCTTCCACCCCCTGCTGGGCAAGGACGTGCTGGACAGCGAGGATTTTCTGGTGTCCAATCTGCTGCTGCCTATCGGCTCCCTGATATACCTGCTGTTCTGCGTGATGCCCATGGGCTGGAAATACGACAGCTACCTGGCCGAGGCCAACACCGGCAAGGGCCTGAAGCTGCCTAGTCGGGGCACGCCCAAGGTCCTGATGCAGGCATACCTCAGCGTTGTTCTGCCGGTCCTGATCCTGGTCATCCTGATTCAGGGACTGCCCACCATGATGTGGAAGACCGGCGTCTGTATCGCCGTCCTGGCCCTGATCGGCATCATGTCCCACCGGAAAAAGTCCTGATAGAAAAGCGGCAGCTGTGTGGCTGCCGCTTTTTCGCCGCTTTGACGATATTTTACAAGCCTTTTGCGCCCTGGCTGTGGTATAGTCAATTCACTTGAAAAATCCCATGGGATTTTTCAAGCGGGCGATGCCCGCTGTGCGTAAAACGCACAGTGATTGCCGATGAAATTCCAATCAAGGCCGCGGTCGCGGCCTGTCACAGCGCACATGCGCTGTGACACTTGAAAAGTGAATGTATCACGTTTCAAGTGATTTGATGATATCATAGCGTCCAGCAAGGAGGTCTTTCCCATGGAACATCCTGATAAAACCGTGGCCGCGGACCACGACCTGCACATCGAGGCCTACCATTTTCAGGGGCTTTCCCAGCCCTTCCCCCTACACTTCCACGCCCACTATGTGCTGGGTCTGGCGGAGCGGGGCACCCGGTGCCTCTCCTGTAAGCGGCAGGAGGCCACGCTCCATCCCGGCGAGCTGCTTCTGCTCAACCCGGGGGACAGCCACGCCTGCACCCAGTGCGGCGATGAGCCGCTGGATTACCGCAGCGTCAACATCCCCATCGAGACCATGCTGGACCTCTCCATGGAGCTGACGGGCAGCCGGACGCTCCCGGTCTTTTCCGCCGCCGTCATCGGCGACCAGGAGATCGCCTGCCAGTTCCGGGCCTTTCACGAGCTGCTTTTGAACGGCGCCAGCCGCTTTGCCAAAGAGGAGTCTCTTTTCCTGCTGATGGCAAACCTGACGGAGCGGTATGCGCAGTTCCAGCCCGCCGCGCTCCCGGAGTGCCGGACGGAAGTGGAGCATGCCTGCGCCTATATGGACCGGCATTTCATGGAGCGGATCACTCTGGACCAGCTCTGCCGCCGCGTCGGCTTGAGCAAATCCACCCTTTTGCGGAGCTTTACCCAGGCCAGGGGGATCACCCCCTACCGCTATTTGGAGACCGTCCGCGTCAGCGCGGCGAAAGCGCTTCTGGAACAGGGTGTGCCGCCCCTGGAGGCCGCTATGCGCACGGGCTTCTCCGACCAAAGCCACTTCACCAATCACTTTACCAGCTTTATCGGCCTGCCGCCCGGTCTGTACCGGGACATCCTACAGGGCAGGGGAAAAGGAGAACAGCATGGACTATCAACATGAAAAATGCGTCATGGTGATCGACGAGAGCCTGCCGCTGGGCATCGCCGCCAACGCCGCGGCCATTCTGGGCATCACCCTGGGCAAGCAGGTGCCGGAGGCCGTGGGTGCCGACGTATGGGATGGCAGCGGCAGACCGCACCTGGGCATCATCGCCTTTCCCGTCCCCATCCTGCGGGGCGGCGCGGAGACGATCAGGGCTCTGCGGGAGACCCTCTATGGGCCGGACTACGCCGGATTGACGGTGGTGGATTTTTCCGACCTGGCCCAGAGCTGCAAGGCCTATGAGGAATTCACCGGCAAACTGGAAGCTGTGCCGGAGGCAGACCTCCGGTATCTGGGTCTTGCCATCTGCGGCGACAAAAAGCAGATCAATAAGCTGACCGGCAGTATGCCCCTGCTGCGGTAAGCCCTCCCTGAAACGCGCAGAGCCGCCGGAAATTTCCGGCGGCCTTTTCTTATATCTTTCCCTCAAACAGTCCGTCCCGGGAACAGCAGAGATATAGCTTTCCGCCGCCCCGCAGCTGGGGGATGCGGAACTCCCCGCCCTGTTCCGGGTACAGCCGCACCAGCAGGCAGCGGTCCATGGTCACATAGGCGGCAAAGCGGAGAAAGTGATCCTTTTCCATGGGGTGGTCAAAGGTGACATACCAGTCCGTCTCCACCTCCGTCACATTTACCATGTGGTCCCCGTCCGCGGGCCGGACAGCCAGCGGCTCCAGCTTCCGGCCGCAGCAGTGCAGCTCTCCGCCGCCGGTGGCGGTCAGGACGTTGCCGCAGTCCGGGCATACATAGAATTTCAGTCGTTTCATATTTCCTCCATTCGTGTCCTCCGGCGCCAGGTCTCCTGCCAGGAGCCGTTCCACACTGACGCCAAAGAGTTCGGCGAGAAGCGGCAGCAGACTGACGTCCGGGCAGCCCTGTCCCCGCTCCCACTTGCTGACGGCCTGGGGGCTGACATGCAGCTGCTTTGCCGTCTGGCTCTGGGTCATTCCCCGTTCCCTGCGCAGTTTCAGGAGCAGCGCCCCCATCTGTCTGCTGTCCATATCACTCACCTCTGTCCCAGCATACCTCACTGGCGGACAATTTTCAAGCAACGGAGCGTTGAGTACAAGACAATGACAGCGGATTTGCAAAATCCCGCTGTTTCTGCCGTTTCATTCTTGGACATTTCCCCAAATTTGCAAGTTGCCTCTGTTTTTCCTGCAAAATCTCTTTGCAACCGTTTGAATTTGTGCTATATTGTTTGGCAGGAAAAATCCGGCTCCGGCCGGTTACCACAGGAGGACCAGCTATGATCACGCTACATGACACCGGTGTATTCCTGACGGACGGCGTTCCCTGCGCCCAGGCTCCGATCTCTCGGTCAGAGGGCCGCAGGCGGACCATGGCCTGGAACATTCTCCAAAGCCACAGCGTCTCCGGCGATCCGGAACACCTGAAGATCCGCTTTGACGCCATGCTGTCCCACGACATCACCTATGTGGGCATCATCCAGCAGGCCCGGGCCTCCGGCATGAAGGAGTTCCCCATCCCCTACGCCCTCACCAACTGCCACAACAGCCTGTGCGCCGTGGGCGGCACCATCAACGAGGACGACCATGTATTCGGCCTCTCCGCCGCCAGGAAATACGGCGGCATCTACGTCCCCGCCAACCAGAGCGTCATTCACTCCTATGGCCGGGAGCAGATGGCGAAAGGCGGCGCCATGATCCTGGGCTCCGACTCCCACACCCGGTACGGCGCCCTGGGCACCATGGCCGTGGGCGAAGGCGGCCCGGAGCTTGCCAAGCAGCTGCTGAAAAACACCTGGGACATCAGCTATCCCAAGGTGGTGCTGGTATACCTCACCGGCACGCCCCGCCAGGGCGTGGGACCCCACGACGTAGCCATCGCCCTGGTGAAGGCCACCTTCGCCTCCGGCTTTGTGAACAACTGCGTGCTGGAATTCGCCGGTCCCGGCATTGGGGGCCTGCCCATCGACTACCGCAACGGCATCGACGTGATGACCACCGAGACCACCTGCCTCTCCTCCATCTGGGAGACGGATGGCGTGACGGAGGGCTTCTACAAGGCCCACCAGCGGCCGGAGGACTACAGGGAGCTGCATCCCGGCCAGCACGCCTGGTATGACAAGTACATCGAGATCGACCTCTCCCAGGTCGAGCCCATGATTGCCCTGCCCTTCCACCCCTCCAACGCCTGGACCATCCGCGAGTTTTTGGAGAACGCGGAAGACATCCTGTCCAAAGTGGAGGCCGACGCCCAGGCCCGGTATCCCAAGGCTAAGGTCAAGCTGACCGATAAGATCCACGACGGCGGCGTATGGGCGGACCAGGGCGTCATCGCCGGGTGCGCCGGCGGCCTGTTCGACAACATCGGCGAGGCGGCGGACATTTTGAAGGGCGGCAGCTGCGGCAACGGATACTTTACCTTGGACGTATATCCCACCAGCGTGCCCGTCAGCCTGGAGCTGACCAGGACCGGGGCCACGGCCGCCCTGCTGGAGAGCGGCGCCGTCATCAAGCCCAGCTTCTGCGGCCCCTGCTTCGGTGCGGGAGATGTGCCCGCCCACAACGGTCTCTCCCTGCGGCACACCACCCGGAATTTCCCCAACCGGGAGGGCAGCAAGCCCGCCGAGGGCCAGTTCGCCGGGGTGTGCCTGATGGACGCCCGGTCCATCGCCGCCACCGCCGCAAATGGAGGCAAGATCACCCCCGCCGATGAGCTGGGCTATGAGACCGCCCGGTGTCCCTATCACTTCGACAGGAGCATTTACGACCGGCGGGTCTACAACGGCTTCGGCCATCCCCGGCCCCAGGAGGAGCTGATCATGGGGCCCAACATCACCGACTGGCCGAAGATGCAGCCCCTTGCGGAAAACCTGCTGGTGGAGCTGGCGTCGGTGCTTCACGACCCTGTCACCACCACCGACGAGCTGATCCCCTCCGGCGAGACCTCCTCCTACCGCTCCAACCCCCTGCGGCTGGCGGAGTTCACCCTCTCCCGCCGGGAACCCGCCTATGTGGGCCGGGCCAAGGCTGCGGCAGAGGTCGAGGCCCAGCGGCTGGCGGGGCAGTCCCCGGAAAAATTGCGGGATGTTTTGAACAAGGTGGGCGACGCAGATACACTGATGAACAGCACCCAGTTCGGCTCCTGTGTCTTCGCCAACAAGCCCGGCGACGGCTCCGCCCGGGAGCAGGCGGCCTCCTGCCAAAAGGTGCTGGGCGGCTTTGCCAACATCTGCTATGAGTTCGCCACCAAGCGCTACCGCTCCAACTGCATCAACTGGGGCATTCTGCCCTTCACCATTGACCGGGAGACGCCCTTTACCTATGAACCCGGCGACTGTGTGTTTGTCCCCGGCATCCGGAGGGCCGTTGAAAGCGGCATGGAGGACATCCCGGCCAAGATCGTCAAAGCCGACGGCAGCGTGGAGGACATCCTGCTCCATGTCAGGGGTCTGACAGAGGATGAAAAGCAGATCATTCTGGACGGCTGCCTGATGAACTACTACGCAAAGCGCGCAAACTAAAAGTTTCGTCCACCTTTTCAAAGGTGGCGGGTCTGGGCAGAGCCCAGCGCCGAAGTATTGGTAAGCAAATAGATCATACTTACTTTTGAAGATTGCGGGCTTTGCCCTTATCACGCAGGGGCCTTGCCCCTGCACCCCACGGCCTTTGAAAAGGCCGGCGAAACTTATATAGTCAATTCACTTGAAAAATCGTATGGGATTTTTCAAGCGGGCGATGCCCGCTGTGCGTAAAGCGCACAGCGATTGACTATGGAATGCAAATCAAGGCCGCGGTCCGCGGCCTGTCACAGCGCACATGCGCTGTGACACTTGAAAAGTGAACTTATCACTTTTCAAGTTATTTGATTATTACTGGGAGGGTTTATGGATAAGATTCGCATGACCACGCCGTTGGTGGAGATGGACGGCGACGAGATGACCCGCGTTCTGTGGTCCATGATCAAGGAGAAACTGATCCTGCCGTTTGTGGACCTGAAAACCGAATATTACGACCTGGGGCTCCTGCACCGCAACGAGACCCGTGACCAGGTGACCATCGACGCCGCCAACGCCACCAAGCGGCTGGGCGTGGCCGTCAAGTGTGCCACCATCACCCCCAACCGCCAGCGGATGGAGGAATACCCGGAGCTGACGGAGATGTGGAAGTCTCCCAACGGCACCATCCGGGCCATCCTGGACGGCACTGCCTTCCGGGCGCCCATCGTCCTGCCCTTCATCAAGCCTGTGGTGAAAAACTGGGAGGCCCCCATCACCATTGCCCGCCATGCCTATGGCGACATGTACAAGGCGGTGGACATGACCACCGAGGAACCCGGCACCGCCACCCTGACCTTCAAGGGCGAAAGCGGCGCGGAAAAGACGCTGACGGTGCAGACGGTGAAGGGCCCCGCCGTGTGGCAGGGCCAGCACAACACGGAGGAGAGCATCCGGGCCTTTGCCAAGTCCTGCTTCCAATATGCCCTCGACACCAAACAGGATCTGTGGTTCTCCGCCAAGGACACTATCTCCAAGGTCTACGACGGGGAGTTCAAGCGGATCTTCGAGGAGGAGTATGAGACCTGCTATCAGGCGGAGTTTGAGAAGCTGGGCCTGACCTATTTCTACACCCTCATCGACGACGCGGTGGCCCGCGTCATCCGCTCCAAGGGCGGGTTCATCTGGGCGCTGAAAAACTACGACGGCGACGTGATGAGCGACATGGTGGCCACGGCCTTCGGCAGTCTCGCCATGATGACCTCCGTGCTGGTATCCCCTGACGGCACCATGGAGTTCGAGGCCAGCCACGGCACCGTCACCCGCCACTATTACCGCTATTTGAAAGGCGAAAAGACCTCCACCAACCCCATCGCCACCATCTTTGCCTGGAGCGGCGCTTTCAAGCGCCGGGGCGCGCTGGACGGCCTGCCGGAGCTGGTGAAGTTCGGCCAGGCCATGGAGGCAGCGTCTCTGGAAACGCTGGAGAGCGGCGTCATGACGAAGGACCTGGTGGGCCTGGTGGAGCCGGGCTTCCAGGCCACCGCCGTCAACAGCGAGGAATTTTTGGATGCCATTGCCGAAAAATTGGCAAATAAATTGGCATAAATATGCAATATAAGCGCCCGTATCCAATGGATACGGGCGCTTTTTCTACGTTCCGCTATGTTAGGACATCCAACGGAACGCCGCCGTACAGGTCTGTAAACGCGATGTACTGCTCCCAGGAGGTCGCCACCACCGTGCCGTCCGTCAGGCAGAGTGCAAACTCCCTCATGGAACGGGTCAGACAGAAGTTGTTGCCAAGAAAGGGCCCATCCTCCCTGATATTCCCCGACCAGCTCATGTGTGCGGCGTGGGTCTCCTCTCCGGGCGAAATGGGGATCCGGAAGCGCACCCGGCCGGCGGTCTCGTCCAAAGGCACCCAGAACCGCCCCTGGTATTCCGCGTCCCAGGGCAGAACGCCCTGCACATACCAGCCCTTGACCCGGACTTCCGTCAATGCGGTCATCACCCCGTTCTCATAGACTCCGGCAGTCACCGTCCGGTCCACCGGAAGCCGCAGCATCCCAAAAATGCCCAGTACACACCAGAGCAACAGCAGCATCGGCAGCGTCTTTGCCGCCTCCAGCCAGGTCTCCTGCCGCCGTTGGCGGCGGACCTCCCGGACCGCCGCCAGTGTCTCCTTTACCGCTGTCTCCGGCTCCGCGCACACTGTCCGCTCTCCCCGCAGCAGGTCCAGAACGTTCAGGTCCAGGGCCGCCGCCAACGGCTCCAATAGGGAGACATCGGGGAACCCCGCGCCACGCTCCCATTTCGAGACGGCCCGGTCCGAGACGTGGAGCCGCTGGGCCAGGTCCTTTTGGGTCAGATTCTTTTCCTTCCGGGCAGCGGCGATCAATTCGCCCGTTTTCGTCTTGTCCATACGCATCACCTGAAATCAGTATACCCAAGCCGCCCCCCGCCCGCAACAAACGCTTCGTGGAATGGGCCGTTTTTTTGCAATTATGCTTCCGTGCAGCGTGGACAGTGCGCAATTTCTGGACGCCATTGCCAAGAGGCAGGCTGAAAAGCTGTCATGACTCATACGAAAAACAAAAGAGGCGGCGCATCCATGGGATACGCCCTCTTTCAAAATTGGTTTGAGAACACCGGCCGGATGGAGTAATAATAGCCCGACAGCAGCAGCGGCACATAGGCCGCATCGGTGGCAACGATGGTGCCGTCCTCCAGCTTCAATCCGAAGGACTGCATGCTCTCCGTGATGTAGAGCATCCGCTCCACCCCCAGGGAGCAGAATTCCCCCGGCCGGTAATACTGGATGTCCTGCCAGCCCTCGGTTTTCATGGCGTCCCAACGGATGCATGCCTCCACCCTCTCCCGGCAGGTGGCCTCCGCACAGCTAATAGCAAAGCGGCCAACGAAGGACCGGTCCCCCAGGATCTTCCGGGTGCCGTCGATGATAACATCTGTCTCCCCCGCCGGGTCTCCCTCTGGGGTGTATACGACAGCCGTCACCGTCAGGGAGACCGGGCGCAGAAATGCCCCGGCGCGGTCTAGGATGCCGAATAACACAAAGCCAGCCAACGCCAGCGCCGCCAAAGACCCAAGGATCTGTCCCCATCGCCGCCGGGTCCTCTCCCGGGTCTGCCGGGCCAGCAGGGCGACAGCCCGGCGCACCGTCAATTCCGGCTCCGCTGCCTCCTGTTCCTCGCCTCGCAGCAGGTCCAAAACCGTCAGGCCCAGTGCGTCCGCCAGAGGCTCCAGCAGGCTCACGTCGGGAAAGCCCGCGCCCCGTTCCCATTTGCTCACGGCCCGGTCCGAGACGTGGAGCCGCTGGGCCAGGTCCTTTTGGGTCAGACTTTTTTCCTTCCGGGCGGCGGCGATCAATTCGCCTGTTTTTGTTTTATCCATCTGCATCACCTGAAGCCAGTATAGCAAAACCGGCCTCCCCACGCAACAAACGCCCCGTGGAGTGGCCGGTTTTTCTGTTTTTTTACCGCAGGCCGGACAGGTCCGCCAGCTCCTGGGCGCTGCTGCTCCGGTCCAGATTCTGAAGGCCCGCCAGGGTCGCCATGGTGGTGCCCAGCTGGGTCAGCAGCAGGGCGGTGCGGGTCAGTTCCTCGGTGGTCATGCTCCTTGCCAGCGTCACCGCCAGGGCGTAAATTCCGGCGCTCTGCTCAAAGGCGTCCATGGTCTCTCCCCCTCTCTCCAATCTATGAGGGAGACGGTGGATTTATTTTTCCAGCAGGGACGCCAGATAGCCGTCTGCCGTCCGCAGGTCCGTGGAGCCGTCGTACTCCAAAAACAGCACCTCCCGTCCCAGACGGGCCACAACATACTGGGTCTCGGTATCCGCCCGGACCCACCAGAATCCATCCAGTGCCTCAGACGGCACCGGCTCCATGGCCCCGTGCGGGGAGATCCCCAGGGAGCCGGGCCGGGTCTGGACCAGCTCCTTTGCCAGCTGCCGGGCCAGGCCCTGGGTCAGCATCCGGTAATAGGTGGTCTCCACCCCGGCCTCCACATCCCGGGAGGTGCCCCGCCACGGCCCAAGGGACAGGTGACGGGTCTCATACATCCGGGGACACAGCTCGTGGATTTTGGTGCGGCAGCCCCAGAACTCCGTGTCCTCCGCCCCCTCCAGCTCCCGCAGGTCCACATAGACCACGTCGGACCTGACGGTATCACTGTGCTTATAGATGTCCCGGCCCTCGTCCCAGCTGAAAAATCTGCCGAACGTCCAGATCACAATCAGGCAGACCATCATCGCAAAGATGATCCGCCCCATCCACCGCTGGGCCCGGTAGGGCGCGGGCCGCTCCAGGGGGATGCCGGTCCGCAGGCGGCGGAACAGGCGGCGCATGGTCCGCCATTCCAGGACCTCCAAAACCGCCGAACTCAGAAATAGCAGGAGATAGAGGAGCCCTTCTCCCGGCGCCCGCAGGGTGATCGCATCCAGCAGCGGCGTGCGGTCCACGGAGTTGCCCCATAGCAGAAGGCCCGCAAGCACCGCCAGAAGCACCAGCGACCCCAAAAAGCTGCGGCCCATCCGCCGCCGGATATAGCGCCAGCCCTCCGCCTGGACCACCGGGTCCGTGTCCAGCTCCGGGGCAGCGGGGTCGTCGCACCGCCAGATGTGGAAGCTGTCGCCGCGGATCGTCACATAGTCCCAGCCCAGGGCGGCGTAGGTCTCGATCCGCTCCGGGTCCGGCTTCTTCTCCTTGCGGGGCATAGGCTCCATGCGATAGCGGCAGTCCTTGGGCTCCCCCTTTTCAAAGCAGGCGCTCCAGCCGGTGGAGCCTGTGAGGAACCAGCCCTGCCGGGCCATGTCCTCCAACCAGGTCTCATTGGCGGCCACGTCATAGCTGTTGGCGGGCCAGACCTCCTTACAGGTGGTGATCTCTGCAAAATCGCCCATATCTTCCCTCCTCCCTACTGAAACTCCGCCAGGACGGCGGCATAGTCGTCGATGTGGTCCTCCAGGCCGTCCACGCCATAGGTCCCCACGCTCAGCACCACCCGGCCCTGCCAGGCCAGCATATGGGCGTTCTCCCCGTCGCGGGCCAGGGCCAGCCGGTCAAAGCCGGGGCGGTCCAGCTCCGTGAAGGTCAGGCCGTCGAAATGGTCCAGCCATTCCTCGTACAGCGGTTCCGCCAGGGCGGGAATGCGGAGGATGTCACACTGGTTGATGACGCTCCGCTCCCCGGTGAACGAGTCCCATACGTCGTAGTGACCGGGGACCAGGAAGGTGGGGTTCATCAGGCAGACGCCGGACTCCCGGTCCGCCGCCGTCAGGCCGGGGTCCAGCTGCTCCCCCAGCAGGCAGGGGATGGGCTTTGTCAGCTCGTCCAGGTCCGCCCCCCAGCTGGCGCCGATCCGGGTGAAGGGGTAGCTCAAAAAGATGCTCTCCATCAGCAGGAAAAGCGCCAGACCCAGGACCGTCCCCCGGCGGCACCGCCGCCAGTCCCCGGTGTGAGACCGGGGCAGGCCTGCCGCCAGCTGGCGGCGCAGATATCGGAGCTTTCGCAGGGTCCTGACGGTGTCCCACACCAGCCAGGGCACCAGAAGCGCCCCCAGGAACATACCGGTATTGGCCTTCAGGAGGAAGTTCATCACCGGCCTGTCGGAGCTTAAGATCCGATAGGCGGCAAGGGCCACACATCCAGCCAAAAACAGCCATGCCAGCAGCAGGCTCCGCCGCTCCTTCCGCAGCATCCGGTCCCAGGCCCATCCGGCGGCCACCGGGTCTGTCTCCAGCTCCGGCGCGGCGGGGTCCCGGCAGACATAGACCTGGTAATTCCACAGGAAGGCCGCCGTCTCCCAGCCCAGCTGCCGGTAGACCGCCTCCCGCTCCTGCCGGGCCTCATAGGTCTCCGCCTTTGGAAAAGGCTCCAGGCGGAAGCGGACCTTGGCGGGCTCCTCCCGGCGGAAGCGGGCAATGCGGCTGCCGCACTCCTCCACCATCCAGCCCTGGGCCGCCATGTCCTCCAGCCAGGATTCCATGACGCCGCTGTTCCAGTGGTTCTCCGGCATCAGGGCCCTTTTCTTCTCTCTCATAGCAGTCTCTCCTCCCGGTCTCCATCATCCACACACAGCTTCAGTCGGCTCAGCTCCTGCCGGAACAGGCCCAGACCCCGGTCCGTGATGGCGTAGGTCCGTTTCCGTCCCTCCACCGCCGTCTCCCGGATCAGGCCCTCCTCCTCAAATTTTGCCAATATGGTGTACAGCGTCCCCGGTCCCAGGGGGACCCGGCCCGCCGTGGTATCGTCCACAAACCGCACGATCTCCGTGCCGCACCGCTCCTGCCGCAGCAGGGACAGCAGGACGTAAAACATGCTCTCCGTCAGGACATTCAGGGGTTCCTTCGCCATGTGCCTCTCCTCCGATATCGAAACACGATATTATCTGTCCTCAGTATAATATCGTGTTTCGATATTGTCAACAGGATCTTCCGCGGCCTGGAAGCTTTTCCCTGTCCTGGCAGGTTTTGAGGGTTGCTTCCAACAGCGGTTCTCCTGTACCATAGATTGCGGAAAACACCACAGAAAGGAAGAAACAGCATGAATCCACGATGTAAACATCCCCAAGGCGCTTCCAGGGATACATACCGCCAGTCCCGCCTTTGGCGGCGGGCCAGTCTTGCCGGCAGGCGGTTTTTGTGCGGCCTGCTGACTGCGGCTGCCCTGGCCGTGCCCGCCCGGGCCTCCAGGACCGTGCCCGTCCAGGTGGACGGCGAGACGCTCTCCGGCACCTCCTATTTGGAGCAGGGCGTCACTTATGTTCCTCTGCGGAACCTGCTGGACGCCTTCGGCGGCTGGCAGGTCTCCTGGGACAGCCAGGCCCAGGAGGCGGTGGCGGTGTCCGGCTCCACCCGGCTGACGGCGGACCCGGCGGAAAATACCGTCACCGTGGACGGCAGAGAGTATGCCGCCCAGGTGACCGTCACCGGCGGGCGGACCTATGTCCCCCTGCGGCTGGTGACGGAGGCTCTGGGCGGCACAGCGGAGTGGGACCCCTACCTCCAGGGTGCGGCGGTGACTTCAGCGAATGCCGACTATGACGCCATGGACCTGTACTGGTTATCCCGCATCATCAGCGCCGAGAGCGGCGGCGAGCCTCTGCGGGGCCAGATTGCCGTGGGCAATGTGGTGCTGAACCGGGTGGCCAGCCGGGAGTTCCCCAACACCATTCCCGGCGTTATCTTCGACCGCAAGGACGCCGTGCAGTTTGAGCCGGTGGAAAACGGCACCGTGTACCGCACCCCCACGGCCCAGTCTGTGGAGGCGGCCAAGCAGGTGCTGGACGGCCGCCAGGTCATCGGAAAGGCCCTGTACTTTTACGCCCCCGCCCTCTCCCAGGGCGCCTGGATCAACGCCAACCGGACCTATTACCAAACCATCGGGTGCCACCGCTTCTACCTGTAATTGACTTTTGGGCCTTTGAGGACTACAATGGGAGCATCATCAAAGAAAAGGAGCATTTGATATGCTGTTTTCCGGCCATCCCAGGACCCATTACAACAACGCCCCGGCCCATGAGGTCATCTGCCAGCTGCGGTTCCCCACCATTCTCTCCATCAACAATGTGGAGCCCGCTGATTTTCAGGAGGCCATCCGGGAGGAATTCCCCCAGTACGTCCGGCGGCAGGATGTCTCCGCCCCCAAGGTCACCGGTCTGGGCGGCCCCAATCCCAAAGTGGAGCAGCAGCCCCCTGTCACCAACTACAACTTCCTCTCCGCCGACGGGCAGTGGAAGCTGAACCTGACCAAGGACTTCATCGCCCTGTCCACCCTGCGCTACTCCAGCTGGGAGGAATTCGCCCGCCAGCTGGACAAGCCCCTGGCGGCCTTCATCAAGCTGTACAAGCCCGCCTATTTCCAGCGGGTGGGCCTGCGCTATGTCAACATCTTCTCCCGCCGGCGGCTCGGCATTGAGGACGAAAAGTGGGCGGACCTGATCGCCCCCGCCTATATCGGCCCGCTCTGTGAGCCGGATGTGCTCGAGGGCAACTTCCTCAACTGCGCCTGCGACCTGCTGTTCCATTTGGACTCCAGCAGTCAGGCCAAGATCCACGCCGGTCTGGGCCGGATCAAGACCGCCAAGGCCGACGCGCCCCAGGACCCTGAGGTGAAATATATCCTGGACATGGACCTGTCCATGGGCGGCAATGTGCCCTGCACCCTGTCCGCCGCCGGGTTGGAGACGCTGCACGGCCATGCCACCCGTATCTTTGAGGGTGTCGTCACCGACAAGCTCCGCGACGCCATGGACCCCGCTTGACCTCTCTCATTCACAGACAAAAAAGCATTCCGCTGTCCGTCCCTGAACAGCGGAATCTTTTTTTTGTAAAAACCGCAAGAAACCGTTTGCTCTGGCGTTTCAGATTTTAGGAATTTTCTATATTGTCTAAAAGTTGTGTTTTCCGGTATTCTACATTTGTATATTTGGCACTTTAAAGGTGCAAAGAAAGAGGTTGTTGCATATGTTGAAGAGCGAATACCTGCAGCGGGTCTATGACCAGATGGTCGCCCGCGATCCGGACCAGAAGGAATTCCACCAGTCTGTGCTGGAGGTTCTGGAAAGCCTGGACATGATCATTGACAAGCATCCGGAGTACGAGGAGAACGCCATCATCGAGCGGTTTGTGGAGCCCGAACGGGTGATCACCTTCCGGGTCCCCTGGGTGGACGATGCCGGAAAGCCCCATCTGAACCGCGGCTTCCGCGTCCAGTTCAACTCCGCCATCGGTCCCTACAAGGGCGGCCTGCGGTTCCATCCCACGGTGAACCTGTCCGTCATGAAGTTCCTGGGCTTTGAGCAGATCTTCAAGAACAGCCTGACCAGCCTGCCCATCGGCGGCGCCAAGGGCGGCAGCGATTTCGACCCCAAGGGCAAGAGCGAGGCCGAGGTCATGCGCTTCTGCCAGAGCTTCATGACCGAGCTGTACCGCCACATCGGTCAGTTTGTGGACGTGCCCGCCGGTGATATCGGCGTGGGTGGCCGCGAGATCGGCTATCTCTTCGGCCAGTACCGCCGCATCTGCAACAGCTATGACGCCGGCGTTCTCACCGGCAAGGGCCTGACCTTCGGCGGCTCTCTGGCCCGTACCGAGGCCACCGGCTTCGGCGTGTGCTATCTGGGCCAGGAGATGCTGCGCTGCATGAAGAACGACAGCTATGCGGGCAAGACCGTCATCGTCTCCGGCTCCGGCAACGTGGCCATTTTCGCCTGCCAGAAGGCCACCGAGCTGGGGGCCAAGGTGGTTGCCATGAGCGACTCCAACGGCTATATCCACGATCCCAACGGCATCAATCTGGAGGTTCTGAAGGACATTAAGCTGAACCGCCGCGCCCGGATCAAGGCGTACGCCGACGAGGTCCCCGGCAGCACCTACACCGAGGGCTTCCGCGGCATCTGGAACATTCCCTGCGACATCGCCATGCCCTGCGCCACCCAGAACGAGATCACCGGCGAGATCGCCCAGACCATCGTGAAGAACGGCGCTATGGCCGTGGTGGAGGGTGCCAACATGCCCTGCCTGCCCGAGGCCATGAAGACCTTCCAGAACGCCGGACTGCTGTTCGCCCCCTCCAAGGCCGCCAACGCCGGCGGCGTTGCCGTCAGCGCCCTGGAGATGAGCCAGAACAGCATGCGCTACTCCTGGACCTTCGAGGAAGTGGACGCCAAGCTGAAGGAGATCATGGTGAACATCTTCCACAACGCCTATGACGCCTCCGTGGAGTGCGGCGTTCCCGGCGACCTGGTGGTGGGCGCCAACATCGCCGCCTTCAATAAGGTGGTCAATGCCATGCTGGCCCAGGGTCTGATCTGATCTTCTCTTTTGACCGGCAAAAAGGCGAGGAACGAAACGTTCCTCGCCTTTTTCTTTTATAATCAAATCACTTGAAACGTGATCAATTCACTTTTCAAGTGTCACAGCGCATGTGCGCTGTGACAGGCCGCGGTCCGCGGCCTTGATTTGCATTTCATAGTCCATCACTGTGCGCTTTACGCACAGCGGGCATCGCCCGCTTGAAAAATCCCATGCGATTTTTCAAGTTCATGGACTATCCACCTGGAACATGGGGGTGGAGAGATACCGCTCGCCGCTGTCCGGCAGAAGTGCCACGATCACCTTGCCCCGGTTTTCCGGCCGCTTCGCCAGCTCCGCCGCCGCCCAGACCGCCGCGCCAGAGGTGATGCCCACCAGGATGCCCTCCCGCTGAGCCAGTTCCCGGCCTGCGGCATAGGCGTCCTGATCCGTCACGGGGATGATCTCATCCACCACGGCCCGGTCCAGGTTCTCCGGCACGAAATTGGCGCCGATGCCCTGGAGGCCGTGGGGACCGGCGTGGCCCTGGGTCAGCAGGGGCGAGGAGGCCGGCTCCACGCCCACCACCCGCACAGCGGGATTCCGCACTTTCAGATACCGTCCGGTTCCGCTGATGGTTCCGCCTGTACCGATGCCCGCCACGAAGATGTCCACCTTCCCCTCGGTGTCCTCCCAGATCTCCGGCCCGGTGGTCAGGACGTGGGCCTCGGGATTGGCGGGGTTCTCAAACTGTCCGGCGATGATGCTGCCGGGGATGGTCCGCTGCAGCTCCTCCGCCTTGGCGACCGCCCCCGCCATGCCCTCTTTTCCCGGTGTCAGCACGATCCCCGCGCCGTAGGCGGCGATGAGACTCCGCCGCTCCACACTCATGGTGTCCGGCATGGTGAGGATGACATGATAGCCCTTTGCGGCACCCACGGCGGCAAGACCGATGCCGGTGTTGCCGGAGGTGGGTTCAATGATGGTGCCGCCGGGGGCCAGACGGCCCTCCTGCTCCGCCTTGGCGATCATATGGGCCGCCACCCGGTCCTTGGCGCTGCCCGCTGGATTCATGCACTCCAGCTTCGCCAGGAGCACGGCGGGCACTCCTTCGGCTTCCTCATAGCGCTTCAGTTCCATCAGCGGGGTATGCCCAATCAGGTCCGCGACACTGTTTACGATTTTCATGGCAGGTCCCTCCTGTTTTCGTTTGCTTCTATCATACACCTGTTTTTCCCTTCTTGCAACGAAAATCCGGCTGGCATCCGCCAGCCGGATCCTCTTATGACGCGATAATGAACTCCACATACCCCAGTACGCCGGGGGCCACCGCATAGGGCTCGAACACCACTACGGGATCTCCTGATCCATTCAAATAGAATAGCGTGGTCTCATCCACGCTGGAAAAGCCGCCCATGGACTCGTCGAAGTATACCGTGGGATCCTCCGCCGCGGCCATTTGGGTTCGGATGCTCTCGTTGCACACGCTTACCCAGTCCTCCCCCAAGACATCCGCCAGGGTCAGTTCCTTTTCCTCCGTCAGGTCCAGATTATAGTAGGCCCGCTCCCAGTACGCATTGGTAAAGGAGACGTTGAACTCCACCAGAAAGGACACGACGCCCTCCCGCTGGGACTTGATCTCATAGGTGACGGAGACTCCCATGCCATGGGCCTCCCATTCCTCCTGGGTGCCTCCGGTAGACAGGAAAGCCTCCTTGTACTCCTCTACCAGCTGATTGCCCTCGGTGATTTTCTGGTCCACTCGCCGCTGAATCTCCTCATTAACCCTTTGGGTAAACTCTCCATCCCCCTGTATGGCGGGCTGCTCCACTTCCAATGTCCGGTCTGCGTTCGTGTCGGTGAAGCTGCGGACTGTCAGCACCTGGAACAATCCGCCCAGCACCGGTACCTCCGCCGCCGCGGCCGCCACGGTGGGCGAGAGGTTCAGCGTCCCCACCAGCACCACAAAGCAGGCGGCCACGCCTCCCAGACTCCGCCGGAAATACCGGCTTCTCCGGTTTTTCCGGTAATTTTCCCGGCCCTGCCAAATGCCCGCTTCCACATGGGACGCCAGTTCCTCCGGGATGGGTGTGTCCAGATAGTCCTGCTTTGCCTTGTTAAACTCATTCATTCGATTTCCACTCCTTCCAATGATACCCGCAGCTTCTTTAGGCCAGTGTACAGCCGGGTCTTGACCGTGCTGAGCGTACAGCCTGTCACGGCGCTGATCTCCTTGAGAGACAAGTCCTCATAAAACCGCAGCCGGATGATCGTCCCCACCTCGGCCGGCAGGGCGTCCACCCGCCGGGCCAGAGAGCCATCCTCCGGCAGCGGGTCCTCATAGCTGCCGGTATCCAGCGCCTCCGGCGGCACAAAGGCCACCCGCTTTCGCTGCCGGAGCTGGTCTGTACACACGTTGACCAAAATGCGGTAGAACCAGGTGCGCACGGCGTCCGGCTCCCGCAGGCTGTCCCGTTTTTCCAGTGCTGTGCAGACGGCGGTCTGTACCGCGTTCAGAGCCTCTTCCCTGTTTTTCAGACAGCTGTAAGCCAGGCGGTAAAACCGCGCCTGTTCCTCCACAAGAAATCTGGTCAAATCCGCTTCTCTGATCTGTGACACATGTATGGTCCTTTCTGTCTCGTTCTGTTTGATAGACGAATGAAGGCGGGAAAAAGTTTGAAAAGATCCCATATTTTTTATCATGCGCAGAGAGCACCCGTCCATTTCTTGGACGGGTGCTCTCTGCAATTTCTTCTGCCCGGCAGCTCACTCATACCGCAGGGCGTCGATGGGGTTCAGCTTGGCCGCCTTGTTGGCGGGGAGATAGCCGAACAGAATGCCGATGCCCACACTGACGCCGAAGCTCACCGCCACCGCCGTCACGTCCGGGGTGGCGTTGAAGGTGATGCCCCCGGCGTCCCCGCCAGTGATCTCCTGCACCAGCATCCCGCCGAACACCGCCCCCAGGCCCGTGGACAGCAGGAACCCGAAGGCAATGCCCAGCAGTCCGCCGATGGCGGAGGTGGTGCCCGCCTCGATGATGAACTGGCGGCGGATGTCCCGCCGCTTGGCCCCCAGGGACTTGCGGATGCCGATCTCCCGGGTCCGCTCCGTGACGGACACCAGCATGATGTTCATGATGCCGATGCCGCCCACCAGCAGGCTGATGGCGGCGATGGCGATCAGCACCGCCATGGCGACGCCCATCATGACATTGATCATGTTCACCTGGTCCAGCATGGACTGCACGGCATAGTATTCATAAACATGCTCCCCGGTCTCGTCCTGATAGAAATTCATCAGGAAACCCAAAAGAAGCGCCTGGGCCTCCTGCACCATATCCCGGGAGACGGCAGTGAGCTGGTACAGGGAGACATAGCTGGTGCCGGAGAGCCGCATGGCGTTGGGATAGGGGATGAACGCCTGGTCGTCTCCCCGTCCCTCCTCCAGCGTATCGCTGTTCTGGGCCAGCACGCCCACCACGGTGTAGGGCACACCGCCGATGGAGAGGGTCTTGCCCAGGGCGTCGCCGCCCAGGATCACCTGCTCCACATAGGCGCCCACGACACAGACGTTATTCCGGGTGACGATATCCACGTATTGGAGATAGCGCCCTTTGGCCAGCCGGTCGCCATCCAGGGTGGTGTTGGTCTGGGGCTGATACATGGCCTCGCTGACGCCGTAGATACTGGTCTTTTGATACTCCTCGCTGCCGCTGCGGACGCCCTGCCCGCCGCTGACCCAGGGACTGATGCCGTCAAACGCCTCGGGGTGCGCATCCACAAAGGCGTACATCTCCTCCGGGGTGATGTTGCTGGTGGTGCCGTCGCCCCGGCCCCAGGTGTAGGCGTAGATCTGGGTCACGCCCACCTTCTCCACCTGCTGCTCCACCATGCCGGTGAGACCGTTGCCCAGAGAGATGATGACGATGACCGCCCCCACGCCGATGATGATGCCCAGCATGGTCAGAAAAGCCCGCATCTTGCTGGTCCGCAGGGAGTTGATGGCCAGCTTGAAGGATTGGGTGAAATTCATACCGCCGCCTCCTCTTCCCCGCTCTCCGCGGGCCGGACCACAGCCCTGGGGTCTTTGGCGTCCCCGTCGTAGATGATGCGGCCGTCCTGCAGGCGGATGATCCGCCTGGCCTTGACGGCGATGGAGTTGTCATGGGTGATGAGGACCACGGTGTCCCCCTCGGCGTTGAGCTTTTGCAGAAAGCCCAGCACCTCCCGGCCGGTCCGGGAATCCAGCGCGCCGGTGGGTTCGTCGGCCAGGATCACCGACGGCTCCCCCGCCAGCGCCCGGGCGATGGACACCCGCTGCTGCTGGCCGCCGGAGAGCTGGCTGGGCAGATTCTTCCGCTTTTCCGCCAGCCCCACCCGTTCCAGGGAGCGGACCGCCCGCTCCCGCCGCTCCTCGGGGCCTACCCCGGCGTACAGCAGCGGCAGCTCCACGTTTTCCTGTACCGTCAGCTTGGGGATCAGGTTGTACTGCTGGAAGATGAAGCCCAGCATCTTGTTGCGGATCTCCGCCTGCTGATCGTCATCCATGGTGGACACGTCCACGCCGCCCAGGTGGTAGTTCCCCGAGGTGGGCACATCCAGGCAGCCGATGATGTTCATGGCCGTGGACTTGCCGGAGCCGGACTGACCCACGATGGCCACGAACTCCCCCTGGTCGATGGTCATGCTGACCCCGTCCAGGGCGTGGACCTCCTCTGTGCCCATCTGGTAGATCTTATAGATGTCCTTCAATTCGATGAGATGCTCCAATCAGATCAGCCTCCCATCCCCATGGCGGCCTGGGCCGGGACCAGCACCGTCTCGCCGTCTTGCAGGCCGTCGGTGATCTGAATGTACGTGCCGTCGTTGATGCCCAGCGTCACCGGGCGCTCCTCCGCCTGGGAGGGGTCCGCCACCGTGACGCCGTCCTCCCCCAGAGCGCCGGGCAGGGCCACCTGCACGGTGTTGCCCCGGCTCACAGCGGCCACCGGCACGCAGAGGACATTTTCCGCCGTCTCGCCCTGGATATTGGCAGAGACATTCATGCCGGGCTTCAGCTCGCCATAGTCCCGGAGGATGATGGTCACGGGGTAGCTGGTGAAGCCGTTGGTGGTGGTGCCGTTGACGCTGACCCGATCCACCGTTCCGGTGAAGATCTGGCCCGGCAGGGCGCTGGCGGTGATCTCCACAGTCTGCCCCGCCTGCACCTTGCCGATGTTCAGCTCATCCACGCTCATCTCCATCTTCAAATAGCTCAAGTCAAAGATGGTGGCCAGGGTGCCGGAGGACACGCCGTCCACCTTGTCCCCCGCCTTGAATGTTTTCTCGATCACCGTGCCGGAGATGGGGGATGTGATGCGGTAGTCGTCCAGATTATCGGCGGCGCTTCCGGCGGAGAGCTGGGCGGACTCCAGGTTCAGCTTGGCGTTTTGCAGCTGGGCCCGGTTGGCCTCCGACTCGATGGTGCACAGGGTCTCGCCCTTTTTCACCGTGCTGCCCGTCAGCTTTTCAAAGCCCGTCACCGTGCCGCTGCCGGTGGCGTACACCGTGGCGGAGTCCCCAAGGTGATGGGGGCGTTTCCGTAGCTGCTGTAACTGCCGATCACCGCGGAGGCGGTGAAGGAATCGGACAGAACGCCGGGGTTATTCACCTTCACCCGCACGCTGCTGCTCTGCAGGCCGTTGGTGGTGACGGCGGTGGAATTGGACACGGACACGACGGTGCCGTGGACGGAGCCGTCAAAGTTCCCGGCAAAGATGGTGGCGTCCTGCCCCACGTAAAACTCGCTGGGCTCCACATAGGGGAAGAGGAAGTCGATGGTCAGCTCCGAGCTGGTGATGATCTTCGCCAGCGCTGTTCCGGCGGTGACGCTGTCGCCGTTGTGGACGAACACCTCGTTGATGGTCCCGCTGATGGAAGCGGTGGGGTGCAGGGCCTCCTGGGCCTGGGTGTAGCTCAGCCGCGTCTGGGCCACGGAGATATTGGCCCGGGCCACGGAGTTCTGGGCATCGCCGCTGTCCAGCACATACAGCAGGTCTCCCTGCTGCACCATGTCGTCCTCCTCAAAGGGGGACTCCTGGATGGCGCCGGAGACCAGAGTGGTGACCTGGTAGGAATCCGCGGGCTCCAGTGTGGCCGTGCCGGAGACGGACACCGACAGGTCCTGCCGCATTGTCTGGACCGCTGTGTAATCCATGGACGCCGCAGGCGCGCCCTGGCCCATGCCGGCCGCCACGCGCCACACCAGCACCGCCGCCAGCACCAGCGCTACGGCAATTTTGATCCGGCGGCCCTTTTTGCCCTTGGACAGGGTCAGCTTTTTCCACTTCTTCTCACCCTTGGGCGCGGGCGCCCCGCCCGTCTCTGCCGTCTCCGCCTGCATCAGTTCCTCATTCATGCTGAATTCTCCTCGCTTCTATGAATTTGCCTCGAAGGCCGCTCCTTTGACTGATTCTATTATTACGAAACAGCCCTGGCTTTTTCTTCAACTTCCTGCGTTTTTCTTTTGTGTACCATTGTATTGTGTAATTAGTACAATAGCACATTTTCTGCATTTGTCAAGTCCCGGTGTGAAATTTTCCCGCCTTCGTGTGAGAGGACTTTACACCTTCCAGCAGCGGGAAGGTCAAGCATTTTTTCCCTGATTTGGAAAACTGCCGGTCTCTCCATGTTCCCGGCCTCATCCTATAAGCAAATAGCTTGAAAAGGGGTAAACCCACTTTTTAAGTGCCACAGCGCGTATGCGCTGTGACAGTCTGCGAAAGCGGCCTTGATTTAGATTTCATCGTCATTAACCGTGCGCTTCGCGCAGGTTGGGCATTGCCCGCTTGAAAAACAGCTTTGCTATTTTTCAAGTTCATTGACTATAACAGGATTCTAGCAGGGAAATCTTTCAAAAATCTTTCTGAAATCTTACAGTTTCGTAAGATTTCAGCATCCGGCCCGCTGTGCCACGCTTTTGCGGCATTTTTAAGAAAAAGGCGCAAAAAAATGGACGGCCAAAGCCGTCCATTTCACATTATGTCAACTCATACAGCGGCACTGTCCGCTGGTAGGACTGGGGGCGGTAGGTCACGGAGGAGATCCGCCGCCCGCTCATCCCGTATTTGGGGTGGGTGCCGAAGAGGTCGATGTAGCGTTCCAGATCGTCCCGCTCCGCCGCCATGGCCTCCAGCAGCAGGACGGTGGCCCTGGCGTCGTCCACCGCCCGGTGGCTGTTCACCGCCGACTCCCCCAGGCCGTAGGCGTCGATGGCGTTGCAGAGCTTGTGGGGATAGTCCCGCCGGTCCCGGTACACCGTCAGGGCGTCCAGGAACCGCGGCCCCCGGAGGACCTCCACCCGGCCATAGGGCCGCAGGAACCAGTACAGGAAGTTCAGGTCAAACTGGGCGTTGTAGGCCGCCAGCAGAGGGCGCTCCGCGCCGTCCAGCAGGCGGCAGAAGTCCTCCGCCGCCGCGCCCTGGTCCACGCCCTCCGCCGCCAGCTGTTCGCCGGTGATGCCGGTCAGATCCGTGATGAAGGGCGGCAGAGCCTGCCCCTCCGGCAGGCGGACCAGCAGGTCCATGCTGTCGGTCTCCCTGCCATCTTCCAGGCACACCGCCCCCAGCTCGATGATGCGGTCCCTGCCGAATTCGATGCCGGTGGTCTCCGTGTCGAATACCACGATGCGGTCAAACTGTTTCCAAAGCGTCTCCATCATGGGGCCTCCTCCCGCCAGCTCTCGCCTGTGGCGTAATCAATTTCCACGCCGGGCTGCACGTTGTACACAAAGACGTTGAAACAGACGCCCCGGCCCCGGTCCTCCACGGACCACGCCTCCATCTGCACGCCCCGGGCCACCAGCTCCGCGCCCTCGAACACCGGCGTCACCCGGTAGAGCACATGGTTGTCCGTGTCGTCCACGTAATCCGCCACCATATTCTCAAAGGGAAGCATCCCCTCCGTATTCATATACCGGGTGCCGGTGATGAGGTTGCACTCGTTGGCGTTCTCTCCCGCCAGCTGGAACCCGATGAGGTGGCAGCGGTTGTACAGATACTTTCCGTCCACCAGATCGTCATAGCGTGCGGTCCTCCAGCCGGAGGGCTTGATCATACCGATCTCTCCCCGGGGCTCCCTGGGCATCAGCTCCTGACAGATGTTGGCATAGGCCACGCCGCAGCGCCCCAGCTGGTCCAGGGGGCTGTAGGTCTCAAAGGCCGTCTCCGTCCAGTCCTCCTCCGTGAAGCCGGGCCGGTTCCTGTCGATCTCCACATAGGGCGTGCCGCAGTAATCCGGGAGCGCGTCCATGGTGACCACCGGCTGCATGTACCAGCGGACCAGGCCCAGGCCCGCGCACAGCAGCAGAGCCAGCAGCGTCCATAGCGAATACCGTTTCCGTGTTCTTCTCTTTCGTTTTGCCATGTGTCCTCTCTTTCCTGATCCGCAGCGTGCCGTTCCTCTGGGTCTTTCCTCCAATCATACTCTCTGCCGGGACATTTTTCAACCATTCCCGACCAGCCGCTCCAGTTTGCCCCTCAGCCCGCCATATTGGAACATCCCCGGACCGTGAGCGCTCACGGTCCGGGGATGCCTTTGATGCCGGACGCGGGTCACCGCGACCGCATGATCTCTTCATAATCCCGCAGGGAATCCAGGGCCTGTCCAGACATGGGGATGATCACAATGATGTTGAACACCGTCATCAGGCCCACGCCCACATCCCCCAGTTCCCAGACGAAGGTGTAGGCCGCCAGGCCGCCCACAAACAGCATCGCCAACGCCACCAGCTTGTAGGCAGTCTGAGACAGCCAGTTGTCGCCGAACAGGTACGCCACATTGGAGCGGGCGTAGAACAGAATGCCGATGAAGGTGGAAAAGGAAAACAGCCACAGGACCAGGGCGATGAACACCACGCCGAACCGCCCCAGGTGGTACTCCATGGAAGCCTGCAGGAGGTCCATGCCGCCCAGGCCCGCTACCCGCTCCTCCGGCGTTACCAGCATAATAAACGCCGTACAGCTGCAAATTACAATGGTGTCGATAAACACGCCCAGTGCCTGCAAAAGGCCGGTCCTGGCCGGATGGCCGCTCTCTCCGGCAGCCGCGGCACAGGGGGCGGAGTCTGAGCCCGCCTCGTTGGAAAAGAGGCCCCGCTTCACGCCGTTCATCAAAACCGCACCAAAGCCGCCGGCCACTGCCTGCCGCAGGCCAAATGCCTCCTCAAAAATACGCCGGAACACGGAGGGCAGCACGGCGGCGTTCTTCACGATCAGAAACAGCGTCACGCCAAAGTAGCAGACCGCCATGATGGGCACCAGCACGTCCAGCACCTTCACCGTGGCGTTCTTCCGCAGCACGATCACCGCCGCCAGGGCCACCAGAATGACCGTCGTATAGAGCGGCGGGACCTGGAAGGCATTTTGGAACGCAGAGGAGACGGAATTGCTGATGACCTGGCTGATACCGCACCAGCAGATCAGGCCGGAGATTGCGAACAGGACCGCGATGATGGAGTAGCGGCTCTTTTTCCCGCCCCGCTTCTGCTCCACAAAATGATGGATGTAGTAGGCCGGTCCGCCCCGGTATCCGCCGTAAAGGGGGTCCTTTTCCCGGTAGAGCTGTGCCAGCGTGGCCTCGATAAAGGCGGTGGCGGAGCCGATCAGCGCTGACAGCCACATCCAGAACACCGCCCCCGCGCCGCCGGCCGTGATGGCCGCCACCACGCCGATCAGGTTTCCCATGCCCACCCGGGTGGCCGTGGAGACGATCAGCGCCTGCACGCCGGAGATCGCGTTTCCGTGGCCGCCCGTCCGCCTCTCCGCTGTGATGCGGAGCATTTCCGGAAACAGCCGGACGGGAAGGAACCGGGTGCGGAACATAAAATAGATCCCCGTCGGGATCAGCAGCAGCACCAGCACGGAAACGCCCACAGACCCGCCGCCGGGCAGCGGCAGCGTGAACAGGTCGCCCCACAAAAATTCGTAAACGGCAGAGATGACATTGATGATAAATTCCATGGACAGATTCTCCTTTGTCTGGTTGCGGCAAAATCGATCGATTCGATGTGTCATCCGCTGTCAAAA
Organism: uncultured Dysosmobacter sp.; assembly: GCF_947631635.1. Classification (GTDB taxonomy): domain Bacteria; phylum Bacillota; class Clostridia; order Oscillospirales; family Oscillospiraceae; genus Oscillibacter. The sequence continues at coordinate 31,095 of NZ_CANRMB010000015.1, forward strand.
GCCAGTTGATTTTTCTATATTTGAGTATATAATAAAAGCAATTATTTGTAAAATCAATAATTCAGATGCTTTCAATCGAATACATAGATCATGGAGGCCGCTATGGACTTAAAAAATTTAAAGACCTTCATTTATGTGGCGGAGCTGTCCAGTTTTACAAAAGCCTCCCAGCGGCTGGGCTTCTCTCAGTCCACGATCTCCTTCCAGATCAAGCAGCTGGAGGAGGAGCTGAACGTCCGGCTCTTCGAGCGCATCCACCACACCGTGAACCTGACGGAGCAGGGGCGGGACGTGCTGCGGTACGCCCACCAGATGGACAAGCTGATGCAGGAACTGGCAAACGACCTTCGGGAGGAGAAGGAGATCACCGGACATATCCGCCTCGCCATGGCGGACTCCCTTTGCGGCCTTTTCGGCGAGACCTTTCAGGACTTCTGGCTGGATCACCCCGGCATCAGTCTGAAGATCATCACCGCAGGCACCGACGAGATGTTCCGCCTGCTGAACCACAATGAGGTGGACCTGGTCTTTACGCTGGATAATCACATCTACAACACGGAGTACGTCATCATCCGGGAGGAAAAGATCGAGGCGCACTTTGTGGCGGCGCCGGACCACCCCCTGGCGCGGCAGAAACACATCTCCCTTCCGGAGATCGTCCAGGCCCCCTTTCTGCTGACGGAAAAGGGGATGAGCTACCGCAGGCTGATGGACGAACAGCTGGCTACCCGGTCTCTGGAGATCCATCCCATTTTGGAAGCCGGCAGCACAGAGCTGATCTGCCGGCTGGTAGAGCAGGGGGCGGGATGCTCGTTCCTGCCGGATTACGCCACAGCCTCCGCGGTGGCGGCGGGCCGCTTGGTCTACCTGGCGGTGGACGGCTTTAAGATCGATGTCTGGAAACAGCTCTTCTGCCATCGGGACAAGTGGATCTCGCCCCAGATGCAGTCTGTCATCCAGCACTGCGCCGGAATATAGGGCGTCTTATTTTGGCCCAGTTCCATGCACTCGTGTGAAAATTGACGAACAATCTCCCAGCGCCGAAAAGCCCCGCTGTCAGGCGGGGCTTTTCGCTGAATGCTCCAGTTTTGGGGGCGTGGATATCCCCGTTATTCCCTGCCGGGATACTGGCGGTATCCCTCCAGCAGGGCATCGTTCTCCATAATAAAGGGGGCCGCGGTGGGCTGTCCGGAGCTGACGTCATATTTCCCCATCAGATAGTCGTTCAGCTCCACTCTGTTTTGAAATCTTATCAGCTGGTACGGCTCCTGAAACGCCAGTTTTTCCACAAAATACAGTTCCGTTTCCGATACTGGGAACAGCACTCCGACGTGCCCGATGAACAAATAGCTCTCATCCTCCAGCGCCTCATGGAAAAGCACGGTGATCAGCCGCGCCTGCGGGCGGTCGTCAAATACGATCCCCCGAGCCTCCCAGTTCTTCCGGAGGGCCTCCACGTGGGCGGCTGTGTCCTTGGTCAGCTCCGTCGGCACAATGGAATAAAGCGCCTTAAACCGCTCCAGATCCGCCCCGTCCGGCAGGACCGCCGGGTCCTCCTCCAGCGCGGCCAGATCCAGCAGGATGATGTCGTCCTGCGTTTCCGCTCCGGTGGGAATCTCCATAAAGCCGCCGAACAGTCCATAGGCGGTGATCCGGCAGTTGTAGCCCAAAAAGTTCGGATATGCCGTCTCCCATTCCTCCTGCATGGCGTAGGGGTCATACCGGGTCTCCAAAAAGTCCGCCTATTCAAAGCCCGCCGCCAGACTCTCCTTGGAGACGGCGCTGTTGAATTGGTCCACATGGTCAAAGAATACCCACTGCCGCTCCTCCGAGATCCCCGCGCCGCTCATGAGCTCCGCCAGTTCCTCCTGGACCGCAGGCTCAGCCAAATTACTGTATGTGATGGTCTCCAGGGGCAGCTGCTCCGCTGCCCTTTGGCATCCCGTCAGGGCAGTTCCCATGCACAGGGCCAAACTCAATATCAGCATTTTGGGCTTCATGCTCTTTGCTCCTTTATAAAATTTTTCCATTCGCTTTTGTGTTCCCGGTGCCTAAAGTCCTGTTTCTCAGCGTATCAGCATCCGATTCCAAGGATCACACAAGTATTCTGTGTCTATGATGGGCAGCCGACTCATTTAAGATGTTCCATAATTTCCGATATGTGCTTTTGCAAGAGCTGCTTTTCGTATATTTTTTCACCCAGCGTATCTCTGAATACAAGTATAGCACGCCGCCGAAAGAAAGTATATGGGCAGAAGAAAGCCGGCAAGCCTCTCGTCGAAGTCTGCCGGCTTTTGCGAAAAGGGCGAACACGTTCGATGCTGGTCAACGGCCCTTCCGGGGCCGCGCCGCAAGTGCGGCGTCATGAGCGTTTTTCAGAGCAAAACCCCAGCGCAGGGCGAATTCACTTCGCCCGAGCATTATACTCCCCCTCGGAGGGAGCGGGCAATGGAGCGAGACCCAAACAAGAAGCGGTTAAATCGATTTTTATACAGCCCAGAAACCGCGTCCCCTCCCCGGCCGCGACTCGCTCCACTGGATTCGCGGTCGGAAGCGAAGAAAAAGCACGTCCGGCGTATGAAAAGGCCCTAAGGCCTTTTCATCGCCTTAGGGCTTTTTCTGAGCTGCAATAAGCGGTTAAAATCGATTTCCCGCTCAACGGGCCGCATCCCCCGTCCCTCTCGCGCCGCAAACCAGCGGAGCGTTTGCGGTGTGAAAAGCGAAGAAATTCCTATCATAGCGCAGTTTTCGCCGCGAGGCGGAAACGGAGCGGTGACAGGAATTTCTGAGCTGGTGGAGGTGGGGAGAGTTGAACTCCCGTCCGAAAGCACTTTAACGGGACTTTCTCCGGGCGCAGACGATTATTGCGGGAGTCTTCCTCCCTGTTCCCCTTCCAGACGGCAAACCGTCACGCCGTCAGGTCAGGTGAGCTTCATGATGTGTGGTGCAGGCAAAGCTTACTGCGCTCACATTTACCGCTAAACGACGCCCTCCCTGGCTCGCGGTCCTTCCAGGTCGGACGGCTGCCTTTAATTAGGCAGCAACAGCAACAGTGTTGTTGTTATTTAATTTATAAAATTGCCCATTTTAAGGATATTAGGCGCATCCGCCCGCTTGTCCCGCCTCCATACCCCCGTCGAAACCGGTACACCCCCGCGTCGTCGGGGCAAACTCCGCTCCACTCGCTCCCGGCTGCCGCCGAGAGCTTGCAGCGCTCCGTTGCCCCTCCTCTCAAAATCGAACCCACTTCGTTGGGCTTCGATTTTGCTTTGGACGTTGAGTTACGATTGGGTACGGCTGTGAGAGCCGCTACTGGAATCATAACACATTTCACGGTCGAAATGTGTTACGATTCCATGACATTTTTTATTTTATCAGGTTTTTGCAAATTTGACCATCAGCTTGACCGGCGTGATCTTGGCAAGCACCCGGTAGAACTTGTAGAACAGCTTGGGTGTGTAGATCGTCCGTCCTGCCCGTGCGGCACGCAGGGCGCCGCCGGCCACCCGCACCTGGTCGCAGTAGGGCAGGGTGGCGAACATCTTGGAATTGCCGGCGATGCCGCCGATGTCCAGGAACTCGGTCTTCATGGGACCGGGGCAGACTGCCGTGGCGGTGATGCCCTTGGCCCGCAGTTCCTCCCCGATGCCCACGGTGAAGGAGGACACGTACGCCTTGGTGGAGGAGTACACCGTCATCCGGGGATTGGGGCAGAAGGACGCGATGGAGGAGACGTTCAGGATCCGGCCGCCGGGGACCATGTAGGGCACGGTCATATTGGTGATGGCCGTCAAGGCCCGCATGTTCAGGTCTACCATCCGGGTCTGGGAGGCGGTGTCCATCTCGCCGATCCGGCCCAGATAGCCGCAGCCGGCGTTGTTCACCAGAAGGACTACCTCCGGCTGCTCCGCCGTCAGCTTTTCCTGGAAAGCCATAAAGCTCATGGAGTCACACAGGTCCAGCGGCAGACAGGCCACTGTTTTTCCCGGCAGGGTCTCGGCCAGCTCCGCCAGGCGGTCCGCCCGGCGGGCGATCAGCCAATAGCTCTCCACCTCCGGAAACACGTCTGCGATCTGCCGGACAAACTCCCGGCCCAGGCCGGAGGACGCGCCGGTGATAATGGCAGTTTTCATAAGATCACCCCTCTTGGAAATTAGAGATCAGGCGTCAGGAGTGGAGGAGGGCAGGAAAGTTCCCAGTTCCTCCCTCTTGATCCCCCGTATTCAGATTCAGTGCGTCTCCGGAGCGGGGTATTCCACGCCCTGGGTGTCCACCCGAATGGACTGGATGACCACATCCTTTTTGGGCTTGTCGTTCATCATGCTCCGGGGGACCCGGGAGATGTCGATGGCGATGTCGGCACCCTCGGTCAACTGGCCGAACGCGGCATATTGGCCGTCCAGATGGGGCGCGGGCGCCACCATGATGAAGAACTGGCTGCCGGCGGAGTTGGGCGCCATGGTCCGGGCCATGGACAGCACGCCGGTGGTATGGACCAGGTCGTTCTGCCGGAAGCCGTTGGCGGCGAACTCGCCGTTGATCTCATAGCCGGGGCCGCCCATGCCGTTGCCGTTGGGGCAGCCGCCCTGGATCATGAAGCCGGGGATGACCCGGTGGAAGATCAGACCGTCGTAAAAGCCCTTGTTGGCCAGGGAGATGAAGTTGTTGACGGTATTGGGGGCCTTGTCGGGGTACAGCTCGCCGGTCATGACCCGGCCGTCTTCCATGGTGATGGTGACAATGGGATTGGACATAGTGGATGATTCCTTTCTTTTGAATAAACTCAAGTCAGCAGGCTGATTCCTTTTTCACGCAGATACCGCAGCAGCATGCCGCTGTTCCTCTGATTTTCCTCAAAACAGCATCCCGGCCGCAGGGCTTTCGCCCATCAGTGGTTCCGCTCCTTCATGGTGCGGTCGATCTCCCGCTTGGCGTCCCGCTGGGCGGCAGCCGCCCGCTTGTCGTAGTTCTTCTTGCCCCTGCACAGGCCCACTTCCAGTTTCACCCGGGCGTCCTTGAAGTAGACGGACAAGGGCACCAGGGTGTAGCCGTCCTGCTTGATGAGGGCGTGGAGCTTGCGGATCTCCCGCTTGTGCATCAGCAGGCGGCGGGTGCGGACGGGGTCCTTATTGAAGATATTGCCCTTCTCATAGGGCGAGATATGCATACTGTGGACGAACAGCTCTCCGTCCTTGACGGTGCAGTAGGAGTCCATCAGGTTCAGCGTTCCGGCCCGGATGGACTTGACCTCCGTGCCCGCCAGCTCGATGCCGGCCTCATATCTGTCCTCCACGAAGTAGTCGTGGAAGGCCTTGCGGTTCTGGGCCGCGATCTTGATCCCCCGTTTCTCCGTGGGGCTCACCTCATTTCTCTGGAAAGTTTTTATAGTATATCATGATTTTTCCCATTCTTCAAGGGGAAACGGCACGGGCCCTTTTTTAATAGCCGCTGAGTTACAGTCATGGCAATCTGATGGGGTGTCTTGAACCGTGGAGGTATCCATGATATCATCAAAATAGTTGATTAAGCTCTACCGGAGCGGGGTCCTGGACATGATAGATTTGCATGCGGTATGGAATATTCTTTTGTGGTTGTTCATCCTATATCTGCCCGGGCTGATCTGTGCGGCGGCTTTTATAAAGGCGGCTGCCAAAAGGAAGAAAACGCACGCCGTTTTGCTGGGGATTTTAACGATTGCTTCCGTTGCCGCCAGCTCGCTTGTCCTCCATGCTATTTTGGATTTTATGCTGAGTTGGTAACTATATGTTTTACGGGGAGCGTTCGCTGAGAACCACTGCCCGTTCTGGGATTCGAAAGCCTTCGCCTGAAAAGGAGTTGGCGCGGCGCAAAATCCAGCCGCCTTCTTTTTATTCTTGGCAATGTCCGGCGGATATGCTATAATAAGGTATTGTATTTTGCTTTATGTCTTACAGAATATGATGCATTTGATACATTATTGACGAAAACGAGAGGTGTCATACCATGTGTGAACCGATAGACCTGGCGGAGAAAACGCTCAGCCGGGAAGAAAAATTTCAGGGCCGCATCTTCAGCGTCCATGTGGACAAGGTCCTGCTGCCCAACGGCAATACCTCCACCCGGGAAGTGGTGGAGCATGTGGACGGCGTGGCGGTCCTGCCGCTGGACGAGCGGAACAATGTGCTGACCGTGACCCAGTACCGCTATGTGTTTGGGAGAGACCTGCTGGAGATCCCCGCAGGCAAGCTGGACCCCGGCGAGGACCCTGTGACCGGCGCCCTGCGGGAGCTGAAGGAGGAGACCGGGGCCGTGCCGGACACCTTCCTGCCCCTGGGCCGCATTCTCCCCTCTCCCGGCTGTTTCAGCGAGACCCTGCACCTGTTTTTGGCAAAGGGGCTGCACATGGAGGCCCAGCACCTGGACCCGGATGAATTTCTGCGGGTGGAGCGCGTCCCCTTTGCTGAAATGGTCCACCGCTGTCTCAACGGCGAGATCCAGGACGCCAAAACGGTGGCCGCCGTATTAAAAGCGAAAGTGCAGTTGGATCTTTGATTTTACAACTTGAATTTGGAGGTTCTATATGGACAACCAGAAAACGGTTTTGATCGTTGAGGATGAGAAGAACATCGTCGATATCCTGCGGTTCAATCTTCAGCGTGAACACTATCTGACCTGTGAGGCCTACGACGGCGAGGACGGCCTGAACAAGGCCCGCTCTGAGAAGCCGGACCTCATTCTGCTGGATGTGATGCTGCCGAAGATGAACGGCTTCGACGTGTGCCGCACTCTCCGGCAGGAGGGGGACAACGTGCCCGTCATCATCCTCACCGCCCGGGAGGAGGAGGCCGACAAGGTCCTGGGACTGGAGATCGGCGCGGACGACTATATCACCAAGCCCTTCTCCATGCGGGAGCTGATCGCCCGGGTGGGCGCCAATATCCGCCGCACCGCCATGGCGGCCCCCGCCGCCGCGACGGCTGCCGCCAGCGCCATGCCTGTGGCCGGAGACCTGTCCATCAACACGGACAGCCACCAGGTGTTCCGGAGCGGCAAGGCCATCGACCTGACCCAGCGGGAATACGAGCTGCTGACCTTCCTGGCCAGCCATCCCAACAAGGTCTACTCCCGCGTGGACCTGATGGAGCAGGTCTGGAACTACGGCTATGTGGGCGACGATGTGCGCACGGTGGACGTCACGGTGCGCCGTCTCCGTGAAAAGATCGAGGCGAACCCGGCAAATCCCGTCTACATTCTCACCCGCCGGGGCGCGGGCTACTATTTCAGCGTATGACCCCCGGCTCCCTCCCCGTGAGATCCCGGGGAGGCGGGCTTCTGTCCATGGGGCCGTACCCGCCCCATGGCCGTTGATTTGAGGTTCCCGTGACACGGGAGCCGCATGGGAGGTGTTTTTTTGTTCCGCAGCCTGCATATGAAGCTGACGCTGATCCTGCTGCTGCTGATCACGTCGCTGATGGCGGTGGTGGGCGCGTTTCTGACCACCAGCGTCTCCAGCTTCTATATCGACACCTTCTATCAGCAGATGGACAGCGTGTTTGGTTCCACCCAGAGGGACTTTGTCTCCTCCCTCCGCAGCGAAGCCGAATTGGAGGACGGCGCCCAGCGGCTCCAGGATATTCTGGAGGCCAATGCCGGACGTCTGGGCATCGACTACCGCACCCGGAACTATTTTATTTTGGACGGCGTCAGCGGAGCCTATCTCAACGGCTCCACCGATGACGCCTCCCTGCCCCGGGAGCAGAGCCCCAATCTGCTGACGGCGCGGAATGCCGTCGTCCAAAAGGACGAGACCACTGTGGGCGATGCCAGCGACATCACCGCGGACTATATGGATGTGGCTGTCCCCATCATAGGCGGGGACAACGCCTTCATCATTTACATCCTGGACAACAAGGACACCGTCTCCGGCCTGAACAGCCAGCTGTTCCTGATCATCATGCAGGCCCTCATCATCGGTCTTTTGATCTCCGTGCTGCTGAGCTTCCTGCTGTCCAAGACCATGGTCGGCCCCATTGAAAAGCTGACCGCCGGTGCGGAGCGGGTGGCCGCCGGCGACTTTGACAGCGAACTGCCGGTGGAATCCACCGACGAGATCGGCATCCTGACCGGCACCTTCAACGAGATGGCGGGCGTCCTGCAATCCACGCTGGCGGCCATGGAAAACGAGCGGAACAAGCTGGACACCCTCTTCCTCCACATGACCGACGGCGTGGTGGCCTTTGACCATCAGGGCCGCCTCATCCACTGCAACCCCGCCGCCAAGGACATGCTCCGGCGGGATATCCCCGAGACCTGCTCCTATGACGAGCTGTTCGGAGAGCTGGTCTCCTTCCAGGATGTGCTGGGGCTCCAGCGGCCCAACCACACGGAGAGCGAGCTGCACGTGGAGGACCGGACGCTGGAGCTGTATCTCGCCCCCTTCTCCGACCAGGCCCAGGGCGGCGTGCTGATCCTGCTTCACGACGTCACGGAGCAGCACCGCAATGAGGAGCGGCGCAAGGAGTTCGTGGCAAATGTCTCCCACGAGCTGCGGACCCCCCTGACCAACGTCCGCAGCTACGCGGAGACCCTGCGGGACGCCAACGGCGATATCCCCCAGGACACGGCCAACAGTTTTCTGGACATCATCATCACCGAGGCGGACCGGATGACCCACATCGTCCAGGACCTGCTGACTCTGAGCCGCCTGGATTCCGGCAAGGCGGAGCTGGTGCTCTCCCGCTTCCCCTTCGGCGAGGCCATTGAGAGCGTCACCCGCGCCAACGCGCTGAACGCCAAGCAGCGGGGCCACGAGCTGGTCTACGACCCGCCGGAGAGCCTGCCCCTGATCGTGGGCGACCGCAGCCGTCTGGAACAGGTCATGATGAACATCCTCGGCAATGCCATCAAGTACACGCCCGACGGCGGCCATATCCGCATCACCGCCGGTTCCACGGAGGACACTGTCTGGATGGACGTCTGCGACGACGGCATCGGCATCCCGGAAAAGGACCGGGAGCGCATCTTCGACCGTTTCTACCGCGTGGACAAGGCCCGGTCCCGGGAGTCCGGCGGCACCGGCCTGGGACTCTCCATCGCCCGTGAGATCGTCCAGCGCCACCACGGCACCATCACGCTGGCTCCCCACCAGGGTCCCGGCACAACGGTGCGCCTGACGCTTCCCATCGCGCAGGAGCGCAATGGAAACACCACTTTGAGCTGAGGCCGGCTTTTCCCGCCCGCTACCGGCCCGCAGAGGAGGAACAGCATGGAAGAAAAACAGCGGAAGCGCCGGGATTTCCGGCAGAATGTTGCCATCGCCCTGCTGTCCGTCTCCGCGGTGATCCTGTTTGCCCAGACACAGCTTTACAACCTGGGCGTGGACATCGGCAGCAGCTACTTCGACCGCCTGACCGGCGTTCCCGTACAGACCGACAGCGCCGCCGGCGGCCAGCTGTCCGACCTGGCGGCGCCGGTGCGGGTCGCCGTCACCGGCACCTATGGCCGGTATGCCAACGTGACGCTCACCACCGCCGACCAGGAGCTGTTCTCCCCCTTGAGCACGCTGCTGTGCGGCATCCTGGGCTCGGCCCAGACATACACCACCTGCGGCGGCCAGGAATTTCTGGACGCCCTGTCCGGCCCCTCGGTGTACTATGACTTTCTCTCTCCCCTTCCCCTCTCCGTGATCGCCGGTTTTGTGGACGCGGAGTGGGATGTGGAGCTCTCCGCCCGGCGGCTGGTCGTCTCCGCCCAGGGGGACAGTGTCGTCCTGTACCTGCTGGATGACGCGGGGCGCTATCTCCGCTGTGCCACCGCCGTCTCCGCCGCCGAACTGGAGGAGGCCGTCAGCCACTATGAGCTCGGCAACGATATGTTCGCGTTCGACGGGGCCGAGAGCAACAGCCACTACCAGGAGATCTCCCCCCTTTCTCTGCTTCCAGCCGAGCTGCCGGCGCTGCCCTGTCTCACCGTGGACAGTTCTCTGTCGGATACCACCTGGCTGCTGAACGCCCTGGGGTTCAATCCCAACACCCAAAACCGCTATCAGGAGTCCAGCGGCACAGAGGTCATCATGGAGGGCGAGCGCGCCCTCTACATCCGGCCTGACAACAGCATCTACTACCAAAGCGGCGGAGAGCCCTTTTTGACGATCAGCGCTGCGGAGGAGGTCCCCACCCTGCGGGAGGCCGCGGCCGGGACCGGACTGCTGCTCAACGCGCTGCTGTCCCCCATCACCAGCGACGCCGGATTGTATCTGGAGAGCATCCGGCAGAACGGCGCTGTCACGGTGCTCTGTTTCGCATATCAGGTGAGCGGCGTTCCCATCCGCCTGTCCGGCGGCTGCGCTGCCGAGGTCACCCTCACCGGGAATGCCGTCTCCGCACTGTCCCTGCGGTTCCGGCAGTATGCCATTGCCGGCGAGGACTCCCTGCTGCTGCCGCTGCGCCAGGCCGTTGCCATCGCCGCCAAGCAGCAGGGCGCTGAACTGACGATCGGCTACGCCGACAACGGCGGCAGCACCATCAGCGCCACCTGGCTGGCCGATTGACACGGCACGATCCCCTGCGCAGAAGTCGCATTTGCGGTCCCTGCCCCAATCTGGGCGGCAGGCCGCGGAAAGGAGCGCTGAAATGGACCGCTCTCGGCTGAAAAACATCATCATTTTGATTCTGGTCCTGGTGAATGTGGCACTGTTGGGCTCTCTGGCGATCCGGAAACGGGCGGAATACACCGCCCGCCAGCGGACCTCCGAACAGCTGGTGGCGCTCTTTGCCGCCGACGGCATCGCCCTGGACCCGGACATCATCTCCACAGAGGTCCCCCCTGCCGGCCGCTCGCTGACACGGGACACGGCCCTCGACCAGCGGGCCGCCGTGTATCTGCTGGGCAGTATCCTGTCCACCAACGACAAGGGCGGCGGCATCTATGACTATACCAGCGCCGTGGGCACCGCCACGTTCCGCTCCAACGGCACCTTTGACGCGGCGAGCCTTCAAGGGCCTCTGGCATCTGCGGACGCCCTGGACTTCTGCCGGGACTTCTGCCGCAAATTCTCTTACAGCGAGCCTGTCTTTGAACTGGACGAGGACGGCAGCGGCAAGGCCTCCGCCGCTCCGCTGTGCGGCAAGCTGCCGGTGTTCAACGCCGCCGTGACGTTCACCTTCAGCTCCGGCTCCCTGATCGCGGTCAGCGGCACGCTGCTGCCGGAAAACTATACGGAGCTCTCCCCGGAGGCCGCGCCGCTGTCCGCCGCCGCTGCCCTCACCACCTTTCAGGAGGAGACCTTTGCCGTCATCTCCGCGGTGACGGACATCTACCTCTGCTACGAGCTGCAGACCCCCACGCCTTCCTCCATCACCCTCACGCCTGCCTGGTGCATCGCCACCGACACCGCAAAATATTATGTAAACTGCGAAACCGGGAACATCACCGCGAATTGAGGGATTTTTTCACAGCGCCCTTCCCTTTTTTCTGGAAATCCATTGGGAAGGGTTTACAATTCTTACCTGGTTATGTTATGATATCCATGTGTCAGCTTCACCGGATAGGAATTCTGTCCGCCTGTCTCCGCATTTTTGCGTATGAAGCCGCACCGCGCGGGCAAACTGTCTCCATATGGAACGGATCTGCCGCCACAAAAGACTGTGCCTTGAAGAGAGGGTCAAACTTTGACTAAATATATTGTGCAGGGTGGAAAACCCCTGTTTGGTGAAGTAGAGATCAGCGGCGCGAAAAATGCCGCTGTTGCCATTATCCCCGCCGCGCTGCTGGTAGACGGTGTCTGCCGGATCGAGAACATCCCCCAGATCTCCGATGTGACCATGAGTCTGAAGATCCTGGAGCAGCTGGGTGCGGGCATCCGCACCATCAACCGCCACACCGTAGAGATCGATTGCAGCCACATCCGCTCCACACGGACCTCCTATGAGCTGGCGCGGAAGATCCGCGCGTCCTACTATCTGATCGGCGCCCTGCTGGGCCGCTTCGGTCAGGCGGAGGTCGCCATGCCCGGCGGGTGCAACTTCGGCGGCGTCCGTCCCATCGACCAGCACGTCAAGGGCTTCACGGCTCTGGGCGCTAAAGTGTTGGTGGAGAGCGGCTTCATCCACGCCTCCGCGGAAAACGGCCGTTTGAAGGGCGCCAGCATCTATCTGGATGTGGTCTCCGTGGGCGCCACCATGAACATCATGATGGCCGCTGTGATGGCGGAGGGCAATACCGTCATTGAGAACGCCGCCAAGGAGCCCCATATTGTGGACCTGGCCAACTTCCTCAACTCCATGGGGGCGAATATCCGGGGCGCCGGCACGGACACCATCAAGATCCGCGGCGTGGAGCGTCTCCGGGGCGGCAGCTACGCCATCATCCCCGACCAGATCGAGGCCGGCACCTACATGGCCGCCGTGGCCGCCACAGGCGGACAGATTTTGGTGAAGAACATCATTCCCAAACATATGGACTGCATCACCGCTAAACTCCAGGAGTGCGGCGTGGAGGTGGAGGAGCATGAGGACACCCTTCTGGTCCGCCGCACCGGAAAGCTCCAGAAGGCCAACGTAAAGACCATGCCCTATCCCGGTTTCCCCACGGACATGCAGCCCCAGATCACCACCGTGCTCTCTCTGGCAGAGGGTACCTCTTTGGTGACCGAGGGCGTTTGGAGCAACCGCTACCGCTATGTGGACGAACTGCGCCGCATGGGGGCCTCCATCCAGGTGGATGAAAAGACTGCCGTGGTGGAGGGCGTGGAACGCCTCACAGGCGCCCCCATCCAGGCCTACGACCTGCGGGCCGGCGCCGCCATGGTCATCGCCGCTCTGGCCGCTCACGGTCAGAGTGAGATCAGCGGTGTCAAATATATCGAGCGCGGCTATGAGAACATCGTGGCAAAGCTGCAGGCATTGGGCGCGGATATCCGCTCTGTGGAGGAGCCGGACGAGACCGCGGCCATGGAAGCTCATATCGGATAACGCTTTCTGTTTTTTCTGAACATGTATTTGCGTCCGCTGAGGAGGATGGCGGCCTTAGCCGGCGTTCTCCCCGGCGGACGCACTTTACCATCGAAGCAAGAGAGGGATCTTTTTTGACGACCGTACATACCCTTGCCAGCGGCTCCTCTGGAAACGCCCTGCTGGTCTCCTGCGGCGGAACCCACATTCTGGTGGACGCAGGCATCTCCTGCCGCCGCATCACCGCCAGTCTCCGGGAACTGGGGCTGGCCCCGGAAGCCCTGGCTGCTGTTCTCATCACACATACCCATACGGATCACATCTCTGGACTGCAAACGCTGCTGAAGCGCACGGACTTCCCCGTCTGGGCCACGGCCCGGACCTGCCGGGAGCTCCGTCTCCGGCTGCCGGAGCACGGGACCCGGATGCGGGAGCTCCCGCTCTGCCAGCCCATCCCTCTGGGGAACTGTTTTGTCACCGCCTTTTCCACCTCCCACGACGCTCCCGGCGCCTGCGGCTTCCGCTTTGACGCCGCCGGAGGCAGTGTGGGGGTCCTGACGGATACCGGCTATGTCACCGAGGAGGCGGCCGCGGTCCTGCCCGGCGTGGACCTGGCGGTGCTGGAGGCCAACCATGATGTGGAAACACTGCAAAGCGGCTCCTACCCCTATTATCTGAAGCAGCGCATTTTGGGCGAGAAGGGGCACCTCAGCAATGAGACCTCCGCCCGCTTTGCCGTTGTCTTGGCGGAGGCCGGGGCGTCGGAGATCATCCTGGCCCACTTGAGCCGGGAGAACAACACCCCCGCCATGGCGCGGAACGCTGTGGAGACCGCGCTGTCCGCCGCCGGGCTGTTTCCCCGGCTCACCGTGGCCCCACGGGACACCATGAGCGAGACTTATATCGTCTCCGGGAGGGCCGTATGCAGAAAGTGACCATTCTCTGTGTGGGGAAATTAAAAGAAAAATTTTACGCCGACGCGGCGGCGGAATATATCAAACGGCTGTCCCGCTACTGCAAGCTGGAGCTCCTGGAGCTGCCGGAGGAACGTCTGCCGGACGATCCCTCCCCCGCCCAGATCGACGCGGCCCTGGCCAAAGAGGCCGCCGCCATCCGGGCCAAGCTGCCGCCCTCCTCCAGCCTCATCGCCCTGTGCGTGGAGGGGCGGATGCGGTCCAGTGAGGAACTGGCCCATCTGATGGCCACCTGGGCCAACCGGGGCGAAAAGCAGCTGGTGTTCCTCATCGGCGGCTCCTTCGGCCTGCACCCATCCATCAAAGCCCAGGCCTGGGCGCAGCTGTCCATGTCCCCCATGACCTTCCCCCACCACTTGGCCCGGGTCATGCTGCTGGAGCAGATCTACCGGGCCTATCAGATCAACGCCGGGACCAAATACCACAAATGATCTCTCAGGAAGCGCTTATGGAGCATAACGGCAGGCCGCCGTCCCAACTGCGGCTGCTGGCAGCTCCAAAGCAAGGCCTCCTAGGGGGCTTGCAACCGGTGCGGGTTTTGGATCGCCTGACCTCCACGTTTTCCAATTAGTTCACATAACATTTTAAGGAGGTGCATTCCGATGGATACCATGCCGCCTGACGGCCCCCGCAAAGACAGGTCCATGACCTATGCGGACAAGTGCGGGGCCGCGCAGGGCTTCCACCGCAAATCCCTGATCCGAAACCTCTGCTTTCTGCTGGCAATTATCGCGCTCTGCGCCGAGGCCGTCACCAGCTTCCGTTTTTTCCTGGCCGCTGCCCTTGTGCTGGCTGTAACAGGTGCGGTCTTTGGCCTTCTGACCGGCCGCTGCCCCATCTGCGGGCGTCCCATCCGCCGCAGATGGTCAGGCCGGTGGTATTTCATCAATCTCCTTATCCCCTATGAGTGCCCGGACTGCGACTTCACAACAGACCGGCAGAGCTGGCGGCCTCTTTAGAAAAGCGCCCCCAGCGTACAGTCAGGGCCCGTGCCTGCTCTGAGTTTCTTTCCGCTGTTAAGCTTACATAATTTTATAGGAGGAATTGAAAATGGACTTCATGAAGAAATTTGAAAAATGGCTGGCCAGTCCCGCCCTGTCCGCCGAGGAGCACGCCGAGCTGGAGGCCATCCAGAATGATCCCAAGGAGATCGAATCCCGGTTCTACGGCCCCCTGGAGTTCGGCACCGCCGGACTGCGGGGCACCATGGCCGTGGGCCTGCACAACATGAACATCCACGTCATCCGCTGGGCCACCCAGGGCTTTGCCGACGTCATCGCCGCCGAGGGCGAGGAGGGCAAGCGCCGGGGCGTGGCCATCTGCATGGACTGCCGCAACCACTCCATGGAGTTTGCCCGGGCCGCCGCCGAGGTCTGCGCCGCCAACGGCATCCATGTCCGCATCTTCGACGCCCTGCGTCCCACCCCCGAGCTGAGCTTTGCCGTCCGGGAATACCACTGCCAGGCGGGCATCAACGTCACCGCCAGCCACAACCCCAAGGAGTACAACGGCTACAAGGTCTACTGGGAGGACGGCGCCCAGCTGCCCCCCCACCACGCCGACGCCATTGCCAAGCGGCTGGAGGAGATCGACATCTTCGGCGGCGTTAAGACCATGGACTACGACGAGGCGGTGAAGGCGGGTCTCATCGAGATCATGGGCGAGGAGACCGACGCCCGCTTCATGGCCCAGGTCACTGCCATGATCAACGACAAAGCCACAGTGGAGAAGGTGGCGGACACCTTCAAGCTGGTCTACACCCCCTTCCACGGCTGCGGCTACAAGCTGGTGCCCCAGGCTCTCAAGGCTCTGGGCATCAAGCACCTGATCTGCGAGCCCAAGCAGATGGTCATTGACGGCGACTTCCCCACCGTGGTCTCCCCCAACCCGGAGAATCCCGAGGGCTTCTATCTGGCCATCGACCTGGCCAAGGAGAACGACGTGGACTTCATCCTGGGCACGGACCCCGACAGCGACCGCGTGGGCATCATGATCCGGGACAAGGAGGGCGAGTTCCGCCCCGTCACCGGCAACCAGACCGGCGTGCTGCTGCTGGACTATCTGATCGGCGCCATGAAGCGTGCCGGCACCCTGCCGAAGAACGCCGTGGCCCTGAAGACCATCGTCACCACCGAAATGGCCCGCAAGGTGGCGGAGAGCAACGGCCTCACCTGCTTCGACACCTTCACCGGCTTCAAGTTCATGGCGGAGAAGAAGAACGCCCTGGAAGCCACCGGCGAGGGCAAGGTCATCTTCTCCTATGAGGAGTCCTATGGCTACATGCTGGGCGACTACGTCCGGGACAAGGACGCCGTCACCGCCTCCATGCTGCTCACTGAGATGGCCGCCTGGTACGCCGACCAGGGCATGACCCTGTTCGACGCTCTGGAGGCCCTGTACGCTAAGTACGGCTACTATGCGGAAAAGACCTTCAACCTGGTCATGCCCGGTCTGGACGGTCTGAAGGACATGGCGAATCTGATGAAGGCCCTGCGGGAGAATCCCCCTGCGGAGATCTCCGGCGTGAAGGTCGTGACCCGGAAGGACTACCAGGACGGCTCCGTCATTGACACCGCCACCGGCGAGAAGGGCGCCATGGATCTGTCCGGCTCCAATGTGCTGCGCTTCGAGATGGCCGACGGCACCTCCATCATCGTCCGTCCCTCCGGCACCGAGCCCAAGATCAAGGTCTATATCCTGACCCAGGGCAAGGACGCCGCCGACGCCCAGGCCAATGTGGAGAAGTACGGCAAGTGGGTGGACACCCTGAAGAAATAAAAAACGCGCCAGCGCCGGAGGGATCGCCCTCCGGCGCTTTTTATCTGTCCGGGCCTTCCGCGCCGCCTGTGCCTTGCAAGCGTTCCGCCTGTATGGTAAACTGGCAGCAAATCAAACCGAGGAGGGATCCCATGAAAAAGGTAAAGATCACGGTTTTGAAAACCACCTTTGACCAGGAGCTGGCCGCGGAGTATGGCAGTGAAGGGCTGACCGCCTGCCCCATGATGGAGGCGGGGCAGGTATTTTACGCCGACTATGCGAAACCGGATGGCTTTTGCGATGAGGCCTGGAAGGCGGTCTATCAATATGTGTTCGCATTGGCCCACGGGGCTGGGAACGACGTGTTCTATTATGGTGACTGGATCCGAAAACCCGGCGTCGCCATTTGCAGCTGCAATGACGGCCTTCGGCCTGTCATCTTCAAACTGGAGGCCACTGAAACGCGCTCAGAGCTGGACTACACCCCTGTTCGTTAGCATCTTCCAGCCCTTGCGGTAAAAAGGTGTATTGACATCTGTTGCCCGCGGCGTATAATGGGCATATGCTCAAAATAAAGGAGGGACACGGATGCCGCGCAGCGCTAAATGCCGCCGGGTATGCCAACTGCCCGCCCACTGCCGGTTTTCCCCGGAGCAGCCCGCTCAGGGCGAGGCCGTGGTGCTGGCCGTGGAGGAATACGAGACCATCCGGCTGGTGGACTTTCAGGGGCTGACCCAGGAGGAAGCCGCCGTGCAGATGGGCGTGGCCCGGGCCACGGTCCAGCGCATCTACGCCCAGGCCCGGCAGAAGCTGGCGGCCTTTCTGGTGGAGGGCCGTCCGCTGCAGATCGGCGGCGGAAGCTACGCCATCTGTCGTCGGAAGAACTGCCGCGGCTGCGGAGGCCCCGTCCCCCTCCCAAAACGGAAAGGATGCAGGCAAATGAAAATCGCAGTCACCTATGAAAACGGCAATGTGTACGGCCACTTCGGCCACACGGAACAGTTCAAGATCTATGACATCGTGGACGGCACGCTGGCGGACGCCCAGGTGGTGCCCACCAACGGCAGCGGCCACGGCGCGCTGGCCGGCTTCCTGACGGACCACGGCGTGGACTGCCTGATCTGCGGCGGCATCGGCCCCGGCGCCCAGACCGCGCTGGCCGAGGCGGGTATCAAGCTCTACGCCGGATGCTCCGGCGACGCCGACCAGTGCGTCACCGACCTGCTGGCCGGCACGCTGGCCTATGCCGAGGCCGCCACCTGCGACCACCATCACGGCGAGGAGGGCCACACCTGCGGCGACCACGGCTGCGGAGAGCATCACTGCGGCAATCACTGATATGATCAAATCACTTGAAAAGTGATCCATCCACTTTTCAAGCGTCACAGTGCACATGCGTCGTGGCAGGCCGCAGACCGCGGCCGTGATCGGAATCTCATCACACATATCTGTGCATAAAATATGCCAAAAGAGGCCGCCCGATCCGGGCGGCCTCTTTTGAAATGGTCCGATTTCAGGGTATCATTTCCCGCAGGGTCTCCATGAGCTTCTCCCCGTCATGGATGGGGTAGCACAGACCGTTGCCCCTGTAGGCCACATAGAACGGTTTTCCGTTTCGGGCCGCCTCGCCGTTGGACAGGAAGATGTGCAGGACGCCGTGATGGTCGCTGGTCACCAGCTGGATCGTCCCATCAAAGCCCTCGATCTTGGGGAATGGCCGCGGCACCGCGCTGCGGGAATACTGGGCCGCCAGGTCCTGCACCGCATCCAGATCCACCTGCTCCGTCACATCTCTCAAACTGCCGTCCTCGCCGCGGCACTCCACATAGCCGATGGGATATCCGTCGTGCACAATGGCCCGGGGCACCGCGCAGTACACTGCGGCGGCGGCCAGGACCGCCGCCAATATGATAAGTCTTTTCTTCTTCATGATACCTCTCTCAGCTCCGCCTGCACGGCGGTCCATACTGCCTCACCGCCCTGGCTTCCCCAAAAACACTGGATACCGGCGCTTTCCCCGCTTTTTATCCATCGCACTATATGCCCGTGTAAAAGTCCAGAAAAGCACCGCTTTCGCGGTGCTTTTCTAGCTTTTGAGGCTCAATAAAATTCCCTGATATAGTTTTCCACATCCTGCCGGGTGCCCATAAAGGGGCCGGGGGTCTCCATCTTCAGGGAGACCAGGGCAGTGGCAGTCTGGAGGGCGGTGGGGATGTCCTTGGTCAGGCGCTCGTTGATGTACCCCGCGAAGGTGGTGTCGCCCCGTCCGGTGCGGCCGGACATGTTCCGGGACCTGATGGGGCAGGTGTAGATCTCCCTGCCGTCATACACCAGGACCTCGGTGTTGTGGGTGATGAGGATCTCCTTGGCGCCCCAGTCATACATCATCTTGGCGGCGGCCACCCGGTCACTGGTGCCGGTGAGGATCTCCGCCTCGGCGGCGTCGGTCTTTAAGAAGCGGATGTAGGGCAGCATCTCCTTCTTGGCCGCCCAATCGTGATACACCATACCGCCGTTCTCCACGCAGCGCAGCATGGTCTGCACATCGATGGCCACCATGGCGTGCTCCGCGGCGAAGGGGATCATCTCATCGGTGATATCGCCGCCCACCAGGCCCGCCAGATGCCAGATCTTGGCGTCGATCTCGGGGACCTCGCTGGTCTTATAGGGTTCGATGACGCTGTCCACCGTGGAGGTGCGGCGCTCCCGGTCCGGGGTGTGGTATACGTTCTTGGTCACAAAGGAGGTGGCGCTGTGCAGGGGGAACACGGTGACGTTGGGGGCGTCCGCGAACGCGGCCGCCATGTCGATCTTGGTGGTGTCCGCCTTGGGCAGCACCGCGATCCTGTGGCCCATGTTGGCGGCGGCAAACCCGGAGTAGTACACTGCGCCGCCCACGGCCCGGACCGTGGTGCCGTCGTAGTCCACATTGGTGTCCTGGGCGACTTCGCCGATGATCAAAGAATCAAACTGCTGGCTCATGATTACTTGCCTTCCTTTCGCATTTCCGCGTCAGCCGCCAGGATGTCCGCAAAGTCCGGGCACCACGGCTGGAACTGCCATGTTTCGATCATATGCTTCAAAGCAAACGAATCCTTCACCCGCTCCGGCAGGACAATGCCCGCGCGGGCCTCGTCCCCATCCCGGTGGGTGTCGGAGCCGGCGGTGCGGTAGAACTCCGGATGGCGGCGGCACATGGCCAGGGCCTGGTCATTGTGGTTGGGGTGGCGGGGGTTGTTGTTGATGATCTCAGAGCCGTGGACGGCGGTCTCCTGCACCGGGGCGCTGCCCTCCCGGAAGGGATGGGCGTGGATGATGAGGACCTCGTCGTGGAACTTGTCGAAAAACTCCTGGGCGCTCAGGCAGCAGGCATAGGGATGGCTGCGGAGCCACTGCTCGTCGATGCCGTAGACCAGATAGTCGTTGTCGTTCTCCGGGAACCGGAACTCCGCGCCCAGGATCACGTCCAGCCCCACCTCGTCGCCCCGCTTTTTGGAGGCGTGGTAGCCGCTCAGATAGTGGTCCATCACATGGTCCCAGTTGTGGTCCACATCAATGCGGGAGAGGTATTCCGGGTGGAGGTGGTCTGTGACCACCAGGCCGGAAAAGCCCTTGCGCACATAGCGGTCCACCACGTTGGCCGCGTACAGGTGCCCGCATCGGCTGGTCTCCGCGGTGTGGGTGTGCGGATCGTACAAATAACCGTTCATGATGCAATCTCTTCCTTTTCACAGCACAGCCCGGCGAAACGCCGGGCTTGCCAATTTATGCTTCTTTTAGTCCGGCTCCCGGCAGGTGCCGCGCTTGATGAGGCTGGGCAGCAGGATCTGATGTACATAGCCCTGGGTCCCGTTTTCGATCTTGTCCCGCAGCATGTCCACCGCCTGGAGCGCCATATCCCGCTTGGGCTGTTCGATGGTGGTCAGGTCGATGCGGGGCAGGCCTGTGGAGGGGATATTGTCGAAGCCGATCAGACTCAGGCGGCCGGGGACGTCGATGCGCATCTCGTCCGCCGCCTTCAGAATACCCAGCGCGTTGGAGTCCGTGGAGGCGAAGATGGCGGAGTAATCGATGGGCTGGGAGAACAGGTCCTTCGCCAGCTGATAGCCGTTGTTGATGGAGGAGCGGGAAAACTCACTGTTGAAAAACCGCTGCTGGAGGCCCAGCTCCTGGCAGGCCTTCATATAGCCCTCCGCGCGGAGCTGGTGGGTCGTGGAGTGGCGGCGGCCGAAATACAGGATGTCCCGGTGTCCCAGCTCATAGAGGTATTTCGTGCCAATATAGGTGCCCCGGCTGTTGTCCACAGTCACGTAGCTCTGGGGCTGGTCCCGCAGGTTTTCGCCCAAAAATACCGTGGGCACCTGGTCGGTATAGGCCCGGATATTCTCATAGGTCCTGGAGCTCTGGGGCACGATCAGAATGCCGTCCACCTGGCGGCCCAGCAGCAGCTTGACCACTGTCTTCTCCTGCTTCAGATCCGGACCGGAGTTGCACAGCATGATATTGTATCCGTGGGCCCGGGCGCTCATCTCCGCGTAGTAGGCCAGCTCCGACATGAACTGGTTTTCAATGGAGGGCACCACCAGGCCGATCAGGTCCGTCTTTTTCATCACCATGGAACGGGCCACATAATTGGTCGTGTAGCCCATCTCGTCGCACAGCTTGATGATGCGCTCCCGGGTCTCGCTGCCGATCTGGGGACTGCCAGACAGCGCCCGTGAAACCGTTGCATAGGAAACGCCTGCCGCCTTGGCAACATCCTTTAAAGTTACACTTTTCATCTCATATCGTCCTTCCCACGCCGTGGAAAATCGTAAACGTTTCCGCCTTATTTGAAGCAGCCGGCGGCCATAGAGGCCCCTACCAGCTGTTCACTAAAAGCATATATGATTTTCCCTGCAATGTCAATGACAATCTGCTTTTTTTCAGTTTTTGGGCAGAAAAACGAAAAAGTCCTTCACTCTTCGGCATTTGGGATATTGACAAAGGACCCCCTCTTATTTAGAATAAAAACTATGAAAGGTCGCAAACGTTTACGATCCTTGTTGAGAGAGGCTGCCCCGCCGGAGCCCCCGCGCGTCCGGCAGAACGCGCCTCCTCTTTCAGAAGGGAGGGACACCTATGATCCGCGCTGTCCTGTTCGATGTCGGCGGTACGCTCCATGCGGTCCATCCGGATGAGGCTCTGGCCGGCAAGTTCTCCCAGCGCCTGCTGAACCGTCTGGCGGAGAGCGGCATCGTGCTTCCCATCGACGCCGCTTCCCTGACGCCGCTGCTCCACGCGAACGCGGAGGCCTATAAGCACTGGTCCGAGGAGCACCGGACGGAACTGCCCAATATCCGGATCTGGAATGAATTTTATCTCAAGGACTTCCATGTCGGCGAGGCCCGCCTTGCCCCGCTGGCGGAGGAGCTCTCGGTCCTCTATGACGCCGTGCGGGTGCGCAACGTGCCCCGTCCGCACATGCGGGAGACCATTCAGACTCTTCATGAGATGGGCATGGTCCAGGGCGTCATCAGCAACATCATCTCCACCACCTTTGTTCCCCGCCTGCTGGAGAACTACGACATCGCACAATACATGTCCTGCGTCGTGCTCTCCTCTGTCACCGGCATCCGCAAGCCTGACGCCCGCATCTTTGAACTGGCCGCCGCCCAATGCGGCGTTCCCTGCGGGGAGATGGCCTATGTGGGCGACACCCTGTCCCGGGACGTTCTGGGCTGCCGGAATGCCGGGATCGCCCTCAGCATCCAGATCCGCAACCCATCCATCGCCCACCGAGACGCCGCCTTTATCGGCACCGGCCTGGCGCCGGATGCGGCCATCGACGATTTGAGCGAGATCCCCGCGGTCATCCGCAGTTACAATACACCGGCATAGCTTTTGTTATCATCTGACATTTTTATTATATAAGGAGGACACCATTATGACCCCCGATATCAAGACGATCTTCTTTGACGTTGGCAACACCCTGCGCGTGGTGGTAAAGGACCAGGCGTTCATCGACAAAGCCGAGGCCGACCTGATGGAGCTGATCCAGACCAAGGAGAACCACGACGAGCTGTTCGCCAAGCTGGAGGAGCGCTGGAAGGCTTACCGCAAGATGTCCAAGACCACCCTGCTGGACGCCTCCGAAGGCGAGCTGTGGACCCAGTACATGCTGCCCGACTATGAGCCCAACCTGATCTTTGCCAACGCCGCCCGCCTGACCCGCCTGTGGCGCGACCATGACGGCCGCCGCGTGGCCCGTCCCGACGCTGTGACCACCCTGAAGGAGCTGTGCGCCCGGGGCTATACCCTGGGCATCATCGCCAACACCGTCACCGAGACCGAGATCCCCGACTGGATGGCCGCCGACGGCGTGGCCCAGTGCTTCAAGACCACCATTCTCTCCTCCAAGGTCCGCCTGCGCAAGCCCGATCCCGACATCTATCATCTGGCCTGCCGCTGCATCGGCACCCCCGAGGCCAACTGCGCCTACGTAGGCGACAACCCGGTCCGCGACGTGGAGGGCACCCAGGCCGCGGGCTTCGGCATGATGATCCGCATCGACGAGCCGGACACGCTGAACATGGAGCATGCCACCGGCAAGGAGTTCACCCCTGACCACGTCATCACCGCCCTGTCCGAGCTGCTGGACATCTTCCCCGCCCGGAACGCCTGAGCCCAAGGTGGTCATTGAGGAAAGGAGAATGTCCCATGGATAAAAACAAGCAGTACAAAGCCGTATTTTTTGATCTGGGCGGCACGCTGCGCATCGCCCTGATGGATGAGCCCTACATGAAGCACGCCCGCCGGAAAATGGCGGAGATCGCAGGCACCGACCTGCCCTATGAGGCGTTTTACCAGCTGGTGGAGGAGCGCTATGAGCCATACCGCAAGTGGGCGCTGGGCGAGAACAAGGAGTCCGGCGACGAGGAGCTGTGGTGCAAGTGGCTGCTGCCCGACTATGACCAGGCCCGCATCAAGCAGGTCTGCCATGAGCTGAGCTTCCAGTACCGGCAGACCAAGGGCCGCCGCGTCGTCGTGGACGGCGGCGTGGAGGTCATCAAGGGCCTCCGCCAGCGCGGCTACAAGCTGGGCATCATCTCCAACCTGATCGGCGAGAACGAGGTCCCCGACTGGCTGGAGGAGGACGGCCTGGACCAGTACTTCGACTCCGTCATCCTCTCCTCCGTCTGCCATCTGCGCAAGCCCTGCGCCGAGATCTACCAGCTCGCCTGCGCCGACCTGGGCGTGGCCCCCGAGGACTGCGTGTCCGTGGCCGACAATGTGAAGCGGGACCTGGCCGGTGCCATTGAGGCCGGGATCGGCGCCAACATCCTCTTTGAATCCCCTGAAAAGAAGCATCCGGTGGTGTTCACCGAGGAAAACCGCCCTGACGCGGTCATTCAGGACTTCCGTCAGATCCTGGACCTGCTTCCATAAATCAAATTTGCAGGACGTCCGGGGGATCCCCTGGGCGCGTCCTGCGTTCTGGAGGTCATGCATATGAATACCGATATCCAATACATTTTCCTGGACCTGGGCGGCACCTTCCGCGTCATCGACGAGGACCCCGCCTATCTGGCCGCCGCCAAGACGAAGATCGCCGAGCTGTGCGGTGTGAAGAGCGGCGATCCCTGCAAGTGGTTCGACGAGGTCATCGACAAGCGCTATGACAAATACCGGGAGTGGGCGCTGAAGTTCATGTGTGAGGCGCCGGAGGAGGTCCTGTGGACCCGCTGGCTGGCCTTTGACTGTGACCGGGAGCTGATCTTGAAGAACGCCGCCGAGCTGACCTATCAGTACCGCCAGACCAAGGGCCGCCGCACCGTGGTGACCGGCGGTGCCGAAACGGTCAAGGAGCTGTGCGCCCGGGGCTACACCCTGGGTATCATCAGCGACCTTGTCGGCAGACGGGAGGTGGACGAGTGGCTGGACAACGACGGCCTGCGCCCCTATTTCCAGACGGTCCAGCAGTCCTCCATCACCTATGTCCGCAAGCCCGGCCCCGCCATCTATTACTACGCGCTGGATGAGGTGGGCGCCCAGGCGGAGAACTGCTGCTATGTGGGCGACAATCTGAACCGCGACATCGTGGGCGCCAAGGCCTGTGCCTTCGGCATGACCGTGGCGGTGCAGTACAACAAAAACAAGCCCCTGAAGCTCACGGAGGAGAACATGCCGGACGCCAAGATCTACGAGTTCCCCCAGCTGCTGGATATCTTCCCGGCCCGGGGACAGGTGGCCGTCGACAAGCTGATCGCCCCCGCTGACGGGCAGTAACATTCCCATTCCTGACGGCATCTATTTCATTCCTAATTTCTCATTCTTACAGGGAGGTATTTTCTATGTCTGATAGTAAGCGCGGCGGTGCCCAGCTGGCGGAAGCCGTGAAAAAAGCATATGAACAGGGCCTGGACGATTACCATCTGGAGCCGATGCTCCTGGTGGAGGACGGAAAGCCCGTAGGCAAGATCGCCGATGGCGACGCCGCCGTTTTCTGCTGCCGCCGGGGCGAGCGCGAGATCGAGCTGACCGAGATGTTCACCGAAGAGGGCTTTGACAAGGTGGAGCGCCGGAAGGTCAATGACCTGGACTTTGTCATCATGACCATGTACCACGACAAGTTCAAGGACCTGCCCATCGCCTTCGCTCCCTCCCATGTGGTGAAGCCCCTGGCCCAGGTGCTGAGCGAGGCCGGCAAGACCCAGTTCCACTGCGCCGAATCCGAGAAGTTCGCCCATGTGACCTTCTTCTTCAACGGCGGCGAGAACAATCCCTTTCCCGGCGAGGACGACCTGTGCGTCCCCTCCCCCAAGGGCATCGACTTCGACCAGAAGCCCGAGCTGTCCCTGCCCACTGTGGCGGAGAAGGTGATGGACGCCTTGGGCAAGTATGATTTTGTGGTCACCAACTTCGCCAACGGCGACGTCATCGGCCACACCCAGAATACCGCCGCCAAGATCGAAGCCTGCGGCCATGTGAGCCGCTATCTGGACGTGGTGGTCCACGACGCCCTGTCCAAGGGCTATGTGGTGGCCATCACCGCCGACCACGGCAACATCGAAAAGCTGTACACCGCCGCCGGAAAGCCCGACGGTGCCCACACCACCAACCTGGTGCCCTTCATCATGATCGATCCCGCCAGCAACAGCCCCATCTCCCTGCGGGACGGCTCTCTGGGCGACGTGGCTCCCACGGTGCTGGATGTCATGGGCATTCCCCAGCCCGCCGAGATGGACGGCAAGTCCCTGGCTGAGGGCAGAAACTGGGGCAAGGACCGCAGGATGCTGCTGATCATCTGCGACGGCTGGGGCCTGGGCACCGGCGATGAGGGCGACGCCATCCACATCGCGGACACCCCCTACTGGGATTCCCTGCTGGCGGAGCAGTCCTGGTCCAAGCTCCACGCCTCCGGCGAGTTCGTGGGTCTGGGGTCCGGCAAGGCCGGCAACTCCGAGGCGGGCCACTCCAACCTGGGCGCCGGCCGCTGCGTGATGCAGGACGACGTCCGTCTGGACGCCGCCGTGAAGGACGGCAGCTTCAAGAAGAACCCCATCTTCCTGGAGGCCATCGAGCACGCCAAGAAAAACGGCGGTGCCCTGCACCTGCTGGCCTACCTGACCTACAAATCCTCCCACGGCTGCATCGACTATCCCCTGAATATCTGCGAGATGGCGAAGGAAGCCGGTCTGGAACAGGTGTATTTCCACATCATCTTCGACGGCCGCTCCACTGAGCCAGGCTCCGCCCCCGCCATGCTGGCCGAGCTGGACGGGAAACTGGACGCCATCGGCCTGGGCCGCATTGTGGACGGTGTCGGCCGCGGCGTGGCGCTGGACCGCGACAAGAACTATGACAAGGTGAAGCGCGCCTACGACGCCATGGTGGACGGCGTGGGCATTCAGTATGAATAATCGCGCCACAGTGAGGTTGCAGCTATGATACAAGTCGGCATCATCGGGGCCGGCCGGATCGGCCGGGTCCATATCCAGGGGATCCTGTCCGGGGTTCCCAACGCCCATATCCGCGGTATCGCTGCCCCGCATATCACTGACGAGATCAAAACACTGGCCCGCAGCGCGGGCACGGAGATCCTCACCCAGGATTTCCGCGTCCTGCTGCGGGATTCCCGCATTGACGCGGTCTTGATCTGCTCCCCCACCAGCACCCATGCGGATATCTCCGTGGAGGCCCTTCAGGCGGGAAAACATGTATTTTGTGAAAAACCCGTGGATCTGGGGCTTGTTAAAATCCAAACTGTCATTGACGCGGCGGCAGTATCTGGAGTAAAATATCAAGTGGGATTCAACCGCCGGTTCGACCACAACTATCAGGCCCTTCACCGGGCCGTCTCCTCCGGGCAGGTGGGACAGGTCCAGATGGTCAAGATCTGTTCCCGGGATTCCGAGCCGCCCACGCCCAAATTCATCCCCTCCTCCGGCGGGCTGTTTTTGGACATGACGGTCCACGACCTGGATATGGTGCGGTTTCTCTCCGGCAGCGAGGTGGAGGAGGTCTATGCCGCGGGCAGCGTTCTGGTGGATGAGGCCATCGGCCGGGCCGGTGATGTGGACACCGCCGCCGTCATGCTGCGGCTGGAGAGCGGCGCCCTGGCCCTCATCGATAATTCCCGCCGCGCCGTCTATGGCTATGACCAGCGGGCCGAGGTCTTCGGCTCTCTCGGCTGTGTTTCCATCGACAACGATACCCCTTCCACCGCCGTGCTCTCCACGGCTGGCGGCGTTATATCCGAAAAACCGCACTGGTTCTTTTTAGAGCGCTATCTACCCGCCTTTCAAGAGGAAGTGCGGCAATTTATTGACGCGGTGGCAAACGATTACCCTGTTCCCGTGGGCGCCGAAGACGCCCGAAAAGCCACACTTTTGGCAATGGCCTGCACCCGCTCCGCCAGGGAGCGGCGGCCCGTCCGCATGGACGAGTTTCAAACGATGTGATTTTGCGCTCCGCCCGCTTTACGGCGGCTCTGCGCTTAATTAAAAATGGAAAGGAAGACACACCCATGAACGAGAAGAATTGTAAAGTTCTGGCGGCCGAGATCCGGCTGGAGACCCTGAAGGTCATCCACTCCCGGGGTTTCGGTCATGTGGGCGGCTCCATGGACCTGGCCGATCTGATGGCTGTCCTGTACGGCGAAGTCATGAAGTTCGACCCCAAGAATCCCCGCTGGGAGGACCGCGATTGGCTGGTCCTGTCCAAGGGTCACGCAGGCCCCGTGGCTTACGCCACCTATGGCCTGATGGGCTTCTATCCCATGGAGGACGCTTATACACTGAACCAGCCGGGCACCAAGTTCCCCAGCCACACCGACCGCAAACTGACTCCCGGCGTTGACCTGACCACCGGCTCTCTGGGCCAGGGCACCTCCACTGCCACCGGTGCCGCCCTGGGCAACAAGATCGACGGCCGTGACAGCCACGTGTTCTGCGTGGTGGGCGACGGCGAGGCCGACGAGGGCCAGGTCTGGGAGGCATTCCACTTTGCCTACGCCCACAAGCTGGATAACCTGATCTTCTTCATCGATAAGAACGGCTACCAGCTGGACGGCCCCACGGACGACATCCTGGCCCACGGCGACATTGCCAAGAAGGCCGAGGCCTTTGGCCTGTACACCCAGGAGATCGACGGCCATGATGTGACCGCCATCTACAACGCCATCCAGAACGCCTACGCCAAGAAGGACGTGCCCAGCTGCATCGTGCTGGACACCTGCAAGGGCAAGGGCGCGACCTTTGCCGAGCCGAAGCACGACCACTCCTCTCAGCCCAATGAAGAGCAGTGGGCCGAGGCCATCGCCGCGGCTGAAAAGGCTCTGGAAGAAGTCAAAAACGCTTAAAGGAGGGTGAAGAGCCATGAATGTGAAATTGATTGGTGAGCACAAGAAAGATTCCCGCGCCTGCCGCGACGGTCTCGCTCTGACCCTGAACGAGATGATGGCGGAGGACAAGTCCATCTGCTATGTGGACTGCGACCTGATGGGCTGCATCAATACGAAGATGCTGCGAAAGAACTATCCCGACCGGGCCTTTGAGGCCGGCATCGCCGAGGGCAACGCCGCCGGCGTGGCCGCCGGTCTCGCCGCCACCGGCAAGACCGTGTTCTTCCACTCCTTCGGCACCTTCTCCTCCCGCCGCTGCTATGACCAGATCTACATGTCCGCCGCTTATGCCGGCCTGACTGTCCATGTCCTGGCCTCCGACGCCGGCGTCACCGCCGCGTTCAACGGCGGCACCCACATGCCCCTGGAGGACGCCGGCATGTACCTGAGCATTCCCGAGACCACCGTGCTGGACCCCGCCGACTATGACCAGCTGGCCAGCATCACCCGCCAGCTCCCCTCCATCAAGAAGGGCGTGACCTTCACCCGGTTCGTCCGCAAGGGCATCATCCAGGTCTACGGCGAGGGCAGCGAATTTGAGATCGGCAAGGGCGTGGTCCTCCACGAGAGCGACAAGGACGTGGCCACCATCATCACCTCCGGCATCATGGTGGACGAGTCCCTGAAGGCCTATGAGGCCCTCCAGGCCGAGGGCATTTCCGTCCGGGTCATCGACATGTTCACCTGGAAGCCTCTGGACGAGGAGCTGGTCGTCAAGGCCGCCAAGGAGACCGGCGCCATCGTCACCGCCGAGAACCACAACGTCACCTGCGGCCTGGGCAGCGTGGTTGCCAACTGCTTGGCCAGGAACTGCCCCACCGTCCAGGAGTTCGTGGGCGTGCAGGATCAGTTCGGCCAGGTGGGTCCCCAGGACTACCTGATGGATGTGTACGGCCTGCGTGCCGCCAACATCGTCGCCGCCGTGAAGAAGGCCGTTTCCCGGAAATAATGCTCCGGCCCAGCCCGTTCCCCCCGACGGCCGCGGGCAGACGCGGAGGACCCGGGGACGGGCGGGCACAGAGACCCGCCCCTACGCGCCGCACAACAGATCATAAAAATTTTTTTAAGGAGACTGATTCATTATGGTGAAACAAATGGATGCTTTTTCCGCCTCTCTGATGGCTGATAAGCGCGAGATCATCTTCGCCCCCACGGTGTACAAGTTCCAGACCTTCGCCCAGATGGCGGAGGAGTTCAAGCTGAACGAGCGGGACGTGGTCCTGACCAACGAGTTCATCTACAAGCCCTTCATGGAAGAACTGGGCCTGAAGTGCCAGTTCGTCTTCCAGGAGAAGTTCGGCGCCGGCGAGCCCTCCGAGGCCATGATCCAGACCATGTACGACGCCATTCCCTACGACAGCTATGACCGTGTCATCGCCGTGGGCGGCGGCGCCATCATGGACCTGGGCAAGCTGCTGGGCTGCCAGCGGCCCGACACTGTGCACAACCTGTACTTCAAGCGCTTCCCCGTGGTGCATGAGAAGGACGTTATCGCCATCCCCACCACCTGCGGCACCGGCAGCGAGTGCACCAACATCTCCGTCGCCATCGTCAAGGACGAAAAGGACGGGGTCCTCACCGGCGGCGAGACCAAGCTGGGCCTGGTGTCCGACGACATCATCCCCAACAAGGTCTGCCTGATCCCCGACCTGCTGCGCACCCTGCCCTATAAGCCCTTCGCCTGCTCCGCCATCGACGCCCTGGTGCACGCCACCGAGTCCTTCCTGAGCCCCCACCGCAAGACTACTACCTCCGAGCTGTTCAGTGAGAAGGCCATGGACATGATCCTGAAGGGCTTCAAGCTGCTGGACGAGAAGGGCCAGGACGCCCGGTTCGAGTACATGGACCAGTTCGTCACCGCCTCCTTCTACGCCGGTATCGCCTTCCTGAAGGCCGGCTGCGGCCCTGTCCACGGCATGAGCTTCCCCCTGGGCGGCACCTATCACGTGCCCCACGGCGAGAGCAACTACATGCTGTTCGGCGCCATCATGGACTACTATGATGAGAAGAACCCCGACGGTGAGATCATGCGCTTCAAGGAGCTGGTGGCCGGTATCCTGGGCTGCGAGGCCAAGGACGCCATCCCCGAGATGAACGCCCTGCTGCAGCGCATCCTGCCCCTGCGCCCCCTGCGGGACTGCGGCTTCACCGAGGCCGATTTCAAGGCCTTCCCCCAGTCCGTGGAGGCCAACCAGCAGCGCCTGATGACCAACGCCTACTATCCCTTCGATCTGGAGTCCGAAGAGGCCATCTACCGCAAGTGCTTCTGATCCCTGCATGAAAAACGCGCCGACAGCCGTCGGCGCGCTTTTTTCATTTTTATTCTCGGCACAGTTGAAAGGACTCCAAAAGAGTCTTTTCCATGCAGCGCTGCTGTGCGGCGCTGCAGACCGCGTATGCGGTCCTCTGTGCCTGACTTCATAGGAAACGCATGCGCGCTTTGTGCGCCGGCGGACCAGCGTTCCGCCGGTTGAAAAGGAGCTTATACTCCTTTTCAACTGCGTTGACTATATCAGAGTTCGGGGCCAGACATCCGGGGCGGACACGCCTCATACAGCTTCTGTCCCTTCCAAAAGGCCGTCAACAGCATAACGATGCCAACCAGCCCCGCCAGCAGCCCCAGCAGTGCCAGTCCGGACAGCAGCCATACGCACACATAACTCACCGCCTGAGCCATCGCCATCACGACCCAGGCCCGTTTCATGGCGGCGCTGTTCAGGTCCGCGGCCCGCTGCTCCTCCATATCCTGGATCGCCTGGATCAGCACCCAGCAGATATACAGGCCTACCAAAACCGCCAGCAGTCCCAGCAGGGCGCCGATCATGCCGCTGCCGCCGCTGATGCCCAGCAAATTGCCAAGCCATAAAACAGCCGTGTAGACGCCCATGCCCACCGCGAAGGGCCGGACGCTCCGGAACAGGCCGCTCTCCCCGTCCAGCTCCTTTGCCCCCTGGTACAGCAGATAATAGCACACAAAGGGCGGCAGCAGGTTCAGCGTATGCCGGTTTACGCTCAAGTTGAAGTTCAGGAACACAAAGAAAAGGCCCCAAAACAATTTCTTCATGGTTCTTCCTCCCTGACCTTATCCGCGTACCGTTTTCCATATTTCAGCACCAGCACGCCCGCCACGATCTTTGCCACGGCATACAGCGCCGGGATCAACAGAAAGGTCCCCACGCCCTGTCCAACAACACTCATCTCCATGCTCCTTTCACCATATCCGCATAAATCCCAGCACACCGAGGCCCATCAGCAAAATGCCCGCCAGGTCCAGCACGCCCCAGGCAATCAGGACCCATCCCAAAAGATATCCCCTGGTCTTGGCCAGATATCCCAGCTTATCGATCCAGTCCCGCTGGGGCGCCGTCTGCCGAGGCCGCTCCGTCCGCTGCTTCTCCTGCATTCCCTGATCCGTCCGCAGTAAATAGTCGGTGGTAACGCCAAATAAATCCGCCAGGGCCACTACCTTCTCCGTCTCCGGCATGGTCTCGTCCCGCTCCCAGCGGCTGACGGCCTGTCGGCTGACGTCCAGCTTTTCCGCCAGGGCGTCCTGGCTCATGCCCGCTTTCTGACGCAGACCCTGTAGTTTTTCTCCAAATGTCATGGGCTCTCTCCTTTGCGTTTGATGGTTTTATAATCAAATCACTTGAAACGTGATCAATTCACTTTTCAAGCGTCACAGCACATGTGCGCTGTGGCAGGCCGCGGACCGCGGCCTTGATTTGCATTTCATCGTCAATCCCTGTGCACTTTACGCACAGCGGGCATCGCCCGCTTGAAAAATACCATGCGTTTTTTCAAGTGAATGGACTATATAGCCGGCACAGTTGAAAGGAACCCAAGGGATCCTCTGCAACCGGGCTGACTATATCATACCAAATCAGCCGCCCAACGTCCAGCAACCCAGTATGGAACTTTCGCAATCTCAGGTTGCGGCCCCTGTTTTCCGGGAAATGCGTGAAAAAGGCGGCTCATTGAGCCGCCCTTTCAAGATCTCCGCAAAATTCCCATTTCCAAGGCATGGACCGCCTCCACCGGCGGCATGTTCTCATGCTCCACCGCGTAACACAGCGCCCGGTAAGCCATCCGGTCAGCTCCCGCCTCCACAATGGCACGCTCCAGTATCTCGGCTGAAAATCCCAGGGATTCCAGCCGCCGCATATATGGTGTGATATCCATGCGCTCACCGCCTCTTCAGGCATAGTATACCCGTTTCCGGCGAAAAGTGCTGTCAAAAAAACGTTAAAATCCTGTTAAACCGCCTATGCCTCCGGGATCGCCAGGTCCACGACGGCGAGTCCCCGGCGCATGGCATACTCCACCGTATACCGGGTGCCCCCGGCTGAGCCGTCAAAGGCGGCGATCAGCAAAGATGCGTGGTCCACCATATAGCGGTCCCGCCGCTGCATACAGTACGGCGTGTACCGCTGGGAGACCATCGTCTCAAAGTCGCAGGCCTCCACCAGCGTCCGGTACCGCTCCCGCTGTGAGGCGGGCCAGGCATCCGCCTGGGTGGGGCATGGGATGGCGGCCTCCACCGTCACATCCGGTTGCCGTGTCCGCAGGGCAAGCACGCACTCGCAGAAATAGAGGTCACAGCCCTGGGCCATGCCGCAGAGGAAATGGCGGTAGCCCTCCTCATAGGCCGTCTCCACCGCGTCCGCTATCCGCTGTTTCAGCCGCAGACAGCGGTTGTCCGTCTCATCGTACCGCCAGGGCAGTTTGGTGGGACGGTGCCCGGTGAAACAGCAGGTCTCCCGACTTGCCCGCATCATGCCGCCTCCTCTCCTCTGATGTCGCAGGTCCAGTATAGAACATCTGTTTGTATTTGTAAAGTCCCCACCGCTATAAAAATGAGCGGTCCAGTGGGCCGCCCGCAGGTCTGCTGGTCCCCGGAAATATCCACAGCGGCGGAGACCTCATGCAGAAGCCAGATGCCGGCGCTCTATTTTCCTTTCCAATCTGGCTGCAATGCCACAGCCCACCGTGGGATCATTGCGGAACCGGGCAGTCTCAACATGAAACTGCCCGGCAAATTCACGGTTATATTATTGCTGCATCTTTTTCGCCATATCTTTCCAATAGTTCTTCAGCATGGTAAGAATCGCTTTTGCATCCTCTATTTCCGACTTTTGGTCATACGCTTTCATTTCACTAAAAGTCCCGGATTCACTTACGATTCCAAGATACCATTTACCGAACAGGGATGTTTTAAATTTGAATATCATACAGCTTATGCCATCTTCATCTTCAAATTTGTTCGTATATTCTACTTTATTAGGCTTATGTCCCAATTCATGCGGATCGGATAACCAATTTTCCAACTCCGCCATGGCGCTTTTTATTTCTTCATTCATTGCAATTTCCTCCGCAGATTCAGGGTGATCATGTTCATTTTATGGTTATACTATCATAAGTCCCCGCCGCCTGCAACCATGCAGGAAGAATTTTAAAATTAGGGGTTGCATTTCCCACCGTCCTGTCGTATACTGTCCATAGAAAACAACTGAATCCTTTGTCTTCAGGGCGGGGTGCAATTCCCCACTGGCGGTAAAGTCCGCGACCGGATATCGCAAGATATCCGCTGACCCGGTGAAACTCCGGGACCAACAGTATAGTCTGGATGGAAGAAGATGAGTACGGCAGGAGCCGTGCGCTGTTTGCGCACTCTTTTGTTGTTTGTTCACCTTGGAGAAGTCAAAGCGTCCAGGGTGTTTTCAAACAAAACAAAGGAGTGTATTTTTATGTCCGATCCCCATGTCAACGCCATCAACACCCATGCCCAGCCCCGCATGAACGTCAAGACCGTCACCACCCTTGCTATGCTCACCGCTGTGGCCTATGTGGTCATGGTGCTGAGCAAGATGCTGCCCAGTGTCAACGGCTTCCTGGATTTCGATTTCAAGGATGTGGTCATCTGCATCGGCGGCTTCACCTTCGGCCCCATGGCGGCCTTCATCCTCTCCACGGTGGTAGCGGTGGTGGAGATGTTCACCATCAGCCACACCGGCATCATCGGCTGCATCATGAATGTGCTGGCTACCTGCTCCTTCTGCTGCACCGCCTCTTTCGTCTATAAGAAGATCCACACCAAGAAGGGCGCCGTCCTCGGCCTCGCCCTGGGCGTGGCCGCGCTGACCGCTGTGATGCTGCTGTGGAACTACCTCATCACCCCCATCTACCAGGGCTTCCCCCGGGAAGTCGTCGCGGCCATGCTGGTCCCGGTGTTCCTGCCCTTCAATCTGGCCAAGGGCGGCATGAACATGGCGGTGACGCTGCTGCTCTATAAGCCGGTGGTCACAGCCCTGCGGAAGGCCCGGTTGGTGCCGGAGTCTCAGGCTCCCCAGAAAGCCGCCAGCGGTTCCGGTGTGGTTCTTAACGGCATTCCGGCAGACGCCGTGAACGACCGGAAGCTGAACGCCGGCTTCCTGGTGTTCTCCCTGGCCCTGCTGGCGACCTTTGTGACGCTGGCCCTGGTGCTGATGGGCATCATCTGATTTTTAGCCGTTTACTCCAGAACGGAGGACACGAGATCATCGTGTCCTCCGTTCCATTTTTTATCTGTGCGCCGCTGCGGCTATCTGGAAACCGTTCCCCTCTTTTCAACGGCGAACAGATGTGCTATAATCAAATAACTTGAAAAGTGGTAAAACCACTTTTCAAGTGTCACAGCGCATGTGCGCTGTGACAGGCCGTGGGATGCGGCCTTGATTTGGATTTCATAGTCAATGACTGCGCACTTTGCGCGCAGCGGGCATAGCCCGCTTGAAAAATCGCTTGCGATTTTCAAGTTAATTGACTATATCATATGGATATCTGACAGAGAGGAGGCCGCCTATGGACCGCATCATTCTCCACTGTGATCTGAACTGCTTCTATGCCTCGGTGGAGCTGCTGAGCCACCCGGACCTGCGGGATGTCCCCATGGCGGTCTGCGGCGACCCCACCTCCCGCCACGGCATCATCCTGGCCAAGAACGAACCCGCGAAAAAATACGGTGTACAGACTGCGGAGACCATCTGGCAGGCCAAGAAAAAGTGCCCGGACCTGGTGCTGCTGCCGCCCCATCACGCCCTGTACCGGGAGTACTCCCGAAAGGTCAACGCCATCTATGACGAATACACAGACCTGGTGGAGCCCTTCGGCATCGACGAGAGCTGGCTGGATATCACCCACACCATCCACCTCTTCGGCGGCGATCCCAAGGCCCTGGCGGACGCCCTGCGGGAGCGGATGAAGCGGGAGCTGGGACTGACGCTCTCCGTGGGCATCAGCTTCAACAAGGTCTTTGCCAAGCTGGGCAGCGACTATAAAAAGCCCGACGCCACCACGGTCATTTCCCGGGAAAACTGGCAGGAGATCGTGTGGCCGCTGCCAGTGGGAACCCTTCTGTATGTGGGCGGCGCGGCCCAAAGGCTCTTAAAGCAGTATGGCGTGGAAACCATCGGCCAGCTGGCGGCCTGCAAGCCTGAAATGCTGGAATCCCTGATGGGAAAGCTGGGGTCCCAGCTGTATGAATATGCCAACGGCCTCAGCCAGGAGCCGGTACGCTCCCGGTATGACGCGGAACCTGTCAAATCCGTGGGCAACGGCACCACGTTCCCCAAAAACCTGAAGACACGTGCTGAGGTCCAGTCCGGCATCGCCATGCTGGCGGACTCTGTTGCCACCCGGCTGCGGCACTATGGCCTGTATGCCAGCGGCATCCAGGTCACGATCCGGGACCCGGAGTTCCGGGACCGCTCCCGCCAGCAGCAATTGGCTGTTCCCACCCATCTGATCCGGGACCTGACAGACCACGCCATGGCCCTGGTCGATCAGCTGTGGCGGCCGCCGTCTCCGATCCGGGCGCTGACCGTCACCGCCATCCATCTTGTCCAGGACGATCAGGCCTATGAACAGGTGGACCTGTTCACCGCAGCGGCAGCCCCCAAAAAAGAAAAACAGGAAAAGCTGGAGGCCGCCATGGACCGCATCCGCGGCAAATACGGCACTGGCGCCATTATCTTCGGCGCCGCCCAGCCTGAAAAAGAGGAGGACCCATTGCCATGACCAAACAGGAAGAAAAGCAGCAGCTCCGCCGGATCATCCGCGGCCTGGAGTCCCAGCTCTCAGACCAGTACCGGCTGAAGGCCGACCGCTCCATCGCCGCCCATCTGCTGGCAATGCCCGAGTACCAAGCTGCGGAGTCCGTATTCTGTTTTGTGAGCACTGCCCGGGAGATCGACACCCGTCCCATTCTGGAAGACGCCCTGTCCGCGGGGAAAAAGCTCGCTGTTCCCCTGTGCACAGGAGACGGTATGATGGAGCTTCGGTGCATCACCTCTCTGGCACAGCTCTCCCCCGGTTTCCATGGCATTTTGGAACCTGTCCCGGATAGTCCCTCTGTGTCTCCTGACACCGTGGACTTCGCCATCCTGCCCTGTCTGACCTGCAATCACCTGGGCCAGCGTCTGGGCCGCGGAGGCGGCTATTACGACCGCTTTTTGGCGCACTACCGGGGCGGCACCGTCCTTCTGTGCCGGGAGCTGCTGATCCGGGAGGAGATCCCCCTGGAGTCCCATGACCATCCTGTCCCCTGGGTCCTGACGGAAAAGGGGCTGTATGAGGACGGAACGCCGGCCAGACTGTGACTGTCGGACATGCCCACCAACAGATGTCGCTCTTGCAAAAATGCTTCCATTCCCGTACAATAGATCTTGTCGAAAATAATTAAAGGAGGATCTTGCCATGATCCAGCAGACAATGGACTATATCTCTCAATTTGATCCCGAAGTCGGTGCCTCCATTCAGGAGGAGTTCGCCCGGGAACGCCGCAACATCGAGTTGATCGCCTCTGAAAATATCGTCAGCAAAGCCGTGATGCTGGCAATGGGGACCTGCCTGACCAATAAATACGCCGAGGGCTATCCCGGAAAGCGTTACTACGGCGGCTGCTATGCCGTGGACGTCACTGAGGAGATCGCCCGCAAGCGGGCCTGCCAGCTGTTCGGCTGCAAGCACGCCAATGTCCAGCCCCACTCCGGTGCCAATGCCAACCTGGCGGTTTTCTTTGCCCTGGCCAAGCCCGGCGACACCGTCCTGGGCATGGACCTGGCCCATGGCGGCCACCTGTCCCACGGCAGCCCGGTCAATATATCGGGTAAGTATTTCAATATTGTGTCCTACGGTCTCCATGATGAGACGGAGACCATCGACTACGACGCCCTGATGGAGACCGCCAAGGCCTGCCGTCCCAAGCTGATCGTGGCCGGTGCCTCCGCCTATCCCCGTATCATCGACTTCGCCAAATTCCGGGAGGTCGCCGATGCCGTGGGCGCCTATCTGATGGTGGATATGGCCCACATTGCCGGTCTGGTGGCCGCCGGCGTCCACCCCTCCCCCATTCCCTACGCCGATGTGGTGACCACCACCACTCACAAGACCCTGCGGGGTCCCAGGGGCGGCCTGATCCTGTGCAATGACGATGAGATCTTTAAGAAGATCAACTCCGCCATTTTCCCCGGTACCCAGGGCGGCCCTCTGGAGCATATCATCGCCGCGAAGGCAGTCTGCTTTGGCGAAGCGCTGAAACCCGAATTCAAGGCTTACGGTGAGCAGATCGTCAAGAACGCCAAGGTCCTTGCGGAGGAATTGGTCAAGCAGGGCTTCCGCCTGGTGTCCGGCGGCACGGATAACCACCTGATGCTGGTGGATGTCCGGAACTTCCACATCACCGGCAAGGAGTTTGAGCACCGGCTGGACGAGGTCCAGATCACTGTCAACAAAAACGCCATCCCCAACGATCCGGAGAAACCCTTCATCACCAGCGGCATCCGGGTGGGCACCCCCGCCGTCACCACCCGTGGCTTCCGGGAGCCTGAGATGGTAAAGATCGCCCAGTGGATGGGCATGGTTGCCCGGGACTTCGAGGGCACGGCCCAGCAGGTCCGTGAGGAAGTCAACGCCCTCTGCCGGCAATTTCCCATTTACGAATAAATACAAGGGAGGCGCGGCTATCAAGCCGCGCCTCCTCTTTTCATATTCTTTGATAGGTGCAAAGCAGCACGCCATTTTCCTCCCTGCTTGCAATCAGCCGCAGGGCGTGAGGCTTTCCCTTTGGAAAGAGGCGGAGCCCGCTGCCCAGAAGCAGCGGCATTATGGAAAGCCGGTATTCGTCGATCAAATCCGCCTCCAGCAGCTGTCCCACGATATCCGCACCTCCGCAGATCCAGATATCCCCGCCGGGCTGTCGGCGCAGACGCTTGACCAGCGGCACAGCAGGGCCGTTTACAAACCGGATCGTCTCTTGGTCCGGCAATGTCCGGTGTGTCACCACATAGGCCGTCATTCCCTCATAGACCCACTGTCCCGGGGAGAGTTCCTCTGTCACCTGCCGGTAGGTGCGTCCGCCCATGACTACGGTGTCGACAGATGCCGCAAAATCCGCATATCCGTAGTCCCCCTGGTAGTCCGGGTCTGTCCCGCCCAGCCAGTCCACGCCTCCGGCATCATCCGCGATATATCCGTCTAAACTCACAGCGATATATACGATCACCTTTCGCATACGCGCCTCCGTTAAATTGGGATCCCAAAGCCCAGCCACAGGATGTTCCTGACCGCACAGTTTGCCAAAAACAGCCCCACCAGCATGGCAGGCCAGCGCTGGTCATAGCGCAGCACCCAACCACGCCGCCCCCGAAAGCGCCAAATCGTCTGGGATACCAGATAAACACCCCCCAGGCCCGCGGTCACCGGCACGGCCGGATGAAAATAAAGCGCCCGCAGAAGGTGCCCGTGCGCCAAGGCTGTCACTGCCCGCGTGCCTCCGCAGCCTGGACAGTATACCCGCCAATGTGTCCATATCCAGCAGCCGCTGACCGCAGGCGCGCCCAGGCCGTATTTCCAGAACAGGAATGCCGCCCCCAGTGCCGACAGCAGCAGCCAGGCCGCCGGATATGCCTCCCGGTCTGTCATCGGTTTTCCCGCCATACACCCTCCAAAAAACGGAGACCGCGCAGTGCGCGGCCCCCGCTGTCTCACTTCAGCAGTTTGATGCGTCCCAGCAGGGGAACTTCCTTTTCCTCGCCATTGATAGCGGAAATAAGTCCCATCACAGCACAGATAAAGCAGAAGATCCCCCAGACCCATCCCACACATGGGATCACGCCCAAAAGTCCCGCCAGCCAGATGACCAGCGCCTGATTCAGATGGAATTTGGCGCCCTCTCGGTCTCCCAGCACCAGCGCAAGGACCAATCCGATCCAGGTAATATACGCAACGATCCCTGTTGTTTTAGAATCCATAAAAGTACCTCTTTCTTCAGCATTCTGTGGTTTTGTAATAGGATACCACGTTCTTCTCCAAAATACAAGCTATATAAGCGGGTTGACCATAAGCCCGGCGTTTTAAAAAGCCTTCCTTGCTTTGGCTTGTTTGATATGATATGATTCGTTCAACAAAATCCAATTCATGGAGGCAAATGTGGAAAGTACTGCTTTAGAATTTGACTGTATTGGTATGGAAGACGGAGGCAAGATCCCAATCGAACATACAGGCCGTGGGCAAAATATATCACCGGAGTTTGTAATCCTAAACCTATCGCCTGAAGCGAAAACACTTGCTGTCACACTGGAAGACTTGACCCATCCTATCAAAAATTTTACGCATTGGCTCATTTGGAATATCCCCGCTGCGGATAGAATAACAAGTGGGATCAAACCTGGGAAAAATGTACCTGCACTAAAAAACGCTCGTCAAGGTATTGGATATGGTTTGCACCGATACGCAGGTCCCAAACCACCCAAAGGAAAAACGCATACCTACCGTTTTACTCTTTATTCATTAGACTCTGAAATTTCTTTACGTGCAAATTGCAGAAAAAAGGACTTTTTGAAAAAGGCAGAAAACCATATTCTTCAAATTGGTTATATCATAGGAGAATTTGAGTAATATAAAATCCCATTTTCGGCTGTTTGGGTTTGAAGAGCGCTCGATTTGTCTCTGTCTCTTTTTCCCGTTTTGGCGAAAGCCCTTGAAAATAGTTATGATCGCAAAAATCCAAACGACTCCCCCGTATAGGAGTTGTGCGGTTGGGGCATCAGCTTTTTGGGGTCGCTGGCGCTGCCGGTAGTTTCCGTAACCAATTAAAAAGAGGACGGCAATCAAAGATTGCCGTCCTCTTCGTGTTGGCGTTACCTATCTTCCCGGGCCGTCGCCAGCCAAGTATTGTGGGCAGAAAT
>NZ_CANRMB010000016.1 GCF_947631635.1 uncultured Dysosmobacter sp.
TCACACAAAAGCGTCCCGTCTGGTGCTTTCTTTTCGTTACGTTGTTTAATTTACAAGGTACACGCCGCTTCCGGCGGAACATTGCTATTATACAGAACTTCATCCCGCTTGTCAAGAACTTTTTTCAAAAGTTTTTTGACGTTTATTGGTCCGCACTGTATTCGCAACGTTTTTAAAATATCATATTTATCCTTGCCTGTCAACCATTTTTTTGATTTTTTCAAAATTGATCTTTGCCGCAGCACTCGCCGCAGCGACAGCTTTGATAGAATACCAAATCATGTCTGATTTGTCAACACCTAATTTCGACTTTTTTCAAAAAATCAGCCGCATTCCAAACATGCGGCTGATTTGATGATTTTTTGATGATTTATTGATTTATCATGAAGGTATCACATCGACTTCACTTCGTCAAAGACCTTTTCGATCTCTGCATCAGGCTTACCGGTAGCCAGGCTCACCACTACGATGGCGACAGAGGCCACAATGAATGCAGGCAGCAGTTCGTAGATCGCCCAGGCACCGCCCATAGGGGCGACTTGATACTTCCAAACAAAGACCATGACGCCGCCTGCTACCATACCGGCCAGTGCGCCCCACTTATTGGACCGCTTCCAAAACAGGGCAAACAGCACCACCGGGCCAAAGGCCGCGCCGAAGCCGGCCCACGCAAAGGACACCACCCGGAATACAGAGCTGCTGGGGTCCCAGGCCAGGAACACGCCCACCAGCGCGATAGCGATAACCGTGCCGCGGGCGGCCAGCATGGCCGTCTTTGTGCTCATCTTGATGTGGAAAAAGTCCTGCATCAGATCCTGAGACACGCTGGAAGCCGCGGCCAGGAGCTGAGAATCCGCGGTGGACATGGTGGCCGCCAGAATACCTGCCAGGATAATGCCCGCCATCAGCGCCAGAAACACACCATGCTGGCTCATCAGGTCTGCCATTTGGATAATGATCGTCTCGGAGTCGGAGCTGGTGGTCAGGAAGGGCACCTTTCCCGCAACGGAGACACTGTACCCGATGACGCCAATAAACACCGCCACGCCCATGGCGATCACCACCCAGACTGTGGCGATACGACGGGACAAATTCAGCTTCTTTTCATCCTCAACAGCCATGAACCGCAGCAGGATATGGGGCATTCCAAAATAGCCGAGACCCCAGGCCAGTGTGGAAACAATGCTCAAAAAGCCATAGGAGGAGGCGGAACCGGAAACCGCGTCATATCCCTGTGTCAGGTTCAGATAACCGGGCAGGGCGCGGGCATTTTCCACCACCGCATCCAGACCGCCAGCCTGGCTGATGCCGAAGAAAACGATCACGACCAGCGCGATGCTCATAAAGACGCTTTGAATCAGGTCCGTGGTGGAGACCGCCATGAAGCCGCCCAGCACCGTATAGCCGATAATGACGATAGCGCCAAGGATCATTGCCACATGGTAATCCACGCCAAACAGACTGTTGAACAACGTCCCCACCGCTTTGAAGCCGGAAGCCGTGTAAGGAATGAAAAATACCAGGATCACCACTGCCGCGATGCAGGAGAGGATGTGCCGGTCATCCCGGTAGCGGCGGGAAAAGAAGTCCGGAATGGTGATGGCGCCCAGCCTCGCGGAGTACTGCCGAATGCGCTTCGCCACAATCAGCCAGTTCAGATAGGTGCCAATCGCCAAACCGATGGCCGTCCAGCCGACCTCGGCCACACCGCACAGGTAAGCCAGTCCCGGCAGGCCCATCAGCAGATAGCTGCTCATGTCCGAGGCCTCCGCGCTCATAGCGGTGACGATCGGGCCAAGCTTGCGGCCGCCCAGATAGAATTCGCTGGAGTTGTCGCCGCTTCCCTTGCGGCTGAAGTAAACGCCCACCAGGACCATGGCGATCAGGTAGACCGCGATGGTAAGAATGATCAAAATCGTCGCACTTGTCATATGTTCTCTCTCCTTAAGTATTCAATGACAGTCATCATACCACACCAGAAGCAAGAATGAAATACAGAACAGTGTATAGAATTTATTCTATACACTGTTCTGCGAAATTGTAATAATCCCCTTTAAAATCAATCGATTTAAATTAGACTTTTTTTAGAAATACACTTCATCTAAAAAGCAAAATAAATCCTTGTATTCACTCCCGTTTCGCCCGGTAGCTCTCCAAAAACATCGGCGTCACACTGTCGGTATACGCCACCAGGGAATAGTCCCCATTGGAAAGGCACCAGTCATACAGCAGCGCCCGCTCCCACAGGGCATAGGCCTTCACGATCTCATTGACCGTCCGGTCCGTCCGCAGCTGTCCTTTCTTCTGTCCCTCGCCGATGATCTGCCGCAGCAGCTTGAAATAGGTGCGGTTCCGGTCCAGCAGGTGTTTTTCCCCCCGGGCCAGCAGCTGGGTGGAGAGCAACCGCGTGAGAAGGTCGATGGACACACCGCCGTCGATCATGGCGAACAGCTCATGATTCAGGTAGATCAGCTTCTCCATGGCGTCCGCCGCCGGGTCCATGACCTCCATCAGCTGTTCATATTTTTCATCAAACACGTTTGCCAGCGTTCCCATCAGCGCGTCCTTGCCGTCAAAATAGTGGTAGAAGGAGCCCTTGGATGTCTCGGATTCAAATACGATATCCTCCACCGTCGTGTCCTCATAGCCCTGTTCGTAAAACAGCTTCCAGGCCGCGGAGATGATGCGCCCCTTGGTATTCCTGGTGTTTTTTCTCGGCATATGCGCGGCACCTCCCTTTCTGTCTCTTAGCATACCATATCCCCGCAGAATCTGCAAATCAAACGAATATTCCAGTCTCATTCGCAGGATTTGCATGATTTTCAGCACATTCTCCAATGTCCACCGCCGGTCCATGCTGTTATAATACAACTATTATAATAGAAAGGGGAATG
This sequence comes from uncultured Dysosmobacter sp., assembly GCF_947631635.1. Lineage (GTDB taxonomy): Bacteria > Bacillota > Clostridia > Oscillospirales > Oscillospiraceae > Oscillibacter. The sequence goes on from NZ_CANRMB010000016.1 coordinate 2,895, forward strand.
GTCTTGAAATTCTGGAAAATGAACGGCGCCGGAAACGATTTCGTGGTGCTGAACAATCTGGAAGAGCGCCTGCCTGTCGAGTTCCTTCCGCAGGTCGCACGCACGCTGTGCGAACGCCACCTCTCCATCGGCGCCGACGGCCTGATGGTGGTGGACGCTCCCACCCAGGGCGGCGACTATAAAATGCTGTTCTTCAACTCCGACGGCAGCGTGGGCGAGATGTGCGGCAACGGCGCCCGCTGCATCTGCCGCTACGGCTATGAAAATGGACTCGCCGGAGACACCCAGACCGTGGAGACCACCGCGGGCATCGTGACGGGCCGCCGTATCGACAGCCGCCTGTACCGCATCCGCCTGAACGATCCCACCACCGTAAAGCTGGACGCTCCCATTGAGGTGGACGGCGTCCGGTATGCCTGCTCCTATGTGGAACTGGGCGATCCCGGTATCCCCCACGCGGTGGTGCCCTATCATGACCTGAAAAACGCCTGTGAGAATGAACTCCGGGAGCTGGGCCGGAAGATCCGCTGGCACAGCGCCTTCCCCAAGGGCGCCAATGTGAACTTTTACGAGATCATTGGCGAGGACCGCGTTTTTGAGCGGACCTTTGAGCGGGGCGTGGAGGATTTCACCTATGCCTGCGGCACCGGCACCGGCTCTCTGGTGACGGTCCTGACCCTCCAGGGCAAAGTCAGCGGCCAGGGCGTCCAGGTGGACATGACCGGCGGCACGCTGGTCATCGACACGGAGCGCCGGGGCTCCCGCATCACGGACCTGTATCTCACAGGCCCCACCAACATCGTTGCAAAGGGCGAGGTTACGGACGAGGACCTCTGTCTTGCAAAATAGTGTGTAGATTTTATAGGAGGAAACAAATATGGAAAAGAGATCCGTAGCCAAGAATTATGCGTTCCTGGCCATCATGCTGGGTTCCATGATCCTGGGCGCCATCGTGGGCTGGATCTTCCCAGTCACCGAGGAGAGCGCCGGCGCCACCGTGCTGAAACCCTTGGGCACGGTGTTCATCAACATGATGTTCTGCATCGTGGTCCCCATGGTGTTCGCGTCTATCGCCGGTGCCGTGGCCAATATGGAGAGCCGCAAGCGCGCCGGTAAGATCATGGGCACCACCGTGGCCACCTTCGTGATCACCGGCGCCATTGCCGCCGTCATCATGTTTGTGCTGATGAAGGTGTTCCCCCCCGTTCTGACGGCCTGGAATGAGATCCCCGCTGAAGAGATGGGCGAATATGCCTCCATGAGCGACATGATCGTCAACTTCTTCACCGCCTCTGACTTTGTGGGCCTGCTGACCCGCAGGGCCATGCTGCCCCTGATCGTCTTCTCCCTGCTGTTTGGCTTTGCTGTGAACCTGAACGGCGGCAAGGAGACTCTGGTGGGCAAATTTCTGGATGACCTGACCAATGTGATGATGAAATTCGTCCAGATCATCACCTACTACGCGCCCATCGCCTTTTTCGGCTTCTTTGCCGATCTGGTTGCCACCTATGGGCCCCAGATCACCGAGAGCTATGGCCGCGCCCTGATCGTATACTATCCCCTGTGCTTCATCTACATCTTCACCGCCTTCCCCCTGTTCGCCTGGTTCGGCGGCGGCAAGGGCGCTGTGAAGGTCATGTTCCAGCACATTGTCAAGCCCGCCGTGGTGTCTCTGGGCACCTGTTCCTCTGTTGCCACCATCCCCACCAATATGGAAGAAGCCCAGGCCACCGGCATCTCCAAGGACGTCTCTGATATGGTGCTGCCTCTGGGCGCCACCATGCATATGGATGGCTCCTGCTTCTCCTGCGTGCTGAAGATCGCCTTTGTGTTTGGTGTCTTCGGCCAGAAACTCAGCTTCTCCCAGTTGATCCCCATCGTCCTGGTGGCCGTGCTGTCCTCCGTGGGCATGAGCGGTGTCCCCGGCGGCGGCTATATCGGTGAGTATATCATCTGCTCCATCTTCTTCCCTGAGCAAATGGAGCTGGCCTTCCCCATTCTGGTGACCATCGGCAATCTGGTGGACCCCCCCGCCACTATGATCAACTCCGCCGGCGACTATGTGGTCTCCTACATCGTCTCCCGCTTTGTGGACGGCAAGGACTGGCTGCAGAAGGCCTTGGCTGCCAAAAACTGATTTTCACAAAAGAAAGCAATGCCTGGAATCTCGGATTCCAGGCATTGCTTTTTCTGCGCAAAGGACCATGGCGGAAGGCCCTGTTCGCTGTGCGATTTGACTCTGTGTAAATCAGCTCCGCTGGTTCATCTGCTCCTTGACGCTCTGTCCAAAGGGCGTCACAGCCAGGCCGCCCAGAGCGGTCTCCCGGAACTCCACCGGCATCCGGCGGCCCACATCGCCCATACAGTCGATGACCTGGTCCACCGGCACCCGGCTGGTGATGCCCGCCAGGGCCATGTCCGCGCAGCTGATGGCGTTCACCGCGCCCACGACGTTGCGCTTGACGCAGGGGACCTCCACCAGGCCCGCGATGGGATCACAGACCAGGCCCATCAGGTTTTTCAGGGCCATTGCCACCGCGTTGCCGATCTGTGCGGCGTCGCCGCCCCGCAGGGCGGTCAGGGCCCCCGCCGCCATGGCGGAGGCGGAGCCGATCTCCGCCTGGCAGCCGCCGGCTGCGCCCGCGATGCAGGCCCGGAAGGCGATGACCGCGCCGATGCCGGAGGCCACATACAGCGCCCGGAGGATCTCCTCCTCCGCTGCGCCGCCGTTCTTATAGAGGGGCACCATCACTGCGGGCAGAACGCCGCAGGCGCCTGCCGTGGGGGCCGCCACGATCTTGCACATGCAGGCGTTGGACTCCCCCACGCTCAGCGCCGTGGCGATGACCTCCTGCAGATACGGGCCGCAAAGGCTCTCCGTTCCGGCGGCGTAGTCCCGCATCTTCCTGCCGTCTCCGCCCACCAGACCGCTGACGGACCGGCGCTCGCTCTGATAGCTGTCCACGGATTCCAGCATGGCCTTCCAGGTATAGCGCATCCGCTCCATGGATTCCTCCGCGGTCACCTCCCGCTCGTCCATATCCGTGTCCAGGATCACCTGCCAAAAGGGCTTTTGGGTCTTTTCGATTTTGTCAAAAATCTCCTGCATAGATTCCAGTGCCATCTTATACGTCCTCCTTTTCGTAATAGGTGACGTCATGTACCGCGTAGAGCGTGCCGATCCGCTGCACCAAATCGGGCTGCAGCTTCTGGTCCGTCTCAATGATGGTCAGCACATCGCCGCCCCGCCGGCTCCGGCACAGACTCATGTTGGCGATATTCACGCCGCCCACCGCCAGCTCATTGGTGATGCGGGACAACTCTCCGGCCACGTCCTGGTGCCGGACCACCAATGTGTTGTATGTCCCCGTGAAATTCACGTCCACGCCGTTGATCTTGTCCACCCGGATGCGGCCGCCGCCGATAGAGGTCCCCTGCACCGTCAGCTGCTTGCCCGCGGCATCCTCCACCTTCAAAACAGCGGTATTGGGGTGGGCGTCCCGCAGCTGGACCGGATAGATCTTAAATTCCATTCCCCTCTCCGCCGCAATCTCAAAGCTGCGGGGAATGTCCAGATCGTCCGGGCGCATCCCCAGCAGGCCCGCCACCAGCGCCCGGTCCGTGCCGTGGCCCTGGCCGGTCTCCGCAAAGGAGCCGTGGAGCGCGATGTCCGCCTTCACCGGCTGTCCGCCCAAAAGCGCTCTGGCCATCGCGCCCAGGCGCACCGCGCCAGCCGTGTGGGAGCTGGAAGGTCCCACCATGACCGGTCCCAGGATATCAAAAATGTCCAGCATATTTTGTCTCCTCCTTATTCTGTCCACCTCATACAGACAATTCCATCCCTTCTTGTTAACCATATCACAGGACAACCTCTTCCGCAAGGGATTTTTGGCAAAAGTTGACCTTCCCTCCACTTTTTTATATACTGTATGGGAAAGGAGCGTGTTTTTCATGTCCACTCTGCTGCTGAAGAACATCCAGACCCTGGTCACCTGCGACGATGACGACCGGATCTTACAGGCTGTGGACCTCTTCTGTGAGGACGGCTTCATCCGCGCCATCGGCCCCCGGCTGCCCCAGTCCGCCGACACGGTCATCGACTGCGGTCATTACTGGTGCTATCCGGGCCTTATCAATACGCACCACCATCTGTATCAGGTATTCTCCCGGAATCTGCCCCAGGTGCAGAACATGGAGCTGTTCGACTGGCTCACCACCCTGTATGAGATCTGGAAGGGGCTGGACCGGAATGTCATCCGCCTCTCCTCCCTCACGGGCATGGGCGAGCTGATGAAGCATGGCTGCACCACCTGCTTTGACCACCACTATGTATTCCCCGCCGGGACCGGCGACCTGATCGGCGCCCAGTTCGCCGCCGCGGAGGAGCTTGGCATCCGCATGTTCGCCTCCCGGGGCAGCATGGATCTCAGCAAGAAAGACGGCGGCCTGCCGCCGGACAGTGTGGTCCAGACCGTGGATGAGATTATGGAGGACTCCGCCCGCGTCATCGAGGCCTACCACGATCCCCGTCCCGGCTCCATGCGGCAGGTGGCCCTGGCCCCCTGCTCCCCCTTCTCCGTGTCCGCGGAGCTGCTGCGGCAGAGCGCCGTCCTGGCCCGGCAGTACGGCGTCCGGCTCCACACCCACCTGTGCGAGACCAGGGACGAGGAGTACTACATGCTCGCCCATCACGGCGTCCGCCCCCTGGAATTCATGGCCTCCCTGGGCTGGACCGGCCCGGACGTTTGGTACGCCCACGGCATCCACTTCAACGACGAGGAGCTGCGGGAGCTGGCCCGCACCGGGACCGGCGTGGCCCACTGCCCCATCAGCAACATGAAGCTGTCCTCCGGCGTAGCCCGGGTCCCGGAGATGCTGGAGCTGGGCGTCCCCGTGGGCCTGGCGGTGGACGGCTCCGCCTCCAACGACGGCTCCTCCCTCATGGAGGAGCTGCGGGTGGCATACCTGCTCCACCGCCTGCACGCCAGCGCCAAGGCCCCCTCCGGCTATCAGGTGCTGAAAATGGCCACCCGGGGCAGCGCCCGCCTGCTGGGCCGGGACGATATCGGTTCCCTGGAAGCGGGGAAATGCGCCGACCTGTTCCTGGTGGATTCCCGCCGCCTGGAGCTGGTGGGCGGTGAGTACAGCCCCGCCGACGTGCTGGCCACCGTGGGCCTCCGGGGTCCGGTGGATTACACCGTGGTCCATGGCAAAGTGGTGGTGAAAGAGGGCCGTCTCACCACCATCGACGAGGAGCAGGCTGCCGCCCACGCGCGGCAGTGCTGCCGGGACTACCTGGCGAAAGCCTGAAAGGAGCTGCCATGAAAAAAGCTCTGCTTCCCCACCTGCTGCTGTGCCTGCTTTTGACCGGATGCCAGAACACCGCGCCATAAAAAACACACGCCTGTATCCCATGGGATACAGGCGTGTGTTTTTTTCTTCAATCCAGTACCTGGACCGCCGCGCCCAGCACGCCGTCGCCGATGTACACGCTGAGGGTGCCGTCGATCTCGCCCTCCCAGATGTGGTCGTAGTTGGGCAGAGCCTCCGTCAGCTTCCGGCGGACGGTCTCCATCTCCGCCGGCGCGCCGCCGTTGGCCACCGCCAGATTGTAGCGCTTGTGGTCTCCGCAGCTCTTCACTGTCAGCGCCACCAGTTTGTCGATGACTTGGTTGCGTCCCCGAACCTTGGCAACGGACTGAAGCTGTCCGTCCGGTGCGAAGGTGATGATGGGCTTGATCTGCAGCAGCGTCCCCGCCGTGGCCGTCACCTTGCCGATGCGGCCGCCCTTTTGCAGATACTCCAGCGTATCCACGGAGAAATAGGGGTGGCTGCCCGCGATCAGCTGGGGCAGACGGCGCTCCGTCAGCTCCTTCCAGCCCATGCCGCCGCGGATGTCCTCCGCGGCCTGCAGCAGGGTCATGCCCATGCCCAGAGAGCCGCTGACCGAGTCAAAGACCTTGATCGGCAGCATTCCCCGGCACTCCTCCGCAAGGAGCCGCACCAGGTTATAGGTGCCGGACAGCCCGCTGGACAGCATCACGGCGATCACGCCGTCGTAGCCGTCCATCACGATCTGCCGCAGGATCTTCTCGATCGTCTCCCCCGCCGGCAGAGAGGTCTGGGGCAGCTCTCCGGACCGGAGGCGTTTGTAAATATCCACGTTGCGAATATCCACGCCGTCGGAATACTCCCCATCCGCGCACAGGATGCGCAGAGGGACGACATAGATCTGATTTTCCGCCGCCAGAGCAGGCGTCAGGTCCGCGCAGGAATCTGTCAGCAACGCGATCTTTTGTGGGCACATAAATCTATCTGACTCCTTTACGAGTTTTTAACACACCGGAATGATTATCCCACAAAACCGCAAAAATCGCAAGAGCTGCCTGCCCACTTTCTGAAAAAAGCTGAAAGAGCCGCGTCCGCGGCTCTTTCCTCATCCCTTCTTCCAGCGGTCCAGCGTGGGCAGCAGCCCCCGCATGTAGGCCCGGCAGGACTCCGGCTCCGTCTGCCCCAGCGGCATGAACTGGATACAGTGCTCGACCATCTCCTCCATGGTGCACATCTGCACAAAATGTCCGTCCTCCCAGCACCATTTGCAGTACTGCTCGTTGAAGGTTCCATCCGGCTCTCTTGCCAGCAGCTCGTCGCTCAAAGGCATCCCGCAGCTCTGACAGACCAGTGTCCGGGGGCTTCCCAGCAGGGTGTTGATGGACACGCCGAACAGTTTGGACATCGCCAGCAGCGTCTCCGTCTCCGGCACTGTCTCTCCCCGCTCCCAGCGGCTCACGGCCTGCCGGGTGACAAACAGCTTGTCCGCCACGTCATTTTGGGAAAGCCCCGCTTTTTTCCGCAGGTCTGTGAATACATCCCTGAATTCCACAACGCTCACCTCCTGTCTCCAGCCTACCACACCGCCTCTCCCTTGTAAAGCAACCGTCTGTTTCCCCCATTTTCCAGACTTGCTTTTTTCCGTATTCACGGTATACTGGAGAAAAAAGACACAGAGGTGCAATATGGGAAGATTTTCGATCATCACCGGTGATATCACCCTTTCGGACGCGGAGGCCATTGTCAACGCCGCCAACACCACCCTTCTGGGCGGCAGCGGTGTGGACGGTGCCATCCATGCCGCCGCGGGACCGGAGCTGCTGGCGGAGTGCCGGACGCTGAACGGCTGTGAGACCGGCCAGGCCAAGCTGACCGGCGGCTACCGCCTGCCCGCAAAATATGTGATCCACACCCCCGGCCCCATCTGGCGGGGCGGAAACAGCGGCGAGGCGGAGCTTCTGGCCTCCTGCTACCGCTCCTGCCTGGCTCTGGCGGAGCAGCACGGTATCCGCACCCTGGACTTTCCCTCCATTTCCACCGGGGTCTACGGCTATCCCCTTTCCCAGGCGGCAGGCATTGCCCTGAAAGCCATCATGGACTTTCTGGCAGCCCACGACCTGCCGGAGCAGGTGCGGATGGTCTGCCATACAGAGGAGACCGCCAAGGTCTACCGCCAGACCTGGAACATCTGGTACGCCACGGACAAAGCCTCCCGCATGTGAGAAAATGCAGCCCTTTCGGGCTGCATTTTTATTGCGCGTCGATCTTTTCCTTCAGCTCATTGAGGTAGACCCACCGCTCCGTTTTCTCCTCCAGCCGGGCCTCCAGGTCCTCCTGCTGGGCCTGCAATTCCTGGAGCCTCACGTAGTCGCTGCTGCACTGCCCCTGGGCCTCCTGACACGCGGCCAGCTGGGCTTCCAGGTCCGCCAGCTCGTCATCGATCGTCTGGAACTCCATCTGCTCCTTGAAGGTGAATTTCAGCTTCCGCTCCCGTGTCCGTTCTGCCGCCGCCTTGGGCTTTTCCGCCTTAGCCGGAGCTTCCTCCTCCCGGCGCTTCTCCGCCCAGTCGGACCAGTTGCCGGTATACCGCAGGATCTCTCCCCCGCCCCGGACTTCGATGATGGATTCCGCCAGCTTGTCCAGAAAGAACCGGTCGTGGGACACCGTGAGGATGGGACCGGGGAACCCCTGCAGATAGTCCTCCAGGATGGACAGAGTCATGACGTCCAGATCGTTGGTCGGCTCGTCCAGCAGCAGCACGTTGGGGGCCTCCATCAGCACCGACAGCAGATACAGCCGCCGGCGCTCGCCGCCGGACAGCCGCCCGATGGGCACGGACTGCAAATCGCTGGGGAATAAAAACCGCTCCATCATCTGGTTGGCGGAGAAGGTCCCCTCGTCGGTCCGCACCTCGTCGGCGATGTCGTGAATGAAGTCATACACCCGCTGGCCCAGGTCCAGCTCCCGGCCCTCCTGGGAGAAGTGGCCGATCTTCACCGTGGTCCCGATCTCCACGCTGCCGCGGTCCGGCTCCAGCTCCCCGGCGATCAGGTGCAGCAGCGTGGACTTGCCCGCGCCGTTGCGGCCCACAATGCCGATGCGGTCGTTCCGCAGAAGGTTATAGGAGAAATGGTCCACGATGGTCCGGCCGTCGAACGCCTTGCTCACATCCCGCAGCTCAATGATCTTCCTGCCCAGGCGGCTGGACGCCGCCGCCATCTGAACGGTGTCGTCCGTCTCCGGCGCGGCCTTGTCCAGCAGGGCCTCATACCGCTGGATGCGCTCCTTGCTTTTGGTGGTCCGGGCCTTGCAGCCTCGCATGATCCACTCCCGCTCCACCCGCAGGATGGACTGGCGCTTCCGCTCGCTGGCCTCCGCCATCTCCGCCCGCTGGGCTTTCAGCTCCAGATACCTGGAGTAGTTGGCCTCGTAATGGTACAGCTTGCCCCGGCTCAGCTCCGTGATGTGGTTCACCACCCGTTCCAGGAAATAGCGGTCGTGGGTCACCATGACAAGCCCGCCCTTGAAGCGGCGGAGCCAGTCCTCCAGCCAGGCCACCATCTCGCTGTCCAGGTGGTTGGTGGGCTCGTCCAGAAACAGCACGTCCGCCGGGTGGATGAGGGCCGCCGCCAGGGCCGCCCGTTTCCGCTGGCCGCCGGAGAGGGTCCCCACCTTCTGGTCAACATCCGGCAGGCCCAGCTTGTTCAGCATGGCCTTGGCCTCATACTCGTTCAGCGCCCGGAACTCCGGCGGGAAGTGGAGAAAGACCTGCTCCAGCACCGTGGCGTCGTCCTGCATCACCGGATTTTGGGGCAGAAAGCTGACCTGCACGTTGGGATTCCGGGAGATGCGCCCGGCGTCCGCCTCCGTAACTCCCGCCAGGACCTTTAAAAAGGTGGACTTGCCGGTGCCGTTGATGCCGATAACGCCGGTCTTGTCCCCCTCATTCAGATAAAAATTCACATCGTCCAGCAGTTGGCGGCTGCCGAAATTGATGGAGAGATGTTCTGCGGATAAAAGCATGAGATGCCTCCTGTTGTGGAATTGAGCTATTTGATAAACTGGAATCTATATATTCTGTTCCATTTCATCTGTCGGCTCGTAATTGATCTTCCAGTCCAAGTACGAGCCTAAAGTTCCGCAGTTTGTACAGCGGTTGCCAATATAGACCCACTTTACACTCCCGTTCTCCCTGCGGATAAAGCCGACTCTTACATGGAAAGATTTGCAGGTCTTGCATACCGGACACGTTCTTAATCTTGGCTTGGCGTCTTTCCATACCTCATCGCAATCCAAAAGGATCTTTTTCGTTCCGCATTTGGTGCATACCACTTGAACAGCGCCTTCCCTTTGGTCGACCCGCATGTTAAAACTGTCATTTCCGCACGAATGGCACAAAACGGGTTTTATATCCATGCTCTCATCCCCGGAATACAAACGGAGCCATTCGGAGATATCGTCTCCATTGTCTCCCGTCCAATATTTCTTTGTTCGATCGATCATAACTGTTCCCTCTGTTAAACCGCAGTCTCAAATTTTTATAGTGCTTTTATGGTATCCGAAATTTCTGCGGCCGTTTTTCCATCTGTGTCGATCTTGATCGTGTCAAGAGCTTGGTACATCGGGAGCCTTGCAATGCTTCTCCCGATGACATCTGCTGTGCGGATCCCCCTCCTGATGTCCGCGGCAAGTCTGCTCCGAAGCGTTGTTTCGTCTGCGATGAGCGAAATGCACTTTATGGCGCAATTTTCCGTGTCTAACCGCTCTAAAATGGAGTCCATGATGGATTGCTCGTGCATGACCCAGCAGAAAATGATATTCTCATACGCAGAGCAATGCAGAAAGCGATTGAGGAGATAGCAGATATTGTCCATTACCATTGCCTTGGTCTCATCAGTCACCTGAAAGGGACTCGCATCCCAGCACCAGTCGCCGTCAAGAAATACGCTGTTGGGCAGCTCCTTTTTCAGCCGCCGGCATACGGTCGACTTTCCAACGCCCATCGTGCCGCCGATCAAAAACAGGTTTTTCATATCGTCCATTTCCTCAAAAAATGCCGGTCTATCGATTTGAACTGATTATACCGTATCCGCACGGTCCTTTCAAGTCCGGCCGCCGTATGTTCCCCCCTGTTCAAACGCCGCTTTTTATGCTATTCTGAATTCTGAAAGGGGGCGCGCTTTTGGAGACCATCACGAAAACCATCACGTCTGAGGAGGACGGCTCCACCGTCCGACATATCCTGAAAGCCGGGCTGCACTTCTCCTCCCATGCCGTCTCCCGGCTGACCCGGGCGGAAAACGGCATCCTGGTCAACGGGCGGCACGCCCGCACCGTGGATGTTCTCCGCGCCGGAGACGTTCTGACCGTGGAGACCGGGGACCACCGTCCCCCAAAAGTCGAAGTCGTCCCCGGCGACTGGCCCCTGCCCATCGTCTGGGAGGACGGCCACCTGCTGGTGGTGAACAAGCCCGCGGGCATGACCGCCCACGCCTCCAATTTCCTGCCGGACACCCCTACAGTGGCGGGGGCCCTGGCCTGGAAGCGGGGCACGGACTCCATCTTCCACTCCGTCAACCGGCTGGACAAGGGCACCACCGGCCTCATGGTGGTGGCAAAAAGCGGCTATGTCCACGACCGTCTCCGCCGCAGCCTCCACACCCCCGGGTTCATCCGGGAGTACCGGGCCGTCTGCGTCGGCTGTCCGGAGCCGAGGAGCGGCGTCATCCGCGCGCCCATCGGCCGGGATGAGACCTCCGCCATCCGCCGGTGCGTGCGCCCGGACGGGCTTCCCGCCGTCTCCCACTACGACGTGCTGGCGCGGCAAGGCCCCCTGTCCCTGCTGCGGCTGATCCCGGAGACCGGCCGCACCCACCAGCTGCGGGTGCACATGGCCTCCATTGGCTGCCCTCTGGCGGGGGACTGGCTGTACGGCACGGAGGACCTGTCCCTCATCGCCCGCCCCGCCCTGCACTCCTATGCCCTGACCCTGACCCACCCTGTCACTGGGGAGGTCCTGCGCCTCACCGCTCCCATCCCCGGGGATATGGCGCGGCTGGTGCCCACACTGTGATCTTTGAAAGGAGCTTTGATCTGATGTTGACCTGGAATGTCACCTATCACTGCCGTCCCGGCCAGCGGGACGCCTTTTACCAAGCCCTGTGCGAGCTGGGCGTCCGCGAGAATTCCCTCCGGGAGGAGGGAAACGTGAAGTACGACTACTTCTTCTCCGCCGCAGACGGCGACGCCCTCCTGCTGGTGGAGACCTGGACCACCCCCGCCCTGCAGGAGGCCCACTGTCAGACCGCGGTCTTTGCCCGGCTCCAGGCGCTGAAAGCCCAGTACTGCGACCATGTGTCCATCGACAAATTCAGCCATTGAACAACGCCCCGGCCCGCATGGGCCGGGGCGTCTATGTACGTTCAGGGGATCTGGATCTGCACGCCGTTGACCTCCACGCCCTCCTCGGCCCGGATCAGGATATACCGGGCGCCGTCGATCACGCGGGTCTCCACCAGGTCGCCCCGGTCCGGGTTCACCCGGATGGTCACATCCGGGGTCCGCACCTCCAGCTGTTTGGTGTCCACCAAATTGCGGGGGCTGAGGTCCGTCTCCGGGCCGAAGGCGCTGTCATAGCGCTCCTCGAACTCCGCCACATGCGCCTCCGCCACGCCGCAGGATTCCAGCACCCGCTTCACCGTCCCCTTGGAGACCACCAGCGGCTCCTCAATCTTATTGGCCTTGTGCTCCTCGATCATGCCGCACAGCCGGCCCTGGACCGCCTGGACCACCTCGTATTTACAGTCGCCGGAGAGAGTGTCCCCCAGGATGGTCTGGAAGGTCTCCATCTGCACCGCCGCCGGCATGGGGGCCGGAGTGCGGAAGATGGCGCCCACGAAATCCGGGTGGTTCTCCCCAATGTCCTTTGTGTAGTAGAGGGCGTTGTACAGGTTGGTGCTGCGGTCGTCAAAGGCCGGAAACAGGAATCCCGCCTCCGGCGGCGCCACCACCCAGTCCGCCTCCAGATTGCGGAACTTGTTCTCATAGACGAAGTAGCTCAGGGCCGCCTTGGTCAGCTTCACCGGGCAGATGCTGCACAGAATGTAGGAGAACACCTCCGAGGAAGCGTCGTCCTGCCGCTCTCCGTCCTTGGAGCGGTAGGGCACGTCGTAGGCGTCATAGGCCAACAGGATCAGATAATTCCCCTCCAGATCCAGGGACTGGATGGTCCGCTGGAAAAACGCCTGCACCGCCTCCCGGTCCCCCAGCTGGGAGCTGCGCAGGGCCATCAGCAGCTTGTGCGCGTCGCCCTCCACCACCTGGCGGGTGTCAAAGGCGATGTCCAGCAGGTTCTTCCCCACCGTGCCGGACAGCGTTTTCCGCAATACGCCCAGCAGCTGTTCGCTCTCCTCCTGATTCATCAGCGCCAGGGACTGGTCGAATTCCGAGATGATTTCCCGCTTTTCGTTGACATAACATCCCCGCACATGGCTGATGTTGCTCTTGTCCGCCCGAAAACGCCGGCGAAGCTCCGCGATCTCCTTTTCTGTCATAGCCTGCCTCTTTCACAAGAATTCCCGCTGTCCGGCAGACCGGACGGCGGGAATCTATCATAGCACAAATCGTCCCGGAAGGGAACAGGTTTTTTGCGCCTCACTCCCCCATCCCCTGCAATTCCAAAAGCTCCACGGCTCGCTGTCCCGCCGCCGTCAGGGCCATGCTGCCCTGGACCGGGTATGCGGCATAGGCGGCATAGTCAAAATTGGACAACGGCAGGTCATAGTCCAAGCTGATCAATCCTTTCAGCGACAACCAAAACAGGATCTCACTGTATTCCTCCGCAGGCCGCTCCCACTCCTCCAGATAGACCGGCTCCTCGCCATCCCTGCGGCGGGCCACCGGCAAAAACGGGATCTCCGCGAAGCGCCGCAGCATGGCGGCCTCGCCGGGCGTCAGCACCAGTTCCCGGCCGCAGCCGCCGCAGCAGCCCCCACAGCGATTTCCGCATCCCTCTCCACAGCCCATAGCCTGCCTCCTCAAAATTCTGTTTGTCCGCGCATAGTTTGCTTGTTCCGCGGGAAATGATTCATCCTGTCCAGCGTAACACACCCGGCGGGCAAATGCAACCGCCGTTCTCTTGCGTCCCGCCTCACGCCGTGGTATAGTCAATTCACTTGAAAAATCGCGGGCGATTTTTCAAGCGGGCGATGCCCGCTGTGCAGAAAGCACACAGGGATTGCCGATGAAATTCCAATCAAGGCCGCGGTCCGCGGCCTGTCACAGCGCATGTGCGCTGTGACGCTTGAAAAGTGGATCTGCGCTTTTCAAGTTATTTCATGATACCATGGGGACGATGCAAAAATGATGGAAGCAGGATGCACACTGTCTTCAAGAGGTGAGCGCTATGAATAAAATTCTCATTGCGGAGGACGAAGCCCCCATTGCCAATCTGCTCCGCACCGCGCTGGAGGGGGCGGACTACCGCTGCGTCTGGGCGGCGGATGGAGCCGCCGCCGCGGACAGGCTGGAGGCGGAGCCCTTCGACCTGGTGCTTTTGGACATCATGCTGCCCAAGGCCGACGGCTACGAGGTGCTGGAATACTGCAAATCCCTGGATGTGCCGGTGATCTTCCTCACCGCCAAGGGCGCGCTTCAGGACCGGGTGAAAGGTCTGCGGCTGGGGGCGGAGGACTATATCACCAAGCCCTTCGAGCTGATGGAGCTGCTGGCCCGGGTGGAGACGGTGCTCCGCCGCTGCGGCAAGACGGGCCGGGTGCTGTCCCTGCCGCCGGACATCGAGGTGGACACCGCCAGCCATGTGGTGAAAAGGGGCGGCGTCCCTGTGGCGCTGACAGCGAAGGAATACGACCTGCTGCTGTTGTTCATGCAAAACAAAAACATCGCCCTGTACCGGGACCGCATCTATGAGCGCGTCTGGGGCGAGGAATACCTGGGCGACAGCCGCACCGTGGACCTCCACATCCAGCGGATGCGGAAAAAGCTGGGGCTGGAGAAAAAGCTGGTGGCGGTCTATAAAGTGGGCTATCGATTGGAGGTGTGACGGCGGTGCGGCTGTTCTGGAAGCTGTTTTGCAGCATGGTCATCATCACGGCCATGGCCTGTTCTCTGGGCGGCTATTTTCTGATCGACCAGCAGTTCCGCACCTCTTTGGACCGGGAGGTCTCCGCGCTCTATGAGGAGAACGACCTCCTGCGGTACACCCTGGCTCGGGAACTGGTTCTCCAGCCCGCCGTCGGAGAGGAGGAGCTGGCCCGGCTGATCGGTCAGATCAGCATCACCACCGGACGGGGCACCGTGGCCTTCCGCATCAGCGACGAGACTGGAAAGACCGTTGTCACCAGCGGGACCGTTCCCGTGGAGGCCGCTCCCCTCACCGCCCAGCTGGAGGAGGGACAGCGGGGCTGGGAGCTGGCCCGCGCCAGGACGGACCGGGCCTATCTCCACGCCGCCAGCCCTTTGACGCTGGACGGCGGCATGCTGTATCTGGAAAACTGCCGGGAGGTGACCTCCCTGTTCTCCACCCGGCAGGAGCAGTATCAGAGCTTCTTCTATCTGATGCTGGGCCTCACCGCCGTGGTGGGCGTGCTGTCTCTGGCCGTGGCGGCGGTGATCCTGCGTCCCCTGTCGCGTCTCTCCGCCGCCACCAAGCGGATGGCCGCCGGGGAACTGGACCAGCGCGTCCGGGTGGACAGCAATGACGAACTGGGCCGCCTCTCCGCGGATTTCAACGCCATGGCCGCCCAGCTGGAGGAGCAGGTCCAGGCGCTGAAGGACGCGGCCCAGCGACAGGAGGACTTTCTCAACAGCTTCGCCCATGAGATCAAAACGCCCCTGACCTCCATCATCGGCTACGCGGACCTGCTGCGCTCCCGTCCCGCCACGGCTGCCCAGGTGCGGGACAGCGCCGGCTACATCTTCAGCGAGGGGCGGCGGCTGGAGGCGCTGAGTCAAAAGCTGATGGACCTGATCGTGCTGGACAAGCAGGACTTTCCCCTGCGGCCGGTGGCGATGGACGCCTTTTTGCAGCGGGTGGGCGGCGCGCTGCTGCCCGCGCTGGAAAAGAGGGGCATCCGCCTGCGGATCCGGGCCCAGCAGGCCGAGATCCCCCTGGAGCCGGACCTGATGGAGACCGTCTGCCTGAACCTGCTGGACAACGCCCGAAAGGCCATGGACGGCAGGGGCGTCATCATTCTGGAGGGCCTGGCGGAGGAGGGCGGCTACTGCATTCGGGTGACGGACAGCGGCAAGGGCATTCCCGCCCAGGAGCTGAGCCGCATCACCGAGGCCTTTTACATGGTGGACAAGTCCCGTGCCCGCGCCCAGGGCGGCGCCGGACTGGGGCTGGCCGTGTGCCGGCGGATCGTGTCGCTCCACGGCGGCTCCATGGAATTTCAAAGTGTGGAGGGCACCGGCACCCAAGTCCGCGTTCATTTGAAAGGAGGCGGTCCCGCATGAGAAAACGGAAACCCCGGCTGCTGCCGGTCCTGACCTGTGCTGTGATGCTGGCCGCCGTCATCCTGCCCCAGCAGCTGTCCCGGTGGCGGGATAAGGCCCTGCTGAATACCCCCCACACCGAGGCCCTGCACGGAGAAAACGAGCTGCCCACCCGTCCCCTGTCCCTACCGGAGCAGATGTCCCTGATCGCCCTATTTAATATGGACAATGAGGCGCTGACCTCCGTCATCCAGGAGCTGGGGCAGGACAGTGAGACCGCGGCCATGGTGCGGACCGAACTGGAGCGGCTCTGCGACAGCGGCGTGCTCCCGCCGGAGGTGCCGCTGGAAGATCTGTCGGCGTTTTCCAGCAGGCGCTTATACCTGCGAATGCCCGGGACCCTGACCGGCGCCAGCTTTCTGGTCATGGAGGGATATTCCAAGCAGGAGGAGTTCTATCTCTCCCTGGTCCTGAGCGAGACGGACGGCTATGCGCTGTGGCTGGAGCTGGATCACCCGGCCATGAAAAAATTTGCCGGCCAGCCTGTGGACATCGGCAGAGCCTTTTTAGACCGCCTGGGCGTGGAAAATTCCTGTACCGGATACGGCCGGTATGATGCGGTCTTCACCACGCCGGATGGAGGACTTCAGTACGCGGTCTATCTGGACAGCACGCTTCTGCTCATCCAGGCTTCTTCCAGCGATGAGACAGCCGTATCACCCATTCATGGCAGCAGCGATGCGACAGCGGCATCATCCATTCATGTCAGCAGCTAGTTTCCCGCCGTTCCCAACGGTGCGGCACATCCCGGTGTGCGGAAGCATCAAACACAAAGGAGGCGCCCAGCAGATGGCCGAATGGTACTATGGCAGTCTGGGTCTGTGGACGGAGCCGGCCTGGTCCGTCCAGGAGAGTTCCCAGTACCGGCTCGCTGAAACGGAGAGCTTCCTTCAGGCGTTCCAGCTGGACAGCAGCGTGGGCGCACAGTCCATTCTCCTTGAGCCTGGGCGGTGAAGCAACCTCTGATGCGGGATAAACGATGGCGTTTTGATGCAAAAACGAGGGGAGTTTGACGGAACAGGGCGTTAAATTGGAGACACAGAACCGATACAAAGGAGTGTCTCAACATGGCTGTTGTCCTGCAATATCCAAGAATCGAAGCGCCGGAACGGGAATATTATGTGGCCCGCCGCCCCGCTCCCTCCGCCCGCCGCGCCCAGCGGCACCGGCGGCATTTCCTCCTGTTTCCCGCCCTGCTGGCCCTGCTTCTGTTCGGCGGCGGTTTTCTGCTGGGAAAGGCCAGCGCCGCGCCGGAACCACCATCGGGCGGCGCCGGCGGCATCCCCGCAGCAAGCCTCTCCCCTGCTGAACCAGACAGCATCACCCCGGAGAAGCCCACGGCAAAAGGCTCGGCCAGTGCAGCGCCGGGCTCCTCATCGGCCGGTGCCGACGGCATCCCCGCGGCAAGTCTCTCCCCTGCTGAACCAGACAGCATCGTCCCGGAGAAGCCCACGGCAAAAGGCACAGCCAGTGCCGCTCCGGGATCCTCATCGGACGGCACCGGCGGCATCCCCGCGGCAAGTCTCTCCCCCGCTGAGCCAGACAGCATCGTCCCGGAGAAGCCCACGGCAGCAGACGTAGCCAGCACAGCAAGCAGCACGGATTGGGCGCTGCTCCTGGTCAACGGAGAGCACCCTCTGCCGGAGGATTTCACGATCCCTGAGCTGACACAGCTGAAAAACGGCCACGCCATCGACAGCCGCGCCTATCCGTCCCTGCAGGCCATGATGGACGCGGCGCGAGCGGAGGGCCTTCAGCCGCTGATCTGCTCCTCCTACCGCACCTGGGACAAGCAGACGAAGCTGTTTGAAGCCAAAACGCAGTTTTATATGAATCAGGGATACGTTCGGACAGAGGCAGAGGAACGGGCCGCCCAGTGGGTGGCCCGCCCCGGCACCAGCGAGCATCAGATGTGTCTGGCGGTGGATATCGTGGACATGTCCTATCAGCTGCTGGACGAGGCGCAGGAGGAGACTGCCGTGCAGAAGTGGCTCATGGCCCACTGCGCGGAATACGGCTTTATCCTCCGCTATCCCACGGAGAAAAGCACCCTGACCGGCGTGAACTACGAGCCGTGGCACTACCGCTATGTGGGGCAGGAAGCTGCCCAGGAGATCATGGAGCAGGGCATCTGTCTGGAAGAGTATCTGGCTGCTTCCCGCTGACTGTCAAAAATCATCTCCGTGCCTCAGCGAACAGCCCCCGCCGCGGATCGCGATCCGCGGCGGGGGCTGTTGTGTCATATGATGTAAACGCGGGTCCGCCGTTCCCGGTGGAACATACCGGTCCGTCTCCGTTTTATTGGACTATATAATGGGCGCCCAGGCTCTCAGGGCGCTGTAACGCCGCCTCGGTCACAGCCTTGGAGACCGCGGTCATGTTCCGCAGTTCCAGCCACTGGCGCAGAGGCTGGGGCGCGGCCCTGTCCAGCTGCGCCTCCATCTCCTCCAAAAAGGCGTGCAGGCGCCGCAGGTCCTCCATATTTCGCTCCACAGAGGCTGCGGCCCACATATTCTCCCGGAGAGTCTGCCTCTCCGGCAGCTCCCCTGTGCGGTCCACCCCGCCCACAAGTGCCAACAGCTTCTCCAATTCCGCCCGTTCCGCTCCGGCGTCTCTGAGGCAGGGTCCACCCGCCGCGGCCTCCCGTCCGGCGATCCGGCCAAACAGCGCCGCTTCCGTCAGCGCGCTGCCGGAGAGCCGGTTGGCGCCATGCAGCCCGCCGGTCACCTCGCCGCAGGCGAACAGGCCCTTGATCGCCGTGGAGCAGTCCGGCTCCAGTGGGATGCCGCCCATGAAGAAATGCGCCATGGGCCGCACTTCCAGCGGCTGGTCCAGGAATTTTCGGGCCATGTCCGCGATATTGGGGCACTCCCGCTCCAAATAGGCCCAGTCACAGGCCGTCAGGTCCAAATATACCCGCTTCTGGCGGTAGAGCGCCCGGGCCAGCACATCCCGGTTCTCCAGTTC
Source organism: uncultured Dysosmobacter sp. (assembly GCF_947631635.1). GTDB lineage: Bacteria > Bacillota > Clostridia > Oscillospirales > Oscillospiraceae > Oscillibacter. The sequence continues at coordinate 21,708 of NZ_CANRMB010000016.1, forward strand.
CTTCATGGGATAGGACTCCATGAACCGCTCCCCTTTTTCGTTGCGGAACACCGCGCCATGGGAGAAAACATCCGGGAAGATATCCGCCCGCCTGGGGGTGCAGATGCGGTACGGATAAAACTGCACGAACTCCATTCCAACCAGCCTCAGTCCCGCCCGGAGCGCCATGGCATAGCCGTCGCCGGTCAAGTCGGTGGTATTGCTGGTGTAGCGGTAGATATTCCCCGCGCCTCCGGCCGCCAGGACCACGGCGTCTGCCGGATAATAAACCACTCGCCCGTCCCGCTCCGCCAGAACGCCCAAAATGCTGCCGCTGGCCTTCACCAGATCAAAGGCCATCACGTCCTCATCCAGCACAGCGTCTGTGTTCGCCAACAGATAGTCTCGAAGCTCCCTGGTCAAAAGCCGCCCTCTTTTGGGCTTGCAGCAGGCCAGATAGTGATACGTGCCGGAGGGGGTCTCAATGCCCCGGTATTCCAGCGGCAGCCCGAATTCCCGCAGGGCCTCCACCGTGTCGGCCCCCTGCTGTATCAGCATCTCCGCGACGCGCAGGTCCTGCTCTCCCTCCCCGGACGCCAGGAAACGCCGCCGGTAGTCCTCCTGAAGCCCCGGTTCCTTCGGCGCAAAGCGGTGTACGGACATGGAGACCAGAGACGAACCGGAACCGCCCACCTTTCCCTTGCTCAGGATCCGGACCTTCCTGCCCGCCCGGTGGGCCTCTATAGCGGCATACATGCCGGCCAGTCCGCCGCCGATCACAAGAACCTCACTCTTTTCCGCCCATACCATCTGCGTTATATCCATCGATGCCACCATTCCTTTCCATCCGCTCAGGAGGCCGCTCACATTTGATATGGTATTATACCACACCGCGTTCAGGCGCCGCAATGCCAGTGCCATCTCCCCCCACAGCGCAAGTCTTCCCTTAGGGCAACGCTGTGGGAACCAGTCTCCCTGCGGACGCTTACAGATTGAGAGATGCAAAACGGAAATCCCATCATTTTACAATTCTAAATCGACGGATTCAGAAAAGAAACATAAATACGCAGTGGGTTTTATCAGCAATTTCGTTAGCATTTTCAAATAGGAGGCTTATTTCTTTGAAACATTATTGTCAAAAATCCTTGAACCCATTGCAGGCAGAGGAAAGCCCTCGAAGCTGTTGAAACTTCGAGGGCTTTCCTGTTGGAGCAGAGCAATAAAAATCCTTTTTTGGTATCGGGTTTCAGAGGGAAAGGGTGTGTGCGGGACTGCTCCGCAGAGCGTGCCGACGCGCAGCCGGGCGAAGTCCGGCCCTTAGCGTGTGGTAAACTGTCAGGGTTTTCCCGTGCGATTTTAATCAGCCCAACCCAGCAGCGCGGAAGGAGGGATTTGAACTGGTAGGAATTAGCGTTTAGCGTATGCCGATTCCCACCATTCGACTCGGAAGGCAAACGGAAATGTTTCACCGGCATCAGCGAAAAGGAGCATTCAACATTGCGGCTGTCTTTGCAAGAACGGAGGGGTACGTCCCCAAACCACCTGCGGATGTCCGACATAGACCGCGCAGCACAGTTTACACCGTTTGCCACACTAACGGGCTATGAGGGGGCCGTCAAAGAAGCCGCCGGGCTGACGGATGCCCAAGTGGAACTGGATGAAGATGCCGTGACAGTGCTGAATATAAAGTTACAACTGTTGGAAAAATACGGAGCATCCAATAGTGTCCGACTCCTATCGTTCAGACAACCGTTGAGACCAAGAGCGGATACCGCATGAAAGGCTTGAATTTTTATGATTTAGTGCTATGATAACTACTTGTAAATAATTGCTTGAACCACAAACCCCTCTCGATCATACAAAGGAGATTATGAAAAGATACATTGAAACACTTGGCGGCATCATCGAAAAACAGACTGCCGCATCCCCGGAACATACCCGGGAGCTGCTGGAAGCGGCCTATTCCTGGGTGCGCTTTTCCGGAAAACACAGTCATGGCAAAGATGTGCGTTCCGCTTATAAGTACATCAACGGAGCAGTTGCCGGTACCATCGTGGATTCCTTCCGCCATCCGAAGGAGTCTGTGATGGTCAATATCTTTTTCCCCTGCGAGCTGCTCCACGCCATGAAGATCCAGCCCATGTTCCCGGAGGGAATCTCTGCCTATGTGGCCTGCACGGCCTGCCAGCGGGTCTTCGCAGAGGCCGCGGAGGCGGCCGACGTGCCGGAGAGCTTTTGCTCCTATCACAAGACCATGCTGGGTGTCGCGGAGGCTGGCGTCATGCCCGCCCCGCTGATGATTGCCAACACCACGCTGGCCTGTGACGCAAACCAGCTGTCCTTCCGCCGCCTGGCGGAGTTTTACCAGGTGCCCCACACGGTCATCGATATCCCCCATGCCAACGACGAGGAGGCCGTTCACTACGTGGCGGACCAGCTCCGGGCGCTGACGCCCCAGTTGGAGGAGCTCTGCCGGCGGAGGCTGGACCCCCAGGTCCTGCGGGAGACGGTGGCCTGTTCCAAGCGCACCATCGAGTTCTGCCGGGAGTATCTGAAAAAGCGGGGAGGGGTCTCTCTGCCCGCCACCATGACCGGAGAGCTGTGCACCTTGATCTCCAACCATGTTATGCTGGGCCGTCCGGAGAGCGAGCGGTATATGCAGCGCATGCTGCGCGCAGTGGAGGCCGCGCCCGCGGCGCTGCCCGGCAAAAAACGGATTTTCTGGATGCACATCCTTCCCAACTGGCAGGACTCCATGAAGGACATTTTGGAGGCCAGTGGGCGCTGTGAGCTGGTGGGCACCGATATCGCGGCGGACTCCCTGCCGGACATGGACCCGGACCATCCCTATGAGAGCATGGCCCGCCGGGTGGTGGAGAGCATGTGCAACGGCCCGGCCGGCCGCCGCATCGACATGGTCCTCCACTATGCCAAGGCGGCGGGAGCGGACGGCGTCATCGTCTTCTGCCACTGGGGCTGCAAGCAGACGCTGGGTCTCTCTCAGCTGGCCAAGCAGCGGCTGGAAGCGGAGGGGCTGCCCACTCTGGTGCTGGATGGAGACGGCTGCGACGCCCGCAATGTGGCCGACGGCCAGATGGTCACTCGGGTCAACGCATTTCTGGAACAGTTGGAGGGCCTGCACGCATGATCGGATATACCTGTAAATATACCCCCGCCGAATTGCTCCGGGCCTTTGGCGGAGACCCCGTCCTGCTGGACGGTGAGGAGGCGGATTTCGAGCTGGCGGAGAGCCTGACCCATGCCAACCTCTGCTGTCATGCCAAGGCGCTGATCCAGCAGGGGAGCCGGACGGATGCGCTGATCATGATGGACTGCTGCGACTCTCTGCGGCGCTCCTATGATGTACTGAGTCTGGACAGCAGACATACCTTTTTGAAGCTGATGGACCTGCCCCACGAAAACGGCCAGTGTGCCCGGGAACGCTTCAAGCAGGAGCTCCTCCGGCTGGCGGCAGCCTATGGCGGGAGCCGTGGAACCGATTTTTCCAGGGACGCCTTTTTGGTCGCCTGCCGGGAGAGCAGCCAGCCCCTGCCCAACGAGCCGTTTTTGGCGGTCCTGGGCGCCCGGGTCAGTCCGCCGCTGCTGGACCTGATCCAAAAGCAGCTGGCGCTGCCGGTGGTGAACCTGACCTGCAGCGGCAACCGCAATTTGGAGGCCCCGCCCCAAGACGCGGAAAATATGGACTTCGATCAGCTGATGGATTGGTATTCCGGGGCGCTTTTGCGGATGATCCCCTGTATGCGGATGACCAGCGTGGCTGGGCGAAAGGAACTGACCAACCACCCGCAGCTCAAGGGCATCGTCTATAACACCGTCAAATTCTGCGATTTTTACAGTTTTGATTACGCCGCGCTGAAACGCGAAACGGCCATTCCGATTTTGAAGATCGAATCGGACTATATGCCCCAGCCCTCGGGCCAGCTCTCCACCCGCTTGGAAGCTTTTTCGGAGAGCTTGTTGCCCGAGCGATCCCACAGGAGGACACCTATGAACAAGACAACAGAAAGAGCCGCCAGCCTGTACGCGGGAATCGACAGCGGCTCCACCACCACCAACATGGTGGTCATCAACGAGAAAAAGGAGATCTTGGCCTCCGCCATCGTGCGCACCGGCGCCAAGGCGCAGAACGGGGCCAAAGCAGCCTTGGAGGAAGTCTGCAGGCAGCTGTCGGTCCAGCCGGAGGCCTTCGCCGCGATCATGGCCACCGGCTATGGGCGGAGCAACATCCCCTTTGCCACCGACACCAAGACGGAGATCACCTGCCATGCCCGGGGCGCTTTTTTCCTGAATCCCGCTATCCGCACCATCGTGGACATCGGCGGGCAGGACAGCAAGGTGATCTGCCTGGATGAGAACGGCGCTGTGACGAACTTCATTATGAATGACAAGTGCGCCGCCGGCACGGGCCGTTTCCTGGAAATGATGGCCCGGACATTGGAGCTGGATATGGACCAGATGAGCCGGCAGGGCCTGACCTGGAAGAAGGATCTGACGATCTCCAGCATGTGCACCGTCTTTGCGGAGTCGGAAGTCATTTCCCTGATCGCGGACAACCACACGGACAGCGACATTATCCACGGACTGAACAAGTCCATTGCGGCCAAGACCGCCTCCATGGTCAGCCGCGCCAAGGGAACTGGCCCCTACATGATGACCGGCGGCGTGGCCCGGAACAAGGGCGTGGTCCAGGCATTGGAGGCCCGGCTGGGCGAAAATCTGTATATCACGGACGCCCCGGACCTGTGCGGCGCGATCGGCGCCGCGCTGTTTGCCCTGGAGGAGTCCTGATGTAATCAACGCAGTTGAAACGGAGCTTGTGCTCCTTTTCAACTGCGTTGACTATATCAATACAGCAATCCTCATAGCAATCCTCGCAATCCTCATCAGAAGTGGATGCCGCAAAATAATTATCCGTTTCTATGGGACGAACAGCAGTCACTTCTTCATCGCTTCCATTTCCGCAATTGTCAGATTGCTGCGTTCAATATAGAAAGAACCGATCTCGTTTCCCTGAAAATCATACAGGGGGACATAGTAAGAATCGGGCTGAGAAAGCTGCCAGGCAAGGGCCTCTTCCGGTGTCTGACAGACCGCCGAAGAATCAAGCTCACTGGTTCGAACATATCCCTTCTGTCCATCTGTTCCGATTGCTGCCATCAGATCCGGTTCCTGCCCCACTTCAATTGCCATCAGCCCATTTCCATAGGTCTCTCCATGAATGTTTTTAGGGAAATTCCCATTGACAAGAGCGGTTTGTTCAATTAATACAGAATATGCAGTATACGAGTGGTTCCCAGTTCCATAGAATTTCATTGTATCGGAATTGTACTCATCATCCATGCGCGAGAGGGGACTTTCCCCAGCAGCAAACGCGGTAACGCCAAGACACATGCACATTACCAGCACCAACGCCAAACTCAGCAGTTTCTTTTTCATATATGTTCCTTTCTATGGCACATTTTTGAGACGTCTATACAGGCCCCGCTGCCTGCTTTTTTACCTACGGGCAAGTCGCTGTGGTGGAAACGGACGGTTTCGCAGTTCCGTTGATGGAGTAGGTCAGCGTAAGCGTATAGCTTTTACCGCTCTTAACCGTGCATTCTCCGGAAATAAAGACACTGTCTTTCCCGGAATCGCTCCAGGAATCCACATAAGTTGATCCTTGGTAAAGTGTCAGCGTTGCCTCCACCTTATCACTAGGATTTCCGCATTTACAGTCTGCATAGCAAAAAGCGGTTGTTCCGTTGAAGGACAGAACAGGTTTAAAAGCAGCTCCCCGCGATTCTATTGCCTGGGCGCTCATAGTGAGTGCCAGAACAAGCAGAACAGTCAGTGCTAAAACACGTCTTTTCATAAATGTCACCTCCTTCCACATTTTATAACAGGATTTATGTTCCTATTATGCAAATGCAGAAGGAGGCGTAATTCTCACATCATTTTTGTATAATATTTTATTTCTTCGTTTTTACCAAAGAAACGCTCTCAGCTATATGCAAAATGGTATCTTTATCGAATGCGGCATGCACATCGAATTGGAGATTCTTATCCGGGTCAATCCAGGTAACTGTGCTATCAGACAGTTCTGGATTTCTTGCCAAATATAATTGTCCCTTCATACCGTTTACTGTAACAGGGAAGACTTCCGCGTCCTCTATGGCATAATCGCTGGCAGAGCCCTGCTGCATATAAATATAGGCCAGATATATGAATTGTGCATTTTCATCATTTTCATTTCGATACCCAATCCTGACGTAGGATGGACACTCCACCCGCCGCGCCTCGTCTTCAACATATCCCTCCGGCAGCTCAGTAATCTCATATCGCGGCATTTCTCCGGCAATCGGTTCTCCCGAATACCTGTATGTGATATGTGTCGCGTACCACTCCGTGACCCAGCGCACCACAGCGGCCCGCACCGTTGGACTGACCGCCATAAGGCTGCCAAAGCTCAGGGAGAACACCAGCAGAACCACGGCGATACGCTGGAGCGCTTTCTTCCATACCGGCCGCGCCCTTTTGCGTGCCCATCCCAGGGGATCTGTCAGCATGGCCGTCACCTGGCGCTGATACCGGGCGGACGCTTCAAAGGCTGGTTTGGCCCCTGATTCCTCATCCTCCCATTTGAGTTTAACAGCGTCCAGCAAAACACGCCGCATCATACGATCCAGTTCTATATCCGTCATATGCAAAACCCTTCTCTCTTCGCGATTTCCCGCAGCAGCGCCCGCCCCCGGCTGGCCCGTGTACTAACTGCCGATCTTGAGATGCCGAGTTTCCTGGCGGCCTCCTGATCTCCATAGCCCAAAAGGAGCTTCAACTCCAGCACGGCGCGGTATGTCTCCGGCAGCTTGGAAAACAGTCTTACCAGTTCCTGGTAGTCCGTTACGTTCTCCGCTTCCGCGGCAAAGCTATCCCAGTCCTCCAGCGGAACGGTCCGCTTGTTCCGCCGCAGGATCATGATCGCTTCGTTCTTCACTATAGAAATGATCCAAAAGAGCAAATTCTCACAAGGAATTTCAGGAATTTTTTCAAAATGCCGGATTATTTGCACGAATGCATTCTGAACCGCATCTTCGGCATCACATTGCTCTTTCAGGATGCGCATAGCTGTCCGCTCCATTTGGGCATGATACTGCTCATAGATCTCTACAAATTTCTGTCTGTCCTCGCCGCTCTCTAACGCAGCCAACAGAACCGCCAGCATAATACCACCTCCCTTGTCCCTATAAATTTTGATAATCACCCAGTATATAAATGCGTCAGAAGCCCGATCTCTCACAGAGTTTTGAAAAAAATTTTATGCCGGAAACAGTTTAAAACCGCGCAGTTTCCGTCTGCAAAATGTGCCGCATAAACAGAAAAGACAGATTGGAGATTATACACTTCCGACCTGTCTCTTCTTTTAAAGCTCCTCAAACCGTTTCCGCAGCTCTTCGCCATTAAGCTCTCCCTGCTCCAATATCCTCATTGCTTCCGCGACAGCGGCCGGCCCTCTGGATGCGCTGCTTTCATCGTACCAGATGAAAAAACATAAATCAATCACAGAAGGGCAACGTTGAAAATCGGGAACCGCATCGTGGTGCCAAAGGAAAACTCATTTTATAGCGTCTTTGGCCTCACGTTTGATTCTGGGAAACCGCCCGCACTGCAGGCGGTTGTGTCTGACATGGCGGCGTTTATTTCCCACCGGGTCAGAGCATCCAGACGCAGTGGAAAACAGCTCTCACCCTTTTGCTTCAATGATATTGCATCAGCGCCTTGATACAGGCAGGTTTGCTCTGTGTGTGACCTCATTTTGCCTCTTCTTCCCTGAGGCCGGTGAATTTCTATGCAGACTGCCTGACTGGACAGGAGACCGGCATCCTTCCCACGGTTTACTATCCGGCAATATGTTCAAACAAACTAGCCACACTAATAGCATCTATATACTGGAGAGGAGCCTTTTATGGCAGTATCCTACAGAGGCGCTGCCGCGTTCGGCATGGTGCATATACCGGTGGGCCGCTACACGGCCACCCAGGATAACGGTATCCACTTCAATCAGCTCATATCCGATAAAGAATCGGCGTTTGCCCAATCACGTTCAGTTTGGCAAACACTTCTGATGTGGGCTGTGGTATCCTTACCATTGCCAGGAATACGGTCAGTAAATGTTTTCTTTCTCTCTTTACCAGGGGTGGCCCGCTGGGAAACAGGCCGCCCCTGGTAAAGCATTCGGAGCCTGTTTCAGCAGACTTCGTTAGGGCTGCCCATATGGGCGGCTTTTTTGTTTAGCAGAGCGAATTTCAGTACCACTTATCTTGAAGCTGAGAAAGAGACTGCCTTAAACATATTCTCCGGTCAAGGATTTCCCATGATTCTGATCCACCCGGATAGCGCTGTAATCAGCAGCGGGTTTGCTGCTGGAAAGAGGATATAATCCGTCATTTTATTTGTGAAATTTCAGAAACATTTCAGCGCAGCTTGCTATAATCTGCTCAAAAGGCGGCAAACAGAAGATTTAACAGTTTTCATAAAATTTATGATAAAATTTGCAGTGGGTTTCAAGCAGAGAGATGATTGTATCACTGCCAAAACGAAGCGACCGCACTTCGTTTTTTTATATAAATTCTTCTTCATCTTTCCTCTCTTTTCTTTTTTAGGTAATATGCCAACCTTCGGTGCAGCGGACACCGTAAAAGGCGGCGGCCCTCACCACCACGGTGAGGGCCTTTTCCATTGTCAGGCGGACAATAAAGGAGATGGATTGTCCGTCTTTCTTGTTTTTCACAGCGGCCAACGCTTGAAGGGTACGGCAGCATAGAATGCAACCAACGAATTTATAAAAACGAGGGAAATCGCACAGCAACTCCCTCGTTTTGACTTAACGCTGCCGATCGAGCGGCAGAGAGATATGAAAGGTCGTTCCGACTTGCTCTGCACTCTCCACCGTGATCTGCCCCCCGCATAAGTGGACGATGCGCTGAACCAGCGGAGGCCTCAATCCGTTTCCGGCCGATTTGTGCGCCGGATCACCTTGAAAGAACTTATCAAAAATATGCTCCAGTGTATGCTGGCTCATACCGATACCCTTATCGGAGATCGAAACTTCGATCCAACTTGCCCGCTGTGAGGCGGAGACCCTGATCGTACCGCCAGGCTCACTGAACTTGATGGCGTTTCCTATCAGATTCAGCCAGACATGGGACATCATCTCTTCATTTCCGTTGTATTGCAAGGGTGCCAGATCTATATCAAATGAAAGGTTCTTTGCCTCCCATTGGTTTTCCAGCAGAAGGATACAGCGTCTGATCTGTTCATCCAACTCATATTGCCGGCTGTCCCAGACAATCTCTTGATTTTCATATTTGCTCAACAGAAGAATGTTGGAGGATAGGTCAGCCAGCCGTTCCGACTCACTGATAATGTAGTCCAAATAATCCTGGCGCTGTGCTTCTCTCAAATCGTTTTGACGCAGCCGTTTGGCAAATCCCCGATACGATCGGCGTCTTGAATTCATGGGAGAAGTTGTTGATGAAATCGTTTCGCATCAACTCGGTACCTTCCAGCTCTGCTGTCACTTGATTAAAGCTATGAAGCAGTTCGAGGATCTCCCCCTCTCCCTCCTCTACCACGCGGATGCTGTAATCCCCTTTTGAAATAGACTTGGTCGCTGCGATCATGTCCGGAAAAGGCTTTGCTGTCGGCTTGCTGATAAGACCGGATAGGGGGATCGCAATGAGGGTTGTCAGGGTCAGAGGAATCAAGGGGCTGAAAGCGGATGTTGCCGCGGGAATCCCTTGAAAAAATAGAAACCTAGGAGAACAGCTTATACAGCAGTAAAAACTCTTTCTGCGGCAGCTCCATGCTTTGGCCGTTATGGACCACTGACATGGAATCATACAGCAGCTCCGTCTGCCCCATTGCCAGCTTGCGCTCCGCCGATATTTTGGAACGCCTGAGAAGCGCCGCTATCCGAAGAAGCATCTCTTCCTCATCCGCCGGTTTTGTCATATAGTCATCCACGCCCAGACGAAATCCGTGTTTTTTATCCTCCTGTGCCACCTTTGCGGTGATCATCAGGATGGGCAGGATGTAATCGGCATCCCGGAGCTGTTTGGTAAGGGTATACCCATCCATATTCGGTATCATAACATCCATGATGATCAGATCGATATGCTTGTGATCCAGGATCTCCAAAGCCTCCAGACCGTCTTTGGCTGAAGCAGGGTCGTACCCGCTGTCTGCTAAGACATCCTCATAAGACGGCGTATCCCCTTGTCGTCCTCCACAATCAAGATCCGAACCATAGACATTCCCTCCCCAAAACAGGTTTTTCAACATCTGCCACAGGACAGGCCCGGGTCTTACGAAGCGCCCGGTCTTCCCCGACATGACAGCTTAACAAACAAAATAATTTTACCATGTTCACATCAACTCTTCATCAACTTTTCGTAAATCAGTCCATGGGGCGGTTGATATTCCGTTTATCTTTCGTGACGGTGAGTTGATATTTCCCTGCTATCATACGCACGATTTCAGAAAAGGAGGGGATCTATTGCTCAAACTCCAAAATATCAGCAAGACTGTTTCAATAGGCGGCAGACGTGTCATTGCCGCGCAGAATATTGACCTTGCTTTTTCTAAAAAAGGCTTTGTGATCATGTACGGAGATATGACCTGCTGTGCTGCCTTGATGCATATCATCGGCGGCGCGGAGCCTGAATTTCGGGGTGAGGTCCAATATAACGATATTGTGGCCTTAGACGGATGCAGCGAAGATTGGCAGGCATACTGCCGAAGATCGGCAGCGTTGATTGACCGGGATATCACACTGCTTTCCCGACTGACCGTATCTGAAAATCTGAAGCTGGCCTTACGTGCCTCCGCGTATGCAAAAAGTGGTTGGCCAGGACGGCTGGAGGAGTTGATTCAACGGTTTCATCTGGAGGCATGGAGGCAAAGCCTGCCCCATGAACTGCCGATCTCCGTACATCGCTTTGCCACGATCGCGTGTGCGCTGGCAAAGGACCCTGACATCCTTTTGCTTAACCAGATCCAGGATGAAATTGGAACGGTGGGGCAGAGCGCGCTCTACGCTTTGCTCAAGGAGCTGGCCAAAGACCGGCTCATTATCCTGTCTACCCCGTATTCTTCGCTGTCGGATACAGCGGCGGACCGCTTTATAGAATTTGACCATGCCCGGCTCTCCAGCGACACCGGGCCGCGATATCTATACACGATCTCAGAAATAAGCACGGGAAAGACGCGGAAACGCCGTCCTGGCTCTGCGGCGCTTCTGCTTCGTTTGGCTGCTGTTTTAGTGCGGGAGAAGGACCGGGGGGCCGCCTATCAGACTCTGCGGATGATGGGATTTTCGGAAAGCGTCTTACACAGGGCGGCGCTTCTGTATAAAAGCGTCACGCTGCTGATATGCGGGCTGATCGCCGCGCTGTGTTTGTTCATTTGGCAAGGAGGAAACTGATATGATCAGACGATTGATCCAGAGCATCAAGGAATATAAAAGGGAAACCATCAAAACACCGGTCTTTGTGGCGTTAGAGGCCGTGATGGAGATCATCATCCCCTTGCTGATGGCCGACCTGATCGACTACGGGATCGACGCAGGGGAGATCCATGTGGTGGTGAAGTACGGCGCTGCGCTTTTGATCGCTACCCTGATGGAGCTTTTCGTGGGTTCGCTGGCAGGAAGAAGCGCGGCCATTGCCTCCAGCGGCTTTGCCCGCAATTTGCGCCGGGATATGTATTACAATGTACAGGAATTTTCGTTTTCAAACATCGATAAATTTTCCACATCCAGCATTGTCACCCGGCTGACAACGGACGTGACCAATGTGCAGCAGGCATTCCAGATGATCATACGCATGGCCTTCCGCGCGCCGCTGATGATCGTATTTGCGTTGATTGTCTCATTCCGAATCCACGCCGGTATCTCACTGGTGTTTCTGGCCTGCATCCCGGTTCTCGGCACTGGGCTTTTCCTCATCATGCGAAAAGCCCATCCGATCTTCGAGCGGGTGTTCCGGACTTATGACCGGCTGAACAATGTGGTGCAGGAAAACCTCCGCGGCATCCGTGTGGTAAAAAGCTTTATCCGGGAAGATCACGAGAAAAAGAAGTTCTCCGATATCTCAGGGGATATTTGCACCGACTTTATATCGGCGGAAAAAACGCTGGCCTTCAATATGCCCTTGATGCAGCTTTGCATGTATAGCTGTATGCTGCTGATCTCCTGGTTTGGGGCCAGAGTTCTCGTTTCCAGCGGAGGTACTGAACTGACGACCGGTCAGCTGATGAGCCTGCTCACCTATGCGACCCAGATCCTGATGAGTCTGATGCTGCTGTCTATGGTCTTTGTCATGATCACGATGTCCCGGGCCTCCGCCCAGAGGATCGCGGAGATCCTGGAGGAGAAAAGCGACCTGAGCAGTCCGGCAGGACCTGTGGTGCTGTACCAAGTCCCCAATGGGGAGATCCGCTTCGACCATGTGGACTTCAGCTACTCTCAAAACATGGACCGTCTCTGTCTGAAGGACATATCCCTGACCATCCGCTCCGGGGAAACCATCGGTATCATCGGGGGGACCGGCTCCTCAAAATCCAGTCTGGTCCAGCTCATCCCCCGTCTGTATGATGCCACCAGAGGAACCGTATCGGTTGGCGGCGCCGATGTCCGACAATATGATTTGGACACGTTGCGAAATGCGGTCGCCATGGTCTTGCAGAAAAACGTGCTGTTCTCCGGCACGATCAAAGAGAACCTCCGCTGGGGCAGCGAACATGCCACAGATGAGGAATTGATCCATGCCTGCCAGCTGGCCCAGGCGGACGGATTTATCCAAAGTTTTCCCGACGGATATGACACCTATATTGAACAAGGCGGAACGAATGTGTCCGGCGGGCAAAAGCAGCGACTGTGCATCGCCCGCGCGCTGCTGAAAAAGCCGAAAATACTGATCCTGGATGACTCCACCAGCGCGGTGGACACCAAAACCGACGCGATGATCCGAAAAGCGATGGCTGAGGAGATCCCTGACACCACAAAGATCATCATTGCCCAGCGCGTGGCCTCCGTACAGGACGCGGATCAGATCATTGTGATGGAACATGGCTGTATCTCCGCCATTGGCAAGCACGAGGAATTGCTGCAAAGCAGTTCCATTTATCGCGAGGTCTACGAATCCCAAAGCAAAGGAAGTGATTCTGATGAATAAGATGGCGATGGAGAAGGAAAAAACCGGCCGGGGCATGGAGAAGGCCAATCGGCAGACGGTAAAGCGCCTGCTGCGCTATCTGAAGGCATACCGCCTGCGGTTTGCACTGGTCCTGCTTTGTATCCTGATCAGCGCCATGGCCAGCGTATGCGCTTCCCTCTTTATCCAAACACTGATCGACGACTATATCGCGCCGCTGCTGTTGGAGTCTGTACCGGATTACAGCGGCCTGCTGCGGGCAATCGGAACGATGGCGGCGGTGTATCTTACCGGTGTTTGCGCCACATTGCTTTACAACCGCCTGATGGTCACCATCGCCCAGGGCATTTTGAAACAGATCCGTGATCAGATGTTTGAGCGGATGCAGGCGCTTCCGATTCGGTATTTTGATACCCACTCTCACGGCGATGTCATGAGCCATTATACCAATGACACGGATACGCTTCGCCAGATGCTGGCTCAAAGCATTCCGCAGGTGTTTTCTTCCATTGTCACCATCATCACGGTTTTCCTTTCTATGCTCTATCTAAGTGCCTACCTGACCGGGATCGTGGTGCTGTTTGTGATATTGATGATGCAGCTGGTCAAAAAGATTGCTGGGTCCAGCGGGAAGTTCTTTGTCCGGCAGCAGGCCGCACTGGGTGATGTGAATGGCTATATTGAGGAAATGATCCATGGTCAGAAGGTGGTAAAAGTATTCTGCCACGAGGAAAAGGCCAAAGCGCAGTTTGATGTCAAGAATGATCTGCTGTGCGATGATGCTTCCTCCGCGAATGCTTACGCAAATGTTCTTCTTCCGGTGACATATTCTCTGGGATACACCTTGTATGTTCTGGTCGCCCTGGTGGGCGCGTTTATGGCCATCGCCGGAACAAGGAACCTGAGCCTGGCCGGTATGAGCGTGGTGACACTGGGGATGATCTCCTCTTTCCTTCAGCTGACACGCAGCTTTGTCAATCCCATCGGGCAGGTGTCGCAGCAATTCAACTCCATCGTCATGGCGCTGGCCGGTGCCTCCCGAATCTTTGAACTGATGGACGAGGAGCCGGAGACAGACGAGGGTTATGTGACGCTGGTACGTGCGAAATTGGAAGATGGCACCTGGAAAGAAACAGGCGGCAAAGACGGTGCCTGGGTCTGGAAGCATCCCCATGGCGACGGCTCTCTGACCTATACCCAGATGCGGGGCGAAGTCCGCTTCTACGATGTTGATTTTGCCTATGAGGAGGGAAAACCAGTCCTCCACAATATCACTTTGTATGCCGAGCCGGGGCAAAAAGTCGCGTTTGTGGGGGCCACAGGCGCGGGAAAGACCACCATAACCAATCTGATCAACCGTTTTTACGACATTGCCGATGGAAAGGTGCGGTATGACGGCATCAATATCAACAAGATCAAGAAAGCCGACCTGCGGCGCAGCCTTGGCGTCGTTCTTCAGGATGTGAACTTGTTTACCGGAACCGTTATGGAGAACATCCGCTATGGCAGACTGGACGCTACGGACGAGGAATGTGTTGCTGCCGCAAAGCTGGCCAATGCCCATGATTTTATTGAGATGCTTCCCCAGGGCTACCAGACGGTTTTATCCGGTGACGGCGGCGGACTGTCTCAGGGACAGCGGCAGCTTCTGTCGATTGCCCGCGCGGCAGTCGCTGATCCCCCGGTGATGATCCTGGATGAAGCCACATCCTCGATTGACACCCGGACCGAGGCCATCGTGCAGCGGGGCATGGACGCTTTGATGGAGGGCCGGACGGTTTTTGTCATTGCCCATCGGCTGTCCACGGTGAAGAACTCCGATGTGATCATGGTACTGGATCACGGCCGCATCATTGAGCGCGGGACTCACGATAAACTGATTGGCGAGAAGGGGACCTACTACCAGCTGTACACTGGTGCGTTTGAATTGGAGTAATGCGATGGAATTCAGTGATGCCGCGGCTTTGGGACTAGCGATTGCCGCACTGATTATTTTTGAGATCTGGCTGTACTTTTATAAAAAGAAGCACCGGTGATAGAGGGGAGAAACTGTTTGAGGAAACGGATGCGGTTTCCCAGACCGCAAAAAAGCAAGCGGTTGCGGCAAATGAGCCGCAACTGCTTGCTTCAAGCTCCTATGTGCAGGGTTATATTGCTCCGTGATCTTCATGGAAATCACGACAAGGTGGCCCTTCAGAGCGATGGACCATGGCTGCCAGTCAGCTCCATTTCAGCGCAGAGTTACCCTGTATCCATGCTGTCTTCCTAATACCCGAACCCCCAGGGGAGCTTTTGCGTGCTCTGCTGCTGCGCTGAGGAACCGGAAGTATTCTGTTCTCCCAACGCAGACTGTTCTTTCTCTATCACGGTAACAGTCAGGTCCAGTGTAGTTCCCTGGCGGTAGACGGTTAAATTCAGCTTACTGCCTGCCGAGCATTTTTGAACGATGTGGGCGAATTCGCCGGTCTGGGTGACAGCGGTGCCGTTTACCCTGGTGATAATGTCATTCTCTTTTATACCGGCCTTTTGGGCAGGACTGCCGTCTGCAACACGGTTTACCACGATGCCTTTGGGAAGCCCATACCGCATCATTTCGCCGCTGACAGCGCTGACAGAGATGCCAATATAGGGCTTCACGATATATCCATGATCGATGATGCTCCGCACGATCTCCAGAATGCTGTTGATGGGGATGGCGAATCCGATGTTGTCAACGGATGCTTCTCCGGAAGAATTGCTGGAATACTTGGCGTTGGTGATGCCGATGACCTCGCCATACAAGTTGTAGAGAGGCCCGCCGGAGTTGCCCGAATTGATGGCGCAGTCTGTCTGGATCAGATCCATGGTGGTTTTGCTGGAGAGCGTGACCTTTCGATCCAAAGCGCTGATGACACCATGGGTCAGGGAGAACGTCAGTTCGCCCAGTAGGTTGCCGATCGCCACCACACTGCTTCCGACCTTTAAGTCGTCGGAATCGCCGATGGTCACAGCCGCTAAACCGGACGCATTTACTTTTAAGACAGCGACATCGTTGCTCTCGTCAA
Organism: uncultured Dysosmobacter sp.; assembly: GCF_947631635.1. Classification (GTDB taxonomy): domain Bacteria; phylum Bacillota; class Clostridia; order Oscillospirales; family Oscillospiraceae; genus Oscillibacter. The sequence goes on from NZ_CANRMB010000016.1 coordinate 37,945, forward strand.
ATCCGATCAGTTCCGCAGTATAGGATGTACCGTCGTACATGGTCGCTGTGATGCTGGCGGCACTCTCGATCACATGGTGGTTTGTCAGGATATAGCCGTCCTCTGTCAAAATGAAGCCGGAGCCGGAGGCGGCGGCTTGGGTACGAACGCCAAAAGAATTGGTGGTTGTAATGGATGTGGTGATGCCTACCACGGAATTGACATTGGTTTCATATACCTCTGAGCAGCTCATCTCCCGCCTCGAACCCGTCATGGCAACGGTGGTAACATCGTAAGGATGCTCCTCCGCACTTGCCGAAATAGCGATTTGCCCGCCAGAATCCTGCCGGCGGCCCAGATACGCCATACCGCCGGCGCCTGCCGCTCCGCCCAGCAGAGAGCAGCACAGCGCCAAAGCGATCATCCGCATACCGGAATATCTGCTTGGGCGCTTGGCTGAAGGGGCTGTATCATTTACAGACTCTTGAAAATGATCAAGGTACCGATCATTGGATTCGTTTCTCATCGCAGGCCATGCTCCTTCTCAATTAAAATGCCGCCGTTCATTTTCCTTGACAATAACAGCCGGCGCTGAATACATGCTGAAAAATCATGTAACATTTACTTGTGAATATAAGGAACTCCGCAAACGGCTGTGATCTGTTAAAGCAATCGGGATACACAGTCATTCCCGGATGGTAACAGAGGTGATGACAGGCTGCTTTGCCTTGGCAATGGTCCCGTTGCCGTCCAGGGACTCGGCGTCGGCGCAGATTTGATCCACCACGTCCATTCCATCGATCACATACCCAAAAACCGCGTAACTCCCATCCAGGTACGTGCTGTCCTGCTGCACGATGAAAAACTGTGAGCTGGCACTGTCATATGCCTCTGAGCGGGCCATGGAGATGGCCCCTCTTGTATGGGACAGGTGGTTTTGCACCCCGTTTTTCTCGAATTCTCCTGCGATGCACTGTTCGGAACCGCCGGTCCCGTCACCGTTTGGATCACCGCCCTGGATCATATAACCATCAATGATGCGGTGAAATGTCAGCCCATCATAAAAACCGCATTGGGCCAGCGACACAAAGTTTTCAACGGTTTGAGGCGCGGCGTTTTGATCCAGGGCCACCGTGATGGTCCCATAGTCCGCCACGACGATATCTGCGTATCGGTGATCGGCCCCCAGAAGCCTCATTTTGAAAGCACAGAGCACCGCTGTGACGGCAATGAGCACGGTCATGGCCACAGGCACCCAGGGCCTTTCTGCCGCTTGCGTGGATGCATATTTCTGAAATTTCATTTAGATCCGACCTTTCAAGTCAACGGCATCGTCGTCTTGCGCGCAGTCCAACGAATGAACTGCGCGCAAGTGAAAGTGCCAAGGAATGTATTGCATACGGCATTTTTGCAAAGCCCGCCGTCGCCTCATCCGTGACGGCTGCCACGGCATCGGCGGGAAAGTGCCCTATGCGCGGTGCAGTACGCGGCGTGTACTGACAATTGCTCCTGACGAGATCAGCATAGCGCTATTTACTGAACCGGTGCTGAAACCAGAGGAAAAAACAATCCCATTATTTTTCAGCCGCCTTTCAGCACAGCATGGTAGGATCGAAAAAACTCAATATGACAGATCAGGTGAATGCTATGAAAATTTTGGTGGTGGAAGACGAAAGGATGCTGGCGGACTCCATTAAAAATTTACTGGAGTCCAAGGGCTTTATCGTGGAAGCCGTATATGACGGAGAGGATGGGGCGGAGTATGCGCTTCTCGGCATCTACGATCTGCTGATTTTGGATGTTATGATGCCCAAGATGAATGGATATCAGGTGGCGAAGGAGGTGCGTGCGAAGCGCTGTGCCACGCCGATCCTGATGCTGACGGCGAAATCGGAGCTGGAGGATCGTATTGAGGGCCTCAATGCCGGCGCGGACTATTACCTGACCAAGCCCTTCAATACCCGGGAGCTGCTGGCCTGCATCAACGCCCTGCTCCGCCGCCAGGGAGACCAGGTGGATGAGATGACATTTGGAAATACATCTTTGGATCTGGGGACTTCCCTGCTGATATGCGGTGAAAACAAAGTGCGGCTGTCCGCAAAAGAATTTGACGTTATGCGGTGCCTGCTTCAAGCAAAGGGAAGGAACCTGCCCAAGGAGACGATCCTCGCCAGAGTGTGGGGCTATGATTCCAACGCGACGGAAAACCATGTGGAGGTCTATGTGGGCTTCCTGCGGAAGAAGCTCACCAGCATCGGCTCCAATATAAGGATCGAGTCCATCCGGAGATTAGGCTATCACCTGGAGGTAGACACGGGATGCTGAGGCGGCTGCGTATCAAATTCATCTGTATCAATATGGCGATCGTGACCATCATGCTGGCGGTTATTTTGGGCCTGGTTTTGCATTTTGCAAGCCAGAATATGGAGCAGCAAAGCATACGGATGATGCAGGCCATCGCCATGAATCCGTTTCAGCTGGGGCGGCCCAACGAGCTGCCAGATGAAGTACGGCTGCCCTATTTCATCCTTCAGATCGGTCCCAACGGCGAACTGGAGACGGTTGGCGGCGGATATTATGATCTCTCTGATGGAGCATTTCTGAGGAGCCTGATCGACACCGTCGTCTCTTCCGGAAAGCAGACAGGGCTGATAAAGGAGTATCAGCTGCGGTTTTGCCGGATCGTGACTCCCGTGAGTCAACGGTTGGTCTTTACCGATATTTCCAGCGAACAGAGCACCATGGACAGCCTGCTGAAAACCTGTGTCCTGATCGGCGGCGTCAGTTTTCTGGTGTTCCTGCTGATCAGCCTGTTTCTTGCCCGCTGGGCCGTAGGGCCGGTGGCGAAGGCATGGGCCCAGCAGCGGCAGTTTGTAGCCGACGCTTCCCACGAGCTGAAAACGCCTTTGACCGTGATCCTCACCAACGCCGAGCTGCTGAATGACCGGAGCTGCGGCGAGACAGCCAGGCAGCGGTCCGCCCAGAGCATCCTCACCATGTCCGTTCGGATGCGGGAATTGGTGGAGCAGCTGTTGTGTTTGGCCCGGCTCGACAGCGGCGCGGCGCAGGTCGCTTTTTCCAGGGTAGATATCAGCAAAGTGGCGTCAGACGTCCTCCTTCCCTTCGAACCGCTGTTTTTTGAAAAGGGCTTGGAGTTGAGCAGCCAGGTGGAAGACGGCCTGACTGTGGAGGGCAGCGAAGCACATCTGCGCCAGGTAATGGAGATCCTGCTGGATAACGCGCAGAAATACGCTGTCGGACCAAGCTGTGTGTCCATGACCCTGTGCCGGAAGGGCAGAAACCATTGTTTGTTCAGCGTTTCCAATCATGGAGAGGCGATTTCCAGAGAGGATCTTCAAAATATTTTCAAGCGGTTTTATCGGGCGGATAAGGTTCGCACCGCAGGCCACAGCTACGGGCTGGGATTGGCGATCGCCTCCGGTATTGTGGAGGCGCATCACGGAAAGATTTGGGCAGAGAGTGCGGATGGGGTCAATACGTTCTATGTGAGGCTGCCATCGGCGGCGTTATGAAGTGCGGAGAAACAGCCGGAGGCGTGCTGCCTCTGGCTGTTTTGATATAGTCGGCACAGTTGAAAAGACTCCAAAAGAGTCTTTTCAATGCAATGCTGCTGTGCAACATTGCGGGCCGCATATGCGGCCCTCTGTGCCTGACTTCATAGGAAACGCACACGCGCTTTGCGCGTCGGCGGACCATCGGTCCGCCAGTTGAAAAGGAGCTTATACTCCTTTTCAACTGCGTTGACTATATGAGAAAGCCTGGATTTTTCAGCACTGCTTCAGCGTCCGGTGTTATGGTTGGTTCCGGTAGGAAACGGGATCTGCCTATTGCAAGATCCCGATTGAAACAAGGAGGCCAAGCTATGATATCAGTTGAACACCTGACCAAGTGCTATGGTGATTTCACGGCGGTGGAGGACCTGTCCTTTGAGATCGGAGAGGGCCATGTATATGGCTTTCTGGGTCCCAATGGCGCCGGCAAATCCACTACCATGAACATCATGACCGGGTGCCTGTCGGCAACCGCGGGCCATGTGCGGATCGATGGGTACGACATCTTTGACGAGCCGGACAAGGCGAAAAAACTCATCGGGTATCTACCCGAGCATCCTCCGCTGTACATGAACGAGACCCCTGTGGAATATCTGACATTTGTGGGAGAGGCCAAGGGCCTGCGCGGGGAGGAGCTCAGGCAGCAGATCGAGAAGGTCATTGCGATGGCCGGGATCGAACACATGAAGCACCGCCGCATCTCCGCACTGTCAAAGGGCTATAAACAGCGGGTGGGCATTGCCCAGGCGCTGCTGGGCAGCCCCAGGGTCATCATTTTGGATGAACCGACCGTTGGCCTCGATCCCATTCAGATCATCGAGATCCGAGACCTGATCAAAGAACTGGGACAGAGCCATACCGTCATTTTCAGCTCTCATATCCTCTCTGAGGTACAGGCGATCTGCGACCAGATCCTGATGATCGCCCATGGGAAGCTGGTGGCCTTTGACGAACCGAAAAATCTGGAGAAGCAGCTCCTTTCATCCAATGAGATCGTTCTGGTCACAGACGCGGCGGGAGACCAGCTGGACCAGATCCTCTCGCAGGTCGGGCAGATCACAGCGGTGTCTGTTGGAGCCGCGGAGGAGCGGCGGACCACCGCCCATATCAAAACAGACTGCCGGGATATATACGACCTGTCCCGTGCGATTTTCCTTGCTTTCGCAAAGAGCGATCATGTGATCCTGGAGATGAGCCTGAAAAAAGGAAACCTGGAGGACGTCTTTATCGAGCTGACAGAGGCCGCTTCCGATGGGATCGCCCCGGGTGAAAGTGATGATGCCGGCGAAGCCGGAGAAAGCGAGGTGGGGAAAGCATGATCGCGGTATTGAAGCATGAATTGAGAAGCTATTTTCATTCCCTGACCGCCTATGTATTCGGGGCGTTTCTGCTTGCGTTTATTGGGATCGGCTCCCTGATCTACAACCTCCAGGCGGCAGTCAGCAATTTTGAGTTCGTCCTCAGCTTCGGCTGTCTGGTCTTTGTGGTCATCGTGCCCATCCTGACCATGCGCGTCATCGCCGAGGAGCGCAGGCAGAAGACCGACCAGCTCCTGTATTCCCTTCCCATCACCACCACGCAGGTGATTTTGGGAAAATATTTCGCGCTGCTGGCCGTCTATCTGGTTCCGCTGGCCATCATTAGCCTGTATCCGCTGCTGTTCTCCCAGTACGGCGAAGTGTACCTGCTGACCTCTTACGGCTCTATCCTGGCCTTTTTCATCATGGGTGCGGCGCTGATCGCCCTGGGCGTGTTCATTTCCTCTCTGACGGACAACCAGGGCTTTGCCGCGGGCATCGGGATCGCGGTGATCCTGCTTAACTATTACAGCGTCAGTCTTTCCGAGAGCGTCTCCTCCACCGCCTTTGGCAGCTTAGCGGCGCTGGCAGTGCTCATCATTGTTTTGTGGTTCGTGATCCGTTATCTGACGAAAAATGAGCCTCTGGCCTGGGGCATCTGTCTGGTGTTGTATGCGCTCATAATGATCACCGCCTGGCTGGATGATACAAGGTTTGAAGGACTGCTGCCGGCCATTATGACAAAGCTCTCGCTGTTTGAACGGTTCTATGTGTTTGTGAACGGCGTTTTTGATATGACGGGCATCGTTTACTATGCTTCCGTCATCATCTTCTTCCTGTTTTTGTCGATCCAGTCCCTTGAGAAACGGAGGTATAACTGATGAAAAAAATAGCAGCCCTTTTCTCTTCCGGGAATGGTCCGGTGAACCGTCAGGCCTTGCGCGGCGGCTCCTATTCTCTGGCTATGAGCGCCGTGGTGCTTGCCATTTTGGTCGTTGTGAATATCTTTGCCTCCGCGCTGCCTGCGGCGGCGACAAAATACGACATCAGTTCCTCCAAGCTCTATTCCATCACCAGCAATACCAAGGTAGTGGTCAATGCCCTGGAGCAGGATGTGACCATCTACTGGATCGTTCAGTCCGGCCAGGAGGATGATGTGATCGAAAACCTCCTGAGCAAATATGAAAGCCTCTCCGACCACATTGAGGTGGTCAAGAAAAACCCCGATGTATATCCCACCTTTGCGGAGCAGTATACCAGTGAAACTGTGCAGAACAACAGTCTGGTCGTGGAGTGTGGGGACAAGAGCCGGTATATCAGCATACAGGACGTCTATTTGGGCGAGGCAAATATGTATACCGGGACTTATAATACGACTGATTTTGACGGCGAGGGCGCCATCACCTCCGCCATCGACTATGTGGTCAGCGAGGAGTATCCCCGCCTGTACCTCTTGGAAGGCCATGGAGAGAGTGAGCTGCCCGGCACCTTCCGGGATCAGGTGGAGAAGGAGAATATCGAAATTGCGGCCCTGTCCCTTCAGACTGCGGGCAGCATTCCGGAGGACGCGGACTGCGTGATGATCTACGCCCCTTCCAGCGATATCTCTGAGGAGGAGGCACAGCTTTTGGCGGACTATGTTTCCGGCGGCGGAAAGCTGCTGGCCTGCGCCGGTCCTACGCAGGAGCAAAATGTGCTGGAAAATCTGTACAGCCTGCTGTCTGCCTATGGCGTAGAGGCGGAGGATGGCGTTGTGGTGGAGGGCAGCCAGGACCATTATTCCGCCTTCTATGGCCCCGCCCTGCTGCTGCCGGAGATGAACAGCAGCGACATCACCGATTCCCTGATCGACGCCAATTACATCGCGGTCATGCCCGTTGCGCTGGGCCTTCAGGTGACGGGTGACACCAGCGCGGGCACTGTCACGGAGCTGCTCACCACCTCTTACCTTGCCTTCAGCAAAGCGTCAGGCTACGCCATGACCTCTTATGAGTACGAGGAGGGAGACACCGAGGGACCCTTTGCCCTGGCGGTTTCCATCGAAGATTACAGCGGCGGCCAGATCGTCTGGTTTACCTCCTCTTCTTTCCTGGAGGACAGCTACAACGCTCTGTCCTCCGGAGCCAACGGAGACCTGACCATGAACGCCCTGGCCTCCCTGATCGGTGAGTCGGAGGCCATGGCGATCCGCAGCAAGTCCTTGAATTACAATTATCTGACCATCAGTGATTCGGTCTCCTCTCTGCTGAAAGTGCTGATGATCGGCGTGTTCCCGCTGGCCTATCTGGGGATCGGGATCGGTGTGATCATGAAACGGAAGAAGGTGCAAAATGAAGCGGTCTAAACGGCTTTCCGTACTGCTGGGTATTCTGGTCGTCGCCTGTATCGCGACCTTTGCGGTAATGCAGATGGAAGAGAAGAAAGAACAAATCAAAAACAGCGGGGAAATCGTGCTGGAAGTGCCCAGCGGCGATGTGCAGTCCCTAAACTGGGAATACGGAGGCGCAAGCCTCGCATTCCACAAGGACGGGACGTGGCTCTACGACGATGACGAGGCATTTCCCGTGGATGAGGATAAGATCCACGATCTGCTGGAGCAGTTCGAGTCCTTTGGCGTTTCCTTCATCATTGAAGAGGTCACGGATCTCGGCCTGTATGGCCTGGATGATCCGATCTGTACCATTCAGTTTGCCACGGAAGAACGATCCTATGAGATCACGCTGGGCGATTACAGCCATATGGACTCGGAACGCTATGTCTCTATTGGGGATGGCAATGTGTATCTGGCAAAGGTCGATCCGCTGGAGACCTTCGATGTTGTCCTGCGGGATATGATCCGCCATGACAGAGGCCTTTCTTACGACAGGGTCTCCCAAATCAGGTTTGCGGGCGCGGAGAATTACAGCATTTTCTATGAGGAGGATAACGCCGCCGCGTATAGCGCCGAGGATGTCTATTTTACCACGCAGTCAGGCAATCCGGTGCCTCTGGACAGCGGCAGAGTGGACACCTATCTGGAAAACCTCGCCCTGCTGGATCTCAGCAGCTATGTGACCTACAACGCCACGGAGGAAGACCTCTCCGCATTTGGCCTGGATTCGCCGGAGCTGACCATCACAGTGGACTGCACCACCCAGGATGCAGACGGCAAAGAGGTCTCCGATTCCTTTACCCTGTCCGTCAGCCGTGACCCGGAGGAACTGGCCGCCCTTGCAGAGGCTGATGAGGCCGACGAAACCGATGAAGAAGACGAGGAGGCGTTCACCGCCTATGCCCAGGTCGGGGAATCCCAGATCGTCTACCAGATCTCGGAATATGATTATAACAATCTCATGGCGGCTTCCTTCAACCAGCTGCGCCACCGGGAGGTGCTGCCCGCTGACTTTACGGATGTCTATCAAGTGGATATCTCTCTGGAGGGGGCGGCGTATACCATGACCGCCGATGGTGAGGATGATGACCGTGTCTGGAAATACGAAGAGGAAGAAATCGAAATAGCCGGATTCCAGGATGCCCTGGAACATATCAGCGCGGAATATTCGGATAGCTTTACGACGGAAAGACCGTCCGGCAGAAAAGAGATCAGCCTGACGCTCCATCTGGATCATGAGACCTATCCGACTTTGGAGATCGCACTCTATCGTTATGACGGCAGTGATTGTCTCGCCACGGTGGATGGCAAGCCCTTCGCCCTGATCAGCCGCTCGGATGTGGTGGAACTGATCGAGTCGGTGAACGCGATCGTTTTGAATTGACCTGAACAAGCAAAAGCCGGTACACAAGAACGTGTACCGGCTTTTGCTTTTTATCCGAGGGACTGAACAGGCAGCGGGATGCACATTCCATTTCTCAGTCCCGCCAACTATAAATGATAACGTTGACTTGACGCATCTGATCCTGGATTGATATGTTGTTCGCTCGGAGGGAAGGACGATCGGTTGGGACTGACTGACAGACATGAACGCCCGGGAGCGGGTGGACTCAACTTTCACAGAGGAGGATTTCGATGGAACGATCGATCTCTGAAAACCACATACAGGAATATGCGCATTTTTTGACCTGTGAGGAAAAATGCCAAAGTACAGTGGAGAAATATCTGCGTGATATCCATGCCTTTCGCCGCTGGCTGGGGGAGCGGCCGGCCGCGAAAGAGGCTGTGATCGCGTGGAAGGCGTATTTGCTGGAAAAGCACTACGCACCGGCTACGATCAATTCCATGCTGGCGGCACTGAATGCCTTTTTCCATTTTATGAATTGGGAGGACTGCCGTGTAAAGAGCCTGCGCTTCCAAAGAAAGGTGTTTCGGGAGCAGGCGCTGGAACTCAGCCGGGAGGACTATGAACGGCTGGTGAACACGGCGTATGCCCTGGGAAAAGAGCGTCTGGGGCTTCTGATGGAGACGATCTGCGCCACAGGCATACGGGTCAGCGAGCTGCGCTACATCACGGCGGAGGCAGTCCGGCAGGGGCGCGCGGAGATTTCCCTCAAGGGAAAGATCCGGGTCATCCTGCTGCCTGGGAAGCTGTGCCGGAAATTGTGGAAATATGCGCGGCAGCAAAAAAACACCTCCGGGGAGGTGTTTGTCACAAAACGAGGTGGAAGCCTTTCGAGAAAACAGATCTGGTCCGAGATGAAATGGCTGTGCCAAAAAGCGGATGTGGATGCGAAAAAGGTGTTTCCCCATAATCTGCGGCACCTGTTCGCAAGGACATTTTACCGGACGTATAAGGATATTGCGAAGTTGGCGGACGTGCTGGGACACAGCAGCATTGAGACGACACGGATCTATCTGCGGACCTCCGGGCAGGAACACCGCAGGCAGATCAACCGCCTGCGCCTGGTGCTTTAGACAAAATAATTGTTTCGTCAAGGAGGGCTGATATTACATAGTTTAGAATCGATGCGCTGTTATTTTAGCATGATTCAGGCGTTTTTGCAAGTCATGATCCCGGCTTTGCAGGATCGGGCGCTGAAGTATGACCGGCCGGTTGAACTCTGAGCAGGCGGCCTTTTTTGTTATGCGCGCTAAGCCCCGTGTTTTTTTGAAACACGGGGCTTAGCGCGTTGACTGGCATTTTTGTGGGAGCGGAAGGACGTCTGTTGAGGACCAAACAATTATTTTGTCATGAGTATGGGCCGATGGATGGAGGTCTTCATGACACAGACGATCAACCGGCCTGATGAAACCGCAATGAGACGCCTACTGACTGAAAATCCGGACAACACCATTGGGATCATTCTGAGATTGGCATGGCTCCAGGGCATGGCCCGGGAGGAGATCTGCAATTTGACCTGGGCGGATATCTCCATGGAAAAGAACCTGATCCTATTGGGCGACCGCAGTATCCCTTTGGCGGAGGAGACGCGGGAATGCATCCTTCGGCGTATCCGCAGATACGGGAGACTGTCTCCGTATGTGGTGATTTCTGAGAAATACCAGGACCAGATGGCCCCCGGGTCTGTCTCGCGGGTGGTCCGCAAGGCTCTGGACAAGGAGGGGCTGCGGACCGTGCGTCTGCTGGATCTGCGGCACGACTATATCATCCGCCAGATGGCGACGCATAGCTGGGCGTATGTGATCCGGGTCTCCGGCCTGTCGGTAGGAACTTTTCAGGCCACCTACGCAAAGCTGAATATCCATAAGCGGATGAAAACAGAGAAGCTGACCAAAGAAAACGGAGAATACGATATGTGGAAGATTTTGCAGGAAAACAGGAGCTCCATGGAGGGGATCGCCCTGTGGCTTCGGTGGCAGATGGATCTTCAGCTGACCGAGCTGGCAGAGCTCACCTGGGACCAGGTGGATTTCCAGGCAAACGTCCTGCGCTTGAAAAACAGGACCTTGCCGCTTGCCGTCGCCGTGCGGGACATTCTGGAAAAGGAACAGGCGCGCCGCGGGCCAAAGGATGATCCGCATGTGCTGCTTACGCCGAATACAAGAAGGCCTGTGGATGTTGCCCGTTTATCGAAAGCCATGCGGACAGTTCTGATCTGCGGCAACATAGAAACGGTGTCCATCCGGAATCTGCACGGCACGATGCAGAAGGACCTGGATAAAGAGCGGATCATGCAGCTGGCGCGGGCCAAGGGGAGCCTGGTGCGGGGAGAGGTGATGGAGACCCTTCAGATCTCCTCCTCCATGGCGCATGACCGCTTAAGGGAACTGGTGGAAGCGGGAAAACTGGTAAAGGTCCTGTCCACATATTATCTGCCGGGGACAACCGTGCCGGAGGAGCGGCAGGAAGCTGTGATCGTTCAATACCTGCGGGAGAATAAAACCGGCTATCTGGTGGAATTTGCAAAGCTGCTGGGGCTGAAAGAGCGGCAGTGCGGACGTATTTTGAAAAAGCTGGCGCTTGACGGAAAAGTGGTAAAAAAGGGAGCGGCCTACACGCTGCCGAATCGTGTTTACAGGATGAAAGCGGCCAAGCCTGTTGTTCAGCAGCCAGACTATTCCCTGCCGCCAAAGTGACGATTTTATACTGGTAAATGGAGCGTTTGCCGCCAGTGTGACACTTGCGTTAAAAGGCCCCCCAAAACGTGGACAATGCCGGATTTTGCAGCTAAATTAGCCTTGCAGGAGCGCCAAAGCCCTTGATGCTCCGCTGCCGTACACAGGTGGCTAGCGGTGGCGGCAGCGGAAGCGCCAAAGAGCGGGCGGCGTGCGTGCAAAATTCAAAAGGAGGAAAAACCCATATGAAAAAGTTCCTTTCGCTGGTCCTTTCGCTGGTGATGGTCATGTCCCTGATCACCGTCAGCGCCGGGGCCAAGGAGTTCACGGACGACGAGAACATCACTTATGATGAAGCCGTTGCCGTGGTCTCCGAACTGGGGATCGTGGACGGCTATGAAGACGGCTCCTTCGGTCCCACCAACACCCTGACCCGCGGCGCGGCCGCCAAGATCATCTGCAACCTGATCCTCGGTCCCACCACCGCCGAGGCGCTGACCGCGGATACCGCGCCATTCGTCGATGTGCCCACCAGCAACACGTTTTCCGGGTACATTGCCTACTGCTCTCAGCAGGGCATCATCTCCGGCTACGCCGACGGCACGTTCCGTCCCTCCGCTTCCCTGACCGGCTATGCCTTTATGAAGATGCTGCTGGGTGCGTTGGGCTATGACGCGGCCATTGAGGGCTATACCGGCTCCAACTGGTCTATCGCCGTTGCGAAGCAGGCCAAGAGCATTGAACTGGATGACGGGAATGAAGACTTTCTCGGCACCACTGCGGTCACCCGCCAGGAGGCCTGCCTGTATGCCTTCAACACCTTGAAAGCCACCATGGTGGAGTATGACAGCAAGACCACGGTCGAGATCAACGGCGCCACGGTCAACGTCGGCGGCGGCGACGCGAAGGAAGTCGCCAACACGACTTCCAGCGACGGCAATATCAATAAGGATAAGCTGATGCAGTTCGCTGAGAAGTACTTCACCAATCTGAAGAAGTCCAACACCTCCAATGACGATCTGGGCCGTCCCGCCGTGGAGTGGAAGAACAAGTCCACCACCATCGGCACCTATGCGGACTCCGCCAACCTGAAGGCCACCTATACCGCAGGCGTTGACAGGGACGATCTGTACTCCCTGCTGGGCAAGACCCTGGTGGAGGACATTGAAGATGGGGACGCCTATCTGGAGGTCTACACAGACGGCGTTGAGACGGATGATGAGATCGATGATCTGGCCGTCAAGAGCAGCTCTGCCGACGCCGGCGATTCCGGCAACGGCGTTCTGACAGAAGTCTATGTGGACGATGCTTACGGCGATGACGAGGACGAGACCATGGTCACTGTGGTGTTCATCAATACCTACCTGGTCCAGGCATCCTCGGATTACAACTCCAGCAAGGAGAGCCTGTCCATCTCCTTCATCGATGAAAATGGCTCTTCACAGCCCAGCGGCTTCCCCTCCACCATCGACCAGGACGATTTTGACGTCTCCGGCTTTGAGGAGGACGACTACATCCTGGTGACCTGGTCCAAGGATGCCAGAGAGATCCAGTCCGTGGCGGCTGCCGAGACGCTGACCGGCGAGGTTACCACCTATAAGGAGAGCAGCAACGTCTCCATCGACGATACCAAGTACAGCTACAATAAGATCGTGACCGGCGACGGCAAGGCCTCGGAATTCACCGTCGGCGAGGAGGCCACGCTGATTCTGGACTCCTATGGCTATATCCTCTATGTGGATGAGGCCGTCACCTCCGGCAACTATGTCTACATCCAGGACTTCGCCACCACCAGCGGCCTAAACAAGAAGGCCATCGCCGCCGCCTACTTCACCGACGGCACCTATGACGAGATCACCGTTAAAAAGGTCGTAACTGAGGATGAGGATCTGACCAGTGCCTCTGAGATCAACAATAATGCTGAGATCGGCTGGTACACCTACTCCTCCAACAGCTCTGACGAGTACACGCTGAAGTATGTGGGCAAGAACAGCAGCAAGTATTCCAGCGACATTGAGAAATATACTGCCGAAAATGGCGCTACTACTATGGACGGCGTCATCACCAACGGCAAGGTCAAGTTCCTGACGGACGCCGAAGGCACGGCTGTGGACATCAGAGCCAACAGCTCCACTGTGTTCCTGGTGCTGGATGAGGATGACGATGTGAACGTGTATGAGGGTATCTCCGACGTGCCCGACATCGACATCATCCTGGAAGAGGACGAGAACGCCTACGTGGGCTATATTGAAAAGGGTGGTTACGCCATCTATGTCTTTGTCGATCTGAGCGAGGCTGATATCAGCGGCATCGACGAGGTGGGCGGCAGCAGCACCGACTATATGTTTGTCCTGGGCAGCCTGGGCAAGCTCATCAAGAACAAGGACGACAGCAACTACTATGAGGTGGATGTGATCCGCGAGGACGCTGTGACCACTGTCAAGATCGACGAGGATGCTGGCGATGATATCGAAGAGGGCGTCCTGTACAACAAGGTCAAGACCAACTCCGAGGACCATGTCACCTCCGCTAAGGAGATCGATGACGACAAGGGCGACCAGGTTGTTCAAACTAGCATCAAAGCTGATGGCGAGAACGAGGAGAATCGCATCGATTACAGCAGCGGCACGCTGGAACTGGCCGGCGAGTCCTATGTCCTGGGCAGCGACTGTGTGATCCACCTGATCGTGGATGACGGTGCCGCCGATCTGCTGGATGATGAAGATGCCGATTATGAGACCTATCTGAACATCTCCGGCCGCTCCCTGGAGGGCTATCTGAACGGCTATGATTATGAGTATGACTTCTATGCTGTTCTGGATGACGACGACAGCGACACCATCGACTACCTGTGCGTCTGGATCACCGACGCCACCGCCACGGATACCAGTGATACCTTCAAGGTCACCTATGACTATCAAGAAAATGATGTCACGGTCGAAGGCGATGCCAGCGTCAAGGACGGCGACAGCCTGACCTTTACCGTGACACCCAATGATGGCGTGGAAGTGACTTCCGTCACCATCGACGGCGAGGAGCAGACCCTCACCAGCACTGGTAAGTATACCATCAAAAAGGTGACCGACGATGTGGAGATCGTGATCACCACCGAGGTGTCCGAGATGGATCTGTTCATCACCTTCAAGAATGAGAGCGATGAAAAGGTTGGTGAAGAACAGACGGCCACTGTCAGGGGCACTGGCAAAAATTATGTCACGGTAACGGCTAGTACGTATGAGGATTTACTTTCCAATCTTTCCGAGAATACGGAATATGAGTTCGTAGATAGCAATGAAAACCACAAGGTGGACTTCAAAGCTGGCGGATACGCCGAGGTCACTTTCACTGTGAAGGAAAAGGTTACCGGAAATTGATCCTGAGAAGCAGAATCCCCAAAAACACAGGCGTACTGATCAATGCGCCTGCCCCTTGATGCATCCATTTTCCGGGTGTTTGAAAGACCCCAGCCCGGTCGGTGTGTCAACGCTGAAACGCCTGGAATGGATAGGTCCCCGCTCCTTTTGGGAGCGGGGACCTTGTTCGGTTTCACACGTTGTGAACAATCTGTAAATCACTGGCTGGATCCCCCAAAAGTACAGATTTCGCGGCGGATTTTTAGCGTTATTTCAGCTTTCTCTGCTATCCTGATAGCAATCGGGCTGGCATTCAAAGAAAGGAACAACGATTATGGAAGAGACATTGCGTGAAGACAAACAAAGTCCCCCTGCGGCATGGAAAAACCGGCTGGCCGCATGGAAACCAAAGCTGAAGGGCAAGAAAAAGTGGCTGGTACTGGTACTGCTGCTGGCGTGCGGCGGGGGCTTTGCTCTAAAGTATATGGGCGGCCAGCAGGCGGAGACTGCATCAGTTTATCAGGAAAGCGCGGCGGAGGTACGGGACATCACCAGGTCCTTGACCTCCAGCGGTACGCTTCAGCCGGCGGATTCCTATACTGTTTCCACGCTGCTCTCCTCTGAGATCCTCAGCGACACCTTTGAAGAGGGCGATCTGGTGGAGAAGGACCAGCTGCTATACACCCTGGATTCCTCTGACGCCAACAGCAGCCAGACCCAGGCCCAGAACAGCTATTCCCAGGCCCAGAGCAATTACTCCCAGGCTGTGAAGGCTAAATATCCCACCGCGGATATGAGCGGCACCATCGGGGAGGTCTATGTGCAGAACGGAGATTCCGTCACCGCCGGGACCCAGATCTGCAAGATCGTGGGAGACAACAATATCTACATCGACTTCCTCTTCTCCTATGCGGACAATTCTGATTTTTATGTCGGTCAGAGCGCCACCATCTTTATCGACGGTTTTGCGGGAACGCTCACCGGGACCGTTCAACAGGTGTCCCAGTCCACTGTGGCCTCCGGAAATGCCGCGGGCAGCGGACGGCAGATGACTACCGTTCGGGTGAAAGCGGTCAACCCGGGGCTGGTGACCGAGGACTACACCGCCAGCGCGGTCATCGGCAATTACTCCAGCTATGGGCAGGCCTCCATCAAAGTGAGCGCATCCAGCATCGTGACGGCGGAGGCCTCCGGCAAGATCAGCGGACTGAGCCTGCTGGCGGGCGACACCGTGTCCAATGGCCAGCGGCTCTGCACCCTCACCGGCGACAGCGTGGATAATGCCATTGAAAATGCCAGGATCAGCCTCAGCAACGCCTCAACGTCTCTGGAGAATACCCGAGACCGTCTGGACGATTATCAGATCACTGCGCCGATCTCCGGCACTGTGGTCACCAAGATGGCGAAGGCCGGGGACAATGTGGACGGCGGCTCTCTCTGCGTCATCTATGACCTGAGCTATCTGGAGATGACCATGAATATCGATGAGCTGGACATCGGCGATGTGGCGGTTGGGCAGACCGTCCAGGTCACAGCCGACGCTGTGGAGGATCAGACTTATACAGGCGTGGTGACCAATGTCTCCGTGGCGGGTACGACCACAGGCGGCATCACCACCTATCCTGTCACCGTGCGTATTGAGGACATTGATGGGCTGCTGCCCGGCATGAACGTGGACGCGGAGATCATCATTGATCAGCGTCTGGATGTTCTGGCAATCCCCAGTTCCGCGGTGAACCGGGGCAACACGGTGCTGGTCACGGCCGACTCCCCAAGCGCTGTCAACGCGCTGGAGCAGGAGGCGCCCGAGGGCTATGTCTATGTCCAGGTGGAGACCGGCTCCAGTGACGACAGCTATATCGAGATCACCTCCGGTTTGCAGGAGGGAGATGTAGTAGCCTATATCCAAACCAGCTCCGGCGGCGGAATGGACTTCATGATGGGTGGAATGCCCGGCGGCGGGATGCCAAGCGGCGGCGCCCCCGGCGGAGGAATGCCCAGCGGAGGCGGCCCCGGCGGCGGAGGTCCGGGAGGTGGCTTCTGATGGGCGCGTTGATCGAATTTCAAGATGTATGCAAGACCTATCATATGGGAGATACCATTGTCCGGGCGGCCGACCACATCTCCATGTCTGTCCAACAGGGCGAGTTTGTGGCCATTGTGGGCCAATCCGGCTCCGGCAAATCGACCTGTATGAATATCATCGGCTGTTTGGATGTCCCCACCTCCGGCACGTATCTGCTGGGGGGACGGGATGTGGGCCAGATGGATAAGAACGAGTTGGCGGCCATCCGCAATCAGATGCTGGGCTTCATTTTTCAGCAGTACAATCTGCTGCCGAAGCTGACGCTGCTGGAAAACGTGGAGGTCCCGCTGATGTATGCCGGAGTTCCCCGGGCGGAGCGGCGTGAGCGGGCGAAAATAGCTCTGGAGCTGGTGGGCCTGGGCGGCAAGCTCAAGCACAAGCCGCAGCAGCTCTCCGGCGGCCAGCAGCAGCGGGTGTCCATTGCCCGTGCGCTGGTGGGGGAACCGGCGGTGATCCTGGCCGACGAACCTACCGGTGCCCTGGATTCCCACACCGGCCGCGAGGTGCTGACCATGCTGCAAAAGCTCCACGACACGGGCAACACCGTGGTCCTCATCACCCACGACAACTCCATTGCCGTCCAGGCCCAGCGGATCATCCGCCTGGAGGATGGCCGGGTGGTCTATGACGGCGACGCCCATGCCCCCGAGGCGGTCGTGACGCCTGGCGCGGCGGGAAAGGGGGCGGGACAATGAACCTGGCGGAAACCTTTCAGCTGGCGCTGAAAAACATCCTGGCCAGCAAGGTGCGGACACTTCTGACGATGCTGGGCATCATTATCGGCGTCTGTGCCGTTATCGTGATCGTGGGCCTGGGCAACGGAATGCAGGGCTACATTGAGGACAGCTTTGCTGACATGGGTACGGATTCCCTGACTGTGATGATCATGGGGCGCGGCTCATCCCGCAGCGTCTCCGAGGAGGAGATGTACCAGATGGTGGAAGATAACAGCGATGTTCTCAAGCAGATCTCTCCCCTGGTGAACATGATGGGTGTGGTGAAGATCGGCAGTGACAGCCACAGCTCCACTTCCATCACAGGCGTCAGCGAGGACTATTTTTCCATGAAGGGCTATGAGGTGGCCCAGGGCCGTGGGATTCAATATGCGGATGTGGCAAACCGGAAGAAGGTCTGCGTCGTGGGCCAGTATTTGAATATGGCTTATTTCGGCGGCAGCGCCGTGGGCCAGACATTGAAAGTGGGAGGAACGACCTTCACCATCGTAGGAGTCATGGCGGCGGAGACAGATGATCTGGAAGAGGGCGGCACAGACGACTGCGTGTTCATTCCCTATTCCACAGCGGCCCGGCTCAGCTTTACAGGCACCATCTCCAGCTACATCATGACCGTCCAGGATACGGATCATATTTCAGAGGCCAAAGCGCTTGTGGAATCGAAGCTGTACCGCATTTTCTCGGATGATGACGCCTATACCGTCTCCAGCATGGCGGAGATGGTGGATCAGATGAACTCCATGGTAAACATGATCATTTATATTCTGGCGGGGATCGCTGCCATCTCTCTGGTGGTGGGAGGCATCGGCATTATGAATATCATGCTGGTTTCTGTTACCGAACGGACGCGGGAGATCGGTGTTCGCAAGGCATTAGGGGCGCGGGAGGGCGCGATCATGCGGCAGTTCGTGATTGAAGCGGCAACGACCTCCGCCCTGGGCGGCGTATTGGGAATCCTGTTGGGTTACGGGCTCTCAAAAGCGGCGACCACTGTGATCGCCGCGCTTATGCCGGATACGCCCATTACTGTCAGCCCCTCTGTGATGGCAGTCGTGCTGGCCTTTGGCGTCTCCTCGGCAATCGGCGTGGTATTTGGTTATTTGCCCGCAAAAAAGGCCGCAAATCTCAATCCCATCGACGCACTGCGGTACGATTGAGCCCCCAGGCGCTCAATGCACATATATCCGTGGCATCACTGATCATGCTGGTCAGAGAGGCAGTGGTCAACGGGATGTTCGATGAGGACATCTGCCAGGACCTTTGTGAAACACTACTGGCCTGCATCTGCAAATTCCAGATATGAACACCTGCCGGGCCTCGTCTCTTGAGGCCCGGCAGTAATACGCTGTTTATATGTCCAAAATTCTTTGTACGTCAGTAATACGGCCCTAATACGTATGGACCATTTTCTAATACGTCTGCGATGCACCGTTTATACGCACGAGTCAAAGGCAATATCTTGTAGTCAGGCAATATAATCCTAGCAAAAACACAATATATAGAAAAACTTTGTTAACAAGTACATGATGCTCTCCTGCTGGCCCTCCGGGTGGAGGATCTGATGCCCATTCTCGGCATCGGCAGGAATACAGCATATAAGCTGGTGCGAAGTGGGCAGATACGCAGCATTCGCATTGGCCGTCAATTGCGGATACCGAAAGACGGACTGATCGAATACCTTTCTGAGCATGCCTGATCATTTCATAGAATATTAAATTGGCCCCATCCCGTGGCTGGGGTTGTGTGGACTTTGCACACAATGCGCTGTATGTCAGCAAGCAGCTCCAAAAGACGCAGAAGGCGGGCGGACAGTATGTGCTGGCCCCTGCCTAAAGCGGCCGCAGCCGCGTGATCACAGTGGCTCCCTCTGTGATGACCCTGTTGAAAAAGCAGAAAAGCCAGCAGGCGCAGATACGGCGGCTGGCGGGGCAGGATTGGAGAAATCCCTGGGACCTGGTGTTTACCAATGAAACCGGCGGGAACCTCTCTCATTTCACGGTATACAAAAGTTTTAAGGAGATCGTGCGGTCCATTGGATTGGAGCAGGAACGCTTCCATACCCTTCGTCACAGTTACGCAGTGGTGTCCATTGAAAACAGCGACGACATCAAGACGGTGCAGACCGATCTGGGTCATGCCACGGCCAGCTTCATACTGGATGTTTATGGGCATGTCTCACAGAAAATGCGCCAGCAGTCCGCGGATCGAATGGAGCACTTTATCCGGAAAGTATCCTGGTAAACCACCCTCGAGAAATCGCCAAAAAATCCCGTAAGGGTCAAAGGGTATGGCAAAGCCCTGTAACCATTGCAGTTACAGGGCTTTGCGCTGGCGCGGAAGGAGGGATTTGAACCCTCGCGCCGGTTTTAGCCAGCCTACTCCCTTAGCAGGGGAGCCCCTTCGGCCTCTTGGGTACTTCCGCAAATTTGAATATTGATGATATGATGTGGCGGAGAGAGTGGGATTCGAACCCACGGATGCTTGCGCATCGCCGGTTTTCAAGACCGGTTCCTTCAACCGCTCGGACATCTCTCCAAATCAGAAAGGGTGTCCGCCTCTCAGACACTTGTAGTATGATACCATAACCGGTGCCACTTTGTCAACAGGAATCCCAAAAACCTCCCGACAAATTTTTTTCATTTTTTTTTGCATTTAGGGCTTGCATTTTCCAAAATACCGTGCTAATATAAACAAGCTGACTTCAACAAGTCTGTATTTAAAGTTAATATCCGGGTGTAGCGCAGTTGGTAGCGCACTTGACTGGGGGTCAAGGGGTCGTGAGTTCAAGTCTCGCCACTCGGACCAGCTTAGAAAAAGCCCTAAGGCGATGGAAAAAGCCTTAGGGCTTTTCCATGCGCCGGGCGCGCTTTTTCTTTGTTTCCGCCCGCGACCCGCCGCGCTGGGCTTCGATTTGGTTAATTGAAACCAGAAGGTTCAGATACTCCCTGAAACTTCAGGGAGAGAAATGCGCAGTGTGGGACATCCCGGAATGGTTGCGCGGTCCAGATCACCGCTTTCCACTAGCACCTCGGCTTTCAATATCTTCAGCGCTACCTCATAATATAGCAACACAGCCCTTGGCCTTATTGATCGGCGTAATGTCCAGACTTCAGTGTTGGGCCGGAGAATAAAAAATGCAAAACTGTGCAGAATAGTTTTATCTTATAAAGGGGCTGGGATTTCTATGATTGAACAGGACACGATAAAACTGCTTCGAGAATGTGACGCAGGCGTTAAAATGGGGGTCGCATCCATTGATGATGTTCTTGAGCAAGTACACAGTGGTACCCTCAAGCAATATCTGGCGGAGTGCAAAAAGGAACATGAAAAGCTGAAGAGTGAGATCCAGACCCTACTAAACAAATATCATGATGACGGAAAAGAACCAAACCCCATTGCCAAGGGTATGTCCTGGATGAAAACCAACATGAAAATGGGGATGGACAACTCCGATCAGACAATTGCGGACCTGATGACAGATGGCTGTAATATGGGTGTCAAATCGCTGAACCAGTATCTGAACCAATATGAGGCAGCAGATGAAGTTTCCAAGGATATTGCGAAACGGCTGATTAATTTGGAAGAACAGCTTGCCGTGGACATCCGCAAGTTTTTATAAGAAGAATATACTGCAATATGCCACCTTCGTTGCTTTAAAAAGCAGGAGGTGGTGTTTTTTGGAAGGCGCATCACTGCTTGGCCTGTCTTTTAATTCAGCAGATAGATACCCAAATTTAGATACCCGGCAAATGCGACCCATAACAAATATGGAAGCATCAGATACCCTGCTGTCTGGGAAATCTGATAAAACCGTACGGTAGTTGCTAAAATGAGAAGCCACAAAAGGATGAGCCAAAGGAAAGAGAACAGATATAATGATAGATTGAAAAAGAAAATGGACCAGAAGAAATTAACGCCTAGCTGTATCCCATACAGCCGCAGCGCCCTGTTGATGGTCTGTTGTGGTTGTGCCGACATGAGAACCAGATAGGTTGCCAGTCCCATTAATACAAACAAAAGTGTCCATACCACTGGGAAAAGCCATCCTGGCGGAGACAGGGGTGGTTTGTCAAATGCTGCAAAGGTGTTCATACTTTCTCGGGACAGCCATGCAGAAACTCCACCTACCGCAAGTGGGATAGCAATACAAATTAACAACTGTCGTCGTTTTAGATTCAAGAAAATCACCTCCACAGAAGCATCCTATGAGTTTCCATATCGCTCCATACGTCAATTCTCTTAAAATTCTATACACTTGCGTATTGAAGTGCACTTCCGGAGCCTGATCTACGGAGGATATAGATGCTTGGCTTGAGATGTAACGCTCCCGCTTTTAATAAAACATGGAAAACACTTTTCAAATTCACTTTTGAGCAGTGTATCTTCCAAATTTTCATTTTGCAGGATAAAACCTCTTGCTGATGGCTTGCAAACCATTGATTTTACTGGGTCTTGCCAGATCCTTTAATGACACTCGGACAACTAAGAAAGCCTAGAGCCGTAATGGCTCTAGGTTTCTTTTCTTTGCAGATAGCAGGGCGGAAAGTGGTGTGAAAATTTTGCGTTGCATCTTTCCCATATCTTCATAATTATGCAACAGCAGCGTCCCAGTTTGTCAGACAGGGCACTTGTTTGCCAAAAGGCTCTTGTGTAGAAGTACACTACCCGCTCCAGCTATCCTATCCGTACCTGCAGTTCACTATAAGCCACATCTTGTCCTGCACCCGTTTCTCGGTGGACTTTTTTATATACTGAGTCCAAAAATTTCGGAAGCAATTTTCCATAGGCACTGTGCCCTTTATGGGCTTTATGTTTCTCCTGCTGTGTCTGGACGGCTTTTTCTTTCAAGCAAAACAATCTTTCTTTTTTGCATCATCGCAGAAAAAGGGTGGGATCTCCAAAAAACATTACGTGATCTCGTCCAGAGTATTCCCCGTTCTGGGAATCGCATTACGCTGGTGCTCTGCGGCGGACATCTGATCCTGATGGACGTATGGAATGAGTCTTACACAGATGCCGCCTGTCCAGAGAAGATAGGATAACGTATCTGCCATTAAAAAGATTCAGAAGATAACGGTAAACAATAATAAGAATGTGCCAACATCTTATATTCTTATATGTAGGAAGAAATATTTAACAAAGTCATGTCCTGTAAAGAAGTTTGACGGGGCTCGTATTGAAATTTATCATAAAGTTTGAGAATAAATTAACGCAAAATTAGCATCGCCGAATCCTAAACATATAAGGATATAAATCGAGGAATTCAATTTGATAATTTTTGAACCGCATCATAATTGATACAGTGCTCCGGCTTCTCTCCCTGCAAAACTAAGGCGACCTGGCGAGCCGCAACGTATTGCATGGAATACATAGACTCCCATGTATACCATGCACTGTGTGGTGTTGTAATCACATTATCCAAGCTCAGCAGAGGATGATCCGGCATAATCGGTTCCCTTTCAAATGTGTCTAACGCCGCACCTGCAATACGATGCTCTTTCAAGACCTTTATCAAAGCAGTTTCGTCAACAATAGCCCCTCGTCCACAGTTTACCAAATAAGCTGTGGGC
This sequence comes from uncultured Dysosmobacter sp., assembly GCF_947631635.1. GTDB lineage: Bacteria > Bacillota > Clostridia > Oscillospirales > Oscillospiraceae > Oscillibacter. Next base: position 60,988 of record NZ_CANRMB010000016.1, read on the forward strand.
TTCATGCGTTTCAACTCATTTTCGCCCACCAGATGGCGCGTATCCTCTGTTAATGATACATTAATAGAAACATAATCGGCACATGCCAATACTTGCTCCATTTCCATTTTTGTTGCACCAGCAGCTTTGCATTCTTCATCTGTCAAATATGGATCATAGCAAACGGCTTCAATTCCAAATATTTTTAACTTTTTAGCAATTTGTCTGGCAATACGTCCAAAGCCAATAAAGCCAATGATCTGCCCATAGGGACGATATAATCGATTTTTCAACTTTAGTGCTCCGTATTTGCCAGCTCGGATCGCCCGGTCCAATTGGACTAGCTGGCGGCTCAGCGCTAATACCATCATCACTGTATGGTCACAGACCTCATATTCATTGTATTCAGGGCTATTACACACATAGATGCCACATTCCGTAGCGGCTTTTACGTCAATTTTATCTACTCCAATACCATATGTAGCAATCACTTTACATTTCTTCATGGATCTGATTACTTTTTCCGTAATATAATTGTATTGGTTCAAGAGCCCGTCCGTATCTGCGCAAGCGGAAATCAGTTCCTCTTCATTTGTACATTTCGCATCAATCAGCTCTAAATCAGGCAAAATCTTAAGTGCCTCTCTATCAGGATCCAGGTTCGGAAATTCATAATCAGCTACTACAACCTTCATTTTCACTATCCTCCTTCTCTGATTTGTACAGCTATATCAAATACAAAAATCATTTTCTTTTTGTTCGTGCAGGTGCTTTTTTACACAAGGTCGCATCTAAACATGACATTAACCGTTCTTTACGGTTCACCCCATGCAGCAGAGCTGTCGTTCAAGTATGTGCCGCTCACTCCGCCGCCCGCACTTTCATCACCCATCTTTTGCTCATCTTCTATTCCGTTTTCCCGCAGCAATGCATGCTTGATGTCCCAGAGCTTCTGACTGAGATCCACGTAAAAGGTGTGGGGATTCTCAAACCGCTTGACCTCGTCCCA
>NZ_CANRMB010000017.1 GCF_947631635.1 uncultured Dysosmobacter sp.
AGATTTTTTCCTTCTGATTTTCCGTGTTTCGCGCCGCAGCTTCGTGCCGGACAGTTTGGTTAGAATACCAGACCCCTCGTCAAAAGTCAACCCCTTTTTTCATGATTTGTTCATTTTTTCCATGCGCCAATATTTTTTTCCGAAATTTGGTTTTCTATTCATGTATGCAGCTAATAATATTAATATTTACTATTAGTTGCTCTTATCAATTCAATCTTTCTCTCCACCTTTCTTTCGTCATTTTTACTTTCTGCTGGTTTTTGCCTTTTTCAGCGTATTTTTTAAGAAATGGTCCTTGTCTTTTTTACTCCTGAAGATTCTTGAGCATAAATGGGATACTGCCATGTGCGGCTTTCAAAAGCTTTTCCAATTGAATATCCGGGATCTCTTTCTTCTCCTTTTCGATCCATTCATGGATCATACCCACCACGGAAAGCGTCAAAAGCTCCGTAACAAATTCAATATCCTCCGGCGCCGCCGGCGGCATCATGCCTTCCGCCTCCGCCTGCACGACACGCAGCATATAGGGCCACAGGGTGCGTTTCATGTAGTTCGTCACCGCCTTATGGCTGAGGGAATGATAGGCGTTATATACCAGGGTGCGGTTTTCCCACAGGGAATTCATAACCATATACACCCCTTTATTCCAGTCCTTATAATCCTGCTGTTCCCCCAACAAGGTATCCGCCGCATCCTGAAAAAGCCATTCCATCAACTCATATACATCGTGAAAATGATAATAAAATGTCTGCCGGTTCACGCCGCAGTCATCTACGATATCCTGCACAGTGATTTTTTTCAATTCCCGCTTGGACAGCAGCTTTTTGAAAGACTCCGCAATGGCCCTTTTCGTTTGGAGCGGCATAATGGTCCCACCTTTTCTTTCGCTTTTTTATAATGGTATAATTATAGCACACCTCATCTTCCTCTCAAATGATTTTTTTGTTAAAAAGACCAGGCCGACGGCCTGGTCTTTTCTCCTGGTCTACCCACGCAGCAGGATCGGCTGAAGCTGCTCTCCCCGCAGCGCGGCATCCACGGTTTCAGGCAGCTTTTCAAAGTCCGCGATCAGGGAGCAGGGCTTGGCGGCTGCGTTGTCCTGTCCAAAGGGCACAAAATAGTACTGCTTGCGCACCAGCAGCTCTCCGATATTCCGCGCGCCGGCGGCAAGGCCGTCATTGCTGGCCATGGCGAGGACCACCGGTCTTCCATTCCGCAGGTGAGCTTTTGCCGCCATTGTGACCGCCGTATCGGTGATCCCCGCCGCCAGCTTGGCAATGGTGTTTCCCGTGGCGGGCGCGATCACCAGCACATCCAGCAAGCCCTTGGGGCCAATGGGCTCCACCGACGGAATGTCGCAGAGGACCTCATGTCCCGTCAGCTCCTCCAGCTTTTCCATCAGGTCATCCGACGTGCCGAAGCGCGTGTCTGTAAAGGCCGCAGTCTCCGACACGATGGGGATCACCGTCTCGTACAGCTCCGTCATCCGCTCCAGTGCTTTCAGCACCTGTCCGTGTGTGCAGAAGGACCCGCATATGGCGAATCCGACCCGTTCTTTTCTCATACAGGGGCACCCCGTTCTTCCAAGATGTAATAGACCGCGTCCCGGATGACCGCCGCCGCGGTGCGGGGCACTATGCGCCCCGGCAGGGACCTTGCCCAGATATGGGGCAGGCCCAGCTTTTCCGCTTCCGCCAAATCGATCCCCGGTATGGACGCGAGCTCCACACACAGGCAGTCCCTTGGCAGCTGGGCCAGCAGAGGCGCATCCAGGACCGGAGAGGGGATCGTGTTGAACACCACGCCGAACGGCTCCAGGTTTCCATCCAGAGCGCCTGTCTCCAGAGGCTGCCAGCCAAAGGCTCGGATCCAGGCCAGGTCCTCCGGTTTTCGGGCGGCGGCCGTCACCTGCGCGCCCAAGCCATGGAGCCGGTGGCTCAAGAGCTTGCCGATCCTGCCAAAACCCAGGACCAGGCAGGGCATTCCCAGCAGCGTTTGGTCCAGCTGTTCCATGGCCACCTGGATAGCCGCCTCCGCTGTGGCGGCGGCGTTGGCCACTGTCAGCTCCTCCCGCAGGAAGTAGTCCTCCAGGGCCAGGCCGCAGGCCGCGGCCTCCTGGCGCTGCTGGGGCTTCACCTGTCCGGCCAGGATCGCCTGGCCGGGGCGCAGGCGGCGGAACAGGTCGATGGTAGGCACAGCCCCCTCCTCACAGTTCAATACGCCCTCCCCCTTGCACAGCGGCAGCGGCAGGATCACCGTATCCGCTGATACCGCGCGGTCCAGTGTGCCCTCGCCGCCCGGTTTCCAGCGGTCCAGTCCGTATGTGCGGACCGTATTTCCATCCGCCGCCAGCAGCTGGGCCAGTTCCGCCTGCCGCCGGTCTCCTCCGATGACGCCAAAGACCTTGTTCATCCGGCATTCCCCCTCGCTTCATGGTATGGCCGGACGCCTCCGGAGGTGATTGCCTTTTTGATGCTTTCATGATAGGATGGAGACAAGTTTCTGAAAGGAAGTCAGCCGATGAAGTATTCACACCTGCTCTTTGACGCGGACGATACGCTGTTCGATTTCCCCAAAGCCTCCTCCCGTGCCTTCTCCATCATGTGTGAAGCCCATGGGATCTCCAACTCCCCGGAGATCTATCAGCTGTATCACGAGATCAATCTGGAGCTGTGGGCCGCTTTTGACCAGGGCGAGGTGACTAAGGAATTCGTCACGCTGGAGCGCTATGTCCGCTTTTTCAAGGCACTGGACATCGACGAGGACCCCGCCCAGTGCAACCGGGACTATCTGGCGGCCCTCGGTCAGGTGGTCTATCCCCTTCCCCACGCCGAAGCGGTGTGCCGCACGCTGGCGGAGCGGGGCCACCGGCTGTACATCGTCACCAACGCGGTGGCGTCCGTCCAGCGGAGCCGCCTGCGGAACTGCGCCTTCGGAGACCTGTTCACCGGCGCCTTTATCTCCGAGGAGGCGGGCGCCTCCAAACCCAGCAGGGCCTATTACGACTATGTGCGCGCCTGCGTCCCCGCCATCACGTCGGAAAACACGCTGGTCATCGGCGACTCCCTTGCCACCGACATCCGGGGCGCAAACAACGCCGGGTTTCCCTGCTGCTGGTTCAATCCCGGCGGAAAGCCCCGCCAGGAGGGCCTGCGCATCGACTACGAGGTCACAGACCTGCGGGAGCTGTTGGATATCGTATAATTGCCGCAGAAAGCCCAATCATGGCCGCGGTCCGCGGCCTGTCACAGCGCATGTGCGCTGTGACAGACTTGAAAAGTGGATTTACCACGTTTCAAGTTATTTGATGATAAAGAGAGCGCCGGAGAAGCTTCTCCGGCGCTCCTGTTTTTCACTCCGCGCTGAGCCATTGGGAAAAGTCCAGGTCCCAAAACCATTCCAGCTGTTTCCGCACCTCCATATCCCACTGGGAGACACGGCCCATTCCCCGCACCAGCGGGTCGATCCACCGCTTTTTGGCGTCCACCTGGAGCCAGCCGTCCCCCGGGCATTCCGCGCTCCGCAAAATGCGGGACCAGCCGCAGAACCTCCGCCAAGCCGGACCGCAGACCGGGTCCGCCGCCAGCTTTTGGATGACCGGCCCCTCCGTGCCCCACAGCTCCTCCCGCCGCAGAACCCCCCGGTCCAGCGCCAGCCTCAGCAGGTCCGCCAGAGACTGCATGGCAAAGCGGTCCTCGTCCGCCACATAGACGCGGGCGTTCCGCAGCGCCGTTCTGGTAAAGGCGGCCGCGGTCTCCGGCGTGGAAAACACCAGCTCCGGACGGCCCGCCTCGTCCTCCCCCACGGTCAGGTCTTCATAAAAGCCGCGGAGCTGTTCCATATCGGCAAATCCGTAATTCAGCGCGTTCCCCAGGGTGTATTCCAGCCGGTCCGCCGACAGGGCGGGCGACGGATTGTCGGCAATGGGGTACTGGTGATAATCCGCCGTCTGTTCCACGGTGAGGCCGTATCGCTCCAGCAGAGCGCAGAGCTCCGGCGAGTCCGTGATGCGCTCCGCCGTCCCTGCCTCTGTGGACTCCTGCCGCAGGTGGTCTCCGTTGAGGAAGTCCACCACATGGGCGAAAACCGGCGTGCCGATATCGTGGAACAGTCCCGCCAGGGCCTGTTTCCTGTCCCCGGTAAAATGCCAGACGATCAGCGCCACCCCCAGGCTGTGGTCATAGCGGGAATAGGGGCCGATGCCCGCAAACCGGGGGAAGTGGGTATATTCACACCCGCAGTTCATGCCCACGGCCTTCAGCCGCGCCATGGGCGGCGCGGCTGAAAACTCCTGGAGAAAGGGCGGGATCTCTCTGTGATAGAGCTTCCACAATCGGTTCATAGCATCTCCCATTCCACAGCGGGGACCGTCCCGCCGCAGGACACTGTGTAAAGATAACACTGGTTTTTCCAAAAGGACACCGCGAAGGTGGATTGCCACTCCGCGTCGTGGAACACGCCGTCGGTCCCGATCTCATGGCCCTCGCAATAGTTGACACAGTAGGCATACACCGTTCCATCCTGCTCATGGAAAATGATGTACTGGTCCGCCCACCCCTCTTTGCCGTCCAGCAGCCGGAGGACGCACTCCCGCTGTCCGTCCTGGTCCATATCCACCCAGGCCAGCTTCTCCACGGTCTGCGGTGTGTCCGCAAAACGGTCCACGCCGCCGGGGGCCAGATATTGTTCCAGCGTCGTCCAGCCGGTGTCCCCGCCGAAGCCGTCGGCGGAAGCGCCGTAAAATTCCGCGCCGTCCTCCAGGACTGCCGTGATGGCCCGCCGGGCTGCCTCGTCCCGGTCCGGGCCGGTCTCCCGCCGCTCCCGCTGCCGGCCATAGTCGTAGATGGGCAGGAGCAGCGGCTGATCCGCGCCGGAGCCGGCCTCCTCCAAAAACGTCAGCCCCAGGGTGGTCCGCGTCTCCCGGAGATCTGTACTGCCGGGCACAATATCCGTTATATCGGTATATTCATCCTCCACGGCATACTCCGAAAAGACATCCTCAAAGGTCAATGTGCTGCCCGCCAGACTGATCTTTTGTACATAGTGGCCGCCCATGTGGCCCCAGTTGAACGCCACGGCGTTCTCCCCCGGCCAGGTGTACAGGCTGGAATGGCCGCTGGGAAAGTCCCCCAATTCCACTGCCGTGCCGTCCACCCAGCCGTACACACAGGTGTGGTACGCCGCCTCACAATCCCCATATCGGATGAACATCTCCGGGATGCCATCCTCATTGATATCATAAAGGCAGCAGCCGCTGCTCAGCACCCCGATCTCTGCGGCGTACGCATTGGGGTCATAGTCCGGCCGTTCGATGTTCCGCACCGCCGCCTCCTGTCTGCACAGCTCCCGCAGGAAGTCCGCGTAGGCCCGCTGCCAGTCCGCGCAGCTGGACTCGTCATAGGTGAAGTCCAGTTCCCGCGTCTCACCGTAGCGGTCGATCAGCGCGGTGTTGGGTGTCTGGGTATAGACGCCAGTGACGTCGTCCAGCTCCCCCTCCGCGACGGCCGGAGCACAGCGGTCTGCCAGACATTCGCTGCCGGGGAGCCATGCCGCCATGTCGGTGTATTCCTCCAGCGGCTCGTCCAGTCCCGCCTCCCGCAGGGTCTCGACGCGCAGGGCGCCGTCTGCAACGCTGATCTTGTCGATCCGCTCCACCATCATCTGCCCATAGTGCAGGGCCACGGCGTTCTCCCCCGGCCAGGCGTACAAGCTGCTGTGCCCGCTGGGAAAGTCCCCCAGCTTTTTCACAGCGCCATCCGCCCAGCCGTAGACGTCGGTGCGGCGGTCCGCCTCGCAGCTCCCGTACTGTACCAGAAGCTCCGGCACGCTGTCCTTGTCGATGTCATACAGCCAGTAGCATCCGAGGGGCCGTTCCCGGTCCTCCTTCCCCCACTGTTCCGCATCCATGTCGCACAGTATTTTCAGCTGTGCCCTGTAAGCCTCCCGCCAGTCCATTGCCTCGGGTATCTCCGCGGCTTCCGCCAGTGCCGTGCCCGGCTCCATTCCGCAGCCGGTCAGCACCAGACAGGCCGCCAGCAGATACCCCAAGGATTTTTTCATCACATGCCACCCCCTGTTGTTCTGGGAACAGTATAGGGCATGTCCTCCAGGGAGCTCCACCGCATTTTGGTTACAAATCTCTCGATTTGGTTACAATTTCCCCACCGCTTCCAGCAGGCTGGCCCGGTCATTGGGGAGCTCGCCGTCCACCACGCTGTCCAGCAGCGCCTTCAGCGTCCGCCCGATCTCCGGGCCTGAAAGCCCCAGCTCTATCAGGTCCCTGCCATTCACCGCCAGCTGTTTCAGGGAAAAGCAGGCGTCCGCCGCCAGCAGCTTGTCCAGAATTTCCTCTGCCCGGTCAATCTCCCGCTGGATGCCCCGGTATTCCGGCGCCTGGGCCAGGTTGTCCGCCCGCTTGACGAGAATGAGCCGCCGCAGGTCCTCCTCCCCCAGCGCCCGCAGGGCGCGGCGCAGCCCCCGGTCCGTCCGGGGGATATTCCGGTCATGCCAAGCCACCAGCCGCACCACGGTCTCCCGAAATCCCGTGGGGCATTTCAGCCGCCGGAGCATATTGTCCGCCAGCTCCCGGCTGATCTCCGGGTGGCCGTAAAAGTGGCCGTTCCCATCATCGTCCACGGTGAAGCACCGGGGCTTTCCCACGTCGTGGAGCAGCATGGCGCAGCGCAGGACCGGGTCCGGCGGAACCGCCTCCACCGCGTGGAGCGTGTGCTCCCACACGTCATGGCAGTGGTGGCGGTTCCGATGGTCAAAGCCCACCATGGGCAGGACCTCCGGCCAGAACACGCCCACCACATCCGGGTATCCCCGCAGGACCGCCGCCGCGTCCTTTCCGCACAGCAGCTTGAGCAGCTCCGCCTGGATGCGCTCGGCGGCGATATCCCCCAGCAGCTCCCGGTGTCTGTGGATGCTCTCCGCCGTGGCCGGATCGATGGCAAATCCCAGCACCGCCGCGAACCGCAGCCCCCGCAGGATGCGGAGGGCGTCCTCCTCAAACCGCCGGTCCGGCTCTCCCACGCAGCGCAGGACGCCCACTTCCAGGTCGGTCTGTCCACCGAAGGGGTCCCGCAGGCCGCCCCGCAGGTCCATGGCCATGGCGTTGACGGTGAAGTCCCGCCGCCGCAGGTCCTCTTCCAGGGAAGGGGTGAAGGTCACGGTGTCCGGCCTGCGGTGGTCGTGATAGGCTCCGTCCACCCGGTAGGTGGTGACCTCCACGCTCCGGTGCTCCGCCCGCACCGTCACAGTGCCGTGCTGCAGCCCCGTGGGAAACGCGTGGGAGCCAAACAGCGCCATGGTCTCCTCCGGCAGGGCGCTGGTGGTCACGTCCCAGTCCTCCGGGACCCGGCCCAGCAGAACATCCCGCACGCAGCCGCCCACGCACCAGGCCTCATGGCCCGCCGTCTCCAGTGCCGTCAGCACCCTCTGCACATATTCCGGTATTTTCACTGTCTTTTCACCGCCTTTTCCCGTTGCATTTCCGGCATTTCTGCATTATAATAATTGGGCCTGTCGGAATCGCCTCCGGTCCAGCTGGAAGCCTCTCCGCCTGTCTGCAAAATCTGTGATGATTATATACCGCTTTTCTCCCCTTCGCAACGCGAAAAGCTGTTTTGGAAAGGAAGTCCGTTCCTATGATGAATAATCCCACTCCCATCCGCGACTATCTGGTCGCCGGCAAGCGTGTCCACCTGGTGGGCATCGGCGGCGTGTCCATGTGCCCCCTGGCCGAGGTCTTGAAGGGCAGGGGCCTGACCGTCCAGGGCTCCGACATGACGGACAGCGACACGGTGAAGCATCTCCGCTCCCTGGGCATCTCCGTGGCCATCGGCCACAACGCCGAGAACCTGGGCGACTGTGATTTCGTGATCCGCACCGCCGCCGTGCACGACAGCAATCCGGAGATCGCCGGCGCCGTGGCCCGGGGCATCCCCGTCTATGAGCGCGCCCAGGCCTGGGGCGCCATCATGCAGCACTACCCCAACGCCCTGTGCGTCTCCGGCACCCACGGCAAAACCACCACCACCTCCATGTGCACCCACATCTTCATGGCCGCCCAGGCGGACCCCACCGTCATGATCGGCGGGACCCTGCCCCTGCTCCACTCCGGCTACCGGGTGGGCCACGGCGACACCATCATCCTGGAGTCCTGCGAATACTGCAACAGCTTTCTGTCCTTCTATCCCACCGTGGCGGTGATCCTGAACGTGGAGGCCGACCACCTGGACTTCTTCAAGGACCTGAACGACATCGAGCACTCCTTCCACAGATTTGCGGAGCTGGTCCCCAATGCCGGACATGTGGTGGTCAATGTGGATAATCAGGGCGCGGTGGATTCCGTGGCCGGTGTGGACCGCCCCATTTTTACCTTCGGCCTGGACCACCCCGCCGACTGCACCGCCGCGGGTCTCACGGATGTGGACGGCGCGCCCTCCTTTGACATCATGGTCAAGGGCGAGAAATACGCCCATGTCACCCTTCACGTCTATGGGCACCACAATATTTTAAACGCCTTGGCCGCCGCCTCTGCCGCCTATGTGCTGGGCATCCCCGGCCGCGCCGTGGAGGAGGGACTGGCCGCCTTCACCGGCGCCGGACGCCGCTTTGAGCGCAAGGGTGTTTTCAACGGCGCCGAGGTCTACGACGACTATGCCCACCACCCGGATGAGCTCCACGCCCTGCTGACCACCGCCCGGGAGCTGGGGTATCAGCGCCTGGTGGTGGCCTTCCAGCCCCACACCTACTCCCGCACCGCCAAGCTGTTCGACCGCTTCGTGGAGGAGTTGAAGCTGGCGGATGTGGCGGTGCTGGCGGAGATCTACGCAGCCCGGGAGCAGAATACCCTGGGCATCTCCTCCGCCGACCTGTGCCGCAATATCCCCGGTTCCGTCTACTGCTCCACGCTGGATAAGGTGACGGACCAGCTGCGTCAGCTGGCCCGGCCCGGCGACCTCATTTTGACCGTGGGCGCGGGGGATATTTACCGCGCGGGCGAGAAACTTTTGGCAAAGGAAGCATAAGGAGCCATGGAAATTTCCCCGCTGTACCACAATACCCGCCCCGCGGGAGAACTTCTCCCCCAGGAGGATGCCGCCTTCGGCCTTTTGGAGGAACTGGGTATCGACTATGACCGGGTGTCCAGCGACCCCGCCGACAATATGGAGAAGTGCGCCGCCGTCAGTGAGGTCCTGGGCGTGCCCATCTGCAAGAATCTCTTTCTCTGCAACCGGCAGAAAACCCAATTCTACCTGCTGTGCATGGGACCGGATAAGCCCTTTCACACCAAGGACCTGAGCCATCAGATCGGCTGCTCCCGCCTCTCCTTCGCGCCGGAGGAGAGCCTCTGGGAGCTGCTCCATTGCACCCCCGGCTCCGCTACCCTTCTGGGGCTGATGAACGACACGGAGCACCGCGTCCGCCTGCTGATGGAGCGGGAGGTCTACGAGGCGGAGTACTTATCCTGCCACCCCTGCATCTGCACCAGCAGTTTAAAGCTGAAAACCGCCGACATCCTTCACAAATTCCTGCCTCACACCGGCCATGAGGTCACGGTGGTGGAGCTGTAAAATCGCACAAAACACCCCTGCCCGCATTATGCGGGCAGGGGTGTTTTACTAAATCCTCATCTATATTATACAATACAATTGCCGAAATTGAACCCAACACTGATTTTCTATTTGTCTCCCCGCAGATCACAAAGTCTTGTCAGCGGATTGTGATCTTCTCAGAATACGCTACCGGATGTCCGTCCCAAGTAAGGACATTTCCGACTTTCACATTGGAGATACTAACAGAAACCGCGATCGTATGCCCCGAAATAAAGCTCGTACTAGTAACAGAACCAGACAAGCTGTTTCTCGGTGTAGAGGCTTTTGCAGTAAAACTGTCATACTGTGACTTGCAGCCAAAATAGTCATTCCTTCCTTAGTATATTAAAAAATTATCCATATAACGGTTTACCCTTTTACACATAGCGCAAACGGGTAAACCATTATACAAAGGGAGAGGGCGATACAAACCTGTATCGTCTTCTCTCGTCTTCTCCCTTTGTGCTATTCAAACATCAGTTTAATACTCGGGTTTTCCCACTGATTATCGTCAACGAAATACCCTTCTACATTGTCTTCAAGAAATACTACAATTTTTATCCCATTTTCTGTTTCTTCAAGTGTATAATCTTTTACATATGGATTAAGAGATAATGTTTCCTCTCCAAAAACCTCAGTTGTTATACCCTTTCTTTCTATGTTCACAAACAACACTCTTTCTTCGCCACTTCCTCCTATTTCTATGTAGGGAAGCAACGGAAATCCATCCACTGATTTTTCGGAGTCTTCCTTTGAAGAAAATCCTATGCATATATCTCTAATTCCAAATTCCAAATCTGCGTGTTCGGCGTTCGCTTTATGTTCTGTTCCAACGATTACGCTTTCTGTTAAATTAAACTGCACCGGTTCTCTTACACTCTCAAAAGCTGAATCGCTATCATAAACTCGGAAACACTTTATTGTTTCAGGTGCAGTTCTGTCAACAGACTCGCTGTTCATTCCCGTAGTACGAAAAATATAATAGTTTTCATTTATAATTTCTTCAAGAACAACATGTTCCGGCATTGTCGGAAGATTATACACTGCCCCTTCTTCTAAATCATATAAATCAAATTGTGGTGCGTTTCCTTTTATCTGGGTTTCAACCAAAACAAACCTATCGTTAATTTCATACTTTCCACGAATGTTTTCTGTTGGAAGTTCAATTGGCTTAGGATTGTTTTCTTTTTCTGTCCCTTGTTCATTTATCGGTTCTGGCGCGCAAGACACGAGAAACAAAATCACTACAAGGCAGCAGAGAGCCATTTGCCCTTTCCTCATTATTCGTCACGTCCTCTCGCTGCAATGCCTTTAATAATAGCTCCCCGAGATGGTAAGTAGTCTCAAATTGCTCTGCCCGGCCCCCAAGATGCTCTGAAGGGTTTCATTTCGCCGATTTGCAGAATGGGCGCAAACATAATAATTTGCATTTGTGCGTGATCCAGAAGTTCCCGTTGCCTGAACAATGATATATGTATGATACCATACGCCATCGCTATCTCTAATATGAACCATATCTCCAGCGCAGCCATTCGCCATGCTCCCCGCTTTTCCTGTTGCACCTACCAACCCATCCTTGTCTGCTCCTCCGTCCTCAATGTATGACTTAAAACTCCCGATACTTGTCCACGTACCATTAGAGCATGCTTCAGAACTCGTTGACCACCATTCTCTTCCCGCTGTCTTAATCATGGGTAGGGACTTTGCTTCGATTGCTGCAGCAGTATTCGTTCCATAAAGTCCTGCCCAAACACATTGCGAGACAAAATTTTGGCAATCTTTTGGGTTGTGCTGATCAAACAAATCATTGTACGGTTCTGTATCATAATTACTGTGAGAACTGTTAGAATACTCTAAAGCGTAAGTCAATGCCTGTACCCCACTATACCAATGGAATGTTCTGCTAATCACACCCCGTGCGCTTTGGCTTTCGTTCTGCCTCTTCTGTTCTTCTGCACGAATGTGTTCCGCCTCGATGGTCGGATCCGCAACTGGCGTCACCGCACTATCCGCCACAAATAATGTTGTAACATCAGCAACACCCTCAACTAATCCTTCCAGTTCGTTATTTGTCTTAATTCTGTCGATTTTCCATTCGTTTTCATGTTTAGAAAGTGAAATATTATAAGTAATTCCTCGCGAACTTACAATTCCATCTTCTGCTGAATCCAAGATATATGTATAATTTTCATAAGCAGTAACAGCTGCGGTGTTTCCGTCTACTTTCACCTTATTAATTGTTACCTCGAAGTTCTCTCTCGACACATCCGCGTCAATACTCTGCCTTACAATTTTTTCAAACTGAAAAAGCTTACTACTCGTTTTCTCAGCAAGCGTGTTTCTCACCGCTGGCGCATAAAACTCGGCAAGGCTAATCTCTTTTTCTGATACAAAGTTCTGCTGTTTCTTTTCAAAAAAGTCTTCCGTCAGTGCCCTTACTGCTGCAGCCTCTGCTGTCTCGAATCCGGCATCTTGAGTGGCGTCCAATGCAAAGCCTGTCCCGCCAATAACTGAGACCAGCATAAATAGAACCAGTACCAAAGCGCCCATGCTCTTTGTTTTTCTTTTCATAGTGGTCCTCCTTTCACAAATCGTAAATTCAATAAATTCAATAGGTTACAAATCCTGATACAGATATATCAAAACTGGAATTGTTCCTAACAGCTAGCGTATAATAGCCTCGCTGGTTAACCTCTATGGTCTTATCAAAACTACCATTTTCCGCTCTAAAAGGATAAAACAGACTATCTGGTGCAATTAAGCCAAAATCTACACTAGCAGATCGTGGGGAGTAAACGGCGCTAATTGTTACAGTTTCCCCAGCTTCTAATGGAAAATAGGAACTTGTAACTGCAAGTGTGTTTCCTGGTATATCAATGCTAAATCGTCCCGAAGCACGTTCCACATCGGAATGCACTTCACACACTTCTACACCAGCCGCCTTTGTACTAAATCCAAAACAGCTAACTGCAATCACACAGCTAAACACCATGCATATGTAGTAGGGATACTAAATTCAGTAAAATTCACATAGGTAACATCCACGTCAAAACTTAAAATTTGCGCAGAAGATGCCCAACTGGCAGTTCTGACCGTTACTTGTGTATAAATTTTGGTAGTTCCAATCTTTTGATAAATTTCAATATCAGCAACAATCTCTTCCTCAACAAGTTCCGCCATAGGAGCAATTCCGCTGTCTACGGCAATTATTGCCCGCTGAAGCGGAATAGTCCTTTTTGCCAAAAGAACATAGCCTCCATCCTTGAAGTCCGGCGTCTCCTGGGGTTCCCGTGCAAAAGCTGCCCCAGAAAGCATTCCAACAGTCATTGCAAAAGTCAAAAGGATTGCAGACAGTCTCTTCAAACTTTTCATGAGGCCATTTCCTTTCTTATCTATTTTTTCGTTTTCGTCCTATTCTCAGCAGCAGCCAAGTCATCACGGCGGCAACATAGCAGGCACCGGCCGCCAGACGGATCCGCGGTGCGTGAGAGCTTTCCACAGTAACAGTTCCCAGGGATACCGTACCCGCCCGCGGGAAAATTCCATAAATCAGCAAAACGATAAGCGCAGCTGCCGCCAGCACCCCAGAGCCAGCCAGCAAGGCCGTTTTTCCAGAAACGGCAGGCGCTGCCCACGCCAAAATAACAGATACTGGAAACAGCATTGCCGCGGCAAACGCAGCCATCCGGCCATACAGCGGGGGCAGGACTAGTATTTCATAAACCACAATGAGCAGGAGCATTGCTGCGGGCATGCCAAATTTACAATGACCCATTTTCAAAACAGCGCCCCTTTCTCAATAGTTCACATACCCGGATACCGAAACCGTGCGCGAGGAATTGTTTCTGAATGCCAGCTTATAATTCCCCCGTTCATCTACCCGAAACGATTCTTTTGCATTGCCGTCAAAGGCTGTTACATAATAAAATGCTCCATCGGGACCAATCAGCCCAAAGTCCACTTTTGCAGATGCGGGAGAATAAACAGCGTTGATCGTGACGGTCTCTCCTGCTTCCAGTGGAAAAGTGCTGTTCGCGCTTACAAGCGTCTCTGCGGGGATGTCCATGTTGAAAGATCCGGAAGCCCGTACTGCGATAACCGCAGTTTCAGCACTCTCCGCCTCCGCTGCTCCGGCGCTGACGCTTACGCAAATCGTCACGGTTGCGCAGGCCATCAGCATACACAAAATTTTTCTTAGTCTCACACGTCAACCTCCTTTCCGACATCACCATTGGATGGAAAATTCTCCCTCTGAGACAGGATTCACCTCCTTTACTGTATCTTTCATCAGGTCTAACGGTCCTTCTTTTGCACGCTCTCTCACCACTGCCAGGCAGATCATCGCCCCCAGCGCAAACGCGCACAGGAGAAGCAGCGCCCATCGCGCTTTATCTTTCCAAGTGCCCCGCCGCGGCTCCTCCGGCGCGGCCGCCGCTTTACCCTCCGCAGTGCGCCATTCTCCGCCGCTCCCCTCTTTCCTGCCGTCCACCAGCTCATCCAGCTGCACATCATGCAGCCGGGCCAAAAAGATCATGTTCTCCATGGTGGGGATGGCGGTACCGTTCTCCCACCGGGACACCGCCTGCCGGGACACTCTCAGTATATCCGCCAGTTCCTGCTGAGACAGGTCTTTTTCTCTCCGCAGCCGGGCCAGCTCGTTTCCTAAATCCGTCATCTTCACCTCCGACTGTACCGTGTTTTTTATCAAAAGCAAGCCACTTTTGATTTACACGAGAGCAACTATGGGTTGCGTCGGCCGTTTTTTGGGCCGTTTGCCAACCGGGGCCGCACTCCGTGTCCCTTTTAGTCAGGACCACCCGTATAACGGGTGGCCTGCACTCGCCCCTATAAGGGGCTTTTACTGGCAAAGCCTAAAGGCTTTCGAATTTTATTTCTACTGCATCTGTGCCCTGCTGCCGATTTTTATCGGCGGTGGGGTGCAGTCTTTTTCGTCTCTCCGAGACTTTTTCTTGCTTGGGTTCTTTTCATTTAGTTCCAATGTCTATATTCGTGCTTGTACTCAACCTGGTTGCTTTCTTTGGTCTCTTTTCTTCTCATTTTTCTCCGCATAGGCTTAGCCTTTTTAGAACCACGGGCATAGCCCGTGGTTTTCATTTATACAAAAAAAACCGCCGCCATGTGTCATGGCGGCGGTTTTCGTGCTTACTTGCTCAGGGCCTCGTCAATGGCGTTGGCCGCGGTCTTGCCCGCGCCCATGGCCAGGATGACGGTGGCCGCGCCGGTAACGGCGTCGCCGCCGGCGTAAACCTTCTCGCGGGAGGTCAGGCCGTCCTCATTGACCACGATGCCGCCCTTGCGGTTGATCTCCAGGCCCTTGGTGGTGGACTTGATCAGCGGGTTGGGGCTGGTGCCCAGGGACATGATGACGCAGTCCACATCCAGGTCAAATTCACTGTTGGGGACCTCGATGGGACGGCGGCGGCCGGAGGCGTCCGGCTCGCCCAGCTCCATCTTGATGCAGCGGATCCTGTTCACGTCGTCGTTCCCGTCGGCGAAGATCTCCACAGGGTTGCAGAGGGTCTTGAAGATGATGCCCTCCTCCTCGGCGTGCTCCACTTCTTCCTTACGGGCGGGCAGCTCCTCCATGCCGCGGCGGTACACGATGTACACCTCGGCGCCCAGGCGCTTGGCGCAGCGGGCGGCGTCCATGGCCACGTTGCCGCCGCCCACCACAGCCACCTTCTTGGGGTGCTGGATGGGGGTGTCGGAGCCCTCACGGTAGGCCTTCATTAGGTTGATGCGGGTCAGGAACTCGTTGGCGGAATACACGCCGCGGTAGTTGACGCCGGGGATGTCCATGAACATGGGCAGGCCCGCGCCGGAGCCGATAAACACGGCCTCGAAGCCCTGCTCCTCCATCAGCTCGTCGATGGAGATGGTGCGGCCCACCACGGTGTTGGTGGCGATGGTGACGCCCAGGGCCTTCAGGCCATCCACTTCCTTCTGAACGATGGACTTGGGCAGACGGAACTCGGGGATGCCGTAAACCAGCACGCCGCCGGCCAAATGGAGCGCCTCGAACACGGTGACTTCATATCCCTTCCGGGCCAGGTCGCCGGCACAGGTCAGACCGGCAGGGCCGGAACCCACCACCGCCACACGGTGGCCGTTGGAGGCGGGCTTTTCAGGCGCGGTGGTGCAGTGGGCGTTGTGCCAGTCGGCCACGAACCGCTCCAGACGGCCGATACCCACGGGGTCGCCCTTCTTGCCCCGGACGCAGTACTTCTCGCACTGGCTCTCCTGGGGGCAGACACGGCCGCACACGGCGGGCAGGGCGCTGGTGTTGGAGATGATCTGATAGGCGGCCTCAAAATCGCCCTTGGCGACTTCCTGAATGAACTCAGGAATATGTACCATGACGGGGCAGCCGGTCATGCAGGGCTTGTTCTTGCAGTTCAGGCAGCGCTGGGCCTCGTCCAGAGCCTGTTCCTCGGTATAACCCAGTGCCACTTCCTCAAAGTTCTTATTCCGGACGTTGGGGTCCTGAGAGGGCATGGGGTTCTTTGTCAAAGACATATTCGCCATGATCATTCAGCCTCCTTCTTGAACAGATTGCAGGTCTCCTCGTGCTTGTGCATCTCGAAGTCCCGGTACATCTGGTTGCGCTTGACCGCCAGATCCCAGTCCACTTTGTGGCCGTCAAAGTCGGGGCCGTCCACACAGGCGAACTTCATCTCACCGCCAACGCTGAGGCGGCAGCCGCCGCACATGCCGGTGCCGTCGATCATGATGGGGCTCATGGAGACGGTGGTGGGGATGCCGTAGGGTTCGGTGGTCTTGGAGACGAATTTCATCATGACCATGGGGCCGATGGCGAACACCTCGTCATACTGGTTACCGGCCTCGATCAGTTCCTTCAGGGCGTCGGTGACCAGGCCCTTGCGGCCATAGGAGCCGTCGTCGGTGCAGACGATCAGCTTGTCAGAGGACTTCTTGAAGTCCTCCTCCAGGATGACCAGGTCCTCCGTGCGGAAGCCAACAATGGCATGGACCTCCGCGCCGCAGTCGTGGAACTTCTTCAGCACGGGATAGGCAATGGCGCAGCCCACGCCGCCGCCGACCACGCAGACCTTCTTCTTGCCCTCGGTCTCGGTGGCCTTGCCCAGGGGGCCCACAAAGTCGTGCAGGCAGTCGCCCTCGTTCAGGTGGGACAGCTTCTCCGTGGTGGCGCCCACGGTCTGAACAATGATAGTGACGGTGCCCTTTTCAGGGTCGTAGCTGTTAATGGTGATGGGGATGCGCTCGCCGTTCTCATCCACGCGGAGGATGATGAACTGGCCCGGCTGTGCCTTCTTGGCGACCAGAGGCGCCTCGATCTCGTACAGCGTAACGGTGGGGCGCAGAGCCTCTTTTCTCACGATACGATACATACTCTTCCTTCCTTCCCGAATGTTTGAATTTTCATGCGGACCTGCATCCTGACATTGACACATTAAAATATATTTTAATATATCTTCTTTAAGCTCGTCAATCTCTTTTCGTCACGTTTCTCCCAAAATTTTTACCAATTATTTGGTATTTCCGTTAATTCAGGGTAAACTTCCGTCCCTCCGAGTGAAGAACGCCTTCCTCCCGCAGCCGTTTCAGCTCCCGCATCATGGCGCTGCGGTCCGTGGCGATGTAATCCGCCAGCGTGCTGAGGGAAAATGGGAGGGTAAAGGTGCTGCTGTGCTCCTTTTCTGAAAGCTGGTGAAAATAGCACAGCAGTTTTTCCCGGATGGATCGCCGGGACAGCACGTCGACCCGCTGGCTGAGGGCCTGGGCCTTGTCCGCCATCAGGCGGAGCATGTTCTGCACCAGCAGGCTGTGGTGCCTGCACGCCCGTTCGCACCGCTTTAAAATATGGGCATAGTCGATGAACAGCACGTCGCAGGGCGTCCGGCACACCACCTCCAGGCTGTCCCGCTCCGATCCGGCATACGCCAGCGTCCGGCCAAACACCCCGCCGGTGCTCAGGTCCTCCAGCACCGTAGACACACCCTCCTCGTCGATCCGGATGATGGAGGCTGTCCCCCGCTCTATGATCCCCACGGCGTCCCTTCCCCGGGAGGCAAAGTCATAGATCAGGTCATCTGTTTTGAACGACCGCTGGACCGCCTGAAAACAGTCCAGCATCCCGCGGTATTCTTCATAGGCAATATCCTGAAACAACGGGCTTTTTTCCAGCTCCTGCTGTGTCAGCATGGTATCCGCTCCTTTCCTGTTGCATATATCACAAGTCTAGCATACCAGCTTTCTCCGGAAATGTAAAGCCCATTTCCAGGCAGATTTCATAAATTGTTCACCAAATCGCCGCGCCCATCCTGTATATTATTGATAGAAGCCAGATGGGCAAATACAGGCGGGTCCCCGCCTCACAGAAAAGAGGCTGAAACGTGAACATTGCTTATTTTCTGCTCCCGAAGAACCGTGTTGCTTATCTGTACGATGACTGTACGTTCCGCCAAGGGCTGGAAAAAATGCGGCACCATGGCTACACGGCCATTCCCGTCATCACACGGAACGGGCAATACGTGGGAACGGTCAGCGAGGGCGATTTCCTCTGGCGCCTCCTGGCCGACGAACCGTCAGCACTGTTCTCCCGCTCCATGAAGGACTTGGAACAGCTGCGTATCCGGGACATCCTTCGCGGCAACAACTACCCCTCCGTCCGCATCACTGTCAGTATGGAGGAGCTGCTCAACAGCGCCATGAACCAGAATTTTATCCCCGTGGTGGATGATATCGGCAGCTTTATCGGCATCGTCACCCGCAAGGACATCATCCGCTATTTCGCTGAACAAAAGGCCGCCGCAGAGCCTTCGCTTCTCCGCAAGATCGTATAACACTGTATAACACAGATCCCGGCAGGGCGGTCCTGCCGGGATCCTTTTTTGCCTGCGGCCTGCTCTTCGAGGAAACCAGTCAAGTCGTTTTTTCCTCCTGCTTGGCATCAATATAGGAATATAAAGTATATTTGGATATGCCGAAATATTTTGCGATCTTGTCTCCGGATTTTGTGACCAAAAAGGCGCCGTTCTGGTTCAGGAACTGAATGGCCTTCACCTTGTCCTCCTTGTTCATCAGCGCCACCGGCTTGCCCACCAGCGCCACCGACTGCTGGATCAGATCCTCCAGCATATCATTGATATTCACGATCCGCTCCGGCTCCGCCTGCTGGGGATCCGGGGTGGAGACCAGCTCCCGGACCGCGCCCTCCACCATCAGCAGCTTGGAGATGTCGTAGTTGATGGACAGGATCCCCGACACCTTGCCCTTGCTGTTGCGGATATAGACGGTGGAGGATTTCAGGATCTTGCCGCCCGGCGTCTTTGTCAGGTAGCAGAGATGGTCCTTGGGTTCCGGATCGTTGGTCTGCATCTGCTCGATGACCACATGGGACGCGCCGTCCCCCACCTTCCGCCCGGAGACATGGCCGTTCTCGATCGCCGCGATCGTGTGGTCGGGATGGCGGCTCAAGTCATGCACCACCACTTCGCAGTCGCTGCCGAACTGCGCGGCGATCCCCGCCGCCACCTGTTTCAGCAGTTCCAGTTTTCCGTTTTCTATGGCTTTTCCCCCCTATTTTTAATTATTTCATCCATTTTACCATGACTATCATATCATAAATTTCCTAAAAAGCAATCCCTTTTCTCAAAATTTGTTTGGTTTTCAAAAATTTTGTTTGACAAGTGGATTTCTTATGCTATGATAGGGATAGAACCAAGAAACGCCATCAGGCAAAGGAACTGCTCACAACATTTAAACGGAGGGTATCGATATGGATTTTGAAGCGATCAAAGCGGCCGCGAAGGGCTATCAGGCCGACATGTCCCGGTTCCTGCGGGATATGATCTCCCACCCCAGTGAGAGCTGCGAGGAAAAGAACGTCGTCATGTGCATCAAGGCCGAGATGGAAAAGCTGGGCTTTGACAAGGTGGAGATCGACGGTCTGGGCAACGTCATCGGCTGGATGGGCGAGGGCGAGAAGATCATCGCCATCGACTCCCACATCGACACTGTCGGCGTCGGCAACAGCAGCAACTGGGAGGCCGACCCCTACCAGGGCTATGAGACCGAGGACGTCATCTTCGGCCGGGGCGGCTCCGACCAGGAGGGCGGCATGGCCTCCGCCGTGTACGGCGCCAGGATCATGAAGGACCTGGGTCTGATCCCCGCCGGCTACAAGATCATGGTGGTGGGCTCCGTTCAGGAGGAGGACTGCGACGGCATGTGCTGGCAGTACATCGTCAACAAGTACTTCAACGGTCCTGAGGACGCCCGCAGCAAGATCGAATTCGTCATCTCCACCGAACCCACCGACGGCGGCATCTACCGCGGCCACCGGGGCCGCATGGAGATCCGGGTGGACGTGAAGGGCATCTCCTGCCACGGCTCCGCCCCCCAGCGCGGTGACAATGCCATTTACAAGATGGCCGACATCCTCCAGGACGTCCGCGCCCTGAACGAAAACGGCGACGGCCCCTCCAACAAAGTCCGCGGCCTGGTGAAGATGCTGAACCCCGCATTCAACCCCCAGCATTACGAGGACGCCCAGTTCCTGGGCCGGGGCACCTGCACCACCTCCCAGATCTTCTATACCTCTCCCAGCCGCTGCGCCGTGGCGGACAGCTGCTCCATCTCCATCGACCGCCGCATGACCGCCGGTGAGACCTGGGACTCCTGCCTGGAGGAGATCCGCCAGCTGCCCAGCGTCAAGAAGTACGGCGACGACGTGAAGGTCTCCATGTACATGTATGACCGTCCCTCCTGGACCGGCGAGGTCTATGAGACCGAGTGCTTCTTCCCCACCTGGATCAACAAGGAGAGCGCCGCCCATGTCCAGGCCCTGGTGGACGCCCACCACGCCCTGTGGGGCGACAAGCGCATCGGCCACGCCGACGTGAACCCCCAGTTCGACGCCATGCACCTGCGGGACGGCCGCCCTCTGACCGACAAGTGGACCTTCTCCACCAACTGCGTGTCTATTCAGGGCCGGTACGGCATCCCCTGCGTGGGCTTCGGCCCCGGCGCCGAGTCCCAGGCCCACGCCCCCAACGAGATCACCTGGAAGCAGGACCTGGTGACCTGCGCCGCCCTGTACGCCGCCGTTCCCGGCCTGTATAAGCCCGAGAACAAGACCGGCGATGTGACCGAATTCCGTCAGAGCCTGACGGACAACGACATCCAATAAAATTCCCGGCCAAACACCTCCCTGTAGGGGACGGCCTCTGTGCCGTCCCGTCCCGCGGGAGGCACGGTCTCTCGTGAAACCGCCATTTCTTTCTCCGGGGGAAGCATAATCTCTTGTGAAACGGGCCGCCCCCGCCTCCGCGGGAGGTACGGTCTCTCGTGAAACCGGCCGCCTCTTTCTCCGGGGGAAGCATAATCTCTTGTAAAACGGGCCGTCCTCTCTTTCGCGGGAGGTACGGTCTCCCGGAAAACGGGCCGTCTCCTTCTCCGGGGAGGCATAACCTCCCGGGAAAACGGGCCGCCGGAGACGGCGGCCCCTACACCGCAAATATTAAATATCAAAGGAGCATATCGATATGTCTAAGACCATTGAACTGGCGCAGCACCTGGAAAAGCTGCACATCAATCATATGTACAAGTCCGACTTCTACTGGACCTGGGACAAGACCGACGAGGAGCTGGACGCCATCTTCACCGTGGCCGACGCCCTGCGGGACCTGCGGGAGCGGAACAAGTCCACCCGGATCTTCGATTCGGGCCTCGGCATCTCCATCTTCCGGGACAACTCCACCCGGACCCGGTTCTCCTTCGCCTCCGCCTGCAACCTGCTGGGCCTGACCGTCCAGGACCTGGACGAGAAGAAGAGCCAGATCGCCCACGGCGAGACCGTCCGGGAGACCGCCAACATGGTCTCCTTCATGGCCGACGTCATCGGCATCCGGGACGACATGTTCATCGGCGAGGGCCACAAATATCAAAAGACCTTCATGGACGCTGTGAAGGAGGGCTACCGGGACGGCATCCTGGAGCAGCAGCCCACCCTGGTCAACCTCCAGTGCGACGTGGACCACCCCACCCAGTGCATGGCCGACATGCTGCATATCATCCATGAGTTCGGCGGCGTGGAGAACCTGAAGGGCAAGAAGATCGCCATGACCTGGGCCTACTCCCCCAGCTACGGCAAGCCCCTGTCCGTGCCCCAGGGCGTCATCGGTTTGATGACCCGCTTCGGCATGGATGTGGTCCTGGCCCATCCCGAGGGCTATGACGTGATGCCCGAGGTGGAGGAGATCGCCCGCAAGAACGCCGCGGCCACCGGCGGCAGCTACAAGAAGGTCGCCACCATGGAGGAGGCCTTCCAGGACGCCGACATCGTGTATCCCAAGAGCTGGGCGCCCTTCGCCGCCATGGAGCAGCGCACCAAGCTGTACCAGGCGGGCGACCAGACCGGCATCGACGCCCTGGAAAAGCAGCTCCTGGCCCAGAACGCCCAGCACAAGGACTGGACCTGCTCCGAGGAGATGATGAAGCGCACCAAGGACGGCAAGGCCCTGTATCTGCACTGCCTGCCCGCCGACATCACCGGCCTCAGCTGCCCCCAGGGCGAGGTGGACAACTCTGTGTTTGACCGCTATCTGGTGCCCCTGTACAAGGAGGCCAGCTACAAGCCCTATATCATCGCCGCCATGATCATGATGAGCAAGGTCAAGGACCCCGTGTCCGCCCTGATGGCCATGGACGCTGCCGATAAGCGGAAGCGCTTTTAAAAAAGCCCCCTGACTGGGCCATGGACCGCCGGCTTCCCGCCCCGTGGGAGAGCCGGCGGGGAATCCTTTCCTCTCCCAATTCTGACCAACAACGAGGTGTCACCATCATGGGTAAACGTATCGTCATCGCCTTGGGCGGCAATGCCTTAGGCAAAAACCTGCCGGAACAGATGGCCGCCGTGAAGCACACGGCGAAGGCCATCGTGGATCTCATTCAGGAGGGCCATGAGGTCGTGATCGTCCACGGCAACGGCCCCCAGGTGGGCATGATCAACAGCGCCATGACCACTCTCTCCCGGGAGGACCCCTCCCTCCCCATGGCCCCCATGTCTGTCTGCACCGCCATGAGCGAGGGCTATATCGGCTATGACCTGCAAAACTCCATCCGGGAGGAGCTGCTGGACCGCAAGGTCGATAAGCCCGTCTCCACCATCCTGACCCAAGTGGAGGTAGACCCCAGGGACCCGGCTTTCCAGAGCCCCTCCAAGCCCATCGGCACCTTCATGACCGAGGCGGAGGCAGAGGAATTGCGCCGCCGGGGAAATGCCGTCATGGAGGACGCGGGCCGGGGCTGGCGCCGCTGTGTGGCCTCCCCGCTGCCCAAGTCCATCGTGGAGATCGAGACCATCCGGGCGCTGCTGGCCGCCGGACAGATCGTGGTGGCCTGCGGCGGAGGCGGCATCCCCGTCATCCAGGAGGGCCACCACCTCCGGGGCGCGGTTGCCGTTATCGACAAGGATTTTGCCGCCGAGCTTTTGGCGGAGGAGCTGAACGCCGACTCCCTGGTCATCCTCACCGCTGTGGAGAAGGTGGCCGTCAACTTCGGCAAGCCCGATCAGCAGTGGCTGGACCATCTCACCCCCGCGGAGGCCCGGCAATATGCCACAGAGGGGCAATTCGCCCCCGGCTCCATGCTGCCCAAGGTCCAGGCGGCGGTGAAGTTCGCTGAGTCCAAGCCCGGCCGCACCGCTCTCATCACCCTGCTGGAAAAGGCCAAGGACGGCATCGCCGGCAGGACCGGCACGTCCGTCTCCCTGTGAGCGCTCCATATCCGGACTTTCGCGCCATGCACAGATCTTTCAAACAGGAGAGCGAAAACGCTCTCCTGTTTGTCGTTTTTGTGCGGTCCGCTGCTTTTAATCAGGGCATTTCCAGATCATAGTAAATTTTTTCTCTTCTTTTTTCCCTCTTTTCAAAAATTAAGTTGAATTTCCAGGTGTGACCCTGTATGATAAGAATAGGCAAATTTTTTTCGCGTACCGTTGCTCATATTTTTTGAAGGAGGAAATTAAAATGAAGAAGTTTCTTGCACTGCTTCTCTCCCTGGTCATGGTCTTGAGCCTGGCCGCCTGCGGCGGTGGCAAGGGGGATGAGGCCCCTGCCGCCACCGACGACCCCGCCAATACCGAGGAACCCGCCGCCAAGACCGTCAAGGTGGGCCTGATCTGCATCGGCGACGAGAACGATCAGGGCTATACTTACAACTTCATCCGCGGCAAGGAGGCCGCCACCGAGGCTCTGGCCGCGAAGGGCATCCAGGTGGAGTGGAACGTCAAGTACAACATCAACGAGGACAGCGGCTGCGCCGACGCCAACATCGAGCTGGCCGAAGAGGGCTGCGACCTCATCATCAACAACTCCTACGGCTTTGAGCCCTTTATGCTCCAGGTCGTGGACGACTATCCCGACATCCAGTTCATCTCCTGCACCAACCAGGGCTCCTGGAACGACGGACGGGACAACACCCACAACGCTTTCGCCAACATCTATGAGGGCCGCTACCTGGCCGGCGTGGTGGCCGGCATGAAGATGCAGGAAATGATCGACAACGGTGAGATCACCGCCGACCAGGCCGTCATCGGCTACGTGGGCGCCTTCTCCTTCGCCGAGGTCATCTCCGGCTTCACCGCCTACTATCTGGGCGCCAAGAGCGTCTGCCCCAGCGCCACCATGAAGGTCCAGTTCGTCGGCTCCTGGTCCAACGCCACGGAAGAGGGCAACGCCGCCGCGGCTCTGGCCGACATGGGCTGCGTCATGATCTCCCAGCACTCCGACAACACCACCCCCGCCACCACCGCCCAGTCCAAGGGCGTGTTCCACACCGGCTATAACAACGACATGATCTCCGTCGCTCCCGAGGCCTCCCTGATCGGCACCCGGATCGACTGGTCCCACTACTTTGAGTACGCCATCGAGGCCGTCGCCAACGGCGAGGAATTCGACCAGGATTGGTGCCATGGCATGGACATGGGCGCTGTGGTCCTGACCGACCTGAACGAGGACATCGCCGCCGCGGGCACCGCTGAAAAGCTGGCCGAGGTGGAAGCCGCTCTGGCCGACGGTTCCCTCCAGGTGTTCGACACCTCCACCTTCACCATCGGCGGTCAGCCTCTGACCAACGCCTTCGCACTGGACACCGACGGCGACTTCACGCCCGACGCCGAGGAGGCCGTGTTCGACGGTGCCTTCCACGAGTCCTACTTCCAGTCCGCTCCTTACTTCGCTCTGCAGATCGACGGTATCGAGTGGCTGAACTCCGCCTTTTGATTCCCTTCCCAAACCAGGGGGCTGCGACCTCGCAGCCCCCCTTTTCCTATCGGGCACATTCCGTTCTTTTTGTCATACCTCCGCGGAATGACGCCACGCAACTTTAAAAAGAAAGGATGACAACCGTGGAATCTTTTCACGCCATTGAACTGCGTCACATCACCAAGCGCTTCGGCAAGGTAGTCGCCAATGACAGCATTGACCTGACCCTGGACCGCGGCGAGATCCTCTCCCTGCTGGGAGAGAACGGCAGCGGCAAGACCACTCTCATGAACATGCTCGCCGGCATCTATTTCCCGGACGAGGGCGAGATCCTGGTAGGCGGCAAGCCCGTCTCCATCCGCTCCCCCAAGGACGCCTTTGACCACGGCATCGGCATGATCCACCAGCATTTCAAGCTGGTGAATGTGTTCACCGCCGCGGAAAACATCGCGCTGGGACTTTCCGGCGGCGGCAAGCTGGACCGGAAGGCCATCGCCGTCAAGGTCCAGGAGATCAGCGACCGGTACGGCTTCGGCATCGACCCCAATAAAAAAGTCTATGATATGTCCGTCTCGGAAAAGCAGACCGTGGAGATCGTGAAGGTCCTCTACCGGGGCGCGGACATTTTGATCCTCGACGAGCCCACCGCTGTCCTCACGCCCCAGGAGACGGACCGTCTGTTCGGTATCCTGCGGGCCATGAAGGCCGACGGCAAGGCCATCGTCATTATCACCCACAAGCTCCATGAGGTCATGGCCCTGTCCGACAAGGTGGCCGTCCTTCGCAAGGGCAAATACATCGGCACGGTGAAGACCAGCGAGACGAACCCCCAGGCTCTGACGGATATGATGGTGGGCCGCAGTGTCACCCTGAACATCGACCGTCCCATGCCGGTGGACCCCACGCCCCGCCTGGAGATCCAGGGCCTCACCTGCCTGGACGCGGAGGGTGTGAAAAAGCTGGATAACGTGTCCTTCACCGCCATGGGCGGTGAGATCCTGGGCATCGCCGGCATCGCCGGTTCCGGCCAGCGGGAGCTGCTGGAATCTATCGCGGGGCTCTATCCCGTGGCGTCCGGCTCCATCCACTACACGCCGGTGGGCGCGGACAAGGCGGTGGAGCTGGTGGGCAAGCCGCCCATGGAGATCAAAAAGGCCGGGGTCGCCATGGCCTTCGTTCCGGAGGACCGCCTCGGCATGGGCCTGGTGGGCGGCATGGGCATGACCGGCAACATGATGCTCCGCTCCTGGCGGAAGGGCAAGGGCGTTTTCGTTAACCGGAAGGACCCCAACGCCCTGGCGCTGGAGGTCAAAGAGCGTCTGGAGGTCGTCACCCCCAGCGTGGATTTCCCCGTCCGGCGGCTGTCCGGCGGCAACGTGCAGAAGGTCCTGGTGGGCCGGGAGATCGCCTCCTCCCCCACGGTCCTCATGAGCGCCTATGCCGTTCGGGGACTGGATATCAACACATCCTACACCATCTATAACCTGATGACCGAGCAGAAGATGAAGGGCGTCGCCGTGATCTACGTGGGTGAGGACCTGGACGTCCTGCTGGAGCTGTGTGACCGCATCCTGGTCCTGTGCGGCGGCCAGGTCAGCGGCATCGTGGATGCCCGCACCGTTACCAAGGAAGAAGTCGGCCTGCTCATGACCCGGGTAGGCGGCGGAAAGGAGGATGTGCCTCATGCATGAACAGAAGATCCCTCTGATCCGGCTGGCAAAGCGGGACTCCATGGAGCCTTGGAAGGTCTGGTGCATCCGGGGCAGTTCCTTTTTGGCGGCCATCCTTTTGGGCGCCCTGATCTTTTTGCTGATGGGGAACAATCCCATCGCCGCCTATGGGACCATTCTCTCCGGTTCTCTGGGCAAAAAGACGGCCATCCGCCAGACTGTGAAGCTGGCCATCCCCTTGCTGGGCACCGCCCTTGCCATCGCCCCCTGCTTCAAAATGCGCTTCTGGAACATCGGCGCCGAGGGGCAGATCACGGCCGGTGCCATGGCCGCCAGCTATTTCGCCCTCTTTTGGTATGATAAGCTGCCCGCCCCTCTCCTTCTCCTCGTCATGGGTGTGGCCGGCGCCGCGGCCGGCGGCCTGTGGGCGCTGATCCCCGCCTTCTTCAAGGCCAGGTGGAACACCAATGAGACGCTGTTCACCCTGATGATGAACTATATCATCATCGGCATCGTGAAGTGGCTCCAGGGTGGTCCCTGGGAGGGCCGTCCCGGCTCCCAGATGATCCCCATGTTCGACTCCGCCGCCGTGCTGCCCAAGATATTCGGCGTGCACTGCGGCTGGATCATCGTGCTGGTGATGACGGTCCTGATGTACATCTACATGCGCCATACCAAACACGGCTACGAGATCGCCGTCATCGGCGAGAGCGAGAATACCGCCCGCTACGCCGGTATGAACGTGGGCCGCATCATCATGCGCACCATGTTCCTCTCCGGCGGCATCTGCGGCGTCGTGGGCTTCATCGTGGCCTCCGGCGCCAACGGCACGCTGTATGACGGCGTGGCCGCCGGGGTGGGCTTCACCGCCATCACCGTGGCCTGGCTGGCCCAGCTGAACCCCTTTGCCATGATCGGCATCTCCGGCCTGCTGGCGGTGCTGGAAAAAGGCGCGGATACCTTGCAGACCCGCATGGCCGTGCCCGCCTCCATCTCCGACATCATCACCGGCATCTTCCTGTTCTGTATGCTGGGCTGTGAGTTCTTCATCAACTATCGAATGATCTTCCGCGGCAAGCACAAGGAGGTGGCCTGATCATGAATGCTCTGCTGTTATTGATCTACAACGCCGTGCTCAACGGCACGCCTCTGCTGTTCGGCACCGTTGGCGAGGTGCTGACGGAAAAGACCGGCAACCTGAACCTGGGCGTGGAGGGCATGATGTACATGGGCGGCGCCCTGGGCCTGGGCGGCGCGTTCTACTATGAGATGTTCGCCGGGCAGAACGCCAGCGGCTTTCTGGCGGTCCTCATCGCCATTCTGTGCGCGTTTCTGGGCGGCGCCTTCGGCGCTCTCATTTACAGCTTCATCACCATCACCCTCCGGGCCAATCAGAACGTCACCGGCCTGGCCCTGGCCATCTTCGGCACCGGCGCAGGCCAGTTCATCGGCGAATACATGCGCACCACCTCCGGCGGCTACGTGGCCATCAGCAACCATCTGAAGTCCGCCTTTATGACCTCTCCCCTGCCCGCGGCCCTGCAGAACATTCCAGTCCTGGGCCCGCTGCTGTTCCAGTACAACATCTTTGTCTACCTCGGCATCATGATCGCGGTGCTGATGGGCCTCTATCTCCGCAGGAGCCGTTCCGGCCTCTATCTGCGCGCTGTGGGCGAATCTCCCTCCACCGCCGATTCCGCCGGCATCAACGTCACCCGCTATAAGTATCTGGCCACGATCCTGGGCGGCGGCATCTCCGCCATCGGCGGCATGGTCTACATCATGACCATCGCCGGATGCGTCTGGAACCACGAGGGTCTTGCCGGTGAGGGCTGGCTGGCTGTGGCTCTGGTCATCTTCTGCCTGTGGCGGCCCGTCAGCGCCATCTTCGGCTCCATCCTGTTCGGCGCGCTGATGATCCTGTACCTGCGCCTCCAGCTGCCCTTTATCCCGGACCAGATCTACAAGATCCTCCCCTATATCGTGACGGTCATCGTCCTGATCTTCACCAGTATGCGCAACAGCAAGGACAAACAGCCTCCCGCAAGCCTGGGCCTCGCCTATTTCCGGGAAGATCGCTGAATCAAACCACCGAAAACACCGCTGCTTTCGCAGCGGTGTTTTTCATCTCCCACAGGCTGGCGGCCTCACGCCTGGTATCCCCATGTATGGCAGCGGCCCTCTGGGAATATTTTATTTCCAAAACGGGCAAAATTTTTCTATCCCAATTCACAGATTGTTTGCAGATCATCTATAGATTCCTCAAAATTTTTATGATATCTTAACGGTAATCAACCTCATGATCGGAGGTGCTCATCTTGCGCCCTTCCCTGTCCGTCCCCTGGCGTGATTTAAAATATGCCCTCTGGCTCCCGGTCTATCTGGCCAGCTTCCTGCTGCTGGAACAGCTCGTCGACGGCTCTCACGGCTACTGGGCCACCCAGCTGCCCCTGGACCGCCTGATTCCCTTCCAGGAGCTTTTTGTGGTCCCCTACTGCTTGTGGTATCCTCTGCTGGTGGTGGTAGGCCTGTACCTGCTGCTGCGGGATGGCAATGCGTTCCGCCGCTACATGTGCTTTCTGGCCGTGTCGTTTTTCCTCAGTGAGCTGATTTGGCTTCTGATCCCCAACGGCCAGGACCTGCGCCCGCTGGTCATGCCCCGGGACAATCTCTTCACCCGCTGGGTGGCCGGACTGTACAGCATCGACACCAACACCAACGTTTTTCCCTCTGTCCACGTGGTCGGCTCCATCGGCGCCGCCCTGGCGGTGTGGGACGGTTTCCGCAGAAAGCCGGTCCTCCGCTGGGGCACGACGGTCCTGGCGGTCCTGATCTGCCTCTCCACCCTGTTCATCAAGCAGCACGCAGTCCTGGATGTCGCCGGCGGCGCCGTTCTCTCCGCCCTGGTGGCTCTCCCCATCTACCGCCGCGTACCCCTAACCGCGTTCCGACTCCGCCGCCGCTCCCAACCCCTGGAAAATCCGGAATAACAAAAACGCCGCAAGCCATGGCTTGCGGCGTTTTTATAATCAATTCACTTTTCAAGTGTCACAGCGCATGTGCGCTGTGACAGGCCGCGGTCCGCGGCCTTGATTTGCATTTCATAGTCCATCACTGTGCGCTTTACGCACAGCGGGCATCGCCCGCTTGAAAAATCCCATGCGTTTTTTCAAGTGAATGGACGATATGATATCTGTCAGCCCTGGTGGTTTTGGGCGGCGGTCAGGATATTCCGCATCAGCAGGGCCCGGGTCATGGGACCCACGCCGCCGGGGACCGGTGTGATACAGGACGCCTTCTGCTCCACAGGGCCAAAGTCCACATCTCCGCACAGCCTGCCGTTCTCATCCCGGTTCATGGCCACATCGATGACCACGGCGCCGTCCTTCACCATGTCCGCCGTAACGAACCTGGTCCGGCCCACGGCGGACACCAGGATGTCCGCCTCCCGGGTGATCTCCGCCAGCCTCTCTGTCCGGGAGTGGCAGAGGGTCACGGTGCCGTCGCTCTGGGTCAGCAGCATCGCCATGGGCTTGCCCACGATGTTGCTCCGCCCCAGCACCACGCACCGCTTTCCCCGGACGGGGATGTCATACTCCCGCAGCATCTCCATGACGCCGGCGGGCGTGCAGGGCAGGAACACCGGCTCGCCGATGACCATCCGCCCCACATTGAAGGGGTGGAAGCAGTCCACATCCTTGTCCGGAACGATGGCGTCGATGATCTGCTCCTCGTCCAGATGCGCGGGCAGCGGCAGCTGCACCAGGATGCCGTCCACCGCGCTGTCCGCGTTCAATTCCCGGACCAGCGCCAACAGGTCCTCCTGGGTCGTCTCCGCGGGCAGCCGGTGCTCAAAGCTCTCAATGCCGCATTCGGCGCAGTCCTTTTCCTTGCCCCGGACATAGACCTGGGAGGCCGGGTCGTCTCCCACCAGAACCACCGCCAGGCCGGGCCTGCGGGACAGCTTGGCCGCCTCCGCCCGCACCTGGTCTTTGACCTTGGCGGCCAGCGCCTTTCCGTCAATGTGCGTCGCCATCCGTGTCTCCCTCCCGCGCCGCCAGGGGCGCCTGTTCCGCTTTCTCCGCTTCCACAGTCTCTGCTATCTCCGCGGCTTCCGCCGCCTCCCGCTCCGCCTTTTCCCGGGCCAGGCAGTTCACCAGCAGATCCTCCGACGAGCGCTTTTTGATGCGGATGTTGTAAAACAGCATCCAGGCGGCCACCGCCGCCATCACCATGCTCAGGGCCTGGGACACCCGGATGGGCTCTCCCAGGATGGTCCAGTCGAACAGATACAGGCTGTCGGTCCGCAGGCCCTCGATCCAGGCGCGGCCCAGGCCGTACCACAGGAAATAGAACCAGGTGTTCTCGCCGTCGAACCGGCGGCCCCTGGACACCACAAACAGGATCAGCAGCAGGCCCACCAGATTCCAAAGGCTCTCATACAAAAAGGTGGGGTGCACCTCGATATACGCGGAGGCGCTGGTCCACAGCCGCATCCGCCAGGGCAGGTCCGTCAGGCCGCCAAAGGCCTCCCGGTTGATGAAATTGGCCCAGCGTCCAATGGTCTGCCCCAGCAGCAGGCCCATGACGGCCAGGTCCGTCATGGCGGCAAATTTCAATTTCTTGTGCCGGGTATAGAGCAGGGCCACGATCACACCCGCGATGACTGTGCCGTAAATGGCCAGGCCGCCGTCCCAGATGGCGATCATGCGTCCCCAGTCCAGACTGCCGTCGGCGTTCCGGTACAGGTCCAGATAAAAGATCACATAGTAGATGCGGGACCCCAGAATGCAGCAGGGCACCGCCCAGAGCACCATGTCCAGCACGTTGTCCTCTGTCAGGCCAAAGCGCTTGGCCTGCTTCATGCAGAGCAGCAGCCCCGCCAGCATGGCCGCAGCCAAAATGATGCCGTACCAGTACACGCCGTGGCCGATGTGGATTGCAATGGGGTCGGGATTGAACTCCCAGCCGCCGAACAGGCCTGGAAAGCTGATCGGCATATCCTTCAAAGCTGTCAAAACAGGATTCTTCCTTTCTTTCTAAACACGGGATGGTTTACGTCTCCCGGGGCACGATCTCGGACAGGACCATCCGGTCCTCCGTCAGGTTGTCCCGCAGGAACCCCAAAACGTCCTCTTTGGAGATAGAATCGAACACCTGGGGGAAGCGGAAGGGGTCATATCCATGGAAATACCCCTCCGTCAGGGAGACGGCGATGTTCTCAAAGGAGTTCAGCCCCCGCAGGTTGGAGCCGAAGGCCGCCCTGCGGACCCGCTGGTAAAAGTCCTCGCCGATGCCCTCCGCCGTCAAGCGGCGGATCTCCTTTTGGATCTCCGCCGTCACCCTGTGCGCGTCCTTGCTGTCGCCGCCGGCGTAGAGGTAGGCCACGCCGGGCATCATCTCAAAGGCGCCGCCGAAGCTGGTGTTGATAAGCCCCTGGTCATAGAGACGCAGGTACAGGGGGCTGGAATCCCCCAGCAGGATATCGCAGGCCATGTCGCCCAGGACAGCGGCGCGCAGATAGCCCTCGCCGTCCTTCACAGGGCGGCATTTGAAGCCAGTGAGGAACTGGGGGCAGGAGACCTCCATAGCAAGGCTGGTCTCCTTCTCCGCCACCGCCTCCGGCTCCGTGCCGTAGTCCCGGGGGATCACCGGACCGCCCTCCCGGGGCAGGACACGTCTCGCCAGGTCCACCACATGGACGGGGTCCACATTGCCCACCACGGTCAGGATCATATTGGAAGGCGTATAGAACGCCTTGTGGCAGTCGTAGAGCGTCTCCGCCGTGATGTGGGAGATGCTCTCCACCGTGCCCGCGATGGAGGTGCGGGCGGTGCTGGTCTGATACAGCGCCTTCATCATGCGGGTGTAGATCTGCCAATCGGGGTTGTCCTCGATCATGCGGATCTCCTGCCCGATGATGCCCTGCTCCTTGGCGACGCTCTCGCCGGTGAAATAGGGGATGGACACAAAGGACAGCAGGATCTTCAAATTCTCTTCAAAATGCTCCGTGGAATCGAAATAGTAGCCCGTCATGGCATTGGAGGTGAAGGCGTTGGGCTCCGCGCCGTTTTTCGCCAGCTCTTGAAGGGCGTTGCCCTCCTTGGTGTCGAACATCTTGTGCTCCAGATAGTGGGCGATGCCGGCGGGAGTGTCCAGCCACCTGCCGTTCAGGCAGAAGCGGGTGTCCATACCGCCGTAGCGGGTGGCGAAAAAGGCATAGCTCTTGGCATATCCCGGCTTGGGGACCACGCAGATCTGCAGTCCGTTGGGCAGCACCTCCCGGTAGACGGACTCGCCGATGCGCTCGTAGAAGCTCTGTTTCATTCCGCCGCCTCCTTTCCCCGCAGGAAGTACACCGTGTCCAGCCGCACCGTCTTCATGGCCTCAAAAATGCGCTGCGGCGTCACGCCGCGCACCTGTGCCGCCAGGTCCTCCGGCGTCTCGGACTGTCCTGTGGCCGCCTGGCCCAGGTAGAAGTTCTCCAGCTTGCCCTGGGAGTCCCCCATGGAGGCGTAGGCGTTCAGCAGGGTACTGCGGGCGCCCTCCAGCTCCCAGTCCTCCAAGTCGCCGTTCTGGACCGCCGTCAGCTGGGCCAGGATCTCGTCATAGGCTTTCTGATAATTCTCAAACTCGATGCCGGAGGAGACGGTGATCATCCCCTTCTGCCGGTGATAGAGGGAGGAGGCGTAGTAGCAGAGGGACAGCTTTTCCCGCACGTTCAAAAACAGCTTGGAATTGCTGCTGCCGCCAAAGAGGGTGTTGCCCATCAGCAGGGCGGCGGTGTCGGAGCTGCCGCAGGAGAAGCCCATGCCCAGCTTTCCCTGGGTCACATCCAGGGCTTCTGTGACTGTATGGACCGCCTCGCGGGCAGGGTGGGTCCGTGCCGCGGCCACATCCCGGATATTGTCCCGGGGCAGGGTGGAGAACGCGGACAGCAGGGCCCGTTCCACCCGCTCCCGGCCGGCGCTGCCGCTGTAAAACAGCTCTAGCTGGGAGGTGGCGATCAGCTGGCCGTACTGGACGTGGAGCTTCTGCAATTGCAGCTTCTCCGCGCTCTTCTCATCCCCCAGCCGGGGGATGCCGTAGGGCTCGTCCGCGCACATCTCCCGCAGGAGACGGCTGTCGGCATAGTCCCGCTTGTCATTGATGAGACTGCGGATGGCGTCGATCAGGTTTGTCTTTTCGCTCTCAAAATAGGCGGGCACAAAGCGGCCCCGCTCCGTGGCCGGGTCGCAGACCAGCTCGCCCAGAAGGTCCGCCACCGGCTCCAAAAGCTTTTCTCCGCCGGGGGCAAAGCTGTCGTCGATCAGGCTGGCGACGAAGCCCACGCACTGGTTCTCCCCCTTCTTCCGGACCGTGTAGTCGATCCGGGCGCCATACAGCTTGTCCAGCCGTGCGGAGAGGCTCCCCATATCCGGATACGTCACGGTGCCCCGCCGCAGCACAGCGGGCAGCAGGGCATAGGCCGCGGCGGTCTCCTGACGGATGGGTGTCACAAACTGGGCGGACAGCAGGCTGGTCTTAAACTTCCGCGCAGGCAGATACGTCAGATATACTCCATCGGCGAGCTTTGTTCTTGTCACTTCCAAGGTCTCAACTCCTCTTCTGTTCCATGCAATATGGAAACATTATAGTATATCTCCCTCCATAATTCAATCATGCAAATTTGCCGTTCTTTTTGCGGGAAAGGCCGTCACGCCAGCTTTATGCCAGCACCCGCAGGAGGTTCTCCCGGGCGATCAGCTCCCGCTCCCGGGCGGACATGCCCAGCTGTTCCAGCCAATAAAACAGGTTTTGGATCTGGGCGCAGTTCTCCAGGCCCTGGGCGCCCTCGTTGCCGGGACCCATGAATTCGCAGAAGTCGAATCCGCAGGCCACATGCTCGATCCCCATGACCTCCGCCATGTGGGCGGCGTGGCGGGCCAGCATCTCCGCCGTCTGTTCCGCGGGGTCTGCGTGGACAAAGGCGTGGTGTACATTCAGCCCCACCACGCCGCCGGTGTCCCGGATGGCCCGGAGCTGGTCGTCCGTCAGGTTCCGGCGGACGCTGCACAGGGCGCGGCAGTTGGAGTGGGAGGCGATCACCGGGCCGTGGGTCTCCCGCATCACATCCCAAAAGCCGCCGTCGTTCAGGTGGGACACATCCACCAGCATCCCCAGGTCCTGCATCCGCCGGACGGCCTGCCGTCCCAATTCCGTCAAGCCGGAAGCGGGATCCCCTCCGGCGCCTGTGGCAAGGCAGTTCTCCTCGTTCCAGGTCAGCATCCCGATCCGGGCGCCGAAGGCGTGATAGCGGTCAATGCCGCCCAGGTCTCCCCCGATGGCCGCCATGCCCTCGATGGCCAGGAAGGCGTACAGCGCTCCCGCCGCCCGGGCCTGCTCCGCCTCCCCGGCAGTCCGGACAACGGACAGCCACGGGCACTCCGCCAGCTCCGCCCGGGCGCAGGCCATCATGATCCGGGTCCGGTCCGCGTCGGTCTCCGCCTCCGGCACATCTCTCCAAAAGGTCTGTCCGGCCGCCGCGCTGGTCCACAGCGCCAGCACCAGGCCCTCCACGCCGCCGCGGCGCAGGCGGTCCAGATGACACCGCTCCAGCACATGATCCTCCCCCGCCAGACGCCGGCGGGTCACGTCATACAAAAGGTCCGAATGGCCGTCAAATACCATGAAAAGCGCTCCTTCATTTTATGATGCGTCCGCTCAAGGGACTCCGCGGTCGTTTCAAAAGGTTCATGCCCCCAGCGCGCCGCCCACCAGGATGCCGAGATAGGTGCCGATGACATAGCCGAAGGTGCCCACCAGCATGACCGGCCCCACCAGGGCGCTCCACCCCTGGGAGATGGCCATGCCCGCGGCGGTGGTGGGGCCGCCGATGTTGGCATTGGAGGCGAGAATGATGTCCTCCAGGTCAAAATGCAGCAGCTTGCCGCCCACAAAGCAGAACAGCATGTTCACCGCCACCATGATGCCGGTGAACGCCAGCAGCAGCGGCGTCTCCCCGAGGATCTTCGGAATGGAGGCCGGCACGCCGATGACAAACAGGAACAGGTAGATCAGATACGTGCCGATCTCCTGGGAGCCGCTGAGCTTTGCCACCTGTTTCTCTCCCCAGGTGGCGCAGGCCATGGCAACGGTGGTGATCCATACATATTCGCTTCCAAAGAAGGTATGCAGCATATGCAGCGCCACGCCGGTATCCGGGATCATCCCGCCGATGAACGCGGCGATCAGCTTGGCCGCGAACACCACCAGCACGGAATAGGCGATGTTCAGGGCAATATCCTTCAGGGAGATGTCCTTCCGGCTCCAATAGGCCGCCGCCTGGGTCTGGGCCCCGGCCAGGTCTCCGCTCTCCGCCACGGCGTCGATATGGGGATGGGTGAAATGCTTCCGGAAGAATTTCATCCCCGCGAACAGCAGCAGGGCGATCATCAGCGCGATGATGGCGCCGGAGATCTTGGACGCCCATATGTACCTCTGCTCCAGCCAGATAGCCAGGGCCACGGAGCACACCAGCAGGGCCAGCAGCGCCCAGGTGTCCTCCGCGGCGATGAGGCTTGCCCGGCCCAGCTTTTCCATAAAGAAATCCGCAAACATAAGCTCTTCTCTCCTTCTCCGGTCCGCCGCATACAGGGCAGGCCACATATCTTTTTCAGTATAGCGCCTGCCCCCACTCTACGCAAGACCGATCTCCCGCATCCGGCACAAAATGGCAGGATCTCCGCATATTCCGCGCTTTTTTTCCGGCGCTGAAATTTTTTTGGCTTTCCGCCTATTTCATCCGTTTTTTCTCTTGACTTTTCCGGCAAATTCCTGTAAACTATTTCATGTTGTAAAGGTATAGGGCTTTACAGAAAGGAGCGATCCCTTGAAAAATCAGACATACCGCATGACCATGCTCTTCGATTTTTACGGAGAACTCCTAACGGACCGGCAAAAGGAATTCTTCGACCTCTATTACAATGAAGACCTCTCCCTGGGCGAGATCGCGGAAAACGCAGGCATCTCTCGGCAGGGCGTCCGGGACGTTATCGTCCGGGCTGAGGCCGCCATGCAGGAGATTGAGGACAAGACGGGCATCATCAAGCGCTTTGAGGCCCAGCGCCCCCATTTGAACGCCATCGCCTCTGCCGCCGCCGAACTCAAAACCATCAACTACCGCCAGTACGAGGACGCACGGCTCACGGAGCTGGCTGACCTCATCACCGCGGAAACCAGCGCTTTGAAGGACTGAATTATGGCATTTGAAGGACTCTCTGAAAAACTGAATGCGACGTTCAAACGCCTGCGAGGCAAAGGCCGCCTGACGGAGAACGACGTCCGGGAGGCCATGCGGGAGGTCCGCCTGGCTCTGTTGGAGGCCGACGTCAACTACAAGGTGGTCAAAGACTTTGTGGCCACTGTCACGGAGCGGTCCATCGGCAGCGACGTTTTGGACAGCCTGACCCCCGCCCAGCAGGTCATCAAGATCGTCAACGAGGAGCTGACGAATCTGATGGGCGGCGCCAACGCCAAGCTGTCCATGGCCAACAACGGACCCACGGTGATCATGATGGTGGGCCTTCAGGGCGCCGGCAAGACCACCACCACCGCCAAGCTGGCGGGCCTGATGCGCCGGCAGTACACCAAGCGCCCCCTGCTGGCTGCCTGCGACGTGTACCGCCCCGCCGCTATTGAGCAGCTGAAGGTCGTGGGCTCCCAGATGGAGCTGCCCGTTTTTGAGCAGGGCCAGGGGGACCCCGTGAAGATCGCCGAAGCCGCCATCCGCCACGCCAGAGACTATGGCAGCGACATGGTGTTTCTGGACACCGCCGGCCGCCTCCATGTGGACGAGACGCTGATGGACGAGCTGAAGCGGATGAAGGCCGCGGTCCATCCCAATGAGATCCTGCTGGTGGTGGACGCCATGACCGGCCAGGACGCCGTGAATGCCGCCTCCGCCTTTGACGAGGCCCTGGGCATCGATGGCGTCATCCTCACCAAGCTGGACGGCGACGCCCGCGGCGGCGCTGCCCTTTCCATCCGGGCCGCCACTGGCAAGCCCATCAAATTCGTGGGTACCGGCGAAAAGCTGGATATGATCGAGCCGTTCCATCCGGACCGCATGGCTTCCCGCATTCTGGGAATGGGCGATATGCTCTCCTTCATTGAAAAGGCTCAGGCCAATTACGATGAAAAGCAGGCCGCCAAGCTGGAGGAAAAACTCAAGAAAAACCGCTTCACCCTGCAGGACTATTACGACCAGCTCCAGCAGCTGCGGGGCATGGGCGACTTGAGCCAGCTGGCTGGGATGATGCCGGGCAACCTGGGCAAGCAGCTCCAGGGCGCCTCCATCGACGAAAAGGTCATGGCCCATACCGAGGCCATCATTCTCTCTATGACGCCTCTGGAGCGGGAAAATCCCCAGATCCTGAACGCCAGCCGGAAAAAGCGCATCGCCGCGGGCTGCGGTCTGCAGGTGGTGGATGTGAACCGTCTGCTGAAACAGTTCGAGATGATGCAGCAGCTGACCAAGCAGTTCTCCAAGGGCCGAATGCCCGGCATGCGGGGCATGGGCGGCAGGATGCACGGCTTTGGCCGCAAGAAGCGTTTCAAATAAGCAAGGTCTCTTTTACAAGGATATAAGTGCACAGCATTTATAGATAGAATTATTTTTATCACATTTTTGGAGGTACAAAATCATGGTTAAGATCAGACTGCGCCGCATGGGCGCCAAGAAGGCTCCCTTCTATCGCGTTGTTGTCGCCGATTCCCGTTTCCCCCGCGACGGCCGCTTCATTGAGGAGCTGGGCACCTACAACCCCTGCGTCTCCCCCGCCGAGATCAAGATCGACACGGACCGCGCCCAGGCTTGGATCAAGTCCGGTGCCCAGCCCACCGACACCGTCAGAGCTCTGCTGAAAAAAGTGGAAGTCCTCTGATCCGGAGGAGTTCAGATGAAGGACTTGCTGCTCTACATCGCCAGAAACCTGGTGGATGACCCTGACGCCGTCTCCGTCACGGAGATCCCGGGCGATCAGGAGCTGACGTTGGAGCTGCGCGTCGCCCCCGACGACATGGGCAAGGTCATTGGCCGTCAGGGCCGTATCGCAAAGGAGATCCGGACCGTCGTCCGCTCCTATGCGCAGCGTACTGGA
Organism: uncultured Dysosmobacter sp.; assembly: GCF_947631635.1. GTDB lineage: Bacteria > Bacillota > Clostridia > Oscillospirales > Oscillospiraceae > Oscillibacter. The sequence goes on from NZ_CANRMB010000017.1 coordinate 38,682, forward strand.
GTCAAGGTTTCCGTTGATATTGTAGACTGAATAGAGAGAGGACCGGCTATGGCCGGTCCTCTTTTTCGTGGTTCAGGTCCGAACGTTTCTTTGCGTCACGTTCGCTTAACAGATATGCGGTCAATGCCCGTCCGTTCTCCTCCAGGGCTTCCTGCGTATAGCGCGTGTCTATGATCTTCAGCTCAAATTCTGTCAGCAGGATCTTTTTCTCCAGCTCCTCCAGCTTCTGCGGCATCCGCTCCTCCGCGATGGCCGCCAGACCGCAGCGATAGCCTAAATAGAAGCCGTACTGCAGCATACCATAAACCCGGTCGTCCCACACACTTTTGATGTTACGGATATATTCTTTCGCTGTCTCGTCGGCCTCTTCCTCCAATTTGGAGAGAAAGTCCGCGCATTGATTCTGGCGGTTCAGGAGACCGCGGTTGAATCTTGCCAGCGGTTCTGTCAGCAGCTGTTCCTCTACCCAGTCGTGAAAGGCGGTCTCGCCGGTGCCGTCGCTGTAATACTGCTGGAAGATAGCGCAGAGGCCCCTGGGAAAGGCGAAGCGAAAAGCATGGTGCAGATTGTGCCGATAGGCGCCCTCAATGTCTGACAGTTTTCTCCGCTGGGAATCTGTCAGCAGCTTCAACAGGGCGGGTCGTCCTTCTGTGTAGAGCTCTTCCCAGGGGTCTGGGACAAATTTGTCTTTGTCCAACAGATATCCGTGTAAAAGTCTTTTTACACGTTCGTCACTGTAAATCATTTCCTCAATTGCATCTACCTGTTCATTAAAGTTCATTGCCCTTTCCTTTCTATTTATACATGCAATTAAATACATGTAATTTCTGGCATCTTATAAAGACACTTTAACAGGTATATACTAAGTTTGTCAATACAAGTGATGAGATAGGGCGGTGAGATCTTGGCGAAATACGGTACAATCAAAATTCACGCATGGGAGCTTATTCAAAAGAATGGGATTAGTAAAACGAAGCTGTGCCAACGTGCGGAAATGCAGCTGACACAGCTCAATAATTATTGCAACAATGACATTTCTCGTTTGGATATCGATGTTTTGGCAAGGCTGTGTACTGTCCTTAACTGTCAAATTGGTGAACTTTTGGAATTTATCCCGCCGGATCATGCAGATGATTCTTAACCCCGTACTATTAATAGTGCGGGGTTCGTTCCGTTCTATATCTGATTCGCGCTTTCTTCAAAACAATAGCAGAGCCTTGCAGATCTTCTCTAAATATGTAATCAAGTTCCCGGCTATTGGGCCGGGACTTTTTTGTCTGGGGCAAAATGGCGGGTTTCCCGCCCACGGGGCGGGGACGGGGATGTGCCGCTTTGCGGCACGGGAATGCACCCCCCATTTTCTTTGGTTGCGCCAAAGAAAACGGGCCGTGCACGGTCCAAAAGAAAAACGCTTTTTGGTGTCCACAGTTGGCCCATCGGGCCAACTGTGGACGGACGGGAGTTGGTGGTTAGATGTGCCACCAGGTCCGGAAATCTTCTGCCGGATGCGCCGGACTGGGTACAAGTTTAGAACTGCTCCGCCGCAGGTTGGGGGCTTGGGTGCAAATTCGGGGTGGTCGACGAAAGGCTTTCAGCAACAAGCCCCGTGTGTTCCGCTTCGCTACACACTACCTGGGCGATTACATTGGCCGTCGGCGGGTGCGCCGGACTTGGTACGAAGGTAGGAGTACGTGCCCGCATTTGGGGGCGTGGGTGCAGATTTGGGGCGGTCGTCGAAAGGCTCTTACCACTGGCCCCGTGTGTTCCGCTTCGCTGCACATTACCCGGGCGGTTGAATTGGCCTCTGGCGGGTGCGCTGGACTGGGTACGAGTTTAGAACTGCGCCGCCGCAGGTCGGTGGTATGGGTACAAATTTGTGGTGGACATCAAAAGGCTTTCAGCAATGTCTGGTCCCGTATAAGGCCCACACGCAGACGCTTCCGCAAGGAACCAAAGAGCGGCAGCGACAGGAGCCGCTGGTCCTTTCAGCCTTCGCCCGTCCCCGCAATTCTCATTCGCGTGGCTAAAAACCAAAAGATTCAGCAAGACTGTGCCCGCGCCCAACGCAGAATCCAGCACTGACTGCCAACGGTCTCTTTCTGGGACCCCACGTCTCGTCCACACTTGGCCCATCGGGCCAACTGCGGACACCAAAGCGCCTTTCTTTTGACCGGGCGCGGCCGTTTTCTTTGGGCAAGACCCAAAGAAAATGGGGGCGCATTCCCGTGCCGCAAAGCGGCACACTCCCCCTTGCCACTTGGCAAAAAACAAGCTATACTACCTGTATCAACACAAAAGGAGCCACTCCCATGAAACTGGAAACCATCAAAGTTGGCCGCATCGTCAACGCCCACGGCATCAAGGGCGAAGTCCGTGTTCAGCCCCGGGACGGCGATCCCAGCTTTTTGACCCGCTTCAAGACCTTCTATATTGACGGCAAGCCCGTCACTCCCACTGCCAACCACGTCCACAAGAGCCTGGTGCTGATGAAATTTCCCGGTGTGGACGATATGAACGCCGCCCTCTCCTATAAGGACAAGGACCTGTATATCCGTCGGGCCGACGCCCGCCTGCCGGAGGGCGAATACTTCGACGACGAGCTGCTGGGCCTGGAGGTCTATGACGCGGACTCCGGCGCCTGTTTGGGCGAGCTGACCGCCGTGGACCCCTATCCCGCCCACAAGGTCTATACCGTCCGGGGCGCCCGGGAATACCTGATCCCCGCTGTGAAGGATGTCTTTATCAAATCGGTGGACCTGGACCTCAACCGCATGGAGGTCCACGTCTGGGAGGGACTGGCGACGGATGAACATTGATATCATGACCCTCTTCCCCGACTCTGTGGACGCCATGCTGAACGTCAGCATTCTGGGCCGCGCCCAGGAGCGGGGCTATATCGCCATCCGCACCCACCAGATCCGGGAATACACCACCAACAGGCAGATGCAGGTGGACGACTACCCCTACGGCGGAGGCCGGGGCGCCGTCATGCAGGCGGACCCCCTGTACCGCTGCTGGGCGCATATCGTGGAGACCTGCGGCCCCGGGCGGACCATTTTCATGTCCCCCTGCGGCAGGACCTTCACCCAGGAGGTGGCCAAGGAACTGAAAGCGCGGTATGACCATCTGATCCTGGTCTGCGGCCACTATGAGGGCATTGACCAGCGGTTTATCGACGAGTGTGTGGACGAGGAGATCAGCATGGGCGACTTCGTGCTCACCGGCGGCGAGATCCCCGCCATGGCGGTGGCGGACGCCGTGTGCCGCATGGTCCCCGGCGTGCTGCCGGACGCGGAGTGCTTTGAGGAGGAATCCCACTGGAACGGCCTGCTGGAATACCCCCAGTACTCCCGCCCCGCCGTGTGGCACGGCCGGACCGTGCCGGAGATCCTGCTCTCCGGCGACCACGGCAAGGTGGCCGACTGGCGGAGGAAGGAGAGCTACAAGCGCACCATGCGCCGCCGCCCGGACCTGTTTGCCCGGTTTGACGAATCCCAGCTGACCACAAAAGCGGAAAAAAAGGTCCTCCAGCAGGCCAAGGACGAGCTGGCCGCAGAGGACGCGGGAGAAACCGAGTCGTAACACGGAGATGCGCCTCTGCTTTGCCGTCGGCCTTTCCACCGTTATGTCCATCATGAAAGGAGTGTTCTATGAAACTGCTGCGGGATCACCCGATCCCCCTCTTTATCGCATGTATCGCCTTGATCCTGACGCTGGCCGTCCTGAATTTCCCCGGCAACCGGACCATCGATATGAGCCTCACCGCCACGGAGTACCGTCTGGACGCGCCGGATTACGCCGTGGAGCACGTTGTGACCATCCGGGGGCGGGACACCCGGAACCTGCTGGGCAAGGGCCGGTTCCAGGGCACGGTCTCTGTCAGCGGCCTGGAGGAGACGGACACGGCGCAGAGCATCGTACTCACTTTTGGGGAGTCTTTGAAAAAGGAAGGCCGCGTCTCCACCATGGATGCGGAAGGCTTTGTCTCACCTGGCGGAGGGGCGTTTGGCCCTGTGTTTCTCAACCGGAACTACTCGAAATTTGTCTGGATCCTGGCAAATGAGGTTCATGAGACGGGCGCCTCCTACGGCGGCGGTTCAGCCCGCTTTCTCATCAGCGGACCCGCCGACTGGGAGGAAGCCTTTGCCATGGCAGCTAAACTGACCAGAGGATCTTTCTGGGAGCCCCTGTTTTCCGAATAAAAAGGACAGGCACGGTTCTCCGTGCCTGATCTTTTTTAATTTCTGGAACATTTCTCCGCGTCGATGGCCAGCACCAGCATCAGCACCCGCAGGGCGTCCCTGGGCTCCGCTACGTCGATGACATAGGTGTCCGTCCAGTTGAAGAGCTCCTTGGTGATGGTGGCCACCACCGCCCCGCAGGGCTCCGTCACCGTGTAGTCCCACTCCAGAAAGCTGCCCTGGACCTGCCAGCCGTTGCAGTCGATGTCAAACCGGGGGGTGAAGAATGTGAACGCCTTCTGGATGCAGCCCACATAGGCCTCGCCCTCATACAGCTCGAACTTGGGCAGGAGGGTGAGCACCCGCTCCTGCACGGTGCCGATGTGGTCCCCGCAGGCGTTCAGGATGTGGAGACAGTGGCCCCAGGAGAGCTTGCCCTCCACTGTGAACACGGTGTTTCCCGCCTCGTCGTAGATGTCATAGCTGTCGAACCAGCTGAAAAAACGCTGTTTGAACAGGAGTCTCATTCCGGCAGCGCCTCCACTTCCATGGGGATATGCTCCCGGAACAGCTTGGCCGTCCGGTACAGGTACACCAGCTTCAACACCGATACCACGATCACGCCGATCATATCCGCCAGCAGGGCCAGGAGTCCCAGCCATCCGGCAATCGCCGCCAGCAGCACACAGGCAAACATGCCGGCCAGCAGCCCGATATACCATTTCCACAGTTTCCGCCACGCCGCGGAAAGCCCGTCGTCCGCGCCTTCCAGCACATCGGCGTGGGCGTTGAATTCCTGATATACCGCCAGGATGCCCACCACCGAAACAGGCAGCTCTATCAGAATCGTCAGGCCGCCGTCTGCGTCCCGGGCGCTCACAACTGCCAGCAGTACAGCCGCCGCGGCCAAGATCAGCTGCCAGACCGCCGCGGTGCCGTACCGTTCTCCGGCCTCCCGCAGGCGCCACAGGATCGCGGCGCATGCCAGTCCGCACAGCACCCCCAGGATCTCTCCCGCCATTCCCACGGCGGGAAACTCTGCCGCCACATTGTCGTTGCTCATCAGCGTTCCAAGCTCGCTGGGGATGAACAGCCAGAACAGCACCCACAGCCACTTGCCCAGCAGCGGCGCCTTCCGGTCCAGGGCCAGCCGCCGCTGTCTCTCCGCATCGGCCCTCCGCTGCCGCTCCTCCGGCGCCCGGTCCCGGCTCATCCGCCGGGGACAGCCTGTCAAATAGCCGCAGGTGGCACAGATCTCATGGCCCTTCTCCCGGCAGCAGGCGGCGATATCACAGTCGCCGGACAGGGCTCTCCCAGGCCCTGTCTGACAGCCGGGGCACGCCGTCCGCTCCCGCCAGGTGCAGGTCTCACAGTTTTTTCCGCAATATCCCTCCATATACTTCTCCTTTCATGGCTTTGCTGCGCCGCGTTCCAGCCGTGCCAGCCTTCGCCGGCCGCAATGGCTGCCCGCAGCTCCTTTTCGTCCATAGGTACCTCCTAATTTTTTCTATCATACCACAGGCCGCGCCGCCAATGTGTAACAAATCTATGACAAAAGCCGGTGTATCCACCGGCTTTTGCAGCTTCCCTATGAAACTTCCACGCCCTCCGGCCCAAACCGCAGGCTCCTGCCGAAATAGGCCGTCATGGCCCGGACCAGGGCCTCCGTGTCCCGGACGCCCGCCACCTCATAGGCGGCGTGCATCGCCAGCTGGGGCAGGCCGATGTCCACCGTGGGGATGGACAGGTGGGCGCTGCTGATGTTGCCCAGGGTGGAGCCGCCGGGCAGGTCCGCCCGATTGCTGTACCGCTGTACCGGTACGCCCGCCTCCCGGCAGATCTGCCGGAACACCGCGCCGGACAGGGCGTCGGTGGTGTAGCGCTGGTTGGCGTTGTATTTGATGACCACGCCGCCGTTCAGCACCGGGCACTCCTGCTTGTCCGCGTACTCCGGGTGGGCCGGGTGGACGGCGTGGGCGTTGTCCGCCGACACCAGGAAGCTGTTGGCAAGGGCCGCGTGGTGCTCCTCCGGGGACCGGCCCAGGGCCGCGCTGACGCGGGACAGCACATCCGTCAGGAAGGTGGAATCCGCCCCCTGCCGGGTGCCGCTGCCCACCTCCTCGTTGTTGAACACGCAGAAAACGGGAACGCTCCCGCTGTCCTCCGCCGCCAGAAATCCCCGGAAGCAGCCGAATACGCATTGCAGGTCGTCCAGCCGGGGCGCGGCGATGAATTCCCCGTTGAGCCCCAGCAGCGTCCCTGGCGTGCGGGGATAGAGGAACAGCTCGGTGGACAGCACCGTGTCCTCCGGCACGCCGGCTCTCTCCGCGATCAGACGGCGGAACTGTCCCGGCTCGCCCGCGCCGCCCAGCAGCGGCAGCAGGTCCGTGTTGGCGTGCAGGGCCGCGCCCTTGTTGACCTCCCGGTCCATATGGATCGCCACGCTGGGGATGACCAGCAGGTCCCGGTCCACCTTCACCAGCCGGGAGACGATCCTTCCGTCCTCCGCCGCCATGACGCGGCCCGCCACGGACAGGGGCCTGTCCAGCCAGGAGCGCATGATCATGCCGCCGTAGGGCTCCACGCTGAGCCGGGTGCACGCGCCGGGGGACGGCACCTCCGCCGCCTCCCGCACCTTGAAGGTGGGGGAATCGCTGTGTCCTGCCGCCAGCACAAAGCCCTGAAAATCCCGGCGGGGCACCCGGAAGGCCACGAGGGTGGACTCCCCCCGTACCACAAAATACCTTCCGCCCTCCGCCAGCCGCCATGGCCGGGATTCCCACAGCTGCCGGTATCCATTGGACAGCAGTTTCTCTTTCAGCGCATCCACCGCGTGATAGCAGGTGGGGCTGGCGTCCAAAAACGCCAGGAGCTGTTTGGAAAGTTCCTGTTTCATAAAAAAACCTCCGTCGTCACCATCAGATTTTTTATAGAGCATACCATATCCTTGAAAAGGTGTCACTCCGCCAGTCTGTACGCCGGCGGCTCCCTCTATCCGCGCTTTTCATAGTAAAGGCCGGCAAACAGCTCCGCAAGCACGGATACGCTGAACGCTCCGGCGAACCCAAGTCCCGCATACACCACCGACTCTTCTCCCTCGCTCTTTCCCAGGATCAGAAGAAGGCTCATCAGTGCCAAGCAGATGAGCTATGTGACCTGGAAGGCTCTGTTTCCCGTTTTCAGCTGCACCAGCTGGTTCCGCTCGTCCAGCTCCTCCACCTTATCCTCTCTAGACAGCTTTGGGGACAGGCTTCGGGCGATCAGGCCGATCCCCAGCAACAGGCACAGTCCGATGAGGATCATGGTCTTTCCCTTTTGCAGCAGCATGATCTCCGGAAGGCTCACGGCCAGAAGCAGAATCCCCATTGCCGCAAAAAACAGGCCCAGCGCAAAATTTCTTTTATGATAGATCTTCATACCGGTTGTCCTCCAATATCCGGTTTTCTTTCAGGCAGCACAGCTCCTCCACCGTTGTGCCGAATATCTCAGCTATACGGTATGCCAGCATCAGCGACGGGCTGTACTGCTCCTTTTCTATGGAAATAATCGTTCGTGCGGAGACATGGACTAGGTCCGCCAACTGCTGCTGTGTTATACCTGCCGCTATCCGCAGCTCCCTGACTCGTGTTTTCATCGTCCCCTCCGTTTCAGCATGTGAAGCTGGCTTCTTGTGAAGTTAGCTTCATATTATCCTGGTTTTCTCTCTCTGTCAAGCAAAATTCTGAAGTTTACTTCATATTTTAGGCTGTGGTCCTCTTTTGCCCCGTTGCATCCGCTCCGCCCTCATGCTAAAATAAATTTATAGGAGGCGATGAGATGGATATCAAATGTATCGCGCTGGATCTGGACGGGACCACCCTGGACCGGGAGGGCCGTCTGCCGCCGGAAAACCGGCAGGCGCTGGAATATGCCATCGGCAAAGGCGTGCACATCGTCATTGCCAGCGGCCGGTCCTTTGACTCCCTGCCCCGGGAGCTGGTGTCCCTTTCCGGCATCGAGTACGCCATCACCTCCAACGGCGCCGCTGTCTACCACGTTCCAACCGGCAGGCGCCTGCACAGCTATGCGCTGGAGCCCCGGTCCGTCCAGGCGATCCTGTGCCTGACCTCCGGTGGTCCGGCCGTCTATGAGGCCTTTGTGGACGGAAAGGCCTATGCGGACGCCGCCTATGTGGCGGACCCGGTGGGCCACGGCGCCACGCCCCAGGCCATCCCCTACATTCAGCGCACCCGCCGTCCGGTGGCGGATATCGCGGTCTTCATCCGGGCCCATATCCGGGAGCTGGACGGCCTGGACCTGGTAGTCCCGGACGAGGAGACCAAGGGCCGTCTCTGGGCACTGCTGAAAGGGCATGTCCCGGACATCTATATCACCTCCTCCGTCCGGCAGCTGATCGAGATCTCCCACCGGGACGCAGGCAAGCATTCCGGCGTCCGGTATGTGGCGGAGCTGCTGGGGCTCTCCTCCGGGCAGATCGCCGCCTTTGGCGACGGGGACAACGACGCGGACATGCTGTCCTATGTGGGCTGCGGCATCGCCGTCGCCAACGCCTCCCCCGCCTGTCTCGCGGCGGCGGATCATGTGACGGTCCGCCACGACCAGGGCGGTGTGGCCCGCGGCATCTATGACATCCTCCAGATCTGATTTGAACAGCAGCCCTGCCGCTGTCTTTTTGATTTTTCCATTATCGGAATCTCTAAAAAAATAATGCGTATTTTGTGATGACTTCCAAAACGAGCCAAAAGTTGCAAAAATCACTTTTTTACTGTATCATTTTTTTGTATACTGTTTTCAAAATAAGATCTCACCACAAGCACTTGTCTGTGCAGCATCCCAAAAATGGCAAAGGAGGAAAGTCAATATGTTCTATCAAACCACCGAAGCCCATGAAGCCCTGCGGGCCAAGATCCGGGAATTCGCGGAGGCCGAGGTAAAGCCCATCGCCTTTATGCTGGACCAGGAGAACCGCTTCCCCACCGAGGCTGTGAAAAAGCTGGGGGAAATGGGCCTGATGGGTATCCCCTATGAGAAGAAATACGGCGGCGCGGAGCTGGATGTACTCAGCTACGCCATCGCCGTGGAGGAGCTGGCCCGGGTGGACGGCGGCACCGGCGTCATCCTGTCGGCCCACACCTCCCTGGGTACCTTTCCCATCGTCCAGTTTGGTACGGAGGAGCAGAAGAAAAAGTATCTGCCCGATCTATGCTCCGGCAAGAAGATTGGCGCCTTCGGCCTGACGGAGCCCAATGCCGGCTCCGACGCGGGCGGCACCGAGACCACCGCCGTTCTGGAGGGCGACCATTACATTCTGAATGGCGAAAAGATCTTCATCACCAACGGCGGCGAGGCGGACACCTATGTGGTCTTTGCCGTCACCACGCCGGATATCGGCACCCGGGGCATCTCCGCCTTCATCGTGGAGCGTGGCTGGGAGGGCTTCACCTTCGGCGACCACTATGACAAGATGGGCATCCGCTCCTCCGCCACCTGCCAGCTGCTGTTCAACAATGTGAAGGTCCCCAAGGAGAACCTGCTGGGCAAGGAGGGTCAGGGCTTCAAGATCGCCATGGCCACGCTGGACGGCGGCCGCATCGGCATCGCGGCCCAGGCGCTGGGCATCGCCCAGGGCGCCTTTGAGGCAGCGGTGGAGTACTCCAAGGAGCGCGTCCAGTTTGGCCGCCCCATCTGCCAGCAGCAGTCTATCGCCTTCAAGATCGCCGACATGGCCACCAAGCTCCGGGCCGCTCGGCTCCTGGTGTACAGCGCCGCGGACCTGAAGCAGGACCACGCCCCCTACGGCATGGAGTCCGCCATGGCCAAGCAGTACGCCTCCGACATCGCCCTGGAGGTTACCAACGAAGCCCTCCAGATCTTCGGCGGCAACGGCTATCTGAAGGGCATGGAGGTGGAGCGGTTCTACCGCGACGCCAAGATCACCACCATCTATGAGGGCACCAACGAGATCCAGCGGGTGGTCATTGCCTCCCATATCCTGGGGAAGGCGGGCAAGGCGGAAGCCGCTCCCGTCCAGAAGCACGGCCCTGAGACCGGCGAGCGCAAGAAGCTGATCCTGAAGGACGGCACCGCCCAGGAGCGGGTGGACGCCCTGGTCTCCGCCCTGAAAAAGGACGGCTACGACTTCACCGTGGGCATCCCCATGGACACCCCCATCGTCCAGGCGGAGCGGGTGGTCAGCGCCGGCAAGGGCATCGGCGAGAAGAAGAACATGAAGCTCATCGAAGATCTGGCCAAGGCCGCCGGCGCCGCCATCGGCTCCAGCCGTCCCGTGGCCGAGACCCTGCAATATGTCCCCCTGAACCGCTATGTGGGCATGAGCGGCCAGAAGTTCAAGGGCAATCTGTACATCGCCTGCGGCATCTCCGGCGCCGGCCAGCACCTGAAGGGCATCAAGGACGCCTCCACCATCGTGGCCATCAACATCGACCCCAACGCCCGCATCTTCAAGAACTGTGACTACGGCATCGTGGGCGACGTGCTGGAGATCCTGCCCCTGCTGGCAAAGGCGCTGGACACCGGCGAGAAGCTGCCCGCGCCTCCCATGAAGAAGATGAAGCGGGCCACGCCCAAGAAAACCACGCCGCCCCGGAAGCTCTATATCTGCAACGGCTGCGGCCACGAGTACGACGTGCTGGTGGGTGACCCGGAGAACGACGTCAAGCCCGGCACCAAGTTCCAGGACCTGCCGGAGGGCTGGGTGTGCCCCCACTGCGGCGAGCCGGTGGATCAGTTCATCGAAATCGAAGTTTAAAGCGGCCTAAAAGGAGGTATCTGTTATGTATAATGTTCGGAAGGTCACCGATGACCTGTATTGGGTAGGCGCCAACGACCACCGCCTGGCCCTGTTTGAGAATATCCATCCCCTCTATCACGGCGTCTCCTACAACGCCTATGTCCTACTGGACGAGAAGACCGTCCTGTTCGACACGGCGGACTGGTCTGTGGGCCGCCAGTTCATCGACAATGTGAAGGCCGTGCTGGATGGCCGTCCCCTGGACTACCTGGTCATCAACCATGTGGAGCCGGATCACGCCGCCTCCATTGAGGAGATCCTGCTCCGCTGGCCGGAGGTGAAGATCGTCACCTCCCCCAAGGCGGTGATCCTGCTGCACCAGTTCGGATTCCCCATTGACGTCAAACAGGTCGAAGAGGTTCGGGAGGGCGACACCAAGTGCTTCGGTAAGCACACCATCGCCTTTGTCAGCGCCCCCATGGTCCACTGGCCGGAGGCCATGGTGTCCTTCGACACCACCAACGGCGTCCTCTTCTCCGCCGACGCGTTCGGCTCCTTCCGGGCGCTGGACGGCAAGCTGTTTGCCGACGAGTTCGACTTTGACGGCGAATGGCTGGACGACGCCCGCCGCTACTACACCAACATCGTGGGCAAATACGGTCCCCAGGTGCAGGCCCTGCTGAACAAGGCCGCCAATATCGTGGGGCTGGACAACATCAAATATCTCTGCCCCCTCCACGGTCCCGTGTGGCGGAAGGATCTGGGCTATATCATCGACAAGTACGTCCATTGGAGCACCTATGAGCCGGAGGAAAAGGGCGTGATGATCGTCTACGCCTCCATGTACGGCAACACCGAGCAGGCCGCCGAGATCCTGGCCGCCAAGCTGGCGGAGCGGGGCGTGCTCAACACCCGGCTGTACGACGTGTCCAGCACCCATGTCAGCTATCTGATCTCCGACCTGTTCAAGTACAGCCACCTGGTCCTGGCCTCCGTCACCTATAACCTGGGTATCTTCCCGCCCATGCACAATTTCCTGGCGGACATGAAGGCCCTGAACCTGCAAAAGCGCACTGTGGCCCTGCTGGAAAACGGCTCCTGGGCGCCCCGGTCCGGCGCGCTCATGCGCCAGGAACTGGAGAAGCTGAAGCACATAGACATTTTGGACGACGGCATGACCTTGGCCTCCTCCCTCCAGGAGCAGAACATCGGCGAGATGGACGCCCTGGCCGACGCCATCGCGGCCTCTGTCAACAAGTGATACCTCCCTATAGGCAAAGCGGGAAGCCCTGTCGGGCTTCCCGCTTTTTTACGCTATATCTGGCCTTATAAAATTTTCCTATATTGGTACTTTTAATATGGTCATTGTGGAATTAAAATGAGGGCACCACATCAAGAAAGAAGGCTTTCCCCATGTCATCCTCCACTCTCCACACCGTGCGTCCGGTGAAGTGGCTCACGGTCACCGCCATGCTGATGGCGCTGAACATCGTGATGAGCTCCTTCAGCATTCCCGTCCCCGGCGGCCACCTATACCTGAACGACGCTGTGATCTGCACAGCCGCCATCCTGCTGGACCCCCTGGGGGCTTTTCTCGTGGGCGGCGTCGGCGCGTTCCTAGGCGACTTTTTCTTCTATCCCGCTCCCATGTTCGTCTCCCTGGTTACCCACGGGCTCCAGGCTGTGGTGGTCTCCCTGTGCGCCCACAAGCTGGCCCGGGAGCACCGTGTCCGGGGCGCTCTGGTGGGCGTGGTTCTGGGCGTTGTCATCAATGTGGCGGGCTACTCCCTGGGCCGCACCTTTGTCTATGCCGATGCCAGCGCGGCATTGCTGAAACTGCCCTTCCAGATCTTCCAGGCCAGCTTTGGCGCTGTGGTGTCCATCCTGCTCTGCTTCAAGGGCGGCCTGCTGTCCTTCTGGAACAAGTTCTCCGTCCGTTGAGGTTTTCTGAATATGGAGGGTGCGCAGGTGCGCACCCTCTTTTTTCGGTGGATACCCCGCCGCACATCTCAAAGTCCGCAGTCCCGGCATCTTTGAAGCGGGCTCCCGCTATATGGAGAATTTTCCGGTCGATTTCTGGCGAAACTCCCAATGGACAAACCGCTGTTCTTTTGCCAGAATAGAAATTGTGCCGCCGGCATACGCCAGTACAAATCTTTTTCGCAATAGTGGTAAAAGCGACTTGCTTTTCTATATCTTGTGTATTATAATAGCAGCATCACAATAGATATTGTGGTTCATCCACAATAGAATCAACGGAGGGAGCTTTCATGAAAGTCATCAAGCGAAACGGAACAGAAGTGATCTTTGACATCACCAAGATCATCGCAGCCATCACAAAAGCCAATGAGAGCGTTGGGGAAAGCGCCCGAATGACGCCGGTTCAGATCCAGCGGATCGCGGAGTCCGTGGAGCTGTCCTGTCTGAAAATGAACCGCTCTCCCTCCGTGGAGGAGATCCAGGACCTGGTGGAGTATCAGATCATGGCCCACGGCGCGTTTGAGGTGGCGAAGAACTATGTCACCTACCGCTATACCCGCTCCCTGGTCCGCAAGAGCAACACCACCGACGAAAAGATCCTGAGCCTGATCGAGTGCTGCAACGAGGAGGCCAAGCAGGAGAACTCCAACAAGAACCCCGTGGTGAACTCCACCCAGCGGGACTACATGGCCGGCGAGGTCTCCCGGGACATCAGCGAGCGCCTGCTGCTTCCCGCCGACATCGTGGAGGCCCACCGGGAGGGCATCATCCACTTCCACGACACGGATTACTACGCCCAGCACATGCACAACTGCGACCTGGTGAACCTGGAGGACATGCTCCAAAACGGCACCGTCATCACCGGCACCCTCATTGAGCGGCCCCACAGCTTCTCCACCGCCTGCAACATCGCCACCCAGATCATCGCCCAGGTGGCGTCCAACCAGTACGGCGGACAGTCCATCTCCCTGACCCACTTGGCGCCCTTCGTGGATGTCAGCCGGAAGAAGATCCGGAAGATCGTGGAGCAGGAGATGTCCTCCATCGGCGCCGACCCCGGCGAGGAGAAGATCTCCGAGCTGGTTGAGGCCCGTCTGCGGGATGAGATCAACCGCGGCGTGCAGATGATCCAGTACCAGGTGGTCACTCTGCTGACCACCAACGGACAGGCCCCCTTCGTCACCGTGTACATGTACCTGAACGAGGCCAAGAACGAGCGGGAGAAGCGGGACCTGGCCCTCATCATTGAGGAGGTCCTGGAGCAGCGCTACCAGGGCGTGAAGAACGAGGACGGCGTGTGGATCACCCCCGCCTTCCCCAAGCTGATCTACGTGCTGGAGGAGGACAACATCCACGAGGACTCCCCCTACTACTACCTGACCAAGCTGGCCGCCAAATGCACGGCCAAGCGCATGGTGCCGGACTATATCTCCGAGAAGAAGATGCTGGAGCTGAAGGGCGACGTGTACACCTGCATGGGCTGCCGCTCCTTCCTGACGCCGGACCGCTTTACCGACGCGGGCATCGGCAACATCGCCAACGCCGGCAACTACGAGCCGGGCAAGCACAAGTACTACGGCCGCTTCAACCAGGGCGTGGTGACCATCAACCTGCCGGACGTGGCCCTCTCCTCCGGCGGCAATCTGGACAAGTTCTGGAAGATCTTTGACGAGCGTCTGGAGCTGTGCCACCGGGCCCTGCGGTGCCGCCATGAGCGTCTGCTGGGCACTCTCTCCGACGTGGCGCCCATCCTGTGGCAGTACGGCGCCCTGGCCCGCCTGAAAAAGGGCGAGCCCATCGACGAGCTGCTGTACCACGGCTACTCCACCATCTCCCTGGGCTACGCCGGTCTCTATGAGTGCGTGAAGTTCATGACCGGCAAGAGCCACACGGACCCCTCCGCCACCCCCTTCGCCCTGCAGGTGATGGAGACTATGAACGCCGCCTGCCGCAAGTGGAAGGCCGCCGAGGACATCGACTACTCCCTGTACGGCACGCCTCTGGAATCCACCACCTATAAATTTGCCAAGTGCCTGCAAAAGCGCTTCGGCGTCATCGAGGGCATCACCGACAAGGGCTATATCACAAACTCCTACCATGTCCACGTCACCGAGGAGATCAACGCCTTTGACAAGCTGAAATTTGAGGCCCAGTTCCAGCATCTGTCCCCCGGCGGCGCCATCAGCTATGTGGAGGTGCCGGACATGCAGAACAACCTGGAGGCGGTGCTTCAGGTGATGAAGTTCATCTACGACAACATCATCTACGCCGAGCTGAACACCAAGAGCGACTACTGCCAGGTCTGCGGCTGGGACGGTGAGATCCAGATCGTGGAGGAGAACGGCAAGCTGGTCTGGAAGTGCCCCAAGTGCGGCAACACCGACCAGGACAAGATGAATGTGGCCCGCCGGACCTGCGGCTACATCGGCACCCAGTTCTGGAACCAGGGCCGGACCCAGGAGATCCGGGACCGGGTACTGCACCTGTGATATCATAACGCTGACAGGGCGGGGGAAAGCCCCGCCCTGTCTCCTATCTTGGAGAGGTGCCCGGCATGTGGAAAAGGCCTATACGCAGATCTTCAACGGTCTGTTTTGGATGCAGCAGGAACCGGTCTGGAGCGCCATTCTCCTGTTTCGGATAGCTGGGTATCTTCCGGTCTTGTCATTTCGGCCCGTCATCCTGCTGGTGGAAGAGATCGTCTTTTGTATGGGGACCATGGCCGCTCTGCTGCGGCTTTTTCGGGGGCCGGGTCTGTCCGCACATGCTGTCCATTTCCGAGCCGCTTCTTTTGTGGCTGCATTTGTCTATTTTTATGCAGGCCTGCATGACTGATGTTTTGAGGAGACACACTATGTACTATGGTGAAATCAAAAACTGCGACATCGCCAACGGCGAGGGCGTCCGGGTGACGCTGTTCGTCTCCGGCTGTACCAACCACTGCAAAAACTGCTTCCAGCCTCAGACCTGGGCCTTCGACTACGGCCAGCCCTTCACAGCGGAGACAGAGGCATATCTCCTCTCCCTGCTGGAGCCAGGCTATATCAACGGCCTGACCCTATTGGGCGGCGAACCCTTTGAGCCGGAAAACCAACGGGCGCTGGTGCCCTTCCTTCGCCGGGTGCGGGCGGCGTATCCCCAGAAGAACATCTGGGGCTTCTCCGGCTTCACCTATGAGGAGCTGCTGACGGAGGGTTCCCATCCCCGGTGCGAGGTGACGGACGAGATGCTGTCCCTGCTGAACGTTCTGGTGGACGGCCGCTTTGTGGAGGAGCTGAAGGATATCTCCCTGCGCTTCCGGGGCAGCCGCAACCAGCGGCTCATCGACCTCAACGCCACTCGGAAGGCGGGGCATCTGTGCTTTTTGCCGGACCGTGACCGGCCCAGCCTCTGACCTGGCCGCGTCAGCTTGTCCAATGGCAGCGCGCCGCCAGCATCGCCCGCCGCAAAAAGATAAAAAGCAAATATCGTTCAAAATATTGATTTAAAATATCAATATTTTGAGCATTCCGTGAATGACCGCGCATATGGATCTGAATCTGAACCAGATCCGCAGAATGCTGCAAGCAAAAATTTCCGGCAAAAAAACGGCATATTCCTGTTCTTTCGAGTCAAACTATGCTCGCGATACCCAGTAAACCCACTCAAGTTTGATAGATGAAAAGGAGAATGGATTATGTCTAGCAAGAATTCTAACAAGATCAACGTTCCCGAGGCCCGTGCCGCTATGGATAAGTTCAAGATGGAGGCCGCTTCCGAGGTTGGCGTCAACCTGAAGGAGGGCTACAACGGCGACCTGACCAGCCGTGAGGCCGGTTCTGTCGGCGGCCAGATGGTCAAGAAGATGATCGAGTCCTACGAGAAGTCCCTGTAACTTCCCGCTGGAACCAAAGGGAGGACCGGCAGTTTGCCGGTCCTCCCCTTTTCGTTATTGCTTTTTCGCCTGCTCCGCCAGCAGGTCCGCCAGAGTGAAGCGGTCGATGTAGTCATTCACCGCGGCGTACAGCCCTGTCCAGAAATCCAGCGTGGGGCATTCACCGCACCGTCGGCAGGTGTTCTCCGGCCCTTCCAGACAGGACACCGGGGCCAGGTTGCCCTCCGTCAGCCGCAGGATACTGCCCACGGTATAGTCCTTCGGCTCCCTGGCCAGACGGTAGCCGCCCTGGGCTCCCCGGCCGCTGTGCAGCATCCCCGCCTTGGACAGCATTCCCGCGATCTGTTCCAGGTACTTCATGGAGATCTCCTGCCGCGCCGCCGCGTCCTTCAGGGACACATACCCCTCCTGGTCATGGGACGCAATATCCATCATCAGCCGCAGGGCGTACCGCCCTCTGGTGGAAATCTTCATATCCATACCCTCCTTTGCCTCTCTATTCTGCCATAGGAAATCTGGGATTTCAAGTATTTTTGAAACAGAATTGACAGCGGACCGTTTTTCCCGTAAAATGGGTACGACTTTTCAAGATACGAGAGGAGCTTGGAACTATGGATTATGCAAAGGAATCCCTCCGCCTGCATTATGAGTGGAAGGGAAAACTGGAGACGACCCCACGGGCCGCCGTGGACAGCAAGGAGGCGCTGTCTCTGGCCTATACCCCCGGTGTGGCTCAGCCCTGCCTTGAAATCCAGAAGGACGTCAGCAAGAGCTATGAGCTGACCCGCCGCTGGAACACCGTGGCTGTGGTCACCGACGGCACCGCCGTTCTGGGCCTGGGCGACATCGGCCCCGAGGCCGGTATGCCCGTCATGGAGGGCAAGTGCGTGCTGTTCAAGGCTTTCGGCGGTGTGGATGCCATCCCCCTATGCGTCCGCAGCAAGGACGTGGACGACATCGTGAACACCGTGGCCCTGCTGGCCGGTTCCTTCGGCGGCGTGAATCTGGAGGACATCTCTGCTCCCCGCTGCTTTGAGATCGAACAGAAGCTGAAAGAGCGCTGCGACATCCCCATCTTCCACGACGATCAGCATGGCACCGCCGTCATCACCCTGGCGGGCCTGACCAACGCGCTGAAGGTCGTCGGCAAAAACCTGGAAGAGGTCCGCATCGTCATCAACGGCGCGGGCGCGGCCGCCATCTCCATCACCAAGCTCCTGCTCTCCGCCGGTGCCAGGAACGTCACCCTCTGCGACCGCCGCGGCGCCATTTACGCGGGCCGCGCCGAGGGCATGAACTGGATCAAGGAGGAGATGGCCCAGGTCACCAATCTCCAGAAGAAGCCCGGCACCCTGGCGGAGACTCTGGTGGGTGCCGACGTGTTCATCGGCGTGTCCGCCCCCGGTATGGTCACCACGGAGATGGTCCGGACCATGAACAGGGACGCCATCATCTTCGCCTGCGCCAACCCCACCCCGGAGATTTTCCCCGACGACGCCAAGGCGGGCGGCGCGGCGGTGGTCTCCACCGGCCGCAGCGACTACCCCAACCAGATCAACAACGTGCTGGCCTTCCCCGGCATCTTCCGGGGCGCTCTGGACGCCCGGGCCAGCGACATCAACGACGCGATGAAAATCGCCGCCGCCCACGCTCTGGCAGAGCTGATCTCTGACGAGGAGCTGTCCGCCGACTACATCATTCCCGCCGCCTTCGATCCCCGGGTCAAGACCGCTGTAGCCTCTGCTGTCAAGCAGGCCGCTTACGACTCCGGCGTGACCCGCGTCTAAAATTCCCGAAAACAGGAGTTGACACAGGGAAAGGGGCCTCTATGAAAGACCGCAAAAATTTGTTTCTTCTGGTGATTTTCGTTGCTTTCCTGGCGGTAGTTCTGCCCATGGTGTCCATCCCCGCGGACATCGGCGGACACAGCTACACCGGCGGCATCTACGACCCGGACACCGGCGAACAAATCGAAGCCGTCACAGTTGAACTTTCTGGCAAGCGCATCTATACACTGGGGTAGGATCAATTCGATCTGGACGGCCGCATCGTCATCGAGGCTGAGACCTTCCAAAACCACAGTGACCTGGGTATGTACTTTGACGAGTCCCTGGGCGGCTGGACCCACGGCCCGTGCAGCTTCGGTGCTTTTAACCATGGCTGGAACGGCTATGACAATGCCGTTCTCGCTTACCGGAACAGCTATTCCGCTCTGGTCCTCCCCCTGCGAAAGGATGGCCGCACCCTGTACCTCTCCGCCGTGGAGGATGAAGCGGCCCAACGCCCCAGGACGCCCTGACGGACTTTCTCACCGCCATGGGCCGGGTATAAAACAACAAAACCGTCCGGCACTCCCGCCGGGCGGTTTTATAATCAAATAACTTGAAAAGTGGTAAAACCACTTTTCAAGTATCACAGCGCGCATGCGCTGTGGCAGGCCGCAAAAGCGGTCTTGATTTGGATTTCATAGTCATTCACCGTGCGCTTTGCACAGGTCGGGCATTGCCCGCTTGAAAAACAGCTTTGCTGTTTTTCAAGTTCATTGACTATATTCTTCTATCCCCAGCGGGACAAATAAAATTTTTTAAATGTTGCACCGTTTTGCAGTTTCCCATCGTATCCATTATGAAGGAGAAAGGAGGCCAACGGATGACGGATCAGGAATTGCTGACACAGCTGGACCATACCCCCGACGCGGCGCTGACAGAACTGACCGCGCGGTACGCGCCCCTGGCGGCGGCCATTGCCGGACGGGTGCTGCCGGGACGGCAGGAGGATATCGAGGAGATCGCCGCCGACACCCTCATCAAGATCTGGCAGGCCGGAGATTCCCTGGCGGCGGAGACCCTGCGGGGGTTCGTCATCACCACGGCCCGGAATCTGGCCATCGACCGCTGGCGGGTCCTGCGCCGCCGGGCAGAGGCGCCGCTGTTCGACAATGACGCTGAGGACTCCGCGTTTTTGGAACAGCATGTGCTTGGCTCCCTGCTGGCGGAATACATCCGCGCCCTCTCCCCGCCGGACGGCGAGATCTTTCTCCGGCATTATCTGCTGTTGGAAACGGCGGCGGAGATCGGCGCTCGGTATGCGCTGACGGAATCCGCCGTCCGCGCCCGGCTCCACCGGGTCCGGAAGCTGCTGCAAAAGGAGGTGCCCCTATGAATGCGTGGTATGAACTGACCAGCGAACTGGAGACCGATACTCCCCCGTTGGATGAGATGTCCCGCGCCCGCATCGAAAAAAAGGTCCGCGCCGCCCTGCCTCGCAGGCGGAAGCGCCGCTGGGCGGCGGCGGTCATCGCGGCGGCGCTGGTGCTGTCCGCCTGCGGCTATGCCGCTGTCACCGGGCAGTTCTCCCAGTGGTTCTGGAACAGAGCCGCCGATGTCCAGACTCCGGAGGCCTCCGAGGACCTGCTGTCCAGCATGGGCACGGTCATCGGTCAGAGCCAGACGGTGGACGGCGTGACCATGACGCTGCATGGAGCACTGTGGGATAGAGGCACGCTGATGCTGTCCCTGTCGATGGATGGAGCCGAGATGCCCACCTACTATGATGAAAGCAGCGGGGACTCCTGGCTCTGGTTTTCAGAGCACCAGATGGAGTCCGCTCTCCGGGAAGCGCATCCAGATCTGCCGGATGCTGATCTGCAGAAGTACATGGACTCTGTGCGGTCCTTTATCGGGCGTCCAACGATCACGTATCTCTATAACCGGCAGACGGATACCTGCTATTTGCAGGTGCAGAACAACTCCATCACCTCCCAAAATGACCAGGACGAGTTGACACTTCATTTGGAAAATCTGAAATGTGGAAATACCACGCTGAAGGGTCCCTTTGAATTCACGTTTATTGTGGAGAAAAAATCCGTGGAGCTGGTCTATGAGGGCGATGTGACCCTGGAACCCATGGAGGGCGTTCCCATCCGGGTCACAAAGGTCACCATCTCTCCCTTCTATGCCGAGGTCGCTTTTGCGGGCCTGGAACCGCTGCCGGAGGAGGATGGCGAGGATAGTGGAAACGATTTTGGTCCAAAATTGGAGGCGCTCCGGATCAATGGGCAGGAGGCCGCGGGCATTGCCAGCCAGCATGGCAGCCGTCTGGAAAAACAGGAGGATGGCAGTTGGGGCGGCTCCACCAAAACAGGCCCCTTCCACCGGGTATTGAACCCTGCCGCGGTGGAGGCCATCCGGGTCAACGACGTCTGGCTGGATCTGGACCAGCTGGATCTGGTCCAGTGACGGAAGCACCCTATCGAAAAACGAGGAGCGCCTTTTTCAGGCGCTCCTCGTTTCCCTGTGTGATCACACCTCCGCCGGGGCCAGCTCAAAGGCAGTCTGAACGAAATCGTCCACCTCCTCCAAGGTGTCGAAACAGGCGATGGCCACCTGGTTGCCCATGGTGCCCGCCAGGGCGTCCGGCATCCGGGTGAACAGCCGGGCATGGGCGCCGCATTGCTCCTCCAGCTCCGGCAGGGTGCGGACGTAGTGGTTCTCGTCCCGCCGTCCGGCGTATACACAGTAGCTGTGGGGGCCGTCGTATGTATGCCGCAACTCGTCGAAGGCCACCATGTCCGCCCAGATCTGATACACATCGGCGCTCTGGCCAAAGTTCAGCATATCCGGCGTGAATCCGCCGGCAGGACGCATGTTGACCTCCAGAGCCACGATGTCGCCCTTTTGGCCCAGGCCCTCCTTGCCCTCGGTGAGGCGGAAAAACTCCAGATGGAAGAACCGGCTGGACGCGCCGAAGGCCTTCAGCGTGGCCTTTCCAGCCACCTCCATATCGGCGGGCACCTCCTTGTCCACGTAATAATAGGTGGGCACGCCCTCGTTCACCATGTCCATGATGGAATTCCGGGTGATGTGGCTGGCGGCGAAAAGGACCTCCCCCTTGGAATTGCACACGCCGTCATAGGTGGTAACGAAGCCGGACACGAACTCCTCCATCAGATAGGGCACGGCGGGCGGGTCCTGAAAAAATGCGGCCATGTCCTCGTCGCTCTTCAGCTTCCAGGTGGCAATGGCCCCCACGCCGTTATCCGGCTTGACAATGATGGGATACCCCACCTCCCTGGCAAAGGCAAAGCCCGCCTCCGCCGTGGTGACCGGCGCGCACCTGGCGCAGGGCACCCCCGCCTTCCGGTAGTACGCCTTCATGGCCAGCTTGCTCTTGTATTTTTCGATCTCATGGGATTTCAGGCCGGTGGTGATATTGAAGTCCGTCCGCAGGGCTGCGTCCAGCTCCAGCCAGTATTCGTTGTTGCTCTCCACCCAGTCGATCTTGCCGTACTGCCCGGTGAAGTAGCCCACGGCCCGCAGGACTTGGTCATAGTTCTCCAGGCTGTCCACCCGGTAGTACTCCGTCAGCGCCTTTTTCAGGTCCGGGTGCAGGGAGTCATACGAGGCGTCGCCCACGCCCAGCACATTGACGCCGTTCTCCCGCAGGCGGATGCAGAACCAGCGGTATGCCTCGGGAAAGTTTGGGGAGATAAAGACGAAATTCATGGGAAGCCCTCCTGTCCGTGATTTATCGCTTTATGGTATTGAATTATAGCCTCGCTGCGGAAAAAATGCAAGGGAAAATCCGCCCAGTTCCGACAGGGGCCGGGATTTCCGGGAAAAGGCGCAGGGATGGGATTGCGTACAGGCGGCATCTATGCTATCATCAGGCTGTGCCGCAGGCAAATTGATCAAAAAGGAGCATGTCTTGTGAAGTATTATTTTGATACGGTGGTTGTCCGCTGACCGGGAGGTTTGCGCGGACCATCACAGGCCTCCCAAAAGAAACCTATGAATTTTTGAGGAGGACACCCCTATGGATCAGGGAAGGAAACAAAAGTCATTTAAAAAAGGATATTACAGGACCCACGCCTGCCGGGAGGTATTTACCTGTGAGGCGTGCGGAAGGCTGGTGGTGCCGGAAGGCGCTGGAAGCGGCCATCGGAATCACTGCCCCAACTGCCTCACCAGCCTCCATGTGGACAAGGAGCCGGGCGACCGCATGTCGGACTGCGGCGGACAGATGGAGCCGATCGGCGTATGGGTGCGGAAGGGCGGTGAATGGGCGCTGATCCACCGCTGCCGCCGCTGCGGCAGGCTGAATTCCAACCGGGTGGCGGCGGACGACAATCCCATAAAGTTGCTGTCCATTGCCATGAAGCCTCTGGCTTCGCCGCCGTTCCCGCTGGAACGCATCGAGGGGCTGACGGACCTGCTGGCCGGAAGCAGCAGTTTGGAAGCGTAAGTCCACCGCTGTGAGGGTATCCGGTTTCCCGGATGCCCTCTTTTTATGTCCCGCGGCGCCAAGCGGGGAGTGTCCAAAATAAAGATTTGATGATATAATAAGGGATATGAGGAAACAGACAAAAGAGGCATGGAAGAAAT
>NZ_CANRMB010000018.1 GCF_947631635.1 uncultured Dysosmobacter sp.
GGTGCAAGAAATATGGTAAGGTGAATGTCGGATGGATAGCGTGAAAAAAGAATATTGGGTAAGATGCCCTGTATGTGGGAACAAAACCCGCACACGAGTACGAAATGATACGGAACTAAAAAATTTTCCTCTGTATTGTCCGAAGTGCAAACACGAAACAATCATTAACGAGAAAGAACTGAATATCGAGGTTGTAATTGAGCCAGACGCACAGACGCAGAGCCGATAACAAGCAGATTTCAAACTGCTGTTATCGGCTCTGCTTTTTTACAGATCAAAGCCGCTGTTTTCTTTATCTCACAATCGAGGCAATGGCTGATCGCTCATAGCTACGGCGGCTAACAGGAGGTAGCCGCCATGAAGCCAATTCTATATCGACAAAATCCGACAAAGGTAATCCGCTCAAAAAAAGCCTGACCCAGCGAGCGGGATACCCTGCCGATGAAGATGAATATGCAAATCATGTAAATACTTCTTTTAATTCTATTTCGCTCGTCTGCCATGTGCAGGCGGGCGTTTTTCTTTGTCGAATTTCCCCATATCCTGTCGGGTGCCGCTCCCCGCCGTTCCTCCGTCCAGACCACTCAACCCCAAAATCTGAACGGAGGAATTACAAATGACAACCATCAATTTGCGGGAGTTTTACCCGTGGTACATAGAGGATCAGTTTATCGAGGTCACTGACGAAGTGGCCGAGGAGCTCCGGGCCGGTAGACGGGCCGAGGCCGCTCACCAGCGCCGTGTCACCCGGAACAAGGCGCAGTATTCCCTTGACTGTGACGACGGGATCGAATATTCCGCCTGTCTGCATGAGCCCACGCCCCAGGAGCTTTTGGAGCGGATGGAGCTGTTTTATCACCTGTGGAACGCGCTGAATACCTTGCCGGAAGTGCAGGGCCGCCGGGTGGACGCCCATGTTATCCTTGGCATGAGTTATCGGGAAATTGCCCGCGCCGAGGGAGTGGATTGGAGTTCTATCCGTGAGTCCGTCCGGGCTGGACTGACGGCCATGCGGAAATATCTGAAAGAAAATTTCTGATTACTCCCCCTCAAAACGCCTATATCTGACTTTGGTATATGAGAGGAGTTTTTCTCCCTCGACCAACCGGGGAGCGCCACGCCGTTATTTGCTGTCTTATGACGGGTCAACACGGGAGCGTGGCGCTCCCCACCTATAAAGGAGGTCTGCAATATGAGTCTGACGCAGGAATTGGCCGCCCAACTCACTGAGGCATGGAGCGATGGAGCCTGTCGGGGCTATGTTATTTCCGCGATGCATCGGTGCGGTTTTTCGTCCAGGGAGATCCGCCGTGTGATGGCGGCCCTCACGGATGACTTTGACTGCTACACCATCCCGGAGGCCAAGGCCATCTTCGAGCGGAGCCCCTACTGACAACGAGACACTTTGTCCCAAAGGCCAAAATACTTTGATGGAGTAAGCCGCATTTCTCCCAAACGGACTATGGGAGGAGAAGCCGATCCGACTGTTCCGAGGAGGTTTCTCATGCCAAAGACAAAACGTGATGCCGTCTTTTCCATTGACGGCTACGAAGTTTCCGCTACTTTTGCCAATGCCGGTGATCCGGCAGCCATCACTCATGTAAAACAAATTCTACTCTCGGCTTTTGTTGCCAGCACCCCTGGCCCCCGGCCCAAAGGCATCCTTGCAATATCCCCCGGACAGAGGGATAATATATGTGGGGGTAAACCTCATGTACCTTGAAAAGTGCATATCTCCTGTGTATTGAAACGCCCTTCTCAAAACAAATCATTTTGAAAGGACGGGTCAATACAATGGAAAACCGAGTTTATTGTCTTTACAGAGTGTCCACCGACAAGCAGGTGGATTACAACGATAAAAGCCAGGCCGACATCCCTATGCAGCGTAAAGCCTGTCACCGCTTTGCGGAGGAAAAGGGCTGGACGATCATTCACGAAGAACAGGAGGACGGCGTGTCCGGCCATAAGGTACGCGCTGAAAACCGCGATAAGCTCCAGATCATCAAGGAACACGCCAAGCAGGGCAAGTTTGATATTCTGCTGGTGTTCATGTTTGACCGCATCGGGCGCATCGCGGACGAAACGCCTTTTGTGGTGGAATGGTTCGTGAAGAACGGCGTCCGGGTCTGGAGCACCCAAGAGGGGGAGCAGCGGTTTGACAATCATACCGACAAGCTCACCAACTACATCCGTTTCTGGCAAGCCGATGGTGAGAGTGAAAAAACCTCTATCCGCACAAAAACCGCCCTCGGTCAGATCGTCGAGGACGGCGGCTTTAAGGGCGGGATTGCTCCCTATGGGTACGACCTTGTAAAAAGCGGTCGTTTGAACAAGCGCAAGCATGAGCTTTACGAGCTGGCCCTCAACGAAACGGAGGCCGCCGTAGTGCGGATCATTTTTGAAAAGTATGTGCGGGAGGGCTACGGGGCCCAGCGGATCGCAACCTATCTGAACAATCAGGGCTACCGGGCCAGAACGGGCAAGAAATGGCACCACGCCACGATCCGGGGGATCATCTGCAACCTCACCTATACCGGCGTACTGCGGAGCGGAGAAAGCCGCTCCCAGGTGTTGCCCCACTTACAAATCATTTCCCCGGAGCTGTTTGAAGCCGCCCAGCATATCCGCACCAACCGGGCCAACGCCTCCGAGCAGGAGCGCACCGTTCCCCGCAACATAGGGGGCCAGTCCCTCCTGTCCGGCAACGTCTTTTGCGGACATTGTGGCTCCCGGCTCAACCTCACCACCAGCGGCAAAGCGTACCCCTGCAAGGAAGATCCAAATCGGATCGTCAAACGCATCCGCTATATCTGCTATGGCAAAACCCGCAAGCAGACCGAGTGCGACGGCCAGACAGGGTACACAGCCCACGTCCTTGACGGTATCATTGATAAAATCGTGCGCCAGATCTTTGAGCGCATGAAGTCCATCCCCAAGGAAGAAATCGTCAATGTCCGATACCGCGAAAAGATGGAGGAACGGAAAGGGCTGCTCCGCACCGTCAAGGCTGAACACGCAAAGGCTGCCGCCGAGCTGGATATGCTAAAGGCCGAAGTCATCAAGGCCCTGCGCGGGGAAAGCGCCTTTTCAAAGGAGCTGCTGGGCTCAATGGTGGCGGAGGCTGAGACAAAGTGTCTCGAAGTTCAGAAACAGCTTGAGGAGGCCCAGGCCGCCTATGACGAAGGACAGGCGGTGATGGCGTCACTGAACGCCCAATACGACGACATCATTTCCTGGGCCGACATGTACGACGCGGCCAGCCTTGAGGCAAAGAAAATGATCGTCAACTGCCTGATCAAGCGGGTGGAGGTCTACCGGGGCTATAAGCTGCACATTGATTTCAATATCGACTTTGAGCAGTTCAGTTTCGGAACGGACATCGTTACGATTGCCGCATAAAACAAAACCTCGCTCCTTTGCAGGAGCGAGGAAAAGCACTTTCCCTTGAGATGGTGGAGATAAGCGGGATCGAACCGCTGACCTCTTGAATGCCATTCAAGCGCTCTCCCAGCTGAGCTATACCCCCAGGTGTGGGAAAGTGCATTTATTTAATTTTGGACGGGGGCCGTTACACGCTTGTGCTGGGCTCCCAGCTGAGCTATACCCCCGTGTATGCCTCCTCAAAATTTCTTTCGAGGAGAAAAATTGTTCATGTCGAACTAACAAGGAAACAATGTTAAGTTGTCGGTTTGGGTCTTGTGCTGTCGCTCATTTGGGGGTACGCGCTTGCGCGGTTACGGCTCCCAGCTGAGCTATACCCCCAAACCGGAACATTTGACAGTATAGCAGACAGGCAGGGAATTGTCAACAGCTAATTTTTCGATTTATCCAAAAATCGTTTCAATGCTGACTGGGTTTCAAACTGGCGAAATACAGGGCGCCTTTTAGAGGCATTCAAAGGAGGGCGCATATGGTTTGCCTGGACCTTACTGCCCTTCGTGCTTCCGCATGGACTCCAGCCGCTTGCCGCGGTTGATGGCGCAGATGATGCCCTTGATGGACGCCACGGAGATATTGGGGTCCATGCCAACACCGAAAACATCTTTGCCGTCGGCGGTTTGGAGGTGGATATACGCCACGGCGGTGGAGTCGGAGCCCCGGCTGATGGCGTGCTCCTTGTAGTCGATAAAGTGGTAGCGGTTCATGCGCTCGTGCCGGATGGCATTGAAGAACGCGTCGATGGGACCGTTGCCGTCGCCGTTGACCTCAAAGACCGTGTCCTTGTGCCGGATCTTGCCGTAGAAGTGGGAGACGGCCACGCCGTTCTCCACATTGGAGGTCAAGTGGTCGCTGATGAGGCGATAGGGGCCGTCCACCTTCAGGTACTCCTCCTCGAAGAGTCGGTAGAGGATCTCGGGCTTCAGCTCCACGCCCTCCTTGTCGGACTCCCGCTGGACGATCTCACCGAACTCGGGATGCATGGCCTTGGGCATGTCAAAGCCGAATTTGTGGTTCATGATAAAGGCGGCGCCGCCCTTGCCGGACTGGGAGTTGATGCGCACCGGTTCGTAGGCGCGGCCCAGGTCCGTCGGGTCGATGGGCAGATAGGGGACCATCCACTTGTGGGTGTGGGTCTCCTCCATATAGTTGAAGCCCTTGTTGATGGCGTCCTGATGGCTGCCGGAGAAAGCGGTGAACACCAGGTCGCCGCCGTAGGGCTGCCGCTCGGGCACCTTCATCTTGGTGCAGCGCTCGTACAGCTGGATGATGCGGTCCATGTGGCTGAAATCCAAATGGGAATCAATGCCCTGGACATGCATGTTCAGGGCCACGGTGATGAGGTCCACGTTTCCGGTGCGCTCGCCGTTTCCGAAGAGGCAGGCCTCCACACGCTCCGCGCCGGCCAGCAGGCCGATCTCCGTGGTGGCCACGCCGGTGCCGCGGTCGTTGTGGGGATGGAGGGAGATGATGGCCCGCTCCCGGCCAGGCAGCTTGCGGAGAAAGTACTCTAGCTCGTCGGCGAACTGGTTGGGCAGGCAGTTTTCCACGGTGGTGGGCAGGTTGAGGATGACTCTGCGGTCCGCGTCGGCGTGAAGGCAGTCCAGAACAGCGGCGCAGATGTCCACGGCGGCGTCCATCTCCGTGCCCATGAAGGACTCGGGGGAGTATTCATAGCGCAGGTCCATTCCGGCCTCAATGACCGGACCTGCCATCTCATAGATCAGGTCGGCGGCGTCGGTGGCAATCTTTTTCACGCCCTCCACGTCTGTGCGGAACACCACTTCCCGCTGGAGGGTGGAGGTGGAGTTGTAGAAGTGGAGGATGACGTGCTTGGCGCCCCGGATGGCCTCAAAGGTCTTTTTGATCAGATGGGGCCGGGCCTGGACCAGCACTTGGATGGTCACGTCGTCGGGGATGTGACCGCCCTCGATCAGCTCCCGGCAGATCTCGTAGTCGGTGTCGGAAGCAGAGGGGAAGCCGATCTCAATCTCCTTCACCCCGATCTCGTCCACCAGCATGTGGAACATGGACAGCTTTTCCTCCATGTTCATGGGATCGATCAGAGCCTGGTTGCCGTCCCGCAGGTCCACGGAGCACCAGATGGGCGCGTGGGTGATGACGTTATCCGGCCAGGTTCGGTTTTCGATGGGCTGGGGTACGAAGGGGATGTACTTTTCAAATCCGTTCATGTCTGTGTTCCTCCTGAAAGGCAAATTCGATCTGTCAGAGGGCAAAGAGAAACACCCCTGACCATCGTCTGGTCAGGGGTGTAAAAAATTACACGGTACCACCCTGGTTTAGCGGACGCTTGCGCGTCAGCCCTCTGCAGCCTCCAACAAGGCCTGGACCTGTAACGGGGTCAGCCGGACGGCCCTACTGCGCATGGGTTCGGGTCATCGACTCCGGGAACAGTTATCCATCAGCACCGCATACCGGTTCACAGCGACCACCGGCTCTCTGAAATGGGGAAGTGCTGATCTTTCTTCCCTTCAACGTCCTTTTTAAGTTGTATTAGATAATATAGCGGATGCCGGTGGATTTGTCAATGTGGCATTCGGAAAAATTTCTACCCATGATTACTTTTGGTGTTATGCAAAGTTGACTTTCTATATCTTCCGTCAAAGTGTCCAGATAAGCGGGTATCTGCCATGGATAACTGCCTGATAAACTAAAAGTTTACATAACATGTAAATCACGAAAGACCAATGTGATGTCCTTTTCGTTTACTTTTTTGATCCAAAATAGAGCCGTTAAATCGCTTCGTGCTCCATCAAGAGGCACCCCATCAAATAGAATATCACCAATAATATTCTTATAATCCAATTTGGTGGTTCCCCATGTTTGAGCCGTCTCCGGCGACACGGCATCATCATAAAGGTCTATGGATGCTTCGATATCTTCCAACAGCCTGTCCTTGTCTGGATCATGCAGAATAGAAGTCACTTTATAGTCAACAGGACAATCGGCTCCAAACGCTCGGTTCATATCCTCCTTTGTAAACCACGGCAGACCGTACGTAAAAACAGCTGCTTCCAGTCTTTCCAGTGCCCATATCCATATCGTTCCGTCTATTGTTTGTGTATTATCTTTCAAAATAAGATCTAAGGCTTCTGAATATTTTTCTTGCGCTAAAAGCTCGATCCATTCAACGACTAGATTTTTTACAGTGTTTCTATTTGAAGCGGCTCTGTCAAAAGCCGGATGTCCGGGACCTCCGGGAGGAGTTTCGCGGATTTTTCAGCGGCCCGGCGGTATCCGATGCTGTCATCCTGCGCAAAAGGAAGGTGATGGACCAGCAGATGCTTGGGCCGGATCACCTGCTGGATAAAATCGCGGCCTTTCCGCAGGGTGATCCAGGGGAAATCCAGGATCGCCAGATCGACGGAAACGTCTGCGAGCCGCTGTGCCAGAACGGGACTTGCCAGCTCGCAGTCCCCGGGGATCAAGATCTGAAACCTGCCGTCGGATAGGAGCAGGCCATAGTGGGGGACAGAGGTGTACTGTGCGCCCTCGTGGGGCAGGTGGAAAAAATGAAAGGACAGGCTGGAGACCTGAAAATGGATGCCGCCCCCGCGCAACAGCAGCTGGTCGTCAAATTCCGGCTCCGGCAGGATCAATTGGGTCTGGGGCCAGCGTTTTTTGGCCTGCTCCGTCAGTGGCTTAGCGTAATGGTCCGGGTGACAGTGGGTAAAAAAAATAAAATCTGGGGCTTCAAAGGCCGCACAGTGCTGCATCTGCTCCCAAAGGGCGGGGGTCACTGTGGAGAAAGGGCCTGTCTTTTTTTGATGCACGGCATCCACCCAGATCCGCACCTGACCAAATGTCAGGGAGATGCCGGCATTTGCGCTGAGCGCGATGGAACAGTTTGGCATAAGAACTCCTGTTATCATCAAATCATTTGAAAAGTGATCAATTCACGTTTCAAGTGTCACAGCACATGTGCGCTGTGACAGGCCGCGGACCGCGGCCTCGATTTGCATTTCATAGTCAATCGCTGTGCGCTTTACGCACAGCGGGCATCGCCTGCTTGAAAAATCCCATGCGATTTTTCGAGTTAATTGACTATAACAACTATGATAAACTGATTATACCACGCCCCGCGGGATTGGGAAAGAAGATGAGACGATTTCAGGGAAATTTTGCGGCGGCTCCGGTGGGATGAAACGGCTGCTCGTATAACCGCCTCGGCTCAAGGTAGAATAAGAGCATCACGAAAGAGGAGGGATCTCTATGACAAAGCTGCTTACAAAAGAGAAACAGGATGGATTTGGCAGATATCTTTACACGGAGGAACGTGCCCAGGGCACTGTGGAAAAGTACCTGCGGGATGTGTGCGCTTTTGCCGTTTGGCTGGATGGGAGGTGTGTTACGAAAGAGGCGGTGACGGAATGGAAGGAGTGCCTGCTGTCCCGGCATTACACGCCGTCCACCATCAACGCCATGCTTGCAGCCCTCAACAGCCTGTTCCGTTTCCTGGGCTGGGAGGACTGCCGGGTGAAGTTTTTGAAAGTCCAGCGGCAGATGTTCCGAACTCCTGGCCGGGAGCTGTCACGAAGCGACTATGACACCCTGACCGCCGCGGCCCGGACCCGGGGACAGGAGCGGCTGGCCCTGCTGATGGAGGCCATCTGCGCCACGGGCATCCGGGTCAGTGAAGTGCGGTATATCACCGTAGAGGCGGCAAAGGCAGGCCGGGCGGAGATCTCGCTGAAAGGAAAGATCCGCACCATTCTCCTGCCCGCCAAGCTGTGCCGGAAGCTCCTGAAATACGCCGCAAAGCAAAAGACCGCCTCCGGTGAGATCTTTCTCACCAGAAGCGGCAGCAGCCTGTCGCGAAAGCAGATCTGGGCGGAGATGAAGCGGCTGTGCAGGCACGCAGGCGTGGAGCCGTCCAAGGTATTCCCACACAACCTGCGGCACCTTTTCGCCACGGCCTTTTACAGGGCCTGTAAGGATATCGTAAAGCTGGCGGACGTGCTGGGCCATTCCAGCATCGAGACCACCCGCATCTACTTGGTCTCCACCGGCGCGGAGCACCGGAGGCAGCTGGACCGGCTGAAACTGGTGTCGTAGACAAAGTAAACATTTTGTCGCAGCACATGTGAAAAGATACATACTAGCTTTTTCATTTTACCATGCAATCGCAGTAAAGACAAGATAATTTCTCGTATTTAGATATGACAAAATAAACCGTCGCATGGTGAAAGTGTAAACGGTTCTGTTTTTTCTGCGTCCTATTGGCTCCCTGCCTTAGCAGTGAACTGTTTTTTTGCATTGCATCATCCAGATGGATAGACAAAATGTTTATGTTGTCCACACAACGGAGGGAGGTGATGGATTGCGAATGGCTTTCTATAGCGATTGTGTGGAGAACGAAAAGCCCGGCCTGTTTCAATAATAGCACCCAGTCAAAAACAGGCCGCTGCCCCCGGAGATGGTGACGGCACGGAGCCATCGGAAAATCTGATGGGCGTGTCTCAGCGGGCATATGTGAAGAACTGCCATCTACTTCGGGGCAGGGCTGCGGAAGTGCGGCTGTTCCGCCTGCGCTGGAAGGGTCAAGCCTGACCGCGTGGAGAGGTATCGGCCGCCGGATCAAACAGAGGTCTTTGCTGTGGAACCGGAAATATCGGGTGTTTCCACAGAGGAGAAAATATCGGAGGTCCTTGCGGGAGCAGGGACTCTGGGGCATCCTATTCCCGAAACTTTCCTCCGGGAATGATGTCTGGTGGAATATGAAAAAAGGAGTGAATAACATGAGGAAAAACAAATTTTTAGCAGGATTCCTCGCATTCGTGATGTTGTTGACGTTCATACCCACAACGGCATTAGCGGAAGAAACAGCGGGGAACGAGCCGGAGACGGAGCAGACCGCTCCGGTCGAAGAGACAGAGGCGCCGGATAGCGGTGAGGAGGTCCCAGGAGGTTCCGGAGCCGAGGAGGAGCCGGTGGAACCCACCGAGGCGGAGCTGCTCCAGGCCCGCATCGATGCGCTGCCGGAGGCGGAAGCCGTTGAGGCGCTGATGGAGTCTGACCCCGACGCGGTGGGCACCGTCTATGCTGAGGTCCGCGGCCTGATGGAGGCTGTGGGGGCGCTGGACGGAGAGCTGGACACCGCCAAGCTGGACGCCCTGATGGCGCTGTTCACCCCTGAGGCGGAGCTGCTGGAAGCGAGCGGCACTGGTACGAAAGATGATCCCTACGTGGTCGCCACTGCGAAGGAGCTGACTGCGGCGGTCGAAAAGGGCGGCTATATCAAACTGAATGCCGATATCACGGCCAATGTTGTAATTCCTGCGAGCAAGGAAGTTACGCTTGACCTCAATGGAAAAAAGCTGACCAACGATGCAGCAAGTGAGGTAAAGGACACGATCTATGTAACGAAGGAGGCCACCCTTACCGTTGTCGGCTCTGGCACTGTGGACAATGTGAGCAATGGCCGGGCCGCCGTATTCAACAACGGAACGGCGATTCTGAATGGTGGTTCTTATACACGCAGTAAAGAGGCGGGGACGAATGCCGGCGCCAATGGAAACAGCTGGTACGTCCTTTTGAATCACGGAACGATGACCATCAGCGGGGACGTTGCCGTAACATCTAAAAGCACTTATTCCAGCATGATCGAGAATGGCTACCAGAAGTATAGTAGCAGCGATGAAAGAACAGGTCATGTCTCTGGAACAAATGCGGAAAACCCCAGCTTGACTATTGAAAGCGGCACTTTTACCGGCGGCAAGAATACCATTAAGAATGATGACGGCGGTACTGTATCCATCAGCGGCGGCACATTCAGCAACACGGATCAGGCTGCTGTACTGAACTGGAACGTCGCAGAGATCAGCGGCGGTGAGTTTAACGTTCAGACGAATCATGCGGTTGTGCTGAATGGAAGAGATACCAGTAATACCGCTGGCGATGAATGCCTGAACCAAGGAAAGCTGACGATCACTGACGGTACCTTTACCTCCACAGGGAGTACGGCGATTGGAACCATGAATGGTGCCAGCGGAGATATGGGTACAGTCGAGATTTCCGGCGGTACATTTACAGCATCCGGTGGTTCGACGGTAATCAATAAGCAGGGAGCTGAAGGCGCAACGGTTCAGGTGACCGGCGGCACGTTCTCCAATGATGTGAAGGACTATGTTCCCGCAGGCAGCACGACTGTTCAGGACGAAAATGGTAAGTATACCATTGGCGTTGCCGATAACGCTGTCGCCCAGATCGGCTCTGTGGGCTACACTACCTTGTCAGAGGCTATTAAGGTTGCCAAGGACGGGGATACCGTAAAGCTTCTGAAATCCGTTGAAAATTCCAGCGAATTGATTGAATTTGAAAAGACAGCGGACACTGCGGTCACTCTCGATTTGGGAGGCAATACCTACACAAAGACAAGCGGTAACCGCGGGTCTGTGATTGTGGTAAAGGGTGGTAAGCTGACCATCCAGAATGGTACGATCAAGACAACGGGACTTTCTGCCAGCGACAACGGCGCAGTCAGTGTGGAAGCAGATTATTCCGCGGAACAGTCCAATAAAGTGAATGCCACGGTCGTAATTGCGAAAGATGCGGTGATCGAAAGTTCTTCTTATGCTGGCGTCGGCGTTTTTGGCAATGTGGCACAGGCTGATATTTATGGTACTGTGAAGGGCCTGTATTATGGCGTGGCTGGAAATGGAACAAAGAATGCAACCACAAACAACGGCGGCACACTCATCAACGTTTATGATGGTGCGAATATTACCCATACAGATGCCAACGATGGCGTTGGTATTTTCCAGTCTCAACTCGGAACCCTGAATATCGAGGGCGGCAATATCACTGGCCTGGTAGGGGTCCAGATTTGTGCCGGAACTGCAAACATCAGCGGCGGCACGATCACCGCAACGTGAACAAACACACTGACAGATTACACGTATGCGGCATCTGGCAATGTGCTTGATGGCGCGGCGCTGTCGGTTATCAACCGTTCCGGTTATCAGGGTGACATCCAAGTTGCGGTCACAGGCGGAAAGTTTGTCAGTGAGAAGGGGGATGCCCTGCTGGAGTATACCAGTAATGGGGACTGCAATCATGTAAAGAGCATTGAGATCAAGGACGGAGAGTTTATCGGTGCCAGCGGCAGTGCGGCGATCAACGTGCAGCTGAAAAACTCTGCAACTAAAATCCCCGTAGTCTCCGGCGGTTCCTTCTCCACAGTGGTTTCCGCCGAGTTCTGCGCTGAGGGTTACCAGCCTACCACTACACTTGATGAAAATGGCAGATACACCGTCGAGATCAATACGGATGCAGACGTATTTGTCGCCAGGATCGGCAAGAAGGGATACAAGACCCTGCAGGAAGCCGTTGATGCTGCCAACGACAACGATACTGTGGTCCTGCTGCAAGATGTTGACCTCACCGCCCCTGTGACGGTTACCGACAAAACCATTACCCTGGACCTGGCCCAGCATAAGATTTATAACACACAGGATATTTGGAAAGAAAGTGAGGGCAAATGGTCCCTTATCAGCGTGGGGGCAAACGGAAATTTGACCATCAAAGGCAGCGGCACCATGCAGGCGAAGGAAAATGACTGCTATGCGGTCGATCTGCAGGATGGCGGCAAATGCACCATTGAGAACGGCACCTTTACTGGCAATGTCCACGCTGTTTATGTGCTTGAGGGCGAATTGACGGTAAAGGGTGGACACTTCTCCGTCCAACAGAAGTACAGCACGGCTCAGCCGGACGATTTTGTGCTGAACTGCCTTGATGCGAACTTCAAAAATGGAACCGCCAAAATCACTGTTACCGGCGGAACCTTTGAAGGGTTTGACCCCATGCACAGCAAATCTGAGCCGACAACAGACGGCCAGGCAACAACCAGCTTTATCCCCGAAGGATTGGCAACGACCAAGGATGAACAGGGCAATGTGACCGTTGTGACTGCCAGCGTCTCTGTCTCTCCGGCGAGCAGTTCCGTAAAGGTGGGAAAGACCCTTGCGCTGACCATGACCGTCACCCCGTCCGAGCTGGAGAGCTATGGCGTTGTGGAATGGACATCAAGTGA
The DNA here is from genome assembly GCF_947631635.1 of uncultured Dysosmobacter sp. Lineage (GTDB taxonomy): Bacteria > Bacillota > Clostridia > Oscillospirales > Oscillospiraceae > Oscillibacter. Next base: position 12,494 of record NZ_CANRMB010000018.1, read on the forward strand.
TAAAAAGATTGCCTCTGTGGACGAAAAGGGTGTTGTCACCGGTGTGGCCTCCGGCGACGCTGTGATCACAGTTACCATCACCGACCAGGGAAAGGTCGTGTGTTCTGACTCCTGCACTGTGAGCGTCTACAAAAAGTCCTCCTCCGGCGGCGGTTCCGGCTCCGGTTCTTCCTCCTACTCCATCACCGTGGAGAAGAGCAAGCACGGCGATGTGACCGTCTCCCCCAAGAGCGCTTCCAAGGGCGACACCGTCACCATCACCGTGAAGCCTGACAAGGGCTACGAGCTGGATGAGCTGACCGTCACCGACAAGAACGGCGACAGCGTGAAGCTGAAGAAAAAGAGCGACACCAAGTATACCTTCACCATGCCCGCCAGCAAGGTGGAAGTGGAGGCCGTGTTCGCCAAGGTCGAAGAGCAGGTGAACTTCATCGACGTGCCCGACGGCTACTGGGCCGAGGACGCCATCGACTGGGCCTTTGAGAAGGGCTACATGAACGGCACCAGTGCCGACACCTTCAACCCCGGCGGCGATGTGTCCCGCCAGCAGCTGTGGATGATCCTGGCCCGCCTGTCCGGCGCTGACCCCGCCAACATGGCGGAGGCCAGGAGCTGGGCCGTGGACAACGGCATCTCCGACGGCACCTTCCCCGGCCGCGCGGTTTCCCGCCAGCAGCTGGTGACCATCCTGTACCGCTACGCGGCCAGAATGGGCTATAAGACCTCCGGCACCGCCGACCTGACCCGGTTCCCGGACCACGCCTCCGTGGCCGCTTACGCCAGGGACGCCATGAGCTGGTCCGTGGCCAACGACATCGTGGGCGGCACCGCCGCCGGGACCCTGGATCCCACCGGCACCGCCACCCGCGCCCAGTTCGCGGTGATCCTCTCCCGCTTCTGCGAAAACATCGTGGGATAAATCTCAAAAAACAAGTGGGACGGTCTATGACCGTCCCACTTGTTTTTTGCTTGCAGCGGCATGACCCGCCCCTTATTCGTGTTTGGTATGGAGCAGATGATGGCTCTTTTCTCCCAGGGGCTTTTTCAGATAGGCGCGGTACAGGGCCTGGACATCCGGGTTCTCATGGGAGAACCGGATAGGCGCTTTTGCATCCAGCTTCCACAGCTGGCTGCTGCGGGACGCCGCCATCTCCATGCCCTCATGGATGGGCTGTCCGCCGCCTCCAGCGCAGCCGCCGGGACAGGCCATGACCTCCACGAAGTCATAGTCCACCTCGCCGCTGTCCACGGCCTCCATCAGCTTCCGGGTGTTGCCCAGGCCGCTGACCACCGCCACCCGGACATCGCCGGCGCCGGGAATGGCAAAGGTGGCCTCTTTCCAGGACTTGCTGCCCCGGACCGCCGAGAAGGCATCGGGATCGGGATTTTTGCCGGTCGCCAGGTAATAGGCGCTGCGCAGGGCCGCGTCCATGACGCCGCCGGTGGCGCCGAAGATCACCGCCGCGCCGGTGCCGGTGCCGAGAGGACTGTCGAATGGCTCCTCCTCCAGGTCCGAGGGGACGATGCAGTCGCTGCGGAACAGGCGCACCATCTCCCGGGTGGTCAGGACCACATCCACGTCAGGATCGCCGCAGGCATCCCGCATGGAGGGCCACTCGCTCTCCGCCTTTTTGGCGGAGCAGGGCATGATGGAGACCACGCACATCTTTTTGGGGTCGATGCCCATCTTTTCCGCGAAGTAGCTCTTGGCCACCGCGCCGAACATCTGCTGGGGGGATTTGGCGGTGGAGAGATTTTCCTTATAAGAGGGGAACTGCGTCTTTAGGAAGCTGACCCAGCCGGGGCAGCAGGAGGTGAACATAGGCCAGCGGTATTTACCCCGGTGGGTGAACCGCTCGATAAACTCGCTGCCCTCCTCCATAATGGTCAGATCCGCGGCAAAGTTGGTGTCGAACACGTAATCAAAGCCGATGCGCTTCAGCGCCGCCACCATGCGGCCGGTGGTAGCCTGCTTGGGCGTGAGGCCGAAGGTCTCCGCCCAGGCCACCCGGACCGCCGGGGCCACCTGGACCACCGTGGTGACCTCCGGGTCCGCCAGGGCCCGCAGCACCCGGTTGGTGTCATCCCGGACTGTCAGCGCGCCGGTGGGGCAGTGGGTGACACACTGGCCGCAGAAGGTGCAGTCCGTATTCTTCAGATGGCGGTTATAGCTGACGTCCACCGTGGTGCGGGAGCCGGTGCCCGCCACGTCCCAGATGTGCATGCCCTGGATTTTGTCGCAGACCTGCACGCAGCGCATACACTTGATGCACTTGCTGGCCTCCCGGACGATGGGGACACTCAGGTCCACCTGAGACCGCTCCGGCTGTACATCGTAGGGCTGGTAATGGATATTCAGGTCGTGGGACAGCTTTTGCAGCTCGCAATTACCGCTGCGGACGCAGACCGTGCAGTTGGAGTTGTGCTGGCTGAGGATCAGCCGCAGATTGGTCTTGCGGGCCTGCCGGACGCGGGGAGAGTTGGTCTGAATGACCATGCCCTCCAAAACCTCCGTGTTGCAGGCGGGGACCAGGCGGTTGATCCCTTCGATCTCCACCATGCACATGCGGCAGGCGGCGATCTCATTGATCTCCTTCAGGAAGCACAGATGGGGGATGGGGATGCCGGCCTTTTCAGCGGCCTCCAGGATGGTGGTGCCCTTGGCGGCGGACAGCTCCCGGTCGTTGATCTTGAACGTTACCATTTTTCCACACGTCCTCCCTTAAAGATTCCATATCCAAAGTGGTCACACCGCAGGCAGCGGGAGGATTCCTGATGGGCCTCCTCGTCCGTCATGCCGCACTCGATGCATTGGAAGTCGCACTTCCGCTCGCTGGCGTCCCGCTCACTGGGGTTCACGCGGCCGCTGGGCCGGAGACCCTTGCTGCAGGCCGTGGGCACCTTGATGTCCACCTTGATCTCATGGTTGAAGCCCATATATTCATCGATATTGGCCGCTGCCGCCTTGCCGGCGGCGATGGCGCGGATGACCGTGGCGGGGCCGGTGACGCAGTCGCCTCCGGCAAACACGCCCTCCATATCGGGGATCTGGGTGCTGGTGTTGGCCGCCACATTGCCGCCGCGCTGGATCTTGATGCCGCTCTCCTCCAGGCCCCGGGACTCGATGCCCTGGCCGATGGCGACGATGACCGTGTCCGCCGGGATGCGCAGAGGCTCCACATCGGCGGTGTTGGGCCGGGGACGGCCTGCCTTGTCGATCTCGCCGATGATCTGAGGCTGGGTCCACAGGGCGGTCACATGGCCGCTCTCATCCGCTTCGATCTTCAGAGGCGCCTGGAGAGTCAGGACCTCGGCGCCCTCGGCAATGGCGCCCTCCACCTCCTCCTGCTGGGCCGTCATATCCTCCTGGCGGCGGCGGTAGACGCAGGTGACCTTTTTCGCACCCAGGCGGACAGCGCTGCGGGTCACGTCCATGGCCACGTTGCCGCCGCCGATGACCACCACGTTCTGCCCTGTAAAGTCGGGCATCTCCTCGTCTCCAATGCGGCGCAGCATCTCCACAGCGGAGATGACGCCCGCGCTGTCCTCGCCCTCGATGCCGGTCTTTTTGTCGGTATGGGCGCCGATGGAGATGTACAGGCAGTCATATTCCTTTTTCAGCTGGTCAAAGGTGATATCCTGGCCCACCTTGATGCCGGTATGTACCTCAATGCCCAGGGACAGGATGGATGCGATCTCCGCATCCAGCTTTTCCCGGGGGAAACGGTAGCTGGGGATGCCGTAGCGCATCATGCCGCCCAGCTTGCTCTGCTTTTCATACACAGTGACCTTATGGCCCATCAGCGCCAGATAGTAGGCGGCGGAGAGGCCGCCGGGACCGCCGCCGACAATGGCCACGGACCTGCCGGTGGCAGCCGCCTTTTTCGGCTGGGGAACATCTCCGGCGTGGTCCACAGCGTACCGCTTGAGGCCGCGGATGTTCAGCGCGTCGTCCACCATGTTGCGGCGGCAGCGGGCCTCGCAGGGGTGCTCGCAGATGTAGGCGCAGGCGGTGGGGAAGGGATTGTCCTTCCGGATGAGCCGCACCGCGTCGGCGCAGCGGCCTTCGTTCACCAGGGAGATATAGCCGGGGATGTCCACGCCCGCGGGGCACAGGGCAACACAGGGCACCGGGTTTTTCAGCGTTCCCAGGCAGCGGTGGTGGAGGATGTGCTCCTCGTAATCATCCCGGAAGCCCTTCAGGCCCATCAGTACCAAATTGGCAGCGTCGATACCGATGGCGCAGTCCGCCGTGTCCACGATGACTTGCGCGGTGCTTTCAATGCGGCGCAGGATGCTGATATTCGGCTCGCCGTCCAGCACCTCCCGGATCATGTTGGAGAGCTGGGCGAGGCCGATGCGGCAGGGCACGCACTTGCCGCAGGTCTGAGCCTGGCACAGGTTCAAAAAATTCAGGGCCATATCCACCGGACACAGGCCCGGGGGACTGGCCGCAATCCGCCGCTCCATATTGCGGTACAGCTGTTCCACCACGGCCTGTGCCTGACCGGGCATCTTGACCTCTAATCTGCTCATACGGGGGTCTCCTCCTTCTACTCTGTACCGTGGGACCACGGTACAAACCTTGTTAACGTAAGTATAACGTTGGATTTACGCAAATGCAACATTCTGGTAAAACTTTTTTAGACGAACAAACAGAAATTGTTTGCACCATGCAATTTTTGACTTTCACAAAAAAAAATTTTGTAAGATACGTGCAATTGTCTTTAAATTAACTAAGGAATCCTGACAATTTTTTGACAAAATGCCGAATAAATATGCATTTATATGCCGAAAAGGGTGCGCACCTGCGGGCACCACGGACCCGGCGGAGCTGGTAAAAAGGACGATTTCAAAAGAAATCGTCCTTTTTACGATGGTGGTTTTCAATGATTTTCAAGTTCCTCTGCATCAGGCCGGGATACAAGAAAAGACCGGCGTGCCGTCCCCGTCCAGGGCCGTTTTCAGATGCGCAGCGGTCCGCTCCGGCAGCCTTCGGCGCTGAGGGGCGGGCGTGCCGCCCAGCTGTGCTGCGGGGAGGTCCGGCCTCCGCCCGGCTTTTAGGCAAACGGGAGCAATTGTCTAAATTTTAGACAACCGCAGGAGGTTTGCCCATTGCCGCATTTTTTCAGCGCCGATAAAATAAAACCGCAATGGATGGAAACGGAAAAACAGCAAGGCGGCCGTTCAGAGCTGCGGCTGTTCGGCGGCACATTTGAGGAAGGCCCGCCTGGAGGAACCGGCGAACAGGTCGCAGACGCGGGCGGAGGCCGCTGGCAAATCATAGTTCATCCCCGCGTCCAGCCAGTCCAGAATGACGCCGATCAGTGTACATTTGTAGTAGCGGATCAGGAGCTGACGGTCCTCGGCACGGATGGAAAGATCCTCTGTGGCGGCGGTCACGAACTCCTCCACCACATACAGCGCTACATGCTCCAGCGTTTGCAGAAAGACCTCCCGCTGGACGGAGCGGTAGATGTGCAGGATAGACCTCCGGTAGGAGGCGCAATATTGGATCATCAGGTGGATGCAGTCCACCAGGGACCCCGGCTGGCCATGATTTTGCAGGATCTCGTCGGCTTTCTCCTTCACGATGCGCTCCAACAGGGTGGGGATATCCTGAAAGTGGTAGTAAAACGTGTTCCGGTTGACGCCGCAGCGGTCGACGATCTCCCGCACTGTGATCTTGCTCAGGGGCTTTTCCGCCAGGAGCTGTTCAAATGCGTCCACGATCAACTTTTCCGTCCGGTTCATGCCTGCCTCCTATCCGCGATACCCCATGGACTGGGACCTCAGCAGCGGCAGGGTGCGCATACCCACCGCTGCTTTTTACACGGCCAGTATAGCCGATATTGGCTGAAAAGTAAAGCAGCCGAAAGCATTCCATCAAAAATCATCTGTAAAACCAATCGAGAAATGGAGGAATTTCCCTATGAGATCCAAGCACCCCATTCAGGTCCGGCAGCTGACAGCGGCGGCATTGGCCTGCCTGACAGCCGCCTCTGTCATCCCGGCGGCGTCTGCCGCGGAGCCGATCGGCGACGGTGTGGCGCCGTCCTATGACGAGGCATATTATGCCACCCTGGACTACTATGGCAATCTCACCGAGGGCAGTGTGGTAAAGAGCTATGTCCTCAACGGCGCCACCACGCTGACGGACTACGGTGTCTACGACGAGGTGGTGAACCTCACCGACGGGACCGCGCCCACAAGGCTGGACGGCGCCACCGAATTCCGATTTGACGGCGCCGGCGCGCCCTCCCACTTTTATTTTGAGGGCAAGACCGCGCGGCCCTTTGCGGAACTGCCCTGGACCATCGCCATCTCCTATACCCTCAACGGCGTGCCCGCCAAGGCGGAGGATCTGGCGGGAAAGACCGGCGTGGTGGAGATCAAGCTGGACATCGTGCCCAATGAGAACGCCGGTGAATACGCCCGGAACAACTATACGCTGGAGGCCGTGGCCATGTTCAACCAGGACGACATCCTCTCCCTGGAAGCGCCCGGAGCTCAGGTGCAGCTTATCGGCAACCTGCGGTCGGTGCTGTTCATCGCCCTGCCCGGCGAGGAGCAGCATTTCGTCATCCGGGTGGGGTCGGAGGACTTCTCCTTCGGCGGCATGACGTTCATGATGGTCCCCGCCACCCTGGCCCAGCTGGAGGAGATCACCAAGCTGTCCCAGCGGAAGGACGACCTGGAGGAGGACTACAACAAGCTCTCCGGCAGCCTGGACACGCTGCTGGATTCCTTTGCCTCCCTGGGCGGCAGCCTGCGGGCCACCGCGGACGGCCTGGATGAGCTGAACCGGGCGCGGGATACCATCTCCTCCGGAAAGGGCCAGATCTATGATGACGGCGACAGGGTGCTGGACGATCTGGAAAAGCTGAACGGCTCGCTGAACACGCTGCCCGGCCATTTGGACGACGCGGACGACGCTGTCACCGAGGTGACGGATTCTATGTCGGATCTGACCGATACCGCCGTGGGCCTCCAGAGAGAACTGGATGATCTGGACGACTGCCTGCAGGATTTGCAGCGGGATATCCGAACTATCCGCGGCGGCACCGGAGACATGCAGGACCATCTGAAAAAGCTGGGAGAGGACCTGAAGAGGCTGCAGGCCAGCCTGGATGAGATCCGGGGCACCCTGAAGCTGCTGGATATCCGCATCAACGGCGGACTGATCTCCGAGCTGCCGGAGAGGATACAGCAAAACATCAAGGTCCAGGACCGGCGGCTGGATGAGGTGCTGAAGCAGGTGAATGCGCTGGAGGGCGCCTTTGCCGCCGTGGCGGGGACTGACGGCCAGGGAGCGGTCAACAGCGCCATCGGCTATGAGCAGTTCGCCGCAGCCGCCATCATGGTCTCGGCGGCACAAAAAGGGATGTCACTCACCCCGGAGCAGGCTGCTGGACAGCTTGCCCAGATGCAGGCCGCCGTCATCGCTGTGGAGACCGCCGTGGCCGAGACGATACGGCAATCCGCAGCGGCGGGACAGCCGCTGGATAAGGCAGCCGCTTTGCAGCAGGTGCTGGCGGCGATGAAGGCCGGGAGCGAGCAGCAGCGGGCCGCAGCCGCCGCCTATGAGCAGGCCCTTGTCATGCAGCAGGTGTATACCGCCGTCTGCGGCGGGACGGAGAAGCCCATGACCAAGGCGGACTTCTTCACCGCCATACTGATGCTGAATGACATCAACCAGCTTCAAAACCCCGCCCAGGCCGACATCGCGGCAATCCTGGAAAAGAAAGCGGCCTACGCCCAGACCGGCAAGCTGCTTTCAGAGCTGAACGGCGACTATGACCTTGCCAAGGTCACCGGCCTGCTGGAAAATCTCAGCGCGCTTCTGGAGCATATGGGCAGCGGCGGACTGACCGGCGATCTCGGCAGTCTGGTGGGGAAGACCGACACCGCCCTGGGCCACCTGAACGGCACCGCCGATGTGGGCCGGGACATCCTGGACCGGGCGGAGGACCTGCTGGACGATCTGGAGGACTTGGACGACACCATCAACGACCAGGTCCCCGGCCTGCGGGATACGCTGCGGGACACCAAGACCCTGGTGCGGGACATGGTGGCCACGGTGGACGACACCCATGGGTTCCTGACCTCCTTCCGCTCCCTGGCAAAGACCTCCGGCAGCCAGCTGGACGAGGGTACCAGGAAGAGCCTGGAAAACCTGGCGGCGACGCTGCGAAAGACCGCCCACAGCACGGACGCCGTGGGCGATGTCAAGACCGCCAAGGACGCTGTCAACGAGATCATTGAGGACACCTGGCACGAGTATACCGGCGATATAAACAACATGCTCTTAATGGACGCCTCCGCCCAGCCGGTCTCCCTGACCTCAGAGCGGAACGGGGCGCCTCAGAGCATTCAGATCCTGATCCGCTCCCAGGAGATCCAGGCGGATTCCGGCGATACGGAGGCGGCCGGTGTCAACACCGGGGAGAGCACCACCTTCTGGGGCCGGATCGCCCGGATGTTCCAGGACTTCTGGAATGCGGTCACCGGCATCTTCCATTGAATCCAGCCATTTTGAGAACGGAGGCTGTTCCCATTGCTTGAAAAAATTGCCCACTGGCTGACACGAAAACCGAAATTGGTGGCGCTGGCCGCTGTATTGCTGATGATTCCCTCGGCGCTGGGGTTCATTGCCACCCGTGTCAACTACGATATCCTGTCCTACCTGCCCGCCGACCTGGAGTCTGTCCAGGGCGAGCGGCTGCTGGAGGAGCCCTTCCACATGGCCGCCACCAGTATGCTCATCGTGGAGGGGATGCCCGCCGGATACACCAACGACCTCATCAACGAGATCAAGGAGGTGCCCGGCGTCAGCAGCGCCGTCTGGGTGAGCAACATGGTGGGCATCCAGATCCCCACGGAGATGATCCCGGCCAGCTTTCGGGATATGTTTTTCTCCGGCGACGCTACCATGATCATCATCCAGTATGAGAAGGGCGGCGCCTCGGACGAGACCATGGCCGCCATCGATACCATCCGTTCCATCAGCAATGAGCGGTGCTTCCTGGCGGGGTTCTCTGTGGTGATGAAGGACACCAAGGACCTGATGGACAGCGAGCTGCCCATCTTCGTGGGGCTGGCGGTGGTGCTGGCCCTGGCGGCCATGATGCTGACGCTGGAATCCACCGTGCTGCCCTTCCTGTTCCTGGGCGGCATCGGCATCGCCATCCTCTATAATTTCGGCACCAACATCTTCCTGGGCGAGATCTCGTACATCACCAAGGCCATTGCGGCGGTTTTGCAGCTGGGCGTCTCCATGGACTACTCCATCTTCCTCTACCACCGCTATGAGGAGGAACGGGCCCATTACGAGGACAACCGGGACGCCATGGCGAAGGCCATCGTGGCGGCGTTCACGTCCCTCTCCGGCAGCAGCCTGACCACCATCGCCGGTTTCCTGGCTCTGTGCTCCATGCGCCTGACCCTGGGCCGGGACATCGGCCTGGTGATGGCGAAGGGCGTCGTGCTGGGCGTGGCGACGGTGGTGCTGATCCTGCCCGCGCTGGTGCTGCTGTTTGACAAGCAGATCGACAGGCACCGCCACAAGAACCTGCTGCCCAGCTTCGATAGAGCCAATACCTTCATCCTCCGCCACCGGAAGCTGTTTTTCGTGCTCTTTCTGCTGCTGTTCATCCCCTCCATCTATGCGCAGAATCACGCGGAGATCTACTACAAGCTGGACGAATCCCTGCCGGAGGACCTGCCCTCCATCGTGGCCAACGAGAAGCTGAAGAATGAGTTTGACATGGCGACCTCCCACTTTATCATCCTGCGGGACGATATCTCCGCCACGGATATGAACGTCCTGGAAAATGAGATCAAAAACGTGGAGGGTGTGACGTCCGTGGTCTCCTACCACGCCATGCTGGGCACCGGTATCCCGGATTTCTTCATCCCGGAGGCGGTGCGGGACATGCTGAAGCAGGGCGGCTACCAGATGATGATGGTCAACTCCAGCTATGCTACGGCCTCCGACGAGGTGGCGGCCCAGTTGGAGACGCTGAACGGCATCCTCAAGACCTATGACCCCCAGGCCATGATCACCGGCGAGGGCGCCATGACCAACGACCTGATCGAGACCACCGCCGTGGATTTCAGCGTGGCAAACGACCTCTCCGTAGCGGCGATCTTCCTCATCGTGGCCATCGTGTTCCAGTCCCTCACCGTGCCGCTGGTGCTGGTGGCGGCCATTGAGCTGGCGATCTTCATGAACCAGGGCGCGTCCTATTTCACCGGAACCGCCGTGCCCTTTATCGCACCCACCATCATCAGCTGCGTCCAGCTGGGCGCCACGGTGGATTATGCCATCCTGATGACCACCCGCTTCCAGGAGGAGCTGCGGAAGGGAAAGGACCGGATGGAGGCCATCCATATCGCGGCCTCCTCCTCGGATTCCTCCATCATCACCAGCGCGCTGGTGTTGTTCTGCGCCACGCTGGGCGTCTCCTTTGTCTCCTCCATCGACCTCATCGGCTCCATCTGCACCATGCTGGCCCGGGGCGCGCTGATCTCCGCTGTGATGAGCATGGTGGTCACGCCCTCCATCCTCTGTGTGTGCGAACCGCTGTTCAACAGGACCAGCCGCCATTGGAGAAAGGCCCCGCCGCCCAAAACGTGGAGAAAGAAGGACCGCACACCGGCCCTGCGGGAGGCGCAGATGGAGGATGAGGGCAGAGAGACGGCATCTTCCGGCGCGGAGCGCTGACAGGCGGAGATTCAAAAAACAGCGCACATAGAAATTTGCGGGACATCTGTGGAAAAGGAAGGGGAGAGGTTCCTTGAAACGAGTGAAGCTGGCACGGAACGGATATCTGATGATATCGGTTGTCTTTTACATTGCGGGCGTTCTGTATATGATACTTCCCGAGATCCCGCCGGCGGCGGTCTGCATCACCAGCGGCGTGGTGCTGCTCGTCTACGGCGTCATCAAGATGATCGGGTTCTTCTCCAGCGACCTTTACTGCCTGGCCTTCCAATACGACCTTGCCTGCGGGCTGCTCCTGCTGGTGCTGGGCGCCATCGTGCTGCTGTGCAGGCAGAGCGTCCTGCCATACCTGTCCCCGGGCCTGGGAATGCTGATCTTGGTGGATAATTTTCTGGCGATGCAGATGTCCTATGACGCCAAGAAATTCGGCCTGGAGACGTGGTGCCCCATCCTGATCATCGCCGTGATCACCAGCTGCTTTGCCATTCTCCTGATCGTCAAGCTGTGTCCGGGCGTTCTGTCGTCGCATCTCGTCGCGGGGCTGGCGCTTTTGTCCGAGGGCCTGAAAAACCAGTGTGTGGTCCTGTATACGGTGAAGATCATCCAGGATTTTCAGCCGAAATGACGGGCGTGGACCGGCACTGTTCCATTTCCGCCGTGAAAATCGAAAACAAATATGAGAAAAACGATAGCCATTTCCACGCAATATGGTGTATGATAGTAAAATAGTGGCTGGCACAGCTGCCCCTATGGACCCGCACCGCGTCCTAAGAGATGCACAGAACGTTTGAGGAGGTCATTCGATGGAACGGACAAACTTGATGACAGTGACCGTGGATGGAGCGGCGTATACATATCCCTTTGGAACCACGTACCGGGAGATCGCCGCTGATTTCCAGGAGAAATACGCCCATGATATCCTGCTGGTCAACCGGAACGGAAAGCTCTGCGAGCTGCACAAGACCCTGGACCGGGACTGCACGCTGAAGATGGTGACGGCGGCGGATAAGCCGGGCATACAGACCTATGAGCGCAGCGCGGTTTTCCTGATGCTGAAGGCCTTTTACGATGTGGTCGGCCGGGATCAGGTGGAGCGCATCTCCGTGGAATACTCCATCAGCCATGCGCTGTTCATCCGGGCAAAAGGGGCGTTTACCCTGACGCAGGAGCTTCTGGACCGGGTGGAGGCCCGCATGCGGACGCTTGTGGAGCAGGCGGCGCCCATTCGGAAAAAGTCCGTCAGCACAGATGACGCGGTGGAGCTGTTCCGGCGGGAGCGGATGTATGATAAGGCGGGCCTGTTTGGCTTCCGGATCAACTCCCATGTCAATATCTATTCCCTGGATGAATTCTCGGATTATTTTTACGGGTACATGGTCCCTGACGCCGGCTATATAAAATATTTTGCCCTGGAGCTGTTTGAGAGCGGCTTTGTCCTGCGGATGCCTGCCCAGAGCGACCCGCGTCGGCTGGAGGAATTCAAGCCCTCTATGAAGGTGTTCCGGGAACTCTACGACGCCACGCTGCGCTCTGAGGCGTTGAAGATCTCCAATGTGGCAGAGATGAACGAGATGGTCTCCAAGGGGAATGCCACGCAGATGATCCTGGCCCATGAGGCCATGATGGAGAAGCAGATCGGAGATATCGCGGAGGAGATCGCGAAGCGGAAAGACGTCCGGTTCATCATGATCGCCGGCCCCTCCTCCTCGGGAAAGACCACCTTTTCCCACCGGCTGTCCACGCAGCTGCTGGCCCGCGGGATGCGCCCCCACGCCATCGCCACGGACAATTATTTCAAAAACCGTTCGGAGACGCCCCGGGATGAAAACGGCCAGTATGACTTTGAGTGCCTGGACGCCATGGATGTGGAGCGGTTCAACACGGATATGACGCGGCTGCTGAAGGGCGAGACCGTGGAGATGCCGCAGTTCAACTTCAAGAAGGGCGTGCGCGAATACAACGGGGACTACCTGGCCTTGGGCGAGCAGGACGTTCTGGTCCTTGAGGGCATCCACTGCCTGAACGACCAGCTCTCCTACTCTCTGCCCAATGAGAGCAAGTATAAGATCTACATCAGCTGCCTGACCACGCTGAATATCGATGACCACAATCGTATCCCCACCACGGACGTGCGCCTTCTGCGCAGGATCGAGCGGGACGCGCGGACCCGGGGATACAGCGCCCGGGCGACCATTCAGATGTGGCCGTCCGTCAGACAGGGAGAGGAAGAGCACATTTTCCCCTTCCAGGATAGTGCGGACGTGATCTTCAACTCGGCGCTGATCTATGAGACGGCCCTTCTGAAGCCCTATGTGGAGCCGCTGCTCTTTGGCGTGCCGAGAGACTGCGACGAATACATCGAGGCAAAGCGCCTGCTGAAATTCCTGAACTACTTTTTGCCGATCCCCTCCGATGATGTGCCGAGGACCTCTCTGATGCGTGAATTCATCGGCGGCGGATGCTATAATTAAATCACTGGAAACGGGATCCATTCACATTTCCAGTGTCACAGCGCCTGCGCGCTGTGACAGGCCGCGGACCGCTGCCTTGATTGGAATTTCATCGTCCATCCCCGTGCGTTTTTTCGAGTTCATGGACGAGATAGTCGACACAGTTGAAAAGACTCCCCAAAAGTCTTTTCAACGCCATGCTGCTGTGCAGCATGGCAGGCCGCGTATGCGGCCCTCTGTATCTGACTATATCAGGTGCGGCCGCCGGTAGGGGCGCTTCGGCGGGACCCATGCCCCGCAAAGACTTTTTGAACCGCATCAGATCGTGCGGACAGCACAAGGCCCCCAATAAATATTAGATTTGAAGCGGAGTGGCGCGGCGAGAGCGGCGCCGCTTCTGCAAAAGGACCGGCTCCTGCGGCTCTGGCCATGCTTTGCGGCGTTTTTTTGCCCCGGCGCTTGACGGCGGGGCAGACGGCGCTTATCATGGAGCTTGCGGAGATAAAAACACGGCCCGGTCGGTAGTCCGGGCGTATCCGCGCATTGCGGATATCAGTAACCTGCCTCCTTGGTTGTCCGTTCTCCGAACGACCATTTTAAAGGAGGACATGCACATGGAAACCGGATATGCCAGATTGACCGTCCGCTTTGAGAACCCCTTTTGGGTGGGACTCTATGAGCGGGGAGGCGGCGGGACCTATGAGGCCTGCCGGATCGTGTTCGGCGCGGAGCCGAGGGATCAGGAGGTCTACTCCTTTCTGCTGGAGCATTGGCGGCATCTGCGGTTCAGTCCTTCCATGGAAGCGGAGGAGCCTGCGGACCGGAGGGTCAGCCCCAAGCGGATGCAGCGCCGGATCAAGCGGGAGCTGCAAAACACGGGGATCGGGACGAAGGCCCAGCAGGCGCTGAAGCTGCAGCAGGAGCAGGGGAAAGCGGCGAAAAAACGCCGTTCCCGGGAGGAACGGGAGGCGGAAAAGGACCGCCGGTTTGCCCTGCGCCGGGAAAAACAGCGGGAGAAGCACAAAGGCCATTGAACCGTGCCCCGGAAGGATTGCCTTCCGGGGCTTTTCCTGTCATTTCCCGGGAAAGGAGGACCGTTTTCCAAAGAGGGGCTTGCCCCTGCGGAGCCTTTTTGCTATACTCATATCCGACAGGAGAGGAGGGCGGCCCATGCATGAGATCGAGGCAAAGACCATCCTCTCCGCCCGCAACGGCATGAACGTCTACCGGGGATGCACCCACGGGTGCATCTACTGCGACTCCCGCAGCACCTGCTACCAGATGGACCACGAATTTGAAGATGTGGCGGTGAAGCGGAACGCCCCGGAGCTGCTGGAGGACGCCCTCCGCCGCAAGCGCCGCCGGTGCATGATCGGCACCGGCTCCATGTGCGACCCCTATCTGCCCCTGGAGCGGGAGACAAGGCTGACAAGGCGCTGCCTGGAGGTCATCGACCGCCACGGCTTCGGCGTGTCCATCCTCACCAAATCCGACCTGCTCCTGCGGGATCTGGACCTGCTGGAGAGCATCAACAGCAAGGCCAAAGCTGTGGTTTGCACCACCCTCACCACCTTTGACGAGGACCTGTGCCGCATTCTGGAGCCCCATGTCTGCACCACAGAGCAGCGGGCCAAGATGCTGCGGACCTGCCGGGAACACGGCATCCACACCGGCGTGTGGTTGTGTCCCATCCTGCCGTTCCTCAACGACACGGAGGAGAACCTGCGGGGCCTTTTGGACCAGTGCTTTGCCGCCGGGGTGGAGGTCATTGTGAACTTCGGCATGGGCGTGACGCTGCGGGACGGAGACCGGCAGTATTTTTACAAGCAGCTGGACCGCCATTTTCCGGGTATGAAGGAGCGGTATATCCGCGCCTTTGGAAACGCCTACCAGTGTCCAAGTCCAAACGCCGCGAAGCTGTCGGCGATTTTCCGGGAGGCGTGCCGCGCCCGCGGCGTCATCTGCGAGCCGAAGGAGGCAATGGCCTACCTCATGGAGTTTGAGGACCGGCAGGCCGGAGAACAGCTGCATTTATTTTAAAATATATCAGGAGGGACTTTTCATGTTATTTCTCTGCTATCCCAAATGCACCACCTGCCAGAGGGCGAAAGCGTATCTGGACGCCAAGGGCGCCGCTTACGAGCTGCGGGACATCAAGCTGGAAAACCCCAGCGCCGGCGAGCTTCGGACGTGGTGGCAGGCCAGCGGACTGCCCCTGAAAAAATTCTTCAACACCAGCGGCCTGCAATATAAGGCCCTGTCCCTGAAGGACAAGCTGCCCGCCATGAGCGAGGAGGAGCAGCTGGCCCTGCTGGCCACCGACGGGATGCTGGTAAAGCGCCCCATCCTGGTGGGGGACGGCTTTGTGCTGACCGGCTTCCGGCAGGCGGAGTGGGACGAAAAGCTGAAATGATCCGGCGTTATGACTTCGCCCCGCTGGACGGCATTACGAAGGTGGTGTTTCGCCGGGTGTGGCACCAACAGTTCGGCGGCGCGGACCGGTACTTTATCCCCTTTTTCTCCCCCACCGGACAGCACATTCTGACAGACCGGGACCGGCGGGAGCTGGACCCGGCCAATAACGGCGGGATGCCCCTGGTGCCCCAGGTGATGACATGCCGGGCGGAGGACTTCCTCTGGGCGGCGGAGCTGGTGCGGGATCTGGGCTATCCGGAGGTGAACCTGAATCTGGGCTGCCCCTCCGGGACCGTGACGGCCAAGGGGAAGGGCTCCGGCTTTCTGGCAAAGCCGGAGGAGCTGGACCGGTTCTTTGACCAGGTGTTTTCCAAGGTCCGGCTGCCTGTGTCCGTCAAGACCCGGCTGGGCATCCAGACGGAGGCGGAATTTCCCCGGCTGCTGGAGATCTATAACCGCTATCCCATTGCCTGCCTGACCATCCACGCCCGGGTGCAGAAGGAGAAATACCGGGGGGCCGTCCATCTGGACGCCTTTGCCCAGGCTCTGGCGGAGAGCAGGAACCCGGTGTGCTACAACGGCGACCTGCGGACGGTGGCGGAGGTGGAAGCATTTGCGGACAGGTTCCCCAGGGCGGATGCGGTGATGATCGGCCGGGGCGCTGTGGCGGACCCGGGGCTGCTGCGGAAGCTCCGCGGCGGCCCCGCCGCCACCCGGGAGGAGCTGCGGACCTTTACCCAGACGCTGTACCGGGAGTATCAGGTCTTTTATGGGCAGGTGGGCCCGGCGGCCCAGCGGATGAAGGAGGTCTGGTTCTACCTGATCCACCTCTTTGAACACAGGGAGCGGCTGGACAAAAAGCTGCGCCGCTCCCGGGGACCGGGGGAGTATGAGGCCATCGAAGCCGCCATCTTCCGGGACCTGCCCCTGCGGGACCATTCCGAAGGAGACTTGATCTGACCCCATATGGGCGGCAAAAGAGCCGGACCATGGAACATCTTCCATGGTCCGGCTTTTTTATCGGGAGACGATCGGTTTCTGATGGAGAGGGGGGAGGTTCAGTCCAGAATTTCCTTGAAATCGGCGCAGAAGTTGGGCCGGTGGACGTCCAGCACCATGGGGAGCTCCTGTTCCGCAAAGCGTTTGCTCAAGGCCTCCATGCCGTATTTCAGCTTATACTCGATCTCCTCCTTGTAGGCGGGGATGGCGAAGAGGAAACTGATGTGAGTGCCGTCCTTGGTGTCCAGAGAGGCCAGTTGGCCGCCCAGCTGGTCCAGGACGACGCCGCCGAAGCCCAGCCCGTCGCACAGCGGGGCGTACGCCGGACCGTTGGGCATGGTGTGGCCCCAGGCAAGCCAGGTCTTGTACTCATGGGGGAACCGGGCCAAAAATTTCAGCGTCTGGATGGGCCAGTAGCTGGAATGGGGCAGACTGCTGTTCAGATCGCCGGTTTTGCCCAGGTCCCAGTCGCCGGGCAGGAACAGAAAGAGCTCCGCGTATTTCAGGTCCTCCCGGTCCGCCAGGTCGTCCGGCAGGGTCATGGGCAGGTCGCTCATGCCGGTGGTGTAGAGCACGTAGTAATTCTTCTCCGGCGTGGGCCGCAGGATATTCACATCGATGTGGACCAGATCGGAGATCAGCTCGTGATAGACAAAGCTCTCCCGGTTGGGAAACAGCGCCTCGAAGTATTGGGTGATCTCCTCGGCATAGGTGCCGTAGGCCTGGGGAGGCCGCCAACCCTGGTCCTCCGGGGTCTCATAGCGGTAGATCGGAGAGCCGCCGGGCGTGACCTCCGTTTTTTTCTTGCGAAATTTATCGAGAAAACCCATAAGAAAGCCTCCTGCATATCAATGGTTTGGTGCGGACCGCTCACTTCAGATCCGCGTTTTTTTCATAGGCCGCGATGACCGCGTCCATGACCGCGCCCCGGAATCCGGCTTTCTCCAGGACCCGGACCCCCTGGATGGTGGTGCCGCCGGGGGAGCAGACCGCGTCCTTCAGCACGCCGGGGTGCTGCCGGCTCTCCAGCACCAGCCGGGCAGAGCCGGCCACCATCTGGGCGGCGAATTCCAGAGCCTGGGTCCGGGGCAGGCCGCAGGCCACGCCGCCGTCCGCCAGGGCCTCGATAAAGAGGTCCACAAAGGCGGGACCGCAGCCGGACACAGCGGATCCGGCGTCTATCAGCTTCTCCGGCAGGGGGGAGAAACGGCCCGCGCCCGCCATGGCTTCCAGAAACGCCTCCTCCTCCGGCTTGGTGACGCCCTCGCCGCAGGTGTAGAGGATCATGCCCGCGCCGATGGAGGCGGGGGTGTTGGGCATGATGCGGATGACGGGATACCCGCCGCCCGCCAGCTCCTGGATGCGGGCGATGGTCAGGCCCGCCGCCATGGTCACTAGGAGGAAGCGGCTCTGCCGCCGGGCCAGGACGGGGCCGATGTCCGCCAGCAGCTCCGCCATCATCTGGGGCTTGACGCCCAGGAAGATGACGTCCGCCTGCTCCGCCACAGCGGTGTTGTTCGCCGCCAGACAGTCCAGCTCCTCCGCCAGGAGCCGGGCTTTTTCCGCCGTGCGGTTGGACAGCAGCACCTGCTGGCCGGCCAGGCTCTTCCGGGCCGCACGGGCCAGGGCACCGCCCATGTTGCCGGTGCCGATAAAACCAAATGTTTTCACGGGAAATCAACCTCTTTTCTCAAGATATCGTCTGCACAGGACACGGATCAGGGCAGCGGCGGCGCTGATACCGATCAGCAGAGCGGCAGCGCAGGCCAAGAACCCTTCCTCCCGCTCCGGGGATGGGAGCGGATACCTGCCGAACAGCTGGCGGCCCATGCCGGTCAGCGGCAGCAGGCCCAGCAGCACGATGAGAGCGGCCAGGGGCGGCACAGGATCTCGCTGATATAGTCCATTCACTTGAAAAATCGCATGCGATTTTTCAGGCGGGCGATGCCCGCTGTGCGTAAAGCGCACAGTGATTGAATATGAAATCCAAAGCAAGGCCGCGGTCCGCGGCCTGTCACAGCGCACATGCGCTGTAACACTTGAAAAGTGATAAATTCACTTTTCAAGTTATTTGATTATAGGTTCGGGGCAGCCACCAGACCTCCACAGCCAGAAGTGCAGCCACAGGAAAGGCGAGGAGAAGCTTTGCTGTTGCCGTCCAGAAAAGGGACCATATCGCTGTAGCCAGCAGTCCGGCGGTCAGCAAAAGCTTCCATGGAGTGGACTTTTTCAACGCCCAGATGCCGATACAAAGGCAGGTAAAGCCCAGAATGCGGGGGAGATATTCCTGCATACGGAGTCCTCCATTCTTATCGTACCTGCCGCTTTGCAGAGAAGATGCGCCCAAAGCCGCCCCGGAGACGCAGCTTTATATCAATCGGCCTCTTCCTTGGGCGGCGGGGGAGCCTGATGCTTGGACACCGCCTTTGCCGCCTTGTCCATGCGGAGCTTCCGGCGGCTCAGGGCAGCCATCAGAAGGCTGAACAGCGCTGCCAGCAGATAGAGGGCGCAGGGGACGTACTGCTGAAACAGCTCCTGCCCGTCGTCCGGGCCGCCGCTGGACCGCTGCATGAGGATGAACAGCACCATGGAGGCAATGGAGGCGGCGGCGGTCAGGACCGCCAGGAGCAGCTTAACGTGCCCGGCCTTCCGGGTCAGCATCAGAAGCAGCAGCAAAACCGTGATAACGCTCAGGGCGATGGTTTCAAATACCATGGGGAACGCTCCTTTCTCTCGAATCGTTTTTATGACGGATAGGGCGGTCTCACCGGACCTGTCCCTCGCCGTAGATGATGTATTTGCAGCTGGTCAGCTCCTCCAGGCCCATGGGCCCCCGGGCGTGCATCTTCTGGGTGGAGATGCCGATCTCGGCTCCCAGGCCGAACTCGCCGCCGTCGGTGAAGCGGGTGGAGGCGTTGACATACACCGCCGCCGCGTCCACCGCGTCCAGGAAGCGCTGGGCCTTGAAATAGTTCTTCGTGAGGATGCTCTCGGAGTGGCCGGTGCCGTGGACGTTGATGAAATCAACGGCCTCGTCCAGACCGCCCACCGTGCGGACGGCCAGGATGTAATCGTCGTATTCCGCGTCCCAGTCGCTCTCCGCGGCGGGACGGGCACGGGTGCCCAGAAGCTCCAGAGCCTCTCCGTCGGCCCGCAGCTCCACGCCCTTTTCATCCAGCAGGGGGAGCGCCTTTTTCCAGAAGTCCGCCGCCGCGTCCCGGTGCACCAGCACGCACTCCACGGCGTTGCACACGGAGGGGCGGGAGCACTTGGCGTTGAACAGCACTTTGGCGGCCATGTCCAGGTCCGCCTCGTCATCCACATAGATGTGGCACACGCCCTCGCCGGTGCGGATGACCGGCACGCTGGCCTCCTTTGCCACCGTGCGGATCAGGCTCGCGCCGCCCCGGGGGATCAGCACATCCACATAGCCGTCCAGATGCATCAGCTCATTGGCCGTCTTATGACTGGTGTCCTGCACCAGGGAGATACAGTCGGCGGGCAATCCAACGGATTCCAGAGCCTCCCGCATGAGAGCCGCCACACAGCGGTTGGAGCGGATGGCCTCCTTGCCGCCCCGGAGGATGCACACATTGCCGGATTTCAGGCACAGCGCCGCCGCGTCCACAGTGACGTTGGGCCGGGCCTCGAAGATGATGGCGATGACGCCCAGGGGCACCCGCCGCCGCCCGATGATGAGGCCGTTGGGCCGGGTCTCCATCCGATCCACCCGGCCGATGGGGTCCGGCAGAGCCGCCACCTGCCGCACGCCGTCCACGATGCCGGCGATGCGGTCCGCTGTCAGGGTCAGCCGGTCCAGCATGGCGGGGCGCATCCCCGCCTCCTTTGCGGCGGCGACGTCATCGGCGTTGGCGGAGAGCCACTGGGCCTGACGTTCCGTCAGAATGGCGGCGATGGCCTCCAGAGCCTGGTTTTTCTTTGCGGTGCCAGCGGTGGCCAGGGTGTAGCTGGCGGCCTTCGCCGCCGCGCCCTGCTGTTGTAATGCGGTCATAAGAGGACCTCCTTAAAAACGACTAGAATCCAGCGCGGCGATCCGTGTGACTGCCGTGCATATGAGAGAACTTGCTTTATAGTCGGAACAGTTGAAAAGAACCCAAGCTCTTTTTCAGCTGCGCTGACTATATGATCAAGAGAATCGATATCCGCGCCAATGGAAGGGAATCATCATGCGGAGGAGCAAAGACCAAAGCCAAAAACATCATCCGGAATGTAAAAAGGTGTCTTCCGGGAAACGGATATGGCGCGGACATAGGCGATTTTTTAAACCGACGCCCATACTTGCAGTGCGCTGTATCCTGTGGGAACCGTCAGAACAAGGAACGAAACATGCATGATGACGGCATTAGTATGCTTATAAAGGCGGATGTCATTTTTCGCAGAATATTTTTTGGATGGATGCAGAAAAGATTAAGCGATGCATGGAACAGGCAGGACATATTGTGAAAAAGGACCACAGCGGCGGGCAGACATATGAGCCGCAAGCCCGGATGGGTCCTGTATACAGATACGGCGAAGCGCATACCGATGATCTCCACGGCCAGCATTCCCAGGGTCAAAAAATCGATGATGTAGAAATGCATCCACTTCCGGTTCACGCCCTTGCCGTGAACCGCGTCCCGATGTCCTGCCCCTCTACGATGCCGTAGAGGTCCTCCATCCGCTCGCCGTTGGTGATGACCATGTCACACCCGGCGTTCATCGCAATGCGGGCGGCGGAGAGCTTGGTGGCCATGCCGCCGGTGCCCCGCCAGGTGCCCGCGCCGCCTGCCATCTCCAGGATGTCCGGCGTCAGCTCCGTCACCTGGTGGAGCAGCTTTGCGTCAGGATGGGCCTTGGGGTCCGCGTCATACAGGCCGTCGATGTCGGAGCACAGGATCA
This sequence comes from uncultured Dysosmobacter sp., assembly GCF_947631635.1. Lineage (GTDB taxonomy): Bacteria > Bacillota > Clostridia > Oscillospirales > Oscillospiraceae > Oscillibacter. The sequence continues at coordinate 33,983 of NZ_CANRMB010000018.1, forward strand.
GCAGGTCCGCCCGGCACAACTCCGCCACGATGGCGGACAGGGTGTCGTTGTCGCCCAGGACCTTGTGATGCCCGGTCTCGATCTCGGCGGAGGACACGGAGTCGTTCTCGTTGACCACTGGGATCACGCCCATCTCCAGCAGGGCGGAGAAGGTGCCCTTCAGATGCTCCGCCCGGTCCGGGTCCTCCACGTCGTCCCCGGTCAGCAGGATCTGGGCCACGGAGCGGTTATACTCGGAGAAGAGCTTGTCGTAGATGTGCATCATCCGGCACTGGCCCACGGCGGCGGCCGCCTGCTTCATCCGCAGCTCCTTCGGCCGCTCAGAGAGGCCCAGCTTGGCCGTGCCCACGGCGATGGCGCCGGAGGTCACCAGGATGATCTCGTGTCCCATGCCGCTCAGGTCCGCCAATGTCCGGACCAGGTGCTCCATGCTCCGCAGGTCCAGACTGCCGGAGTCATGGGTGAGGGTGGAGGTGCCCACCTTCACCACGATGCGCTGTTTTTTCTGTTCCAAGGGGAACGCCTCCTCAATTTGTTGACATGTCCAAAATCAAGTTGTGCTAAAAAGGCCGTATTTCTCTTTCCGAGGCGCGGCGAGCGCTGACCGGCTGCCGCGCCGTCACACGGACCTCCGGCCCATAAAAAGTTGACCATATGATACCATATTCCATGAAAAAAGGAAAGACCGCACTGCGTGTAGTTTTCATAAAAATGCGGACAATACCAGGGAAAGGGAGGGATACTATGACCGAAAACACCAAACCCACCGAGCCGGACCAGGAAAACGGCTCCGAGAATAAGGAGACCGTCCAGGGCATCCTGGACTTTGGCTCCGCCCTGACCCGCACGCCCCACGGCGCCGTGTACTGCCTGACCATCATCGGACAGATCGAGGGACACATGACCGCCTCCTCCAACACCAAGACCACCAAGTATGAGCACGTTCTGCCTCTTCTCGCCAAATTGGAGGAGAGCGAGGAGGTGGACGGCGTGCTGTTTCTGCTGAACACCGTGGGCGGCGACGTGGAGGCGGGACTTGCCATCGCGGAGCTGATCGCGGGCATGACCAAGCCCACGGTCTCCATCGTTCTGGGAGGGAGCCACTCCATCGGCGTGCCTCTGGCGGTGGCAGCCCGGCGGAGCTTTGCCGTGCCCAGCGCCGCCATGACCATCCACCCCGTGCGCATGAGCGGCACGGTCATCGCCGCGCCGCAGACGTACAGCTATTTCCAGCGTCTCCAGGAGCGCATCGTGGCCTTCGTGTCCGGCCACAGCCACATCAGCGGGGAGGACTTCCAGGCCCTCATGCTGAAAAAGGACGACATGGCCGCCGATGTGGGCAGCGTCATCTATGGCGAGGAGGCGGTCCAGCTGGGCCTGATCGACCAGGTGGGCGGCCTCTCCGACGGCCTGCAGTGCCTATACCGGCAGATCGGAGAGCGGAAGGGAAAACCGGCGGCGCAGTGATGCCCGCCGGATTCTTTTTTGACAATTAGTCAAATATACTTGACAAAATATATACATTGAATTACAATGGCACCATCAAAGACGGCCGCCCGTCCGGGGCGGCGCAGAAAAGGGAAGTGTGATCCCGGCGGTCTGCGGCGTCCGCTGCCTGGCCCGCTGGGAGATGGAGGACGAGACATGAACTTTTGGATCGTGCTGGCACTGCTGTTCGCCGCGTGGCTGGGACTGGTGTACCACTTCTGGCGGAGGGAGCAGGGGCCGAAGCAGCCCTATGACGAGCGGCAGGAGCAGGCCCGCGGCGTGGCCTACAAATACGGTTTTCTCACCTTGGCTGTCTGCGTGTTCCTCTTTGACACGGTCATGACGCTGTTTCCCTGGATCGGGACAGAGGTGGGCGGCTATCTCTGCCTGGACCTGGGCGTCACGGTGTTTACCGTGACGGCGATCCGGAGGGACGCCTATCTGCGGCTGTACGAGAGGCCGGGGAAGGTCGCGGCCCTCTTGGCTTTGGGCGGCTTGGGCGGACTGGGCTGCGGCGTATTCGACCTGCGGAAGGCGGGGCTGCTGGTGGACGGCACGCTGAACGTGTCCGCGGCGCTTGTGGCGGTGAGTGTGTCGGTCCTGCTGACGCTGACGGTCTTTCTGCACAAGCATTTCTCCGACAGGCGGGAGGATGAAGAGGCATGAAAAACCTGCGCCTGAAATCCGCCCGGGCGGCCCTGGACATGAGCCAGCAGCAGCTGGCGGACGCGGTGGGCGTGTCCCGCCAGACCATCAACGCCATTGAAAAGGGCGACTACAACCCCACCATCAAGCTGTGCATCGCCATCTGCCGCGCCCTGGGCAAGACGCTGGACGAGCTGTTTTGGGAGTAAATCGGAGACACGGAGACATAATCATAACCACCGGCACGGCCGGTGGTTATGATTTGATAAGGCGGGGACGGCGATTCTTCCGCCGGATCAAGCATCCAGAACGGTCAGGCCGTTGCGGGTGATGATGTCGGCGCACACCTGTTCGTCCAGGTCCCACAGGGCCTCCCACTGCGCCCAGTCCGCACGCTCCCGGTCGATCTCGCGGCCGGCGCGGTAATACTGGCAGTCCGTGGCGGTGATGCACACATAGTACCAACAGCTGCTCTCGGCAAAGACACGGGCGCCGGCTATATCACGGGCCGATAGACGGTCATAGGCGGTCTGGTCCAGCGCGGCCACGGCGAATAGGAACCCGACGCCCCGGCTTTTGCCGGTGTCCGCCTGGAACGCCTCCAGGGAGGCCGTTTCGCTGACGGACAGCAGGGGGAGCCAGTGGCCCTCCGGGTCTTCTGACAGCAGTTCATCAGAGTCCCGCTGCCTATCAGTCAGCAGGGGGAACCAGTGGTAGGCTGTGTCCTCATTGGGAAATTCCCGGACAACGGTGAGACAGTCCAGGACCTCCTCCGGCAGAACGATATCCAGGCTGCGGGGGTCTGTGACAGCTGCTGCCTCCGCAGGGGGCGCTTCGGACTCCTGTGCGGACGGCGCGGCATCCAGCGTCTGGCCGCACCCGGCCAGCAGGAGGCAGAGCAGCAGCGGAAGCAGCGCGTTTTTGACTCGGTGCATTTCCATACCCCTCTCTCTAATTTGAAGTTGTTTATAATATTATGATATCTGTTATCCGCAGGAAGTCATCTCAAAAGAATTACAAAATAAAGAAAGACCGGAGGTGTGCTGCCGTTCCCGCCGGTTGGGAGGGACAGGAGCGCGCCTGAAACGAAAAAGGACCGCGGAGATATCCGCGGTCCTTTCGCCGTTTTTTACTTTGTCAGCGTCAGCTTGAAATCCAGACCGTCCTGGGACACGGACACCTGATAACCCTGGGAGACGGCGAACCGGGTGAGGTTTTCCACCGCCACCTGGGCGTCCGCCAGGACCTCTAGGGAAGCGGGGGCATTCTTGCGGATCTCCTTTTGCACCATGATCACAGGCATGGGGCAGGAGAGACCTCTTGTATCAACCATGATTATGCTTGCTCCTTTCTGGGAAGATGGGTCAGGGAGATGACCAGCAGGACCACAAAGCCGAATACCACGGCGATCATACCGGCCTTGCCGATGCCGCCAACCACATAGGTACCATTCTCAGCCACGCTGTCCGCAGCACCCGCCAGACCGAAGTTGTGGGACACGGCCGCCCCCACGATCATGCCGAATACCGTCACAGCGGAGTCGCCGTTGCCCTCACCGGCCAGGATCAGCTGGCGCAGGGGGCAGCCGCCCAGCAGGATGGAGCCCCAGCCCGCCAGGGCCATGCCCAGGAAGGACCAGAGGTGCTGGCTGTGGGCGATGGGCTGGGACACGGCGGAGAGGTCGTAATTCCCCAGGATCAGGTTGCCGATGGTGATGGTGATCCAGATGGCCAGGAAGCCGGACAGCAGGGTGAAGTCATGGAGCATAAAGGCGTCCCGGATGCCGCCGGCCATGCACAGACGGCTGCGCTGGGCCAGAGCGCCCACCGCCAGGCCCGCGAGGAGGGAGATCACCCAGAAGGCCCGCATGGAGCCGGGACCGGCCTCAGAGAAGCGCAGCACGCCGGGAACGGCCACCAGCAGCATCAGCAGGACCACCATGACGCCGGGCAGGATCAGCCCCTCGCCCTGGGGGACGGGATAGGCCCGTCCCAGGGAGAAGCCCTTCCGCAGGAAGACCACGCCTGCAAGGATGCCCACGACGAAGCCCAGCAGGGCGGAGACGGCGGTCAGGTCGCCGCCGCCCAGGCGGATGACCATCCGCAGGGGGCAGCCCAAAAAGACCAGGGCGCCAATCATGACGAACATGCCCAGAACGAAACGGCAGGCAGGGGAGGACCCGGCCTTGGCCCGGAACTCCTTGGCGGCAGCGGCCGTGATGGCGGCGCCCAGGACGATGCCGATGATCTCCGGACGGATGTACTGGACCTTATCCGCACTGTGCAGGCCCAGGGCACCTGCAATGTCCCGCTCAAAGCAGGCGATGCAGAAGCCCATGTTCTTGGGGTTGCCGCAGGCGGTCAGCACAATGGCCGCGATGCCCACGATGACGCCGGTCAGCAGGATCATGCCGTGCTCCCGGAACCAGGTTTGTTGTTTCATACACACACTCCTATCGCTGTTTTTTTGAAAAAATACCGCTGGGCAAAAGAAAAGGGGATATGCACTCAGAGGAGCAGCTCATAGTATCCGGCGGCATCGATGCCCGCCTCCTGAAACCGTGTTTCCAGAGTGGATCGGAGCTCCGGCGGCGCGGACCAGGCGATGCCGCAGTCGGAGGTCACGCTTCTGGGGACGGAGATCAGGCGGCCCTCCAGCTCCTGCTTCCGGCACAGCTGTTCCGCCGCCATGGCCCCGGCGGTGGTATGAAACGCCACCACCAGGCGAAGCTGCTTTTTCCGCATGACGCTCCCCCTTTCTTCTCAATGCGCTATTTTTTAAAAAGAATAACACAGGAGGGAATCAATGTCAAAATCCAAATTGAGAATAACGCTGGACAGGCACCGGCGGAAGAAAGGCCGGCGCCGCTGTTGATCAGGGCTTTTTCCCATCAGGTCAGGAGATCCGCCCAAAGGCCCCTGGCGCTTTTGGACTTTCTCAGAGCGCTGTTCCACAGCAAAACGGCTCCCGGAGGGGAGCCGTTTTTGGAGGTCAGGCATTTGTTGGTATCAGGGCCGCCTGCAGACGCGCCTGGTCCGCCTGGGAAAATTCGGAGAGGACTGCGTCAAAAACTGCCGGATCAGCGTTTTGCTGTGCTTGCAGGAACCCGGCGATGGCCTCCTCAAACTGCCCGTGGGAGGAGAGATACAGCCGCATCATGTCCCGGTCCCGGGTCTCCTGCCCCTGGCCCACGGCGGCCTCTTCCAGGGCGGCGCGGAGAGGCGTCCACCAGTCGGAGCCATAGTGGGACCGGCCCAGCACGCCCCAGTTGTCCGGCGTGAAGACGCCCATGCAGTCCAGAAGCTCCAAGCTGTCCACCTCCCGGTCAAAATACAGGGATGAGAGGAGCCGGTTGATCCGCTGGTTGGTCTCGATGTAGGCAAAGTCTACGCCGTCCGCCGGGGAAAAGCTCTCCGGCAGGGTCTCGCGGAGACCATATTCCTGTTCCTCAAAGTGCTTGGCTGCGCCCAGGGGCGTCAGCAGCTCCGGCTGCCGGCCCGCGTCGCAGGCGGCCTGCAGCTCCGCGTAATAGTCCGCCGCGGCCATGCCGCTGTCCGGGAACCAGGGATAGACATTGCCGCTGGTGTCATAGTACCGCTCCACGCACCAGATGCCGCCCTCCCCCTGGCGGGCGGGCTGGGAGAGGACCAGAGTATCCCAGATGCGCTTGTCGCCGTCGAAGGTGAAATAGGGGTAGTAGTTCACATAGGCGTGGTTTCCGTCATAGGTGAATTCCCGTTCCCAGAACGCCGATTCGTCATAGGGCGTCAGACCGTTGCGAGTGATGAAGTCGCCGCAGACCTGTTCGCCCAGGGCACACAGGACTTCCCACTGCTTCCAGTCCGCGCTCTCTGTGTCGATGGTGCCGTCGCCGCGGTAGAATTGCACGTCGGTGGGACAGACCATGGCGTAATACCGGTCCCCGCCTTTGGCGAAGATGCGGACGCCGCTGCCGTCGGAGCAGAGGTGGCGTTCAAGGGCCGCCTGGTCCAGGGCGTTGATGCCGAACAGGAACCCGATGCCGCTGCTGTCGCCCCAGTTTGCCTCCGCCGCCTCCACGGAGGCTTTTTCGCGGACATACAGCAGCGGGAGCCAGCCGCCGTTTGCGGCGGCTTCAGGGGAGTCCGTTTCGATCAGAAGCAGATCCAGATACTGGGTGGGGATGCCGGCCTGCATGCCGCCGCAGTCAAAGACCGTCGTCTCCGGCCCGGCGGAGTCCTCCTGGACCGGTGCGGGATCAGCGGGGGCACAGCCCGCGGCGGCACACAGCACAAACGCCGCCAGCAGGGGGAAAAGACTCTTCCAAAATCGGTGCATGGGCAGTCTCCTCTCTGTATTTGATAGATTCAATATAGTGGAAAAATGACAGCAAAACATCTCAAAAGGGTTACAAAACATCTCAAAAAGATTACAAAACCTCAGAGTTTCCCCCATATCTGCCTGCCCGGGACAGCGGGGAATATTTCATGGATTATTCTTGAACTGTCAGGAGTTTTCTGGTATAGTATCCTAGTTATCGTATGTGGAAATGACAGAGGTGAAAACGTGTACTTACGAGCATTAGAGATCCAGGGCTTCAAGTCCTTCCCGGACAAGACGGTCCTGAACTTCGGTGAGGATATCACCGCCATCGTGGGGCCCAACGGCTCCGGCAAGTCCAACATCTCCGACGCCATCCGCTGGGTCATGGGTGAGCAGAGCGCCAAGGGCCTGCGGGGTGCCAAGATGGAGGATGTGATCTTCGGCGGCACGGAAAAGCGGAACCAGGTGGGCTTTGCCCAGGTGACGCTGGTCATCGACAACACGGAGCATATCTTCCCCACCATGGAGGAGGCGGAGGTATCCGTCACCCGCCGGTACTACCGCAGCGGCGAGAGCGAGTACTACATCAACCGCCAGTCCGTCCGGCTGAAGGACGTGACGGAGCTGTTCATGGACACCGGCATGGGCAAGGAGGGCTACTCCATCATCGGCCAGGGCAAGATCGACGAGATCCTGTCCGCCAAGAGCGGCGAGCGCCGGGAGATCTTTGAGGAGGCCGCCGGCATTTCCAAATTCCGCCACCGGAAGGAGGAGTCCGAGCGGAAGCTGGAGCGCACGGAGGAGAACCTGGTGCGTATCAACGATAAGATCTCGGAGCTGGAATTGCAGGTGGAGCCCTTGCGGGAGCAGTCTGAAAAGGCCAAGAAGTACCTGATCCTCCGGGATGAGCTCCGCCTGCTGGAGATCTCTGTCTGGCTGGAGAATCTGGACGCCCTGAAGGCGGGGGCCCGGAAGCTGGAGGCGGACTTCCGCGCCGCCGAGGCCCAGCGGGACGAGGCCCGGGCCGCGCTGGATGCCCTCTACGCCGAGGGAGAGCGGTACGGCGAGACCATGCGGGAGAAGGACATGGAGGCGGAGCGCATCCGCACCCAGGCGGCGGAGCTGGACGGACAGGTGAAGGAGCAGGAGTCCGCCGTGGCCGTGCTGGAGAGCACCATCGCCCACAATCAGGAGAATATTCAGCGGGCCCAGGCGGAGCTGGAGGAGACCGACAGCCGCGCCGGAGGATTGGAAAAGCAGGCGGCGGAGCAGGAGGACCGCATTGCGGAGATCGACCGGGAGGTCCAGGCGCTGAACGGCGCTTTGGACGGCCTGCTGTCCCAGGCCCGCGCCGCCGCCGAGCAGGCGGGAGGCGCCCAGTCCCAGGCGGAGGCCCTGCGGGGCCAGGAGGCCATCGCGGCGGCCGCTGCGGCGGACGCCCGGGCGGAAGCCGCCGCCATCGCCGCCGAAAACGGACAGATCGAAGAGCGCAAGGCCGCTGTCGAGCAGGAAAAAGCCGCCGCCGAGGCCCAGCTGGCAATGTCGGAAAAAGAGGCCAAGGCCAACCGGCGGGCGCTGGAAGACGCCCGGGACGAGGCCACCGCTGCCGCCAACATCATCGCGGGCCACAGCCTGCGGATGGAGGAGCGGAAGAAGAAAGCCGCCGCCGCCGCGGAACAGCGGGTGAAGCTGACCATGGACGTGGGAGCGCTGGATAACCGCATCCGCCTGCTGACGGAGATGGAAAAGGAGTACGAGGGCTTCTCCAAGGCTGTTAAGGTGGTCATGCAGGCGAAGAGCAGCCTGCGGGGCATCCACGGTCCGGTGGCGAACCTGATGAAAACGGACCAGCAGTACAGTCTGGCTGTCGAGATCGCCTTGGGCGCCGGTTTGCAGAATATTGTGGTGGACCGGGAGGAGGACGCGAAAGCGGCCATCAACTTCCTGAAACAGCGGGACGGCGGCCGTGCCACCTTCCTGCCCCTCACGGCTATCCGGGGAGACGAGTTGCGCCAGCCCGGCATTGAAAACGAGTTTGGCTTCGTGGGGCTGGCCTCCCGGCTGGTGAAGTTCGACCAGCGGTATCAGAATATTTTCAACAGCCTTTTGGGGCGCACGGTCATCGTGGAGGATATGGACTGCGGCATCGCCATGGCACGGAAGTACCGCAACGCCTTCCGCATCGTTACCCTGGACGGCCAGGTCATCAACCGGGGCGGCTCCATGACCGGCGGCTCCACCAGCCGCAGTGCGGGCGTCCTGAGCCGTGCCGCTGAGCTGGAAAAGCTCCATGGCCGCGCCGCCGCCATGCATGAAAAGCTGTCCGCCGCCCAGACCGCGGAGGAGACGGCCCAGCGGGAACTGGCCGCGGCCCAGTATGAACTGGAGACCGCCGAGAGCCAGCGCCGTGCCGCTGAGGACGAGGTCCTGCGGCTGGAGGGCACAAAAAACCACTTTGATATCCTCCTGCGTTCTCTGCGGGAGAATTTGGAAAACCTGGAGGGCGAGCTGGAGAGTCTGTCCGGCCGCCTGACCGACAACGCCGCCCGCGCCGCCCAGGCTGAGCGGCAGGTGGCGGAGCAGGAGAACCTGGCCGCGGATCACCGCGCCAGGGCTGAGGAGATCCTCTCCGGCCAGTCCGAGCTGCTGGCCCGGTCCGGCGCTTTGACGGAGGAGATCACCGCCAGAAAGAGCGAACTGGCGGCCCTGACCGCCGAGCGGGAGGCCACGACGCGGCGCGCCGCCGACCTGCGGCGGCTGGCGGCGGACCTGGCAGGGGACCGGACGCAGAAGGAGGAGACGGTCCGGGCTTACCAGCGGAATATCGATACCGCCAGCGGGGAGATCGCCCGGCGAAAGGTAGCTGTGGAGGACCTTACCGTCCAGGGACAGGCGTTCCAGGACCGCCTGAAGGCGCTGAACGAGGAGAAGATCGCGCTGGAAGCCGAGCGCACCGCCAAAAACCGGGCCAGCCAGGAGATGAACGAGACCCTGCTGGATCTGGAGCGGGCCGCCTCCAAGCTGGAACAGAAGATCGCGACGAACGCCATGGAGGAAAAGCAGATCCTGGACCGGCTGTGGGAGCACTACGAGCTGTCCCACTCCGACGCCACGGCCCAGCGCATCGAATTGGAGAGCGTTCCCAAGGCCAGCCGCCGCATCGGTGAGCTGAAGCGGGATATCTCCGCCCTGGGCACGCCCAACATCGGCGCCATTGAGGAGTATGAGCGGGTGAATGGCCGCTATACCTACCTGACTGACCAGCGCAACGATGTGGAAAAGGCCAAGGGAGAGCTGGAGGGCATCATCGAGGAGATCACCAACCAGATGACCGTCATCTTTGCCGAGCAGTTCAAGCTTTTGAGCGAGAGCTTCCAGACCACCTTTGTGGAATTGTTCGGCGGCGGTACGGCAAAGCTGGAATTGGAGGACGAGAGCGACATTCTGGGCTGCGGCATTGAGATCAAGGCCCAGCCGCCGGGAAAGACGCTGAAGACCATCTCCCTTCTCTCCGGCGGAGAGAAGGCGTTTGTGGCCATCGCGCTGTACTTCTCCATTTTGAAGGTCCATCCCACGCCCTTCTGCGTCATGGACGAGATCGAAGCCGCGCTGGACGACGCCAACGTCACCCGCTATGCCCGCTATATGCGGACCCTGGCGGGGAAGACGCAGTTCATCGTCATCACCCACCGCCGGGGCACCATGGAGGAGGCCGACGTGCTGTACGGCGTCACCATGCAGGAGCAGGGCGTGAGTAAGATATTGACCATCAATCTGAATGACATGGCGAAGGAGCTGAAGATCAAATAGCATGGTGACGCCCCGGCAGGGCTCCCGCCGCAGCCCAGCGAAGCGGGTGCGGTGGGAAGAAGGAGGAGCAAGGGAGCAGACGAAGTTTTCGCCGGAGGCGGAAACGCAGGGCTGCGGACTTTGCGACGACGTTATGCAGGAGCAGGGCGTATCCAAGATATTGACCATCAATCTGAATGACATGGCGAAGGAACTGAAGATCAAATAGCTCGTCGGCAAAAACACGGGCCGCTTCATCTTGAAAGGAGGAACACATGAATATTCAGAATTGCCCTTTATGCGGAAAAATATTTGACCAGCGCGGATTCAGCAGAGTCTGCCCGAGCTGCACCGAAGCGCTCAGAGAAGATATGAAGACAGTGCAGGCGTATATGGACGCCAATCCTTCTGCAAAGATCGGAGAGGCTGCCCAAGGCACCGGTGTGGATCTTGGCCGCCTGAAGATACTGGCGCGCCAAGGCTGGGTGTCCTTTCCGCGGAACTGATTAATACGGCCAGAGAGGAGCGATCTGCAATGGGCTTTTTTGACAAACTGAAAAAAATCACCACCAACATTTTCTCCGGCTTTACCGAGGCCGACGAGGCATTCTTCGAGGAGCTGGAGGAGACCCTCATCCTGGCCGACCTGGGCATGGACACCGCCCTGGAAGCGGTGGAGAAACTGCGGACAAGGGTCCGCAAGGAAAAGCTCCACGACCAGGAGGAGGTCAAGGCGGCCCTGCGGGATGTGCTGGTGGAAATGATGGAGGTGGGCGACACCGGGCTGGATACCTCCACCCAGCCCAGCGTGGTGCTGTTCATCGGCGTCAACGGCGTGGGCAAGACCACCTCCATCGGCAAGCTGGGGAATCAATTGAAAGGGCAGGGCAAGCGGGTCCTGTTCTGCGCGGCGGATACCTTTCGCGCCGCCGCCGCTGATCAGCTCCAGATTTGGGCGGAGCGGGCCGGATGTGAGATCATCCGCCAGCACGAGGGGGCGGACCCCGGCGCCGTGCTGTTTGACGCCCTCCAGGCCGCCAAGGCCCGGAGCGTGGATGTGGTGCTGTGCGACACCGCCGGACGGCTCCACAACAAGGCCAATCTGATGGCGGAGCTTGCGAAACTCTCCAAGATCATCGACCGGGAGTGCCCCGGCGCCGCACGGGAGACCCTGCTGGTACTGGACGCCACCACCGGACAGAACGGCCTCATCCAGGCCCGCACCTTCAAGGAGACGGCGGGCCTCACCGGCATCGTGCTGACGAAGCTGGACGGCACCGCCAAAGGCGGCATCGTGGTGGCTATCGCCCGGGAGCTGGGGGTGCCCGTGAAGTTCGCCGGTGTGGGCGAGGGTATCGACGACCTGCGTCCCTTTGACGCAAGGGCGTATGTGGAGGCTATCATCTGATTTTCCACGACCCGCCACGGGGCCCTGGCCGCGTCCGCATGGCTGCGGGCTGTAAAGTAGTTCGCTATGGATGTGCCGCGGCAAGATATGATTCTATTTGCTTTCTGCCCTGCGGCAGAAAAAGAAAGAGAGGGGGATCTTTCCTTGATCACGATCTTCAACCGCCGGGAGCTCATCACCACCGTTCCCCAGAAGAAGCTTTTCAAGATCCGGGAAGCCCTTTTCAGCGCGGGGGTCTCCAGCTATACCAAGACTCGGGGATTGGGCGCGTCTGCAGCCAGCCGTGCCCGGGGCATGGTGCCTCCCGCCGTGCAGGACTATGCGCTGACCTACACCATCTACGTCCGCAAAGAGGACTATGACCGCGCGCTTGTGGCCATTCAGCCTGTTCTGCGGGGACAGTGAGAAGGAATGGACCATGGAAAACAAGACCTGTCCCTATTACGGCGGAGGACTGCAAAAAGGCTTTGTCCGCAGCAGGGCAAACATCTGCTGGACAGCGGACAAAGAGCAGAGGGCATTTTTGCTGCCCAGAAAAGAAACGGGAGATTTTGAGCTGACCGGTTCCGACAACTGGCGGGGAAGCGGCTGTTCCGCCCGGTACTGCCCGGCCCGCAGGTTGATTTTACTGCCACAGAAAGAGGATGCATGATGATGACGAGAAAAGACGGACGGGCGTTTGACGAGCTGCGCCCCATTAAAATCACCACCGATTTTGTGAAATTCGCAGAGGGCAGCTGCCTCATCGAGTGCGGCGACACCAAGGTCCTCTGCTGTGCCAGCATCGAGGACCGCACCCCGCCTCACGTTCCCGAGGGAGAGGGCTGGGTGACGGCGGAGTACTCCATGCTGCCCCGGGCCAACCGGGAGCGGAGCAAACGGGACATCGCCAAGCTGAAGCTGTCCCCCCGCAGTGCCGAGATCCAGCGGCTGGTGGGCCGCTCCCTGCGGGCCGCTGTGGATATGACGAAACTGGGGGAGCACACCATCACTGTGGACTGCGACGTGCTCCAGGGCGACGGCGGCACCCGGACCGCCTCCGTCACCGGAGGCTTTATCGCCCTGGCGCTGGCCTGCCGCAAGCTGGTGGAGGACGGCGTGCTGGCCTCCAGTCCCATCCGCCACTACGTCACCGGCGTCTCCGCCGGTATTGTGGAGGACGCCGCCCTGCTGGACTTACAGTACAGCGAGGACAGCCGCGCCCAGGTGGACCTGAACTGCATCATGAACGAGCGGGGCGAGCTGATCGAGCTCCAGGGCACCGGCGAGGGCCGGGCCTTTACCCTGGATGAGCAGCAGGAGCTGGTGCGCCTGTGCGCCAAGGGAAACCGGGAGCTTTTGAACATGCAGAAACAGGTATTGGGAGGAACATTCTGATGGCTGAAAAATTTGTACTTGCCACCCACAATCCGGGCAAGCTGAAGGAGATGTCCGCCATCCTGTCCCGCTTTGGCGTGGAGGTGGTCAGCCCCAAGGACCTGGGGATCACCGTGGACGTGGAGGAGACGGGGACCACCTTTGCGGAGAACGCCATGCTGAAAGCCAAGGCCATCTGCGCCGCCGCAGGCCTGCCCGCCATTGCCGATGACTCCGGACTGTGCGTGGACGCCCTGAACGGCGGTCCCGGCGTCTACTCCGCCCGCTACGGCGGCGAGGGCCTGGATGACAAGGGGCGGTATATGCTTTTGCTGAATAATCTGCGGGGGCAGACCACCCGGGCCGCCCACTTTGCCTGCGCCATCGCCTGCGCCTTTCCCAACGGCGACGAGCTGACGGCGGAGGGCCGCTGTGACGGCACCATCGCCTTCGCACCCATGGGCGAGGGCGGCTTTGGCTACGATCCGGTGTTCTTTGTGCCGGAAAAAGCCAAGACCTTTGGCCAGCTGACGGCGGAGGAGAAGAGCGCCATCTCCCACCGTGGAAAGGCTCTGGCGGATTTCGCGGAGAAGCTTGCAACTTATTTGAAGAAATAAACGTCTAAGTCTAACAAAGAGAGACCATCCGATGAAAAACACCCACATATGTCCCGAATGCGGCAGTGCGGATATTGTGCGCTGCCGTGCTGTGGGTGGACCAGGAGACGTGAAAAGACTTGCGAGAATACTGGGGAGCGCCCCGGGACGACTGAATAGAAAGGTGAGGCGGAAGGAATTTCCGCCGGAGATCATATGGAACTGACAAGCAAACAGCGGGCCCAGCTGCGGGGCCTGGCGAACACCATCGACACCATCATCCAGATCGGCAAGGACGGCATCGGGGAAAACCTGGTGAAGCAGGCCGACGACGCCCTGGAGGCCCGGGAACTCATCAAGGGCCGGGTCCTGGACAATAATATCGAGTATGACGCCCGCATGGCGGCGGAGGAGCTGGCAAAGGCCACCCGCAGCGAAGTGGTGCAGGTCATCGGGACGAAATTCGTGCTGTACCGGGAGAGTCATTCCAAGCCCAAAGAGAAGCGCATCCAGCTGGTGAAGCGCGGGAGATGACCTGCACCGGCGCCGGAAGTCCGGCGTCCAAGCGTTTTTTCCAACGGAAAAAACCTTGAAATGGACGGGCTTTGCCCGGCCATTTGAGTTCCATGAGGGGCTCCCACAGGACAAGTCCTGTGGGGAGAGCAGGTCATCGGAACGAAATTTGTGCTGTACCGGGAGAGCCACTCCAAGCCCAAAGAGAAGCACATCCAGCTGGTGAAGCGCAGGAGATGACCTGCACTACCGCCGGAAGTCCGGCGTCCAAGCGTTTTTTCCAACGGAAAAAACCTTGAAATGGACGGGCTTTGCCCGGCCATTTGAGTTCCATGAGGGGGACCCCACAGGATAAGTCCTGTGGGGAGAGCAGGTCATCGGGACGAAATTCGTGCTGTACCGGGAGAGTCATTCCAAACCCAAAGAGAAGCGCATCCAGCTGGTGAAGCGCAGAAAAACAAGAGATCAGAGATAAAAGGTCAGGGGGCTGGCGCCCGGCGGGGCGGCATGTCACGGCCCCTGATCCGGGAAGAGGAAATACTATGAAGATCGGCATCTACGGCGGGACCTTCAACCCGCCCCACCTGGGCCATATCACCGCGGCCCGGGCGGTCTTTGAACTGCTGAAGCTGGACCAGCTGCTGCTGGTCCCCGCGGGGCTGCCGCCGCACAAGGCGCTGCCGGCGGGAAGCCCCACGCGGGCACAGCGGCTGGAGATGACCCGCATGGCGGGGGAGCAGCTGGGACTGGGCGGCAAGGTGAAAACGCTGGATCTCGAGCTGCACCGGGCGGGGAAGAGCTACACCTCCGAAACATTGAAACAGATCAAGGTCCAGTATCCGGACGACGAGCTGTGGCTCCTGATGGGCACGGACATGTTCCTGACTATCCAGGCGTGGCACGCGCCGGAGGAGATCCTCTCCCTGGCGGGCATCGCGGCCTTTGGCCGGACAGAGGCGGATACAGAGGAGCTGTTCTCCGTCCAGCGGACGTACCTGTACCAGACCTATCCCCAGGCCCGCATTTTCACGCTGACCGTCCCGGGCGTCGTTGACATCTCCTCCACAGAGCTGCGGGAGGGACTGGCGCAGGGAAAGGGCGCGGCGTTTCTGGCCCCGGCGGTATACGGCTATATCCTGCGGGAGGGCCTGTACAACACCGGAGCGGATCTGAAAAACCTGTCCCTGTCCCAGCTCCGGCCGGTGGCGCTGAGCTATCTGAAGCACCAGCGCATCCCCCATGTGCTGGGGACGGAGCAGGAGGCGATCCGTCTGGCGGAGCGCTATGGAGCCGATGTGGAAAAGGCCCGCCGGGCGGCATTGCTCCACGACTGCACGAAAAAGCTGGACATGCCGGAGCAGCTGGCGCTGTGCGGGAAGTACGGCATCCGGCTGGACTGCCTGGAGCGGCAGGCGCTGAAGCTGCTCCACGCCAAGACCGGCGCCGCCGTCGCAAGGGATGTGTTCGGCGTGGACGACGAGATCTATCAGGCCATCTGGTGGCACACCACGGGCCGCGCCAACATGACGAAGCTGGAGAAGATCATCTATCTGGCGGACTATATCGAGCCCTCCCGCGATTTCCCGGGTGTGGAGAGACTGCGGAAGGTGTGCTACGAGGATCTGAACAAGGGCCTGCTGCTGGGCCTGGAAATGACCATTGAGGAAATGACATCCATGGGGAACCCGGTGCACCATGCCACTGTGGAGGCGCGAGACGCGTTGACCGCAGGATCTGATAACAGGCTTTAAAGCGCCTGACTGGGCGGGGCCCGCCAGGTTTTGCCGGCCGGCGGACGCCTGCATGAAGCGCTTTCTTTTGAATCAGTATGAAAGGATCGATAGACGTTGCAGAGAGAAACAGGAAAACGTGTGGCGGGTGGAAAAACGCCAAAACAGCCAAAACAGAAAAAACCGAGCCGCCTGACCCGCCAGCAGAAGATCCTGATCGTGGTGGCGGTGATCCTGGCCGTGGCCCTGGCGGTGGTCGTGGCCTGCCAGAGCCTGTTTGTCCGCCCGGACCTGAACAACAAAAAACCGGCGGCCGTGGGAAAAGATGACGACGGCAGCGGCGCTGCCGCAGAGGAGATCGACTACGGCGACGGCGTCCGCCCCCGGGCTGACGGCGAGCGGAAGAGCAAGGATTTTTACACCGTTCTGATCCTGGGCCGGGACACCGGCGGAGGCGGAAACACGGACACCATGCTGCTGGCCAGCTATGATGTGACCAATCAGAAGGCCACCGTCATGTCCATTCCCCGGGACACCATGGTGAACATCCCCTACGACATCAAGCGCATCAATGCCGTATACAATTATGGCGGCGGCGGGGAGAAGGGCATCCAGTACCTCTATAAGGAGATCTCCCAGCTGGTGGGCTTTGAGCCGGACTTCCAGGTCATCGTGGAGTGGGAGGCCGTGGGCAGGATCGTGGATGCCATGGGCGGCGTTTGGTTCGATGTGCCCCGGGACATGAACTACAAAGACCCCTACCAGGACCTTGTGATCAGTCAGAAGGCGGGCTACCGCCTCCTCTCCGGCGACGACGCCATGCAGGTCCTCCGCTACCGTCACGACAACAATATGAAGTACGGCTATCCCGACGGCGACCTGGGCCGCATCAGGACACAGCAGGCACTGCTGAAGGCCATGGTGGAGCAGCTTTTGAAGCTGGAGAACATCACCAAGGTCAACCAGTTCGTCAAGGTATTCCAAGAGTGCGTGGAGACGGACATGAGCTTCCAGAATATCCTGTGGTTTGCCCAGTCGGCGTATCTGGGCGGACTGAAGATGGAGAATGTGAACTTTGTCACCATGCCCAACAAGGGAGCTTATTGCTGGAGCCGGAGTTATCAGAACAACCAGTCCTACGTGGTCCCTATTGCCAGGGAGCTGCTGGACCTGGTGAACAACCATTTGAGTCCCTTTGCTGAGACCTTCACCATGAGCGACCTGGACATCATGTCCGTCAACGCCGACGGCTCCGTCAGCTCCTCCACGGGCTATGTGGAGGACAGCAAGGCGGCGGTGCCCCCGGTGAAGCCCAGCAAGCCCGCTGAGACGGACCCTGCGGAGGACCCCGCCGTGGATGAAAACGGCAACCCTATCGATTCAGGGACCATTGTCATAGATCCCAGCACCGGACAGCCTGATATGCCCGCAGAACCCGGAACTGGCACCGGGGACCCGAACAGCGGAACAGGCACGGGGACCACTCCTGCGCCGGACGGCGGGGGAGAGGCATCCACGCCTCCGGACAGCGGCACGGAGCAGTTCCCTGAGACGCCCACAGAGCCTGAGACGCCCAGCGAGCCGGATTTTATCACCATCGAGCCGCCTCCTGCGGCCTGATCTGAAAACAGAAAGGAAGGACTGTATGACACCAAAAGAATTAGCCATTATTGCCGCCAAGGCCCTGGATGAGAAGAAGGGCAAGGAGATCAGTGCCATTGAGGTGACGGAACAGACCACTCTGGCGGATTACTTTGTCATCGCCACCGGCACCTCCAACACCCAGATCAACGCCCTGAGCGGCGCTGTGGAAAAAGCCATGAAGGAGCAGGCCGGGGAGGACCCGCTGCGCCGGGAGGGCTACCGGGACGGCACCTGGGTCCTGCTGGATTACGGCTGCGTGGTGGTGCACATCTTCTCCCAGGAGGCCCGGGAGTTCTACTCCCTGGAACGCCTGTGGCATGACGGCAGGCCCGTGGATTTGAGCGGCGTCCTGACGGCGGATTGAGGAGGTCCCGCGACGGAGCGCGTCCGTGCGCTTTGCCGGAGGGAAAGCTTTGAAATGGGCAGGCTTCGCCTGCCCATTTGCGTTTGATACGAATCCCTAATAAAACGATTTCATCGTTTTATTAGGGCCGCGTAAGCGGCCCCGGCGGCATAGCCGCCAGGGATGTTGTCAATACTTTTCCTGCGCGCCGCAGGCGCGGCGGCGCATTGCGCCGCAATAAAAAACTTTTTAAAGTTTTTTATCAGGAAATAGTATGATAACCGGCTTTTTGCACAGAGAGGGCGGAGCAGGTCCGGCGCTTCTGAGGGACGTGATCCCGGAGAAGCGGAGGTGTTTCGCAAAAAAGCGGAAGATTTTTTGCTTTTTCCTTGACAAACACAAAAAACCTACATAAAATAGAGCCGTTAACGACTTTGAAGGGAAGAAAGCCCAAGCGTCCCGCCTGAAGAGAGCCGGCGGCTGGTGTGAGCCGGTGGGGGAGCCTGCGGTATACTGGTCCCGGAGTTTTCCGCCTGAATGGACAGTAGGGTGGAACGGCTGGCCCCGTTACAGGCCGGGAGGGCCGTCCGGCACGGACGGCTGAACAGGGTGGTACCGCGTTTGACAACGCCCCTGGCCTTTGGCCGGGGGCGTTTTTATTCCGAAAAAAGCCGCTGGGAAGAGAGGGCGTTTGAGATGAGCATTCTGATGAATCTGTACTACACCGGAACGGGCGGCAGCGCCCGGGCCTTTGCGCAGGAGATGGAGGACAGCGGAACGGCGAATCTGATCCGCGCTGAGGCGGGGAACGAGCGTTACGCCTATTTTTTCCCGGCGGATGACCTGGAGACGGTTCTGCTGATAGACATGTGGAAAGACCAGGCCGCCCTCGACCGCCACCACGCCTCCCCCATGATGGAAACGGTCGCGAAGCTCCGAGAGAAATACGATCTGCGCATGAGAGCGGAACGGTATGTGACAGACGGGGAGGGAATTCCCGAAGCAGACGCGAAATTTATCAGAGAGTGATATCTTCATAATCAATAAAGGAGAGAACTATGAAGTACGATTTTACCGCCATCGAGAAAAAATGGCAGGAGAAGTGGCTGGAGGAAAAGCCCTTCACCGCCGTCAACGGGGACACCAGCCGGGAGAAGTTCTTCGGCCTGATCGAGTTCCCCTATCCCTCCGGCCAGGGCCTCCATGTGGGCCATGCCCGACCCTTTACCGCCATGGACATCATCTGCCGCAAGAAGCGGATGCAGGGCTACAACGTCCTGTTTCCCATCGGCTATGACGCCTTCGGCCTGCCCACGGAGAACTATGCCGTGCAGCACCACATCCATCCCGCCAAGGTGACCCACGACAATATCGAGAATTTCCGCAAGCAGCTCCACATGCTGGGCTACTCCTTTGACTGGGACCGGGAGGTCAACACCACCGACCCCAGCTACTATAAGTGGACCCAGTGGATCTTCCTCCAGATGTTCAAAAAGGGCTTGGCCTACAAGGCCTCCATGCCCGTGAACTGGTGCACCAGCTGCAAGATCGTCCTGGCCAACGAGGAGGTCGTGGAGGGTGTCTGCGAGCGCTGCGGCGGCGAGGTCATCCGCAAGGAGAAATCCCAGTGGATGCTGGCCATCACCAAGTACGCCGACCGCCTGATCGACGATCTGAACGACGTGGACTTCATCAACCGCGTCAAGATCCAGCAGCGCAACTGGATCGGCCGGTCCGAGGGTACCGAGGTGGATTTCACCGCCACCAACGGCGACAAGCTGACGGTCTACACCACCCGGTGCGACACCCTGTTCGGCGTCACCTATATGGTCATCTCCCCCGAGCATCCCTATCTGGAGCAGTGGAAGGACCAGATCAAGAACTGGGACGAGGTGGCCGCCTATCAGGCGGAGGCCGCCCGCAAGTCCGACTTTGAGCGCGGCGAGCTGAATAAGGAAAAGACCGGCGTCCGCCTGGACGGCATCGAGGCCGTCAACCCCGCCAACGGCGCCCATGTGCCCCTGTTCGTCTCCGACTATGTCCTGATGGGCTACGGCACCGGCATCGTCATGGGCGTGCCCGGCCACGACCAGCGCGACTGGGACTTCGCCACGGCCTTCGGCCTGCCCATCGTCGAGGTGGTCAAGGGTGGCGACATCACCAAGGAGGCCTTCGCCCTGAAGGATGACACCGGCATCATGGTCAACTCCGGCTTCCTGGACGGCATGACCGTCAAGGAGGCCATCCCCGCCATGAAGAAGTGGGTCACGGACCAGGGCTTCGGCCGTCCCAAGACCAACTTCAAGCTCCGCGACTGGGTGTTCAGCCGCCAGCGTTACTGGGGCGAACCCATCCCCCTGGTGAACTGCCCCAAGTGCGGCTGGGTGCCCCTGCCGGAGGAGCAGCTGCCCCTGCTGTTGCCGGAGGTGGAGAGCTACGAGGTCACCGACACCGGCGAGTCTCCCCTGGCACAGATGCACGACTGGGTGAACACCACCTGCCCCAAGTGCGGCGGCCCCGCCCAGCGTGAGACCGACACCATGCCCCAGTGGGCCGGTTCCTCCTGGTACTTCCTGCGGTATATGGACCCCCACAACGACAAGGCCCTGGCCAGCAAGGAGGCCCTGGATTACTGGTCTCCCGTGGACTGGTACAACGGCGGCATGGAGCACACCACCCTGCACCTGCTGTACAGCCGCTTCTGGCACAAGTTCCTCTATGACATCGGCGTGGTGCCCACCAAGGAGCCCTATGCCAAGCGCACCAGTCACGGCATGATCCTGGGCGAGGGCGGCGAGAAGATGTCCAAGTCCCGGGGCAACGTGGTGAACCCCAACGATATCGTGGCCCAGTACGGCGCGGACACCATGCGCCTGTATATCATGTTCGTAGGCGACTTCGAGCAGGCGGCCACCTGGTCCACCGAGGCCGTCAAGGGCTCCAAGCGGTTCCTGGACCGCGTGTGGAACCTGGCGGAGGGCGCGGCGGACAGCTATGATGTGACGCCCGCCAATGAGCCCATCATCCACAAGACCATCAAGAAGGTCACGGAGGACGTTGACAGCCTGAAGATGAACACCGCCATCGCCGCCATGATGACCATGGTCAATGAGCTGACCGCCAACGGCGTCACCAAGGGCGACATGAAGTACCTCATTCTGCTGCTGAACCCCTTCGCGCCCCACATCACCGAGGAGCTGTGGGAGAACCTGGGCTTTGCGGCCCAGACCGGCAGGATGTGCTGCCAGGCGGAGTGGCCTGTGTATGACGAGAGCAAGACCGTGGCCTCCACGGTGGACATGGCCGTTCAGGTCAACGGCAAGCTGAAGGGCAGCATCACCATGCCCACCGACAGCGAGGAAAAGGCTGTGGTGGAAGCCGCCCTGGCGGTGGAGAAGGTCCAGAAGGCCACCGAGGGCATGAAGATCGTCAAGACCATCCTCGTGAAGAACCGGCTGGTCAATTTGATCGTAAAGCCCCAGTAAGACACCGCGCCGGTTGGCGTATCCAGGCGTTTTGCCGCAGGCAAAATCATGAAATGGGCGCATAAGTGCTTGTCCGGATCGGCTTTTGTGGAAAATTTGCTTGGATCTCACGGAAAATCCCTTGACAATTTCGGGCATACTCTGTATAATGCATGTGTTGAAGCCATAATTTATGGCCCTTAAAGTATCCTGGATTGAGCCGGATACCTCGGAGGGAGGGAAATATAGATGTCTGAGATCCATGTGAAGGAAAATGAATCCATCGACAGCGCGCTGAAGCGTTTCAAGCGCAGCTGCGCCAAGGCTGGCGTCCTGGCCGAGGTTCGGAAGAGAGAGCATTATGAGAGCCCCAGCGTCAAGCGCCGCAAGAAGTCTGAGGCCGCTCGCAAGAACAAGAAGCGTTATTATTGATGCGAAGAAAGTGCTGTGCCGTTGGGCGCAGCACTTTTTTTCATCTGGCTTTCAGCGCAGGTTCAGCTTCCCCGCAATGTCCAGGACTTCAGGCCACATGAGGAATGCCGCGGAGAAGCCCATGCTGGCTCCGATCTTCAGCTTTTGGTTCAGGGTATCCCCGTCGTCGAACAGGACAAAATGAGTCTCGCCGTTCTGGCTGTATGTAAAATACCGGGCGCACAGGTCCTGGGAGAAAAAGACCGCCGGGGATTCCCGTTCCATCAGGTGCCGCAGGGCCTCTCCCCCGAGGGGCTCTCCCTCGCCGGACCGGGCGGGGAGGCGGAAATCCATCCGCAGGCGCTGAACGTCCAGAGCCAGACGGCCCGCGCCGCCCCGGGACTGGGCGGCCTCCTGAAGCCGCTCCGCAAAATTTCCGCCGGAGATGGCGGTGCAGATCAGCAGGACGGCGCTCTGGGCCGCGCTGGAATAGGACTCGGGGACGTACAGGGTCCGCCGGTTGGCGGTCAGGACCTGGCCCAGCCGCTGGGCGAACAGGACACGGTCCCGCCGGGGGGATTCCTCAAAATCCAGCACCACGCCGCCATACCCCCGCCGGCTGCACTCCCGCAGGACCGCCGCGGACAGAGCCTCCGCGTCCTCGATGAGCGGGGCCTCCCGGTCGCTGACGGACAGCAGTCCGCCCCGGGTCTGCAGCAGCAGATTCTGCCGCAGCAGCGTGGAGCCGGGACCGATACGGTAAGCGACGTGGGCAAGGGCGCGGCAGTACTTGGACGCCTCCTGAAATTCTCCCGGTGTCACGGCCAGATAGACCTGCAAGACGATCTCCCCCTTGTGTATTTCAGCCTGAGCTGGTATACTGATAAAGAAGAATATGCAGACAAGGAGCCGCCTATGCCGTTTTCCCTTGTGCCGGACCGCCTGTTTCAGCGGTACGCAGATATCACACCTGAATATTTGAAGGGGCAGGGGATCACCCTGCTGCTCAGCGATCTGGATTTCACACTGGCGCCCAAATCGGTGCGCCGCCCGGACCAGCCTCTGCGGGATTGGATCGCGGAGCTCTCGGAGAACGGCATCCAGTTCATGATCGTCTCCAACAACCGCTCCGGGACCCGGGTGACGGAGTTCTGCGCGGACCTGGGCGTGCCCTATCAGGGACACGCGGGAAAGCCCTCCCCCCGCGGCCTGGAGGCCGCCATGGCCCGGGCGGGCGCGGACCGGGGCCACACCGCCATGCTGGGAGACAAGCTGCTGACCGATGTGCTGGCGGCCAACCGGGCCGGCGTTCTGGCGCTGATGGTGGAGCCTGTGGGAGGCGCTGTGACGGCGTGGCAGAAAGTCCTGCACGCCATGCAGGAGCCTTTCAAAGGGGCCTGCCGCCGCAGAACGGGAAAAAACCAGTGAAAAATTCCAGCAACTGGCTGAAAAATACTTGCAATAACGGGCAACATACGGTAAAATATCAACGGTTATTTCACTAGATATAGAAAAATAGAGAAAATGTCCTTCCACGGTCGTTTTCTCGTAAGATTTGTGAGGAGGAACAAACTATGCCTACCATTACTGCCGGCGATTTCCGGAAAGGTATGATTTTCGAGATGGATGGGAAGCCCATGGTCGTCGTGGACTTCCAGCACGTGAAGCCCGGCAAGGGGGCCGCCTTTGTGCGCACCAAGTACAAGAACGTCATCAGCGGAACCATCCGTGAGGAGTCCTTCAACCCCACCGCCAAGTTCGAGCAGGGCGCTGTGGAGCGCAAGAACGCCGAGTACAGCTATAACGACGGCGACCTGTACTACTTCATGGACCCCGAGACCTTCGATATGACCCCGCTGAATAAGGACGTGCTGGGCGATGCCTTCCAGTTCGTGAAGGAGAACACCATGTGCTCCCTGGTCAGCTACAAGGGCAGCGTGTTCACGGTGGAGGTCCCCAACTTCGTGGACCTGGTGGTCACGGAGACCGAGCCCGGTGTGAAGGGCGATACCGCCACCAACGTCACCAAGAACGCCACGCTGGAGACCGGCGCGCAGATCAAGGTGCCCCTGTTCATCAACGAGGGCGAGAAGATCCAGATCGACACCCGCACCGGCGAGTACCTGGGCCGCGTGAAGGAATGATATGAAAAGGGGGGGACCATGTCCCCCCTTTCGATTCCCCCTGCCGCGGGCCGGTGTGTATAACAAGGTAGATCAACTGGGAAAACCGCGGGCTTCTCTCCCTTTCCCCGGCGCCTGCGGACACGATCAATAGAATACACCACACTTTTTATTAAGAAAGGAGTTACTGCTATGGAGATCATGGAGAAGGTCGCCTATCTGAAGGGCTTGGCCGAGGGCATGGAGCTGGACACCGACAAGAAGGAGGGCAAGCTGCTGGCCGCCATCATTGACGTGCTGGAGGATATTGCCCTGGAGATCGAGGACATCGAGGACGCGCAGGCGGAGCTGGGCGACGGTCTGGACGCTGTCAGCGACGACCTGGAGGACGTGGAGGACGTCATCTTCGGCGATGATGACGACGAGGACGATGAGTACTATGAGGATGACCTGGGCGAGGACGAGGACTGCTACGCCACCACCTGCCCCACCTGCGAGGAGACCGTCTATTTCGATGAGTCCATCCTGGAGGACGGAGAGGTCATCTGCCCCAACTGCGGCGAAAAGCTGGAGTTTGACCTGTCCACGCTGGAGGACGACGACGCCCCTTCTGACGAGGAATAATTTCACAAGTCAAAAAAGCGGAGCCACCCGGGAAAACCTGTCCTGGGTGGCTTTTTCTATGGATACATCTCATGGGAACGCACAGCGGGACATCTGCCGCCCCTGTTACCGCTCGGCTTGTTGAGGTCCGGTTCTCAAACTCCTGATCCAAATATCCAAACGTGCAGGTATCCATCATGGATA
The DNA here is from genome assembly GCF_947631635.1 of uncultured Dysosmobacter sp. Classification (GTDB taxonomy): domain Bacteria; phylum Bacillota; class Clostridia; order Oscillospirales; family Oscillospiraceae; genus Oscillibacter. The sequence continues at coordinate 58,602 of NZ_CANRMB010000018.1, forward strand.
CCTGCACGATAAAATGGAAGTTGACGATTGATCCGTATCAAGCAAACAAATTCTTTTCTTAATTCTTCACAGAGCTTCGCCATTTCCTGCATGTCTTCTTCTGGACACATTTCTGACAGATCATATGCAAGCGGTTCGGACACAAAATCTGCTAAAGCTATGTTCATTTTCTCCATTTCCTCTTGCGTGGCTGTAATGCGAACATTTGAGGCGGCGTCGAGATCGCCTCCATATAATTCACACAAATTAACACTGCCACTCATTTTACATTCAAGAATTAAAGCAGCTAAGTCTGTAATAAGGTCAATGGCATAGTAAAACTCATGTTCACAACCTGTTTTATCTTTGTACTCCAACCAACTGTCTTTTTGCCGAAATTCCCAGTTCAGCTTATCCAACCCTGTATCAGAGAAGATTTCACGCAGAGAGATTTCTTCTTTTCCCTTGTCCGCTAAATAATCCACCAGTGTTAAGCTATCATCAGTATCGCCAATGTAGTGATTCCAATAGTTGTTTTCAATATACATGTTCGTCCTCCTCCATCTGCTTCCAATTGGCAAACTGGTCAGCTCTCTGGCAAATTTGATTTATTGCACGCACTTGATCACAGGCACTTCCAAGCTCCAACGCATGATCCGTGAAATCGCCGGTGCCCTGCCTGAACAACACGATGGATCAAGGGACGATGTTTTCATGCCTGCGCAGCGCTGCTTTTTAAAAGGCCGTTGAATGCTTTCAGATCTTTTCTCGGTTCATCAGAGAGACGATTCCATGCAGTATGCCGGATCGCTCCCTCTAAAGCATATAAATGCACCAGGCAGACCTGGGGATACGCTTCCTTTAACTGCAAAAATGCCCGCCTGGAACCGGATTCGATCAGCTTCTCTGGGGAATTGACCCCAGCAGCTGTCAGCTTCTGCGCTTTCTTTTCCAATATTCATCATAGCCGTCAATTCTGATCGGGCGTTTTTCATATTGGGCCTCCATTTGCTGGTGCACAGTCCGCCGCAGGGCTTTGGATGAAAGCAGTGCTTATAGCACACCATACAGTTCATCCTCTAAGGAGCAAATATCCTGTCGCCGATTTTTCAGGCTTTTTCATGCGCTGGCTTCCCCTCTGGCTGACCACTGTTGCCCCCCCCAAGGACAGCCGAAAGCGTCATTCCACCGCTTTTTTTCGCAGGCTGCACAGTCCCGCGCCGATAGCGGTGGCGAAGGTGGCGCTTTCAGGGATAATATAGTGGATGCCGTACAGCCGCTCGAAATTTTCAAAATTGGGCTTCACCTGGTCTAATGTGGTCATGGAGCCGGTGAGGATCACGGTCTGGGTGCCGCAGCTCTGGCAGGCCAGCACCGTCATGGTGCCGATGGCCTGGAGCACCAGGTTCACCGTCCCGGCGGCCAGGTCGGCGGGGGAGGCGTCCTCCGCCAGGTTGCCGAAGTTGGCGGCGGTCAGCGTTGGGTCCAGAGTGGGGGCCGGATGGTTGGTGATGTCCCGGATGGTCAGGTCCACCTGTCCCAGGTCGCCCTGGGCCGCCAGCTTTTTGATCTGGCCGAACCGCTCCATGCCCACCAGCTTGTGGCACAGGCCGCCCAGGGTGCCGCCGCCGATGCCGCTGCCGCACAGGTGCCGCACCGCGCCGCCTGCTTCCGCCCAGAGGAAGGCGGTGCCGGTGCCCATCGTCACCACCACGCCGCTCTCCTGGCCGGACAGGGCCAGCGCGCCGGTGCCGCTGGCGGAGAACTCGTCCACCTTGCAGGTGGGCAGGCCGAAAATGCTGCCGTCCACATAGGAGGCGCCTACGCCGGTGAGGACCACCCGCCGCACGTTTTGCAGGGACAGGCCGTTGCTGGAGAGATAGTTGCCCAGCGCGCCGTACAGGCTGGTCACCTGATCCTCCGCCCGGACCCGCAGCATCGAGACGATGCTGCCGTCGGCCCGCAGGCCCACGATCTTCGTGGTGGAGCCGCCGATATCGATACCTAAGATCACATCCATGGTGCAATTGATCCTTTCCTTGGGGGTTGAGAAGCCCCAATAATCCCCATAATAGGGGAGGGGGGGGCAGGTTGTCAATCCAAATTTGACAAAAATTTGACGGATCTGTAAAAAAGAATTGCTTTTCCCAATGAGACCGCCTATAATTTCTATAGTCGGCACAGTTGGAAAGAATCCACCCAGATTCTTTTCCATGCAGCGCTGCAGGCTGCGTATGCAGCCCTCTGTGCCTGACTATATCAAGGAGAAAGCGACCCTCGAAAAATTTTTTTACTGAGGTGCGGACATGAATACCGAACAAAAAATCAACATGACCATGCTCTGCGATTTTTATGAGCTGACCATGGGAAACGGCTATTTTCAGGCCGGATATAAGGACCGGATCACCTACTTTGACGTGTTCTTCCGGGATGTGCCGGACAAGGGCGGCTTTGCCATCTGCGCGGGCCTG
>NZ_CANRMB010000019.1 GCF_947631635.1 uncultured Dysosmobacter sp.
AGATCCGCGTACTGGGGATCCTGGGCCAGGGCGTAGGTCATGGCGACGCAGTTGATGGAGGGACGGATCATGGGGTGATCCACCCAGTTCTCGATCTTCTCGCCGAACATGTACACCCGGGTGTTCAGCTTGCGCAGGCTCTCGATATACTCCTGTGCGGTCATTAATGCCATTTTATGTTTCCTCCTTATTCTTATTGTTGAATGCTCTTTGTTGCGCAGATGCTGATCCTGCTTGTTTTGGTTCATATAAAGAACCCACGAAAGCAATGGGGCACAGCATCCCACTGATTCCGCAGCTATAAAAGGTGGAGAATTTTCAGTAGTACAAGGAGAGGTTCAAATTCCGCTTAAATGTGCGGCGCGACTCTACTCACATCAGCATCGAATTAGTTTTCACTAACGGTTAAATAAAAAAGCGCCCTGTTTGCTTGGCGCTAGTTCGAACAGAGAGGTTTGTGCTCCATGTACTATGGGCCTAACGCCTCATGTTCACTGCCAAATGCGCTCTATTCGAATGGAGTGCCCCGCTGCGTTGCAAGCCGCTCTCCAAAAGGCCGAATGAAGACACTAAGACCATTGTGATACGGGGCATGGTGGGTACTCGGGGTGTCGAACCCGGGACCTGCCGGCTATGAGCCAGCTGCTCTACCCAACTGAGCTAAGTACCCATTAAATCTGTTGTTTCGCTTTTGATTGTTTTAATTGGGTTGACAATGTCAATGCACACAGCAATGAGATTTTGAAATGGCGATTAGAAGCACCATGAAGGAAACTGCCGGCGGAGAACTTTCATTCACACGCCGGACACATTCCGGATGTTCCCTTTTTCAATCGGTTATGCGAAACTCTTAAATAAATGCGGGTGCGGACTTTTGAAGTCCTAATTCAGATTCAAAAGTCCGCACCCTTTATCATTCAATCAAGTGGTACCCGATTACTGGAACTGTCTATTTTTCTGCGCGCTTGAGTTCAACACCCGCAATTTTTTCATAGTATTTCATCAGAGCGGAGTGATCCTCCGAGCCACAGCCGTTAGCGGACATATACTTCATTTCATCCATTACCAGGCTTGCCAAAGGCATGGGAGTACCCAGCGCATGACCGGTCTCAAGCACATTGTTCAGATCCTTAATATGCAGGTCCAGCCGGAAACCCGCCCTAAAATCGCGATCCATCGCCATAGCCAGCTTACCATCCAAAACCTTTGAGCCGGCATATCCATTCTTGATCGCGTTGTAAATTACTTCGGGTTCCACACCGGCCTTTGCCCCCATTACAAACGCCTCGGCAACTGTTGCAATTTCTACTGCCAGAATGTGCTGATTGACCAATTTTGTAGTATTTCCAGCGCCCAAGCCACCACAGTAAGTAATCGTTCCAGCCATTGCATTCAAAACCGGCAGCATCTCATTGAAAAGTTCTTTATCTCCCCCGCACATCAAAGCCAGCGTGCCATTGATGGCACCGGTTTCGCCGCCGGAAACAGGGGCTTCCAGCATAGGAACACCTGCCTCGGCGCAGGCTTGTCCAACCTCCTTGGTCACCAGGGGAGCAATAGAACTCATGTCGATAATCTTCATGCCCTCATGGCGGCCTTCTAAAACACCATTCACACCCAGAATAACAGTCTTAACGTGAGGAGAGTTTGGGAGCATAGTAATAACAACGTCGCTGTTTGCAGCAACCTCTTTATTACTGCTTACAGCGGTAGCACCTGCGGCAGCCAGTTCCTCGACACCCTTAGACACAACATCGTAGACATACAGTTCATGCCCAGCCTTCAGCAAATTTTTCGCCATAGGGCGTCCCATAACGCCCAACCCAATAAATCCAATTTTCATAATAGTTTTCCCTTCAATCTGTACGGATTTTGTTTTCGGCAATTGTCCTGCAAGAAATTCCGATTAAATGGTAGCATTACTTTGGCACTTATTCAGCTTCCAAAATAGCGCCCATATTGGCAGAGGTGACCATAGCGCGGTAGCGCTTGAGGTAACCGGAGACCTGCTTGGGGGGCTGGGGAACGGTCTTGGCCTTGCGGGCCTCGATCTCCTCGTCGGAGACCAGCAGCTGGATGGAGTGGTTGGGGATGTCGATGGCGATCTGGTCGCCGTCCTGGATGTACGCCATCAATCCGCCCGCGGCCGCCTCGGGAGAGACGTGGCCGATGGAAGCGCCCCGGCTTACGCCGGAGAACCGGCCGTCCGTCACCAATGCACAGGTGGAGTCCAGGCCCATGCCTGCCAGCGCGGCGGTGGGGGACAGCATCTCCCGCATGCCGGGGCCGCCCTTGGGACCCTCATAGCGGACCACCACCACGTCGCCTGCCACCACCTTGCCGGCGTACAGGCCCTCACAGCAGGCCTCCTCGCTGTCAAAACACTTGGCGGGGCCGGTGTGGACCATCATCTCGGGAAGAACCGCGCCCTTCTTCACCACAGCGCCGTCGGGCGCCAGATTGCCGTACAGCACCGCCAGGCCGCCGGTCTGGGAGTAGGCGTGCTCCCGGTCGCGGATCACGTCCTCGTCCATGATCTCCGCCTTGGCGATACGGTCCGCCCAGGTACCGTCCACGGTCCTGGCGGTGGGGTCAATGAGACCCATATCGTTCAGGCGTTTCATCACGGCGCTCAGGCCGCCTGCTGCATCCAGGTCTACCAGGCAATGAGGGCCGGCGGGATTCAGCTTCACCAGATGAGGAACATTATCACTGACAGCGTTGACGCCCTTCAAGTTAAAATCCATGCCGGCTTCATGGCAGATGGCGGGCAGGTGCAGCATGGTGTTGGTGGAGCAGCCCAGGGCCATATCAGCGACCAGGCCGTTGGTGATAGCTTTGTCCGTGACGATGTCACGGGGGCAGATGTTGTCCCGTACCAGGTCCATGACCTTCATACCCGCGTGCTTGGCAAGCAAAATGCGCTGACTCTCCACGGCGGGGATGGTGCCGTTGCCGGGCAGACCCAGGCCCAGGATCTCCGTCATGCAGTTCATGGAGTTGGCGGTGAACATGCCCGCGCAGGAGCCGCAGCCGGGGCAGGAGTGCTCGACCAGCTCCTGTGCCTCGTGCCACGTCATCTTGCCGGTGCGCACGGCGCCGGGAGCCTCAAAGGCGTCCGTCAGCGCCACTTTCTTGCCGTTGGCCTTGCCGGGCATCATGGGACCGCCGGAGCAGAAGATGGCGGGAATATTCACCCGCAGGGCAGCCATGATCATGCCGGGCACGATCTTGTCGCAGTTGGGGATGAACACCAGCCCGTCAAAGGGGTGGGCGTTGGCCATGATCTCCACGGAGTCCGCGATATGCTCCCGGCTGGGCAGGGAGAAGAACATACCCTCGTGGTTCATGGCGATGCCGTCGCACACGCCGATGGCGGGAAACTCGATGGGGGTGCCGCCGGCCATGCGGATGCCGGCTTTCACCGCCTCGGCGATCTTGTCCAAGTGCATATGGCCGGGGATGATCTCGTTCTTGGCGCTGACTACGCCGATGATGGGGCGGGACAGCTCCTCGTCCGTCAGGCCCAGGGCGCGAAACAGTGCCCGGTGGGGAATGCGGTCCACGCCGCTTTTCATCAAATCACTTCTCATGATCTCACCTCACTTCTTGAAATACAGGACTTTTGCCAGCTCGATGTACATGCGGTCCCGCTCCCGGATGGCTTCGTCGGCCTTGTCACCGGAGTAGTCATAGAAGCCCTCACCGCTCTTGACACCCAGCTTGCCGGCTTCTACCATCTCGTGCAGCCGCTTGTTGCCCACTTTGGAATCGCTCAATTCGGCATTGAGGTAGCTGTTGATGTGGTCAAAGGTATCCAGGCCGCCGAAGTCCGCTACACCGAAGGGACCCAGTGCGGCGTACCGCAGGCCCATGCCCGCCTTCAGGACGGTGTCCACGTCTTCGATGGTGGCGGCGCCGATGTCCACGATGTGCAGGGCCTCCCGCAGGACGGCGAACTGGATGCGGTTGATGATGAAGCCGTTGATGTCGGCCACCACCACGGGCTGCTTGCCCAGGCCCTCCACCAGTTTGCGCATCTTCTGGACGTTCTCGGGACTGGTCTTCTCTCCGGCGATGATCTCGCACAGAGGCAGCAGGTGGGGGGGATTGAGCCAGTGCTGGCCCATGAACCGCTCAGGGTACTTGCAGGCCTCGGCGATCTCGGTAATGTGCAGGCCGGAGGTATTGGTGGCAAGCAGGGCCTCCTTGGGGGCGATCTCGGAGATCTCCCGGAAGAAGCCTTGTTTAATGTCCATGCGCTCCACCGTGCTCTCTACCACCAGGCAGCAGTCCCGGAAGCACTCCTTGTCCATGGTGAAGACCATGCGGTCCATGGCAGCCTTGGATTCCTCGGCGGTGATAAGGCCCTCTTTGACCATCATCTCCTGGTTGATGGCGATGAGGTGCTTGCCTTTTTCGATGCCGGCCTCATAGATGTCGTACACATAGGTCTCGTATCCGGCCAGGGCGTACACCTGGGCCAGGGACGCGCCCATGACGCCCGCTCCAGCCATTACAACTTTCTTTTCGTTCATGTTGGTTCCTCCTTAAATTCATATATTCACGCTTGCTATTGCCGCATAGCCAGGGTCACATCCCCTGTGGCGGCAAGTTCTCCATGGTTGTATATTTGCGCGGAACATACAGCAATTGCTTTCGCTGTAACTTCCGAGATTAATTTGGCATGGATCTCGACAGTATCACCCGGCAAGATCTTTCTTCGAAAACGGACATTGTTGATTCCTAGAAACAGCGGCGTTTTTCCAGCATAGCGCTCCATGGACAACAGCAGGATATCCGCAGTCTGCGCCATGCACTCAACAGAGTAAACACCAGGCAAAACTGGATCAGAGGGGAAATGTCCCTTGAATATCTCGCGTTCCGCAGATACATGGAAAGTCGTGGTGATCTGCACACCCGGTTCCAACTCTTCCACTGTATCGACCAGCAGCATGGGATCGCGGTGCGGAATAATTTCCATGATCTGTTCTCTTTCCATGATCATCAGAAGTTTACTTTGTCTCCGCCCTTGAGATGCAGCATCTCCCGCGCTTCATCAGGTGTTGCTATTTCAAAGTCCAGCGCATTCAGGATGGCTTTCATCTTGAGGACCTGCTGAGCGTTGCTGGTAGCCAGTTCGCCAGAAGGCTTGATATAGAGTCCATCTTCCATGCCAACACGAACATTGCCACCCTGTAGGGCCATCATGGTTGCGTTGCGGAACATCCGTCTGCCGGCAGAAACGGTGCTGTACTGGATGTCATCACCCAGCATCTTCTTTGCCTGGTCGATCATGAACATCATGCCCTCGTTAGACATGGGATAGCCGCCCATAACACCCGGGACAAACTGAATATAAATGGGCTGGGTGATGATCCCTTCTCTCTGGAAGTACTGTAAGTTGGCCAGCTGGCCATAGTCAAACACCTCATATTCGGGAAGGGTACCGCATTTGTTCATCGTTTTAATGCAATATTCAATATCCTTAAAGGTGTTTTTGAATACATTATCATATGTACGGGCAACAAAAGGAACTTCCCAATCATATTTGGGGGTAGGTCCCATGCCTTTTTCGAGCTTGTGGAAGCAGAAATTCATGGACCCACCATTGGCAGAGGCCATTTCGGGCTGGAACTCTTCAATTACTGAGAATCGTTCTTCGGTAGACATACCCTGTGCGCCGCCGGTAGTAATACCAATAACGGCATTAACTTCTTTCTTGATCGCCGAGAGGATCTGACGGAAAGTATCGAAATCACCAACGGGCATGCCGTCGTCACGCCGTGCGTGAATATGAACAACAGCTGCGCCGGCTTTCGCCGCATCAATTGCCTGTTGTGCAATCTGTTCGGGCGATGCAGGGAGATAGGGAGAGAGGGACGGCGTGTGGATTGCACCTGTAATTGCCGCTGAGATAATTACTTTTTTCTGCTTGCTCATAATATCAAATCCTTTCAAATTATTCCGGGCTTTCTGGAATACAATTCGCGTTTTTTACCGTTGGATTATTCACATACATGAAACCGCTGTCCGCATGACATCTGCGCACAATTCTCCTGCCGGCTCCAAGCGACAATCTGGCGCAGCCTCCACGCTTATCGCACCTTGGTACCCATTTGCAACAGCCTCCCGCAGAAGCTGCGTGAGCTTTGCTGTATCTTCGGCAGTCAGAAAACCCCTGTAATGGCCCTGCAAATCTGTGCTGATGTGCAGATGGCGAACATAAGGCATCACATCAGAAAATTGGTGAATGTCTTCTCCCATTACAAATGCATGGTAGTAGTCAAGGACCATTGCAACATTGGGAAGATTTACCCGCTTGACCATGGCTAAGGCATCCTCTGTTTGATTCATATAATTGCACAGATACTTATGAACTGCTTCTACCAGGATCATGATGCCATATTTGCTGGCTGCGCCTGCAACACAACGTAAAAAAGATTCCATCTCTTGATCGGCACGCTCTGACGGATAGCTGCCTGGCAGGACTCGTGCCGCCGGCGCGCCAATGCCGATACTTTGAATGCCAAGCGCATGACCCCGCAGGCAGAGACGGTCCGCATACTGTTTAATTGCACTTAAATTGCAGTTAGGGCCTATAATAGGAAGATTTATGCTGCAAAAATCATTAAAACATCTGCATGGGAAACCCGTCTTACGATATTTCTGCAAAAAATCTTGAAATTCGGTTTCAGAAAGGGTCATTATTTGTCTTGCAGAAAGTTCAATATAGTCATAGCCCATATTTGCTATTTGGGAATATGACTCTGTATTTCCACAACAACCAATTAACAACATATGCGCTCCTTCTCTACGATGGGGTCATGCGGGTTAAAAGCAGTATGACTTTCGTTGTCATCAGATTGCATCTCTGCCGCAGACATCTCACGAAATAGCTCGACTGACTCACCTGCAGGGCCAACAAAAAAAGCAATATAAACAGGATAGGGATCTTTGCCTTGAAAAACATACTTTGTGGGCTGCATCGACACTTGATACCCGGCGTCTTTGACTCGTTCCAGCAAGCCATCCACATCTTCTGCTTTAAAGGCGAAGTGATTCAAAACACTTTCCGCGGTATTAAGGCTATCATCAGAGATCAAAATCTCCAAGATAACGTTTTCGCACGATAAAAAAGTGGCATTATCTTGGATGCGGATAACCTTTAAGCCAAGGATTTCTTTATAAAAATCCACCACTGTTTCATACTGACTTTCTGCAACTTTTAGGGACAAATGATGCAATTGAGTAATACCGTTCACAATTGCGCCTCCTTCCATAGCAGGTGGAATTTTTTCAGTATTTAAGCATGAAAAAATTGGATTTAACCAACAAATCCTTCCCAAAGAAAATCAAACTCCAGTGGGGAGCAATTTCCGGGATTTAAAAAAACAATCTTGCCCAATTGAATTCTTCGTGATAATATTTTTTTGACAATAAGGATATAGGCCATTTATCGCTGTCAGTTAGGAGATCATGTTGTATGCAACCCCAACAAGTGACGATTTTAGATGTAGCTAAAGATGCCGCAGTCTCACCTGCCACAGTTTCACGTGTTTTGAATAATAATTCCCGTGTTGATCCAGCCCTGAAAGAGCGTGTTTTGGCTTCCGTGCGTAAGCTTGGGTATCTTCCTAATGCGAATGCGCAGAGTCTGATTACTCGTAATACATACGAGATTGGCTTTCTGGTTTCGGATATTTCTAACTCCTATTATGGAACAATTGCACGAGAAGTGGAAAATATTGTAAATCCAAAAAACTACAACTTGATACTGTGCAGTACGGACGAAGCAAAACCGCGGGAGTATGCATACTTACAGATGATGATGCGACGCCATGTGGATGGCTTGATCGTCAACCCTACTTGCATGAATAACGATGTGATTGCGGAGTTCAGTAAATTCATGCCAGTCCTCTTGATGAACCGACATATTGACCACCCTGGTTTTCGTGGGGATTTTATTGATACAGACGGATATACTGGATGCAAACTTATTACAACAGAGCTTCTGCGCGCCGGACATAGGAAAATTTACTGTGTCCATGGCCCGTTCATCTATCCAAACGCCCGTATGCGGTTTCAGGGATTTGTTGATGCAATGCAGGAATACGGCATTTCCGTTGACAAAAACTACCCCTATCTGTTTAACGGCCAGTTTACAATCGCGGGAGGGAAACTTGCTGTTGAAAATATGCTTCAGCTTTCAGATCCTCCGACTGCGATTGTCTCAGAAAGTAATATGTGCACACTCGGGATTTTGCAGCAGCTCCAGCGCTATCGTATCGACATTCCGGGAGATATCTCCCTCTGCGGACATGATCAAATCGATAATATGGAACTGTTTGATGTAAAGCCGGTCAGCGCTGTTTATGATTTACAGGAAATCGCACAGTGTGTTGGAAAAACGATTTTGGAGCGAATTCAAGATCCCGGCCTGGCGGCACGGCACTATGAGTTCCAGGCAACTTTATCGCCTGGCAATTCTATTGCGGCGCCCTCACAGGGACTGCCCCAGAAATTACGGAGCGAACTCAGACGCCATAAGGCGCAATAGTGAATAGACTTTCTCCTGGCGGAAAACCTTGAGATGATTGAAGAGTCTTTGTGGTGATGCCTCTGCATCACCACAAAGACTTTATTTAGAAAACGGATTATTTCGTTGCCTCGTAAGGAGCAAAATGATTACCATCCGCTTCGGGGTCATATGCGCGGACAAAATTGCCTCCAACAACTTCGACAATCATAACTTCGATCGTGGCGAGGGAGGGGCTCTCACCGGCGATAATGTGACCGCCGTAGAAGACGCCGTCATCACCACACATGCTAGCGTGGATATGCAGGCCGCCTTCGCAGATCAGACCCATAGCATTGCACAGTTCCACGGGGAACGTCCGCTCGTTTGCGGCACCATAACCAGCGCCCAGCTTGGCGTTGTTCTTTTCCAGATAGTAATAGCTGGTCTTCTCCAGGCTGCCGATCATGGAAACCCAACCATTTTGAATGTGCTTCTCCTGAATGATTTTGGTGATGCCCTCACACATATCTGTGCCAGGCAGAATTCTTGCCAGAACAATACGACCGATCTGTCCCTCAGAATATGCGACTCTTACTTCCTTGCTCATGTTAAATACTCCTTATCGTTTTTTATAAATTCCCGATTATCCATGGGGGGAATTGCTGTTAAGATGCATTGCGGCTAAAGTAATTCCTGCTTGAATTTACTTTGCGCGAGTCAGTTCAACACCAGCGATCCGCTCGTAATAACGCATAACTGCGGCGCTGTCCTCAGAGCCGGCACCAATCGCGGACATATACCGCATCTCATCCATGACCAAGCTTGCCAAAGGCATGGGAGCGCCCAGAGCATGACCGGTCTCAAGCACATTGTTTAGGTCTTTGATGTGCAGATCCAGCCGGAAACCGGCCTTGAAATTACGATCCATGGCCATGGCCAGCTTGCCATCCAGAACCTTGGAACCGGCATAGCCGTCCTTAATTGCGTTGTAAACCACTTCGGGCTCCACACCAGCCTTAGCACCCATCACAAAGGCTTCTGCAACGGCGGCCGTTTCAACAGCGATGATATGCTGGTTCACCAGCTTGGTAGTATTACCCGCGCCCAGGCCACCGCAATAGGTGATCGTGCCGGCCATAGCTTCCAATACAGGCGTCAGCTCTTCAAGCAGAGCCTTGTCGCCGCCACACATCAGGGCCAGAGTGCCGTTGATTGCGCCGATCTCACCACCGGATACAGGGGACTCGAGCATGGGGACACCAACTTCAGCGCAAGCTTTTCCGACTTCCTTGGTGGTAAGAGGAGCAATGGAACTCATGTCAATGATTTTCATTCCGTCGTGGCGGCCTTCCAAAACGCCATTCTGGCCCAGGATAACACTCTTGACATGGGGAGAGTTGGGAAGCATGGTGATGACGACTTCGCTCTTAGCGGCGACATCCTTGTTGCTCGCTTCAGCAATAGCACCACAGGCAACAAGTTCCTCGACACCCTTGGGAACCACGTCGTACACATGCAGCTCGTATCCCGCCTTCAAGAGGTTTTTTGCCATGGGACGTCCCATAACGCCCAGCCCAATGAAACCGATTCTCATAAATATCCAACCTTTCTAAAATAATGTGTCATTGAGTTTGTATTATGTTGCGGAATCAGAAAACCTTTTCTCGTCGCTGTAAACGTCATTTTTTTGCAAAAATAATATATATTAGCAGTAAGAAAACCTTTTCTTGCTGCTGCGCAACATTACTTACATAGAATAGACGTTATAGATTGGCGAGAAAACCTTTTCTTGTCCTGAGTATAACACCTTGGTTTTTTAGTTTCAATTGTGGGTTTCTACTTTTTTTGGGGCTTTTTTTTGTGAAAGTTGACTTTTTGCTTCAGCACCAATTTGAATGACAAGGTATGGAATTGCGAGTTCATTGCCATGATTGCAGACCGGCTGGTGCTGGAGCGGAAAAACGGCCGCGGACTGACTGTGTAAACGCAAAGAGGAAACGGAGAGGGAAGCCCTCTCCGTTTTTTTCACGCGTTTTTCAGCTTTTCCGCGGCAATGGCGATCTGGGCCGGGGTGGGCTCCCAGTAGAAGTGGATCTCCGCCATGCGGTCCGGCCAGCAGACCAGATACCGGTTACGGGGGTCCCCGCCCACATGCAGCTGGTAGACCCTTTCCGCGTCCCAGGCGGAGGCGTCCGCAGGGCGGTATTCATCCAGAAGCTCCGGCACATGGCGGTCGTTGAACCGCTCCACATGCCGCAGGAGGCCCCGCTCCACAATGCCCCGCAGGAGGGGGAGCTTGACCCGTATGATCGCGTATTCCAGATCCTGTGGGGCATCCTGGTCGCTCAGACGGGCCCGCTGGGTGTACTCCGTCAGGGAGGCCAGCGGGGTGGACTGGGGGTCCGCCTCCGTGGACCAGCCGTCGTAGTCCGTCTCCATCAGGTCCTCCACCCGCAGGGGGATCTCGTCGCGGTAGATGTTCCAGGTATCGCCATAGGCCTCATAGGTCTCCGCGGGAGGACGCTCCCCCACGCCGGACCGCAGCGCCGTGAACAGGCCCGCTGTCAGTGCGGCCATCAGGGCCACGGACATCAGAACGATGGCGGTCACGGTGACGGCCCGGTTGGCGGACCGGGAAAACTTCCGCCGTTTCAAAGCGCTCTGGAGATGCCAGGTGCTCCAGATGATCCCCGCCATGCCCGCGAGGTACAGGATCATGAAGCCGGCCATGGCCGCATCTGCCGGCACCAGCAGCTGCCAGAGCAGGACGAGGGTCATCAGGCCCAGAGCGCCCCAGATCAGCCGGGGATGCCCCGTGGCGGGGACGCATCCGCCCCCGCCGGCGATGGACCGCTTGGAGCGGAAGTACCAGCGGGCGTAGCCCAGCATATCCGCCAGGTCCACCAGAGACCCCAGAAAGATGAGTATCAGGAGGGTGAACTTGTGCGGACTGGACAGGTAGTCCGCCGTGTCCCAGTAGAAGTCCTTGGCCTGCATCCACAGCTGAAACAGCATCAGTGCCAGAAGGGCCAGCTCCCCCGGCAGGAAGTTTTTCCGCATGGTCCGGTGGATGGTGTCCAGCTGGATGGAAGGCTCCGTCTCAATGGGCACCGGGTCCGGCAGGGGCGAGCAGTAGATCTGCGCCTGCCCCCAGCCGGTGACAGGCTCCCACCCGGCGGCCAGACAGTAGTCCCGCAGGGTCTGCTGGCCCTCGGTGGGGCCGGGATCGAACTGGGAGCTGTCCGGGAAGTAGACCACGGCGTAGTGCAGCTCCTTCGGCTCCATCCGGCGGTAGAGCCACTGGCCCCGTTCGGCCTTGATGAGCCGCCAGCCCTCCCTGGCCCGCTTTTCCAGGTGGCGCTGGATGGCGGTGTAGTTGTAAAAGGAAAACATGGGCAGTTCCCGCTTCTGGTCTTTCATCTGTCGCTCCCTCCCCGTCCGGTGCAGGATTCATAGTCCGCCGCCAGAGCCAGCAGGCGGCGGTATTCGTTGTCCAGTGTGGTCTGTCCGGCGCTGGTGATGACGTAGCTCCGCTTTCGGCCCTCCACCTTCGTCTCCCGGATCATGCCGGAGGAGACGAACTGTTCCAGCAGGTTATAGAGAGTCCCCGGCCCCACAGCCACCCGGCCATGGGTCAGCGCGCCGACCTGTGCCATGATATCCGCGCCGCAGCACTCCCGCCGCAGGCAGAGGAGGATGTAAAACATCTGCTCCGTCAGGGTTTGAAATTTTTCCCGGGCCATCTGTGCGCCACCTCGATTATCGAATATCGTTATTGATGGGACCATCATATCATCGAATATCGATATTGTCAAGAAAAAATTGAGCGCGCCGAGGCAGGCCGAAAATGCGGCCGGGTCCCACTTGCGTTTTTAAGCGCGTTGTGGTACGCTATGACTATTAAACAACAAAAGAAGAGGGAAGATCACATGACATATTCATTTCGGCCCAGAGGCGTTTGCTCCCAGGAGATGCGTGTGGAGATAGACGAGCAGGGCGTCATCCAGAATTTACAGGTCCTGGGCGGATGCAGCGGCAACCTGCAGGGTATCGCCGCCCTTGTCAAGGGCATGAAGGCCCAGGAGGCCATTGAGCGTCTGAAGGGCATCCGCTGCGGGTTCAAGGAGACCTCCTGCCCGGACCAGCTTGCCCGCAATTTGGAAAAGGCGCTGGAAAAACGGGCATAAGATGGGGCGGCGCGGCCCCCTTCAGGCGCTTACACAGGTGCCGCCGGAGATCGGGACCGGTACAGCAAGACCCGAGGAAAGAGCGGTTTAACGTATGAAGATCGTATTGGTCATCGACCAGTTTGACGACGCCAACAACGGCACCACCATCAGCGCCCGCCGGTTTGCCGCGGCGCTGAAGGCCCATGGCAACGAGGTGCGGGTCATCGCCATCGGAAAGCCGGCGGACTATAAATATGCGGTGCGGCAGATGCGGTTTTTCCCGGTGGTGGAGCATCTGATCACCAGCCAGGGGATGCGTCTCGCCATCCCCAACCGCCATGTGTTCGAGAAGGCGGCCGCCTGGGCGGACGTGGTGCACTTTATGATGCCCTCGCCCCTGGCGATCATGGGCCTGCGGCACGTGGAGCGACTGGGCATCCCCCACACGGCGGCATTCCACTGCCAGCCGGAAAACATCACCTTCACCTTACATCTGGGCAACAGCAAGCGGATGAACGATTTTGTGTACAACCGCTTCCGGGACACCTTTTTCAACCGCTTCACCCACATCCACTGTCCCAGCAACATGATCGCGGGGCAGCTCCGGGAACACGGCTATACCGCCCGGCTCCATGTCATCTCCAACGGCATCAGTCCGGAGTATTTCTATGGGAAGCGGCCCAAGGAGGATTGGCTGGAGGGCTATTTCAATGTGCTGATGGTGGGCCGCTACGCCGGGGAAAAGCGGCAGGACGAGCTGATCGAGGCCTGCGCGAAGTCCCGCCACGCCAAGGATATCCAGGTCATCCTGGCTGGAAAGGGTCCCCTGGAGAAAAAGTACCGCCGTTTGGCGGAGAAGCTGCCCAATCCCATCGTCATGCAGTTCTATGAGCCGTCCCGGCTGATCGAGATCCTGCACATGGCGGATCTGTACGTCCACACCTCCGACGCGGAGATCGAGGCCATGAGCTGCATGGAGGCCTTCGCCTGCGGACTGGTGCCTGTCATCGCGGATTCTCCCAGGTCCGCCACGCCCCAGTTCGCCCTGGACGGGCGGAGCCTGTTCCCGGCGGGGAACACGGGTGCCCTGGCGGAGCGCATCGACTATTGGATCGAGCATCCGGAGGAACGGCGGGAGATGGAGAGGCGCTACGCCGAGCACGCCAAGCAGTATGCCCTGGAGCGCTCCATCGAGCAGACGGAGGACATGTTCCGTCTGGCCATCCAGGAGCAGAGAAAACGGTAAAGAATGCCTTTTGCAGAAAAACGGGACCGCTGGTAAGAGCGGTCCCGCTTCATTTTCCCTATGTAAAAAGCAGGATCCCCCTTGGCCGTGCAGGGGGTAAAGGGGGATAGGAGCGGATGCAAAAGCCTGTGACAGCGGGCATTTGTGCCGCAAAGCGGGGGTGTGAAGCCCGCTGAAAAAAGCGCGCCGTTTTTTCAACAGATGGAACAGGACCGTGCGCACCAGCGGTCCCGTTTGCGCATAGGATAGACCAGCAACTAAGGAGGAATGAACGATGGCTTTTTCCGACCGGGAGCTGTTGGCACGGCTGATCCAATGCGAAGCGGGCGGCGAGGGAGAGACAGGCATGAAGGCGGTGGCGGGGGTGGTGATGAACCGGGTCCACGCCAAGGGCGGCGAGTACGCCCGGGTGGGCCAGGGCAGCATCCGCAAGATCATTTTCCAGCCATACCAGTTTGTCTGCGCCAGTGAGACAGAGGGCGGCGCTTACAACCCCCAGAATATCTACAACATGCGGCCCGAACAGATCCACTACGACATCGCCGACTGGGCCATCGCGGGAAACCGGATACCGGATGTGGCGGAATCCCTCTGGTTCTACAATCCCTTTGGCCCCACCTGCCGTTCCCGCTTCCCCTCGGATGTGGGATATTGGCAGACGCGGATCGGCGACCACTGTTTTTATAATCCGACAAACGCCTATTACAAGACTTGAGAGGTGTCATGATGCTTCATTTTCAAAATACTTATGCGCCTGCGGCATCTGCCCAGACGATGAATGGACGTCCGCTCACCCAGACGGACTGGTCCACGGAGATCACACCCGCGCCCACGCAGATGACACAGCAGCAGATGCGGCCCGCCTCGGACACCGGGATCGGCGGGATCGCGGAAGCGCCTGGCGGCATGCAGGGCGTTCCCGGCACCATGCCCGGCGGCATGATGAGTCCGGGGATGCAGATGTACCGTGACCGGGGCGCGCTGGATATGACCACCGGCCTGCCTGACGAGGTGATCGAAGCCCCCACGACGGTGGATGAGGCCTACCGGGGTTCCCTGAAGGCCATGCTGGCCCGGAACCTGGGAAACTATGTGGTGGCGACGTTTTTGGTCGGCACAACGGGGACGGTATCCTGGGAGGGCATCCTGTTCGACGTGGGCAACGACTTCGTGACCATTTACCAGGAGCCCCGGGACCGCTATATTGTGATCGATATCTACTCCCTGAAATATATTGAGTTCTACGATACCCGCCGCCGGGAGATGTGCGAGTCCCTGATCCAGGGCAGAAACTGGCAGGGAGAACCCTGAAGGTAGGATTGCGGACTGGGGAAAACTGTGGTAAAATCCGGATATCACAGAGAACAAAGGAGAAATTCCCATGGATTTTGCAAAGCTTTCCGCGGAGCGCTACTCTCTCCGCAAATTCAGTGACCGCCCCGTGGAGCGGGAGAAGCTGAATCTGGTGCTGGAGGCGGGGCGCAACGCCCCCACCGCCCACAATTTTCAGCCCCAGCGCATCTTCGTCATCCAGACGCCGGAGGCGCTGGAAAAGGCCGACGGCTGCATGGGCTCCCACTTCCATCCGCCGGTGATCCTGGCGGTGGCGTATGACCCGGAGACCGCCTGGAAACGGGAGACCGACGGCAAGGACCACGGCGAGATCGACGCGGCCATCGCCGCCGCCCAGATGATGCTCCAGGCCGCGGACCTGGGGCTTGGCACCACCTATGTGGGGATGTTTGAGCCGGAGAAGCTGCTGGCGGCGTTCCCGGAGATGGCGGGCCTGCGCCCCATCGCCATGCTGCCCCTGGGCTATCCCGCGGAGGGGGCGCATCCCGCCCGCCTGCACAGGGACCGGAAGCCTATGGGGGAACTGGTGAAGTACCTGTAATACCCCTTTCGTCAAATCCGTCAAAATAAAAAGGAGACTGCCGCCGGCAGTCTCCTTTTTATCAATTTTGTCAATGCCTGCGGCGGCCCCGGTAGTTGCCGCTCCGGCCACGGCCCACACTGCGGCCATAGCGGTAACGCCGGCGGCTGAACAGCAGCTTCCAGACGATCAGAGCCAGGAGCAGCACCAAAAGCACCGCGGCGGCAACCTTCACAGAGGTCTTGGAGAAGAACAGCTGCACATCCCGCCAGAAGGTCAGCAGCTTGGAGGCCTCCACATCGTTGAGGGCCAGCAGATTGACCGTGGCGTACTCCCTGCCGTCATAGCTGAGGGTCAGCGTGCCCAGCACATCCCCCTCGGAGATGGGGGCCTCCGCCGGATCGGCCCGCAGGCTGACCTCCCGCTCCAAATGCTCCGGAGAGAGGCCTTTGGGCATCAGGACCTCCACATCCTTGGCGGGATGTACGGTGACGTGGTCGATCTTGGACAGGGACACCGGCACCTCCTGGAGCATCTCGCTCTCCTCAAGGATGGTCTGGTAGCTGAAGTTGTCAAAGGCCCAATCAAACAGCTGGTTGGTATCGTAGAAGCTGTATGTCCGGATCTCATTGTTCTCCAGCGTCACCCGGTCGCAGCCCAGCACCACGCTGATGAAGCTGAGGCTGCCCCGTGCGGCGGAGGACACCAGGCAGTGACCCGCCTCAGAGGTGGAGCCGGTCTTGATGCCGTGGGCGTCACTGTTGAGATAGCCCCGGGACCACCAGGCGCCGATCAGGTAGTTGGTGGTGTGCAGGGTCCGGGCCGGGCTGAGGTTGGTGGCGGGGACCGTGACGGTGGCCGTGTCGCAGATGGTCATGAAGACGTCGTATTTCAGCGCGGCGCTGGCGATCAGACACATGTCCCAGGCGGAGGTGTAGTGCTGGGAGTCGTGGAGGCCGTTGGGGTTCACAAAGTGGGTGTTTTTGCACCCCAGCTCCTGGGCCTTGGCGTTCATGGCGTCCACAAAGGCGCCGACGGAGCCGGAGACCGCCTCCGCCAGAATATCGCAGGCCTCGTTGGCGGAGACCACCAGCATGCAGTACAGCAGGTTTTCCACGGTCATGGTCTCGCCCACCTGGATATTGGCGGTGCTTCCGTCGGAGGAAAGGCCCTCAAAAGCAGAGGCGGAGGCGGTGAGCTGCTGGTCCATGGCCAGCTTGCCGCCGTCGACGGCCTCCAGGACCAGCAGGGCGGTCATGATCTTGGTCAGGCTGGCGGGATACAGCTCCTGATGCTCGTTTTTGGCATATACCACCGCGCCGGTGTTGGTGTCCACCAGCAGGGCGGCCTTGGCGTTCAGCTCCGGCTCCGCAGGCAGCACAGGCGCGGAGGAGCCGTCCGGCCCGTCAGCGGCGGCAGACGGCACGGCCCACAGGCTCATGACCAGGGCGATCAGCAAAAAAACCGATAAAAAACGCTTTGTTTTCATGTCCTTCTCCTGTAAATTATGATATAATCAATCGAACAGCATCATTTGTGTGTCCCCGGCGGAAACTGCGCGGATTCGACATACCGATAGTATACCAAAAAATGCATGGGAGTTCAACCATGAACGAAAAGGGAAAAATTGCAAAAGCGGAATGGCTTCTGCTGGCGGCAACAGCGCTGTTTCTGTGCCTGTTGCTGGCGCTGTTCTGGAAGGACCGGGCCGCTATGGCGCCGGATGAGACAGGCGTGGCGGTGGAGACGGAGACCGAGGTGCCTCAGGCGGACATCCAGCCGGACCTGTCCCCGCTGGATCTGAACAGCGCCGCCGTGGAGGAGCTGGCGGAGCTGCCCGGCATCGGGGAGGAGCTGGCCCGCCGCATCGTGGCGTACCGGACGGAAAACGGTCCCTTTGAGACTGTGGAGGAGATCATGAAGGTATCCGGGATCGGCGAGGGCAGATTTGCCGCGCTGGAGGACCGGATCACCGTGGATGGAAAGGATACAGAATGAAGATCTTAGTGGTGGATGACGAAAAGACCCTGGTGAAGGGCATGAAATTCAATTTGGAAAATGAGGGCTATCAGGTGGAGTGCGCCTATGACGGCGCGGCCGCCGTGGAGCTGGCCCGCAACAATAAATTCGACCTCATCATCCTGGATGTGATGATGCCGGAGCTGGACGGCCTGGAGGCCTGCATGCGCATCCGGGAGTTCTCCAACGTGCCCGTCATCATGCTGACGGCCAAGAGCGAGGACGCGGACAAGCTCATGGGCTTTGAGTGCGGCGCGGACGACTATCTGACCAAGCCCTTCAACATCCTGGAGCTGAAGGCCCGGGTCCGGGCGCTGCTCCGGCGGGCCGCCGGTGTCCAGCGCATCCAGGGGGCGGTGCTGACGGTGGGAGATCTGTCGCTGAACACCGAGGAGCGGGTGGCCATCCGGGATGGACAGGTGGTGGATCTGACCGCCAAGGAGTACGACCTCATCGAGCTTTTGATGCGGAATCCCCGGCGGGTGTACAGCCGGGAGAATTTGATGAACGTGGTGTGGGGCTATACCTACACTGGGGATTACCGCACGGTGGATGTCCACATCCGCCGCCTGCGGGAGAAATTGGAGAAAAATCCGGCGGAGCCGGACCACATCATGACCAAGTGGGGAGTGGGGTACTATTTCAAAGGATAGACAGAGGATCTGGGGCAGCCTCCGGGCCAAATTCGGACTGAGCTATATCTGCATCATCGCGGCAGTGCTCCTGCTGCTGAACAGCTATCCGCTGCTGGTATCGGAGAATATGGTGTTCCGGTCCAAGGTGACCACGATGCAGAGCAACGTCTCCGTGATGGTGTACTCCCTGTCCGGCCTGGACAGGCTGAACGAGGAGAATGTGGCGGCGGCCATGGCGGTGGTGGAGGAGACGGGACTCTCCCGCATCCTGGTGACGGACGCGGCGGGAAAGGTCCTCTACGACACCCGGGAGACCGACAGCGCCGTGGGCAAGTATGTGCTGTATGCCGAGGTGGTCCAGGCCCTGATGGGCAACGACGCCTCCTCCTGCATCTACCAAAACGGCGCGTTCCGCAGCCGGGCGTCCTCGCCGGTGCTGTATCAGAACCAGATCATCGGCGCGGTGTATGCCTATGAATACGACACCGAGCAGGCCGCCCTTCTGGCGGGCCTGCAGGGGAATCTGCTGCGCCTGTCCGCCTTTATCGGCGTGGTGGTGCTGGCGCTCAGCCTGTTTCTGTCCATGGCGCTGACCAAGAAGATCGGAAACCTGCTCACCGCCATCCGCCAGGTGCGGGAGGGCGCGTACAGCCACCGGGCCCAGGTGAGCGGACGGGATGAGATCGCCCAGATCGGCCAGGAGTTCAACAGCCTGACAGACCGCCTCCAGACCACGGAAAACGCCCGGCGGCGGTTCGTGTCTGACGCGTCCCATGAGCTGAAGACGCCGCTGGCCGCTATCCGGCTGCTGTCGGATTCCATTTTGCAGACCGACAACATCGACCCGGAGACGACCCGGGAGTTCGTGGCGGATATCGGGCAGGAGGCAGAGCGCCTCAGCCGCATCACGGAGGACCTGCTGCGGCTGACCCGGCTGGACAACAGCATTTTGGACCCGCCGGTGGCGGTGGACGTGCTGCCGGTCCTGGAGCAGGTCATGCGGATGATGAGCCTGGTGGCCCAGGAGAAGGGGGTGGATCTGACCTATGAGGCGGCGGATGGATGCACGGTCCTCGCCACCAAGGACGAGATCCACCAGGTGATCTACAATCTGACGGACAACGCGGTCAAATACTCCGGGGCGGGCGGCGCTGTGCAGGTGTCCCTGAAAGCGGCGGGAAACCAGGTGGTGCTGTCTGTGGCGGACAACGGCGCCGGCATCCCGGAGGAGGACCTGCCCCGCATTTTCGAGCGGTTTTACCGGGTGGACAAGGCCCGCTCCCGCGCCGCCGGCGGCACGGGATTGGGACTCTCTATCGTCAGCGACACGGTAAAGCGGCGGGGCGGCACGGTGAGCGCCGCCAATCGGCCCCAGGGCGGCGCGGTATTCACGGTGTGCTGGCCCAGAATGGAAGGAGGACCGGCATGAAGCGAATGCGTTTGATCCTGCTGTGCGCGCTGGTCCTGCTGACCTGCGGCTGCGCGGATGTGAGCGGGGAGCAGGCGGAGGGATATGACCTCTATTTTATGCGGGCGGATCTGGAGGAGGCGTCCGGAGACGGCGCGCTCCAGGCGGAAAAGGTCTATTTGAACGGCCTGGAGGAGGCGGATACCCGGCAGATGGTGGAGACTCTGGTGACGGAGCTGCTGAACGGACCGATGGAGGCGTCGCTGAAAAGCACCATCCCGTCCGGGACGACGCTGCTGTCGGCGGAGGTGAAGGGCAGCCAGGCGGTGGTGGACCTCTCCTATGCGTACAGCACGCTCTCCGGCGTGGGCCTGACCCTGGCGGACCAGGCCATCACGCTGACGCTGACGCAGCTGCCGGATATCCTGTCCGTGAAGATCACGGTCCGGGGCCGGGAACTGGTCTACCGGGACAAGCAGGTCTTTACCACGCGGGATGTGCTGCTCTTCCCGGAGGAGGATGTGGTGGCCACGGTCCAGGCCACGCTGTATTTCCTGGGTGAGGACGGAACGCTGACGGCGGAGGACCAGACGCTGGATCTGTACGAGGGCGACACCCAGGTGGGCGTTGTGGCCCGGGCGCTGGAGAATGGGCCGCAGGGCAAGGACCTCTCTCCGGTCATGCCGGAGGGCTTCCGGGTGAAGAGCGTCTGGCTGGAGGAGGATGTGTGCTATGTGAACCTGTCCTCCGTGGTGCTGGAGGAGCTGGAGAACACCACGGCGCTGCCCTGGGCGCTGGAGGCGCTGGGGCGCTCCCTGTGCTCATTGGATACGGTGGGCGAGGTGCGGTTCCTGGTGGACGGCGAATTCGCGGAGAGCTACGGGCCTGTCGGGATCGGGATCCCTTATACGGCATGATCAAATCACTGGAAAAGAAGCAAAGCCTCTTTTCCAGTGCCCCGGCGCTTATACGCCGGGGCAGGCCGCAGATGCGGTTCTGATTCAGATCTCACAGTCAACACAGGCGCACTTTACGCGCCGAAAAACCATTTGTGATTTATAATCAAATAACTTGAAAAGTGACAAATTCACTTTTCAAGTGTCACAGCGCATGAGCGCTGTGACAGGCCGCGGACCGCGGCCCTGATTTGAATTTCATAGTCAATCACTGTGCGCTTTACGCACAGCGGGCATCGCCCGCTTGAAAAATCCCATGCGATTTTTCAAGTTCATTGACTATATCAGGTGTGTTGACGATATCATGAAAAAAGCGGACGGGACGGAGGTCCCGTCCGTCTTTATGCGCCGAAAAACAGGCGGACCGCAAAGGCGGAGGCGATAAAGCCGGTCAGGTCAGCGGCCAGCGCCGCGGGGAGGGCGTGCCGCGTCTTGTGAATGCCCGCGGAGCCGAAATAGACGGCGATGGTGTAAAACGTCGTCTCCGTACTGCCCAGCATCACCGCCGCCACCCGGCCGATGTAGCTGTCCGGGCCATAGACGGTCATCAGGTCGGTGGCAACAGCCAGGGCGCCGCTGCCGGACACCGGCCGGATCAGCATCAAGGGGGTGGCCTCCGGGGGCACGCCCAGCAGTTTCAGGAGCGGCGCGCACAAAGTGGACAGCCACTCCATGGCCCCGGAGGCACGGAACATGCCCACGGCGGTCAGCAGACCCACCAGAGACGGGATGATGCGCAGCAGCACCGTCAATCCCTCCTCCGCACCATGGGTGAGGGCACCGTAGACATCCACCCGCTTTCCCATGCCGTAGGCCGCCACACCGGCCAGCAGCAGGGGGATGACCAAGGAGCTGAGGCTCATGGCCGCCTCCTTCCCCGGCGGGAGAGGAGCCAGGCGGTCAGCAGGCCTACAAATACGGAGAGGACGGAGCTCAGCCACACCGGGAGAAGGATGTCAAAGGGCGTCTGGCAGCCGGCGGCGGCCCGGACGGAGGCGATGGTGGCCGGCAGCAGCTGGATGGAGGCGGTATTCAGCACCACCAGCAGGCAGAGCTCGTCGCTGGCGATGCCGCCGCAGCCTCTGGCCATCCGCCGGGCGGCCTGGATGCCCAGAGGCGTGGCCGCGTTCCCGAGACCCAGCAGATTGGCGGAGACGTTGGCGGACACCGCCGCCAGGGTCTCTTCGTCCCGGCAGGCGTTTGGCAGCAGCCGCCGCAGGACCGGGCGGAAGGCTTTCGCCAGTCCGGAAGACAGGCCGCATACGTTCATGATCTCCATGACGCCGGACCAGAGGCACATGATCCCCGCCATGGAGATACTCAGGTCGATGGCGGAGCGGGCGCCTTCCAGCGCGGCGTTCGCCACCGCGTCCAGGCTCCCGGTGAAAAGGCCGAACACCAGGGAGAGAACGACCATCCCGGTCCAGACCCATGCCATTGCCATAGTGAAGATCCCTCCTTGTGGATTTGTTAAATTAGTTTGAACCTTTGCCCTTTCGGATTGACAAATAATGACAGAATATGATATGGTCGTCTTCGTAGGGCTTGGAAAATGAGGATAGAAGGAGAAAGACTGTGAAATCGACGGGTATTGTGAGAAAAGTGGACGAATTGGGCCGGATCGTACTCCCCATCGAGATGCGCCGCACGCTGGATATCGGGGAAAAGGATGCATTGGAAATCTATGTGGAGGGCTCGTCTGTCATTCTGAAAAAATACAAGCCCAGCTGTATTTTCTGTGACAGCGCGAAGGATATCACCACATTCAAGGGGAAGAACGTCTGTCCCAAATGCCTGAAGGAATTGAAGAATCTGTAAGCACTGCCATGCTTGCAAACGAAGAAAGCACTCCTGCGGAATCTCCGCAGGGGTGCTGATATTTTTATAGATCTGTGCTTTTTCAAAGACCGTTTGGCAGATGGAGGCAGAGCCTCTCACCGGGCGTCCTGGCCGTTCAGCGCGGCGGCGTACAGCTCGTTTTTGGAGAGGCCCGTGTGCTCGGCGACCTCCTTGGCGGCGTCCTTCAGACGCATCCCCTGCTCCCGCAGGGCCAGCACCTGGGCGACGCCCTCCTCCAGGGTGACGGTGGACTCCCGGCAGGGCTCGGCGCCAGCGACCACCAGCACATACTCCCCCTTGGGGGTGGTTTCCCCGTAGTAAGCCGCGGCCTCGCCCAGGGTGCACCGCCGGGTCTCCTCGTGGAGCTTGGTCAGCTCCCGGCACAGGGCGATCCTCCGGTCCGGGCCGAAGGCGGCGCACAGGTCGTTCAAAGTGGCGCGCAGCTTGTGGGGGGCCTCGTGGAAGATCATGGTCCGCTCCTCACTTTTCAGGGACTCCAGATGCTCCCGGCGGCTCTTTTTGTTGACGGTCAAAAAGCCCTCAAAGGTGAACCGCCCCGTGGGCAGGCCGCTGACGGCCAGGGCGTTCACCGCCGCGCAGCAGCCGGGGACGGACAGCACCTCCACGCCGTTTTCCGCGCACAGCCGCACCAGGTCCTCACCGGGGTCGGAGATGGCGGGCGTCCCCGCGTCCGTCACCAGGGCGCAGGACTCCCCCGCCAGCAGGCGGGCCAGGATGGCCTGTCCGGCGCTGACGTGGTTGTGCTCATGGTAGCTGACCAGGGGCTTTTTGATGGCAAAGTGGTTCAGCAGCTTCACGGACACCCGGGTGTCCTCCGCCGCGATGAAGTTCACAGCCGCCAGCGTCTCCACCGCCCGGGGAGAGAAGTCCCCCAGATTGCCGATGGGGGTGGCGACCAGATAGAGTGTGCCGCTCATGGCGTTTCCTCCTGTTGTCTGAAATAAATGGCGTTTACCTCCGGCGTGGGAGCGCCGCCGGGACTTTGCAGGATCAGGGGAGCCTCCGCCGTCAGGCCCGGCCTTCCGCCCCGGCGGCCCTCGGCCAGCACCAGGGAGGGGGCGGCCCCGGCGGTCTTACAGACCTCCCGCAAACGTTTTGGCTCCATGCCGGAGGCCCGCAGGGTGCACAGCAGGTCGCACAGCCGCTCCGGCTTGTGGACCAGACAGAAGCTGCCGCCCCAGCGGAGCAGGTGGGACGCGGCCCGGCAGACGTCCTCCAGGGTACAGTCCGTCTCGGCGCGGGCGGTCCGCAGAGCGGCATTTTCAGAAACGCAACCGCTGCCGGCGGGATAATAGGGCGGATTGCAGACCACCAGGTCGAATTGCCCGGCGGGAAACAGGGTTTTGATCTTTCGCAGGTCGCCCTGCCGGAAGGTCAGACGGTCCGTCAGGCCGTTTTCCGCGGCGGCGCGGTCCGCCAGCCGGACGGCCTCCGTCTGGATCTCCACCCCGGTGACAGACAGCTCCGGCTGCCGCTGCAGCAGCAGCAATCCCAGCAGTCCGGTGCCGCAGCCCAGGTCGCAGACCCGCAGGCCCGGCTTCAGCCGGGGCAGGGAGGAGAGCAGGAAGGTGTCCGTCCCCGGCGGGAACAGGCCGTCGTCATAGACGAACCGGTATCCGCCGGGACAGAGAGATTCCCAGTGTTCCATAGGGGCCTCCTTTGAAGTGTGTGCTCAAAGCCGGATGCCGAATACCTCAACAGTGATGCGGCCATGCCCGCCGCGCAGCACGCAGGATACGTATTTGCCCGGGGCGGAGAAGTCCAGCTCGTACCCAGCGGCGGAGAAAAAGGTCCCCTGGATGTCGTAGCACAGGTCAGAGAGGTCGTCAAACGGGGGCGCGGGCTTGTTGATGTCGATCCCCAGCGCATCCAGAAATGCCGTCAGCTCCGGCAGATAGGCCGCGAGAGGGACCGGAGCGGCGGGCCGCAGGGCATAGACACGCCGGTTGGCCTCCACATCTGTAAAAAAAGTATAGTCCTGATATAGAACCGCCTGCATGTCATAATCACCTGCATGTCATAATCAAATATCTTGAAAAGTGATCAATTCACTTTTCAAGAGTCACAGCGCATATGCGCTGTGACAGGCCGCAGTCTGCGGCCTTGATTTGCATTTCATAGTCAATCACTGTGCGCTTTACGCACAGCGGGCAATGCCCGCTTGAAAAATCATGTGTGATTTTTCAAGCTAATTGACGATATCAGCGCCTTTTCGTGGGATAGATTTATTATATCGGAAAAGGCGGGGAACTGCAAGACGGAGGATGCGCCGTCCCGCCCCGTCCAAAAGCGACAAAAAGTCCCGCAGGTCCTGCCTGCGGGACTTTTATGTATCCCTGATAGATTATTCCTCGGGGACGATGGCGCCGTTGGGGCAGGTGTCGCTGCAAGAACCACAGTCCAGGCAGGCGGCAGCGTCGATGACATACTGGTCATCGCCCTGGCTGATAGCACCGGCGGGGCAAGCGTCCGCGCAGGAGCCGCAGCTCACACAGGCAGAAGTGATCTTATAGGCCATGGGAAGCACCTCCATTAGAATTGTAAACCCATTGTAGCACACAATTTCAAAAATGCAAGTGCTCCGTTAAAATCATAACAGAAAATTTTGAAAAAAATTTGCAAAATGGCCGGAAATGGCGGTTTGCTAAAACTAACCGTTCACAATTTGTTTTCAAAATAGTCAAAGAAAGTCAAAAATAAACTCTTGACATTTTCGCGACAAGTGGTATACTGACATCAACATAAAGGTTAAAGAAAGTCAAAGTCAAAAAACAATAGAAAGAGATGGTACGCATATGGGAATTTCAGATCTGATCGCCAGCTTCCTGCAGGACAGTCTGGAGGCGGCGGAGGACGGTGTGCTGGAGGTCCAGCGCAGCGACCTGGCCCAGCGCTTCAATTGCGTGCCCAGCCAGATCAACTATGTGATGTCCACCCGCTTTTCCCCGGAGCACGGCTACATCGTGGAGAGCCGCCGGGGCGGCAACGGATACATCCGCATCACCCGGGTCCAGGTGGACCGTCAGACGCTGCTGATGCATGTCATCAACTCGCTGGGAGACGCGGTGGACCTGCCGTCGGCCCGGGCGATCTTGAGCAACCTGGTCCAGTCCGGCGCGCTGGAGGCGTCCATCGGAAAGGCGCTGCTGGCGGCTGTGGGCGACAAGGCTCTGGGAGCCGTGCCCCGGGAGAGCCGGAACGTGGTCCGGGCGGATATCATGAAGCAGGTGCTGATTCTTCAAATTTGACGGATCACACCCACGAAATTTGTCAATCATAGAATGGCTTTTATAGGAGGAATTGATTATGAAATGTGAAAATTGTGGTAAGAATGAAGTTACCTTTGTTTATCAGAGCAACATCAACGGCAAGATCACGGAAAAGCACCTCTGCAGCGAGTGCGCCGAGAAACTGGGCTACTCCCAGAGGATCGCGGCGCACAGCCAGCGGATGATGCAGAACCTTTTCGGCAACAGCTTCTTTGACGACTTCTTCTCCCCCATGCCCAGCCTGATGGGCCGGATGACGCGGATGCTGGAGGACCCCTTCGACGACTTCTTCGCCGACATGCCCGCCTTGGGCGCGGCGCCCGCGCAGCAGGACGCCCAGAACCAGCAGAAGCAGGAGGACCTGGTGGACCAGAAGGAGCAGAGCCGCTTCGCCCGGATGCGCCAGATGAACGCGCTGCGGATGGAGATGAAAAAAGCTGTCCGTCAGGAGAACTTTGAGCGGGCGGCGGAGCTGCGGGACCAGCTCCACACGCTGGAGGCCGAGCATCAGGAGAACCAATAAACAGGAACGTTCCCAGAGAAGGAAGGTAAACGACTATGAATGAAAATAAATTCACACCCAGGGCCGAGGAGGCCCTGCGGCTTTCCCAGGAGGCGGCGGGGGAGCTGGGCCACGGCTACGTGGGCACCGAGCACCTGCTGCTGGGCTTGATCCGGGAGGACGAGGGCCTGGCCCATGAGGTCCTCACCGAGTCCGGCCTGACCGATGACATGATCGTGGAGATCATCAAAAAGAGCGTGGGCGCGGGGCTGCCCGGCAGCAACCCCGCCCAGGGCCTGACGCCCCGGGCCAAGCGGGTGGTGGAGATCGCCATGGAGGACTCCATGCGGGGCGGCTACAACTATGTGGGCACCGAGCACCTGCTGGCGGGCGTTCTGCGGGAGGGCAACAACATGGCCGTCCGCATCCTGCGCACCGCGGGCGTGGATGCCCGGCACCTGTACACGGCGCTGATGCAGAAGCTGAATGAGACGCCCCGGGGCAAGGCCGCCGAGGCCAAGGCGGCCAGCACCGCCCGGGAGGACAACAGCGGCAAAAACAAGACCCTGAAGGAGTTCACCCGGGACCTGACCGCCGACGCCCGGGCGGGCAAGCTGGACCCGGTGATCGGTCGGGACAATGAGATCCAGCGGGTCATCCAGATCCTGTCCCGCCGCACCAAGAACAACCCCTGCCTGATCGGTGAGCCGGGCGTGGGCAAGACCGCCATCGCCGAGGGCCTGGCCCGGAAGATCGTCATGGGCGACGTGCCGGACGACCTGCTGGACAAGAAGATCCTGTCCCTGGACCTCTCCGGCATGGTGGCCGGGACCAAGTACCGGGGCGAGTTCGAGGAGCGCATCAAAAAGGCCCTGGAGGAGGTCAAGAAGTCCGGCGATATCATCCTCTTCATCGACGAGCTGCACACCATCGTGGGCGCCGGCTCCGCCGAGGGCGCCGTGGACGCCGCCAACATCATCAAGCCCGCCCTGGGCCGCGGGGAGATCCGCGTCGTGGGCGCCACCACGCTGAACGAGTACCGGAAGTATATCGAAAAGGACGCCGCCCTGGAGCGCCGGTTCCAGCCGGTGCAGGTGGGCGAGCCCAGCCAGGAGGCGAGCCTGGAGATCTTGCGGGGCCTGCGGGCAAAGTACGAGCAGCACCACCAGCTCCAGATCACCGACGAGGCGCTGGAGGCCGCGGTGTCCCTGTCCTCCCGCTATATCAACGACCGCTTCCTGCCGGATAAGGCCATCGACCTTATGGACGAGGCGGCCTCCCGCGTCCGCATGGAGGCGGAGGAGATCTCTCCCGAGCTGAAGAGCCTGGAGGAGAAGATCGCCGCCCTGGCGAAGGACAAGGAGGCGGCCATCGCAAAGCAGGACTATGAGACCGCCGCCCAGCTGCGGGATATTGAAAAGAACTATCAGGACCAGGTGGAGATCGAGCGGGACAAGCGCCGGAAGAACCACACCCAGCACCGCCCCGTCACCGCGGAGGACATTGCCGCCGTGGTATCCGGCTGGACCGGCATCCCCGTCACCCGGCTGACGGAGGACGAGGGCAGCCGTCTGCTGCGGATGGAGGACATCCTGCATGAGCGGGTAGTGGGCCAGAACGAGGCCGTCCAGGCCGTGGCCCGGGCCATCCGCCGTGGCCGTGTGGGTCTGAAGGACCCCAAGCGGCCCATCGGCTCCTTCCTGTTCCTGGGCCCCACCGGCGTGGGCAAGACCGAGCTGTGCAAATCCCTGGCGGAGGCCATGTTCGGCGACGAGAACGCCATGATCCGCATCGACATGTCCGAGTATATGGAGCGGCATACCGTGTCCCGCCTCATCGGCTCCCCGCCGGGCTATGTGGGCCATGACGAGGGCGGCCAGCTGACGGAGAAGGTCCGCCGCAAGCCCTACTCCGTGGTGCTATTCGACGAGATCGAAAAGGCCCACGAGGATGTGTGGAATGTTCTTCTGCAAATCCTGGACGACGGCCGCATCACCGATTCCCAGGGCCGCACCGTGGACTTCAAGAACACGGTCATCGTCATGACCAGCAACATCGGCGCCAAGAGCCTGACCACGGCTGCGGCCAAGCTGGGCTTCTCCGCGGAGGAGCGGGGCACCGATCCCGACGCCGAGCGGAAGTTCCAGCAGGCGAAGGAGACCGTCATGGCGGAGCTGCGCCAGACCTTCCGGCCGGAGTTCCTGAACCGGATCGACGACATTATCGTGTTCCGCTCCCTGACGGAGAAAGACATTGAAGAGGTCGCCCGCCGGATGCTGAAGACCGTCTCCGCCCGGATGGAGACCATGGGCATTCACCTGGACGCCAGCGATGAGGCGGTGGCGGAGCTTGCCAAGGAGGGGTTTGATCCCAAATACGGCGCGAGACCGCTGCGCCGGGCCATCCAGAGCAAGGTGGAGGACGCTGTGGCGGAGAAGATGCTGGACGGCACCCTGGCCGCCGGCGACACCGCCAAGCTGACCGTGGAGAACGACCGGCTCTGCGTCAGCAAATAAAATCTGATTTGCCTGCCTGGGGAGTGGGGGTGTCCTGCTCTCCGGGCAGGCGGTTTTTTTGCCGCCTGGGGGTGGGAGTTTTGCCCGGCCATGGGCCGGGGACGGGGATTTTTCCCGCCCACGGGCGGGGACGGGGGGGGTGTGCCGCTTTGCGGCACGGGAATGAACCCCCATTTTCTTTTCGGTTGCGCCGAAAAGAAAACGGCCGTTCACGGTCAAAAGAAAAGGCGCTTTGGTGTCCACACTTGGCCCATCGGGCCAAGTGTGGACAAGACGTGGGGTCCCAGAAAGAGACCGTTGGTGGTCGAGACTGGATTCTGCGTTGGGCGCGGGCATGGTCTTGCTGAATCTTTCAGCTTTTAGCCACGCGAATGGGAGTTGCAGGGTCGGGCAAAGACTGAAAGGACCAGCGTTCCTTTCCGCGCTCCCCGCTTCGCTCAGCGCTGCCTGGGCAGTTGCGGCAGTGCGTTTTGGAGGTTGTTCCTCGACAGAGGACCAGGTAGTGTGTAGCGAAGCGGAACACACGGGGCTTGTTGCTGAAAGCCTTCCGATGACCACCCCAACCCAGCACCCCAGCCCCCAAATGCGGGCACGCATGCCTATCCCCATACCCGGTATAGCGCACCCAGCAGGAGATTTCCGGGCTTGGTGGCACATCTAACCACCACCTCCCGTCCGTCCAACTTTGCCCCTTTGGGGCAAAGTTGGACACCCAAAAGCGTTTTTCTTTTGGACCGTGCACGGCCCGTTTTCTTTGGCGCAACCAAAGAAAATGGGGGGTGCATCCCCCGCACTGTGTCACAGTGCAGTTTGCAGCAAACCAGGCAGACAAAAGGGACCGCTGCAAGGCAGCAGTCCCTCATTAATTAGAATTAGAATGATAATCCTTCAAAAAATTCATCGAAGGAATCCACTTTGTAAATTTGCTTTAAAGCTAACAATACGCTGATTTTCACACTATAACGACCTTGTTCCATTTTGGCTAAAATGTCTGAACTCATAGGATGAAACCCTAAAATTTCAAGTTTAGCTGATACTTGCTCTTGTGTAAGATGAGCCCGCTTTCGCAAAATTTTTAGATTTTCTCCAATAGAGATATCTTGCTTCAACCCACTTGACATGATTCCCTCCTGAAAAATATTTGGATAAATTTATCCTGTAGTTGATTTTATACGAAAGTGTCTACTATAATTGGATAAATACATCCAGAAGCAGAGGAGGAGAAAAATTTTATGGACAGACAGGAAAAAGAACAAGCCATCATAAAACAGCTGGAACAGCTTATGCCCAGGCTCTCTGAAAAACAGCAGGGCGCCCTGTCCTGGATGCTTGGACACCTGAACATCGTGGATGAAATTCTGGACGCGGAGCCTCCCACAGAGGCAGAAGAACAGCAGCTGATCAAAAGCGCGCTGGAGCAGGAGGATGACCTCCTGCTCTACATCATGCGTTACCACCAGCTTCGCAAGCAGCAGCCCCCGCAGGCGCCGCCGGATGACAGCATTTCCCGGTAAATTTTCATTCTATTTGGGAATGCTTGATTTGTTCATATATTTCCTGTATCATAAAAATGATTTAAGTGATACTGAATGGAGAGAAAGGAGCATCCCATGCCGATTTCGTTCAACTTCGGCGGCGGGTTCAATCCCGGCGGAGGATTTAACCCCGGCGGCTTCCAGGGAGGCGGCGAGGGTTTCACCCCGCCTCCGAGACGCGCCCGCAAACCCCGCAAGCCCATCGGCAACGCCTTTACCCGCACCCTCATCAACCTGGGCGTGACCCTGGCGGTGGGCCTGGCGTATTTCTATGTGGAGCTGCCGGCCATCAACCTGCACGCCGAGGAATTCTATGTGTTCGCCTTCCTGCTCTGCGCGGTGTACTGCGTCTGCGCCGTGCTGACCTCCGGCTTCCAGGGGGAGGGCGTGAAGGGCTATCTGGGCTTTGTCAAAAAACAGTGCGCCATTCCCTTCCTGGCGCTGCTGGCGATGATCGCCGCCATCGCCTTGGGCGCGCTGACCTCCTGGGTCGTCCTGCGGGCAGGCGCATACAGCGAGCTGCTGCCCCTGCGGAACGGCGACTTCACCGCTGAGGTGGAGGAGATCAACTACGACCAGATCCCCATGCTGGACGCGGACTCCGCCGCCCAGCTGGGCAGCCGCAAGCTGGGCGAGCTGAGCGACATGGTGTCCCAGTTTGAGATCCTGCCCAACTACACCCAGATCAACTACCAGGGCCGCCCGGTTCGGGTGACCTCCCTGGCCTATGGCGATCTCATCAAGTGGTTCACCAACCGCTCCAAGGGCCTGCCCGCCTACCTCATCATCGACATGGTGACCCAGGAGGCAGAGGTGGTCCGTCTGGGGGAGGGCATGAAGTACACCACGGCGGAGCATTTCGGCCGGAACCTGTACCGCCACCTGCGGTTCCGCTATCCCACCATGATGTTCGACGAGCCGGTGTTTGAGATCGACGAGGAGGGCATCCCCTACTGGGTCTGCTCCCGCATCGTCAAGACCATCGGACTCTTCGGCGGCACGGATGTCAAGGGCGCTGTGCTGGTGAACGCCATCACCGGCGAGAGCGAGTACTACGAGGAGGTCCCCAACTGGGTGGACCGGGTGTACTCCTACGACATCATCATGCAGCAGTACGACTACTACGGCATGTACCACAACGGCTTCCTGAACTCCATGTTCGGCCAGAAGGACGTGACACTGACCACCGAGGGCTGGAACTATATCGCCATTGACGACGACGTGTATATGTACACCGGCGTTACCTCCGTCACCAGCGACCAGTCCAACATCGGCTTCATTCTCACCAACCAGCGGACCAAGGAGACCCGCTACTATCCCTGCGCCGGCGCCACGGAGAATTCCGCCATGGACTCCGCCCAGAGCCAGGTGCAGCAGATGCGCTACAAGGCCACCTTCCCGCTCCTGCTGAACATCGCGGAGCAGCCCACCTACTTCATGGCCCTGAAGGGTGAGGACGGCCTGGTGAAGATGTACGCCATGGTGAATGTCCAGCAGTACTCCATCGTCTCCACCGGCAGTACGGTGGCGGACTGCGAGGTCAACTACCGTCTGACGCTGGCCAACAAGGGCCTGATCGGCGCGGGCGCCATCGACGTGAACGACGGGGAGACCCGGATGGGCGACGGTGTGATCGCGGAGATCCGCAGTGCGGTCATCGGCGGCAACACCCATTACTATGTCCGCATGGAGAACAGCCTGGGCTATTTGAACTTCAGCACGGAGGATGTGCCCCGGGCGGTCCTGCTGGACAAGGGCGACCATATCTGGTATACCTACGTGCTGGAGACCGCGGAATTTCCGGAGAACGGCATCGTCTACGCCAAGAACTTCTGGTTTGAGGGCGAGGAGCGGCCGGAGTTGAAGCCGTCCCAGGTGGACGGGACCGGGGAGGATACCGGCGGGACGCCGGCTGTATAAGATGAAGAAGCGGCTTTCCGGACCGGAGAGCCGCTTCTTTTTATAGTCGGCACAGTTGAAAAGACTCCAAAAAAGTCTTTTCAACGCCATGCTGCTGTGCAGCATTGCAGGCCGCGTATGCGGCCTTCTGTGCCTGACTTCATAGGAAACGCACACGCGCTTTGCGCGCCGGCAGACCATTGGTCCGCCGGTTGACAAGGAGTCCCTACTCCTTGTCAACTGCGTTGACTATATCAAAAACGCCGTTGACAAGCTTTTTTCCAGCGCCTATACTATCTGTGTATTTATGAAGAGGAGCGTGAGACCCATGGATTTGACTCTGAACAGCGCGGTGCTGGGCGAGGAGCTCTCCGGCATCCGCCGCTTTACCTTTCTGGTGCGGGGGACCCCCGGCGCCTGCGCGCTGACCATCGGTGAGCCGGACCAGAATACGCCGGAAGTGGTGAAGGAAGCCGCCAAGGCCGCCCTGGATGCCAACGACACCCACTATCCCCCCGGCAACGGCTATCCCTACATGCTGGAGGCCATCTCCAAGTTTGAGGAAAAGGTCCATGGACTGCACTATGACCCCGAGGAGATCATCCTGACCATCGGCGCCACCGAGGGCTTGTTCATCGGCCTTTCCACCGTTCTGAATCCCGGCGATGAGGTCATCATCCCCACCCCGGCGTTCAGCCTGTACGAGTCTATCACCCGGCTGTGCCGGGGCGTTCCGGTGTGCATGCCCACGGAGAAGAACCGCTTCCAGATCGACCCGGATCAGCTGAAGGCGGCCATCACCCCCAAGACCAAGGCCATCATTTTGACCTCTCCCAACAACCCCACCGGCTGCATCTACACCAAGGAGACCCTGGACGCTATCCACGATATCCTGAAGGACAAGCCCATCTTCGTCCTGTGCGACGACGTGTACCGCACTTTGACCTATACGGACAGCTACCACAGCTTCTCCGAGTATCAGGAC
Source organism: uncultured Dysosmobacter sp. (assembly GCF_947631635.1). Classification (GTDB taxonomy): domain Bacteria; phylum Bacillota; class Clostridia; order Oscillospirales; family Oscillospiraceae; genus Oscillibacter. The sequence continues at coordinate 33,394 of NZ_CANRMB010000019.1, forward strand.
ATGCGGGACCGCATCATCGTCATCAACAGCTTTTCCAAACCCTATGCCATGACCGGCTGGCGTCTGGGCTACTGCTTGGCGGACGCCCCCATCCGGGACCGGATGCAGATTTTCCACCAGTACTCCGTGGTCTCCGCCCCCGCTTTCGTCCAGCCTGCCTGCGTGGCCGCGCTGGAGAGCGACACCAGCGGCATGGTGGAGATCTTCCACAAGCGCCGGGACTATGTGTATAAGCGCCTGGTGGATATGGGCCTGGAGGTCCAGGAGCCGGAAGGCACGTTCTACATGTTCATCAACATCGAGAAGTACGGCATGGATTCCCTGACCTTTTGTGAAAAAATGCTGAAGGAGGGGCTGGTAGGACTCATCCCCGGCTGTTACTTCGGCACCGAGGGCTATATGCGGCTGAGCTACTGCTATTCCGACGAGGACCTGAAGGAGGGCCTGGACCGCATCGAAAAGTTCATCAAGACGCTGTAAAGGAGAAACGGCCAGCCCGGGAGGGCTGGCCGTTTTTTATGCTTGACCTGTATGAAAATTTTTGCCTGCGGACGGGATGGGAGTGCGCCGGCGGCGCGAATATCTCGTCCCACCCAGGACACCCAAGTGATCTCACACCAGCCAGAGCAGCTTTTTCAAAAATTCCACGCCTCTGGGCAAGACCGTCTCATCGTCGAAACAAAAGCTGGGAGCGTGGAGCTCCGCTGTATCTCCGGTTCCCAAAAAGAAGAACACGCCGGGTACGTTTTTCTGATAGAAGGAGAAATCCTCCGCCGCCAGGACCGGGGCGTCCAGCTCCGCCGGGGCGTCCGCCCCCAGCTGCGTGCGGATGGTCCCATACAGTCCCTCATGGTTCCACACGGCGGGGTATCCCTCGCTGAGATGGACGTTCACACCGCACCCGGTCTCCGCCGCCAGCGCCGCGCCGATCTCCGCCAGCCTCTCCCGGCAGAGGAGATAGGTCTCCTCCCGGTAGGTCCGGAGGCTCCCCTCCAGCACCGTCTGCCCACTGACGGCGTTGCGGACGGTGCCGGACACCATCCTGCCGAACCGCAGGACCAGAGGCTCCTCCAATGGCAGACTGTCCGCCATGTCATAGGCCCTTTGCAGATAGGCGATACCTGCCGCCAGCGCGTCCCGCCCTTCGGCGGCCCGGGAGAGGTGGACGCTCTTTCCGGTCACGGTGACAGTGACCTCATTGGACCGGGCCATCAGGGGGCCGGGACGGGAGAAGACCCGCCCGGCCTCCAGACCGGGCCACAGGTGCAGGCCAAAGACCCGCACCGCATGACAGCGCTCCAGGAGCCCGGTGTTACACAGCTCCCGGGCGCCGCCGGTGGTCTCCTCGGCGGGCTGAAACAGGAAGAGCACATTCCGGGGCAGTTCAGACAGGCGGGCGGACACGTATTCCGCCAGCGCCAGGGCCATGGCGGTATGGCCGTCGTGGCCGCAGGCGTGCATCCGGCCGGGGTGGACGGAGGCATAGGGCAGGCCGGTGGCCTCCGTCACCGACAGGGCGTCCATGTCCGCCCGGAAAACCACGGTCTCCGGTTTTCCGGCGTCAAAAAAAGCGCACACGCTTCCGGCGGTGGGGAAGGAGAGCGCGCCGTTCAGCGGCTCCAAAACGGACGTGACATAGGCCAGCGTCTTTGGCAGGTGGCGGTCCAGCTCCGGGATGCGGTGCAGGGCCCGGCGGTGGACGACAGCAGATGTGGACATGGAAGGGCCTCCTTGTGCAGGCGAAAATAGACGGCATACAGGGATATATCTGCATCATGATAGCACGATTTTTTGAAATCGAACAGGGGATTTGAAAAATTTCTCTTGCAAGCGGAAGACATTGGTGGTATGATAGCCAAAAATGAGATAGAGGCGCGGATGCGATGGACCCACGGGAGCCGGCAGGCGAGGAGCGTGGCGAGGGCAAATCCGCCGAATCTTTCGCCCGGGCGCGGACGAGGGGTGGGGCCGTGGGGAATACCCGCGGGACTGTCCGCGGCAAAGGTCGCGGGTGCGCTATCTGCCAAGTGTGCTGCTCCGTGCAACCAACACGGCTGACGTTCGGTAGAGGCGTGCCTCTACCGTTTTTTCATATCCGTATTACAGAAAAAATGGAGGGCACCAACATGAAGTTCCATCATCTGCAAGGTTCTATCGTCGCTATGATCACCCCGTTCCATGAGGACGGCAGCGTCAATTTCGAAGTCCTGACCGACCTGCTGGAGCGGCAGATCGCGGAGGGGACCGACGGCATCCTGACCCTGGGCACCACCGGCGAATATCCCACCATGAGCCACGAGGAGGACGCCTCCGTGGTGGAGCACACCATCAAGGTCGTGAACGGCCGGGTCCCCGTCATCGTGGGCAGCGGCTCCAACTGCACCGCCACCCAGCTGGAGAAGAGCATCCAGTATCAGAACATGGGCGCCGACGCCCTGCTGCTGATCGCCCCCTACTACAACAAGGCCAACCCCGAGGGCATGTACCGCCACTTTGCGGAGACGGCGGACGCGGTGCAGATCCCCTGCCTTTTGTACAATGTCCCCGGCCGCACCGGCTGCTCCATTCCCGTTTCCGTGGTGGAGAAGCTGGCAAAGCACCCCAACATCGCGGGCATCAAGGAGGCCTCCGGCGACATGAGCTATGCCATGAAGATCGCCCACTGTGTCGGGCCGGACTTTGCCCTGTACTCCGGCAATGACGACATCACCGTGCCCCTGATGAGCATCGGCGGCAGCGGTGTCATCTCCGTCTATGCCAACGTCATGCCCGGCATGTGCCACAAGATCGTGGCGGACTACCTGGCCGGCAACCAGGCGGAGGCGGTGGCCAACCACCTGAAGTACCTGAAGCTGATGAACGACCTGTTTATCGAGGTGAACCCCATCCCTGTCAAGAGCGCCATGAACATGATGGGTTTGAACGTGGGCCCCATGCGCCTGCCCCTGTGTGAGATGAGCGAGGAGCACCAGGCGGTGCTGCGGGCCAGCCTGCAGGAGGTCGGACTGCTGTGAAGCTGCTGTTGATCGGCCGGGGCAAAATGGGCAGGCTCATCGCGGAGACCGCCAAGGCCAACGGAGACGAGGTCGCGGCCGCCTTTGGCCGGGATGACCTGGAACAGCTTGCCAAGCTGGGGAGAGCGGCCGACGTGGTGATGGACTTCTCCCGCCCGGAGACATTGCCGGAGATCTGCTCCTACGTCCGCCGGACCGGCACGCCCCTGCTCTCCGGCACCACCGGATACACCGCCGCCCAGAAGGCGGAGCTGGAGTCCCTGGGGACCGCCGCGCCGGTGCTGTGGAGCGCCAACTACTCCCTGGGCGTGGCCGTGCTGTACCGGGCGCTGCAAGTGGTGTCCGATGTACTGAAGCCGGATTTTGACATTGAGATCACCGAGACCCACCACAATCAGAAGGCTGACGCACCCAGCGGCACCGCCAAGCTGCTGCTGGACGCTATCGATCCGAACCACGCCCTGACACCGGTCTATGGCCGGGAGGGGAACTGCGGCAAGCGGGAAAAGGGGGAGGTCGGCATTCACGCCCTCCGGGGCGGCACGGTGGCGGGGACACACTCCGTCCACTTCTTCGGCCCCGACGAGGAGCTGGAATTCACCCACCGGGCCGCCAGCCGCCAGATCTTTGTGAACGGCGCCCTGCACATGGCCCGCCTGCTGCCGGGCAAGCCCAGCGGCGTCTATGACCTGCAAAAGATCCTGTTCGGAGCGAAGTAAAAGTTTCGCCCGCCTTTTCAAAGGCGGCGGGGTGCAGGGGCGGAGCCTCTGCGGCGCGGTGTGGAGAGCCGCCTGCAACAAGGAGGCCCCACCGGGCCTCTGCCAAGCACCGGACAGCATCCCCACCTGATCAAACAATGAGGAGAACATGCTATGAATGCCCAGGAGATCATCGATTATATCGCGAATTCCGAAAAAAAGACCCCGGTGAAGCTGTACGTGAATACCACGGGAGCGGTGGATTTTGGCGCGGCCAAGGTCTTTGGCGAGGGAAACAGCCATGTGGTGTTCGGCGACTGGAATGAGTTGGGCCCCATTTTGGAGGCCAACGCCGACCGGATCACCGACTGCGTGGTGGAAAACGACCGGCGGAATTCCGGGGTGCCCCTGCTGGATCTGAAGGGCATCAAGGCCCGTATCGAGCCCGGTGCCATCATCCGGGAGAAGGTCACCATCGGCGAGGGCGCGGTCATCATGATGGGCGCGGTCATCAACATCGGCGCGGTGGTGGGCAAGGGCACCATGATCGACATGGGCGCGATCCTGGGCGGCCGGGCCATGGTGGGCGACCGCTGCCATATCGGTGCGGGCACAGTGCTGGCCGGTGTGGTGGAGCCCGCCTCCGCCACCCCTGTCGTCGTGGAGGACGGCGTGCTCATCGGCGCTAACGCCGTGGTCATCGAGGGCGTCCATGTTGGAAAGAACGCCGTGGTGGCGGCAGGCGCTGTGGTCATCGAGGATGTGCCGGACAACGCCGTGGTGGCCGGCAGCCCCGCCCGCATCGTCAAGATGAAGGACGCCAGGACGGAGAGTAAGACCGCACTGGTGGACGCCCTGCGGAAGCTGTAAAAGAAAAGTGAAGGTCACCTCGCTGCGGGGGGAAAGTATGAAAGGGGGCCGGGCGGTCCCCCTTTCATGTTCGATCAGCCCGCCGCGGCGGCCGCTTTTGGCCTGTGGACAAAAGCGCAGACGGACCGGGGCTTTTGGCACTGGTCCGATGCCAGGACGGAGAGCAAGACTGCATTGGTGGACGCCTGCGGAAATTGTAATAAGCGCAAAACATCCTGCCGTAAGGCAGGATGTTTGTTTTCGTCAGGTTGCCAAATTTTGGTGAAAAAAATTTGGAGGAGCGGAACTGCACTTTTGGTTGTCAGGGACCTGCAAACTGTGATATCTTAATAGCAATAAAATACAAATATGAGGGGGCATGGATATGCTGGCCTTGGATTTTATCAACGTGGGCAATGGGGATTCCACCCTGATCCGGGAATTCGAGAACGGTGAACAGATCTTTGCCATGCTGGTGGACTGCGGGCATGACAACCTGCTCCGGGACGACCACCCCACCGAGCTGGACCCGCGGTCCCAGCGCATCTATGCCGGGGACTTTTTGAAGAAGCAGGGCGTCACCCATCTGGACATGCTGCTGCTGACCCATTTCCACCGGGACCATGTGGGCGGCCTGGGACGGGTGCTGGACGCAGTGACGGTGGACCGCCTGGTCAGCACCTACACGCCGCCGGAGGACAGCTGCAATCTGGAGCCTGACGGCGACAACGGCCTGCCCAGAGCCGCCCGGAACGCGATGCGGTGTGTGGATATGTACGCCCGTATGCTGCGGGAGCATCCGGGGCGGGTGCGGGAGATGGTGGAGCTGCCCGGAGACAGGCAGGAGTTTTGTCGGCTGACCGCCGGCCTTTCCATGGATATCATCTGCGGAGAGCCTGCGCTGTATCCCCGGCAGAAGGCGGTCTATGACGCGGTGTTCCGCGGAGAGCGGAACCGCTATGACCTGATGCAGTGGGGCAAGTGCATGAATGTCTCCAGCCTCCGCCAGCGGCTGCACTACCACGGAAAGGAGATCGTCCTGGGCGGCGACGCCTACGCTGTGGTGTGGAACAACGACATGCTGTCCCCCTGCGATATCCTGAAGGTGCCCCACCACGCATCCCTGTCCTCCACCAGCCGCAAGCTGCTGGACATGCTGCATCCCAAGACGGCGGTGGTCAGTGTGGCGGCCCGGCGGCCCGACGAGCGGCCCCACCCGTATATCATATCCCTCATCCGGGAGTACGCAGAGGAACTCCACTTCACCGACGCGGTGGATATTCCCGGCCTGGTGGAGCCGGTGTTCCACGAGTCGGTCCATATGGAAATTGAATAAAAAAAGAAGGCAGAGCGGCGTATAACGCCGCTCTGTTTATAATCAATTCACTTTTCAAGTGTCACAGCGCATGTGCGCTGTGACAGGCCGCGGACTGCGGCCTTGATTTGCATTTCATAGTCAATCGCTGTGCGCTTTACGCACAGTGGGCATCGCCCGCTTGAAAAATCGCATGCAATTTTTCAAGTTAATTGACTATATTTGCAAAAAGAAAACCGGGAGCATGTGCTTTTGGCACATGCCCCCGATACTGGGACAAAACAAACGATACCTATTTAAATTACTTGTACATCTCGGGCTTTTCCATGGTCTCCACCTTCAGGAACTGAGAGGTGCCGCGGGAGGCGTTCAGAGCGTCGCCGGCGACGCAGGCCACATAGCCGTCCCAGGCGGAGGGACCGGTCAGCTTGCCGGCGTGGACGGACTCCACCCACTTGCAGAACTCGATGTCATAGGCCTCGATGAAGCGCTCCTTCCAGTCGGTCATGATGGGCATGGACTCGGCGGGATTCACGCTGTCCCAGCCCTGGGGACGGGAGCGGCGGACCACGGCGTAGGGATCGGGCAGCTTGACGGTGCCGTTCTCGCAGACGACCTCGCACTGGATGTCATAGCCGTAGCCGTCGGCCACCTGGACTTCCACGTCGATGAAGCAGCCCTTCTTGGTGCGCATCAGCATGACCTGGGGGTTGTCATAGCCCTTGTCGGAGTTGGCGGACTGGCGGACCTTGACACACTGCACGTCCTCGTACTCGTCGTCCAGTAGCCAGCGGCAGATGTCCAGCTCGTGGATGGCCACGTTGGTCACGCCGTTCTCGGTCTTGAAGCCCGGGCCCTGGGAGACGTTGCGGTGGCAGGCCTTGATGACCAGGGGAGCGCCCAGCTCGCCGGAGTCGATGATGCGCTTCATCTCGGCGTAGCCGCGGTCATAGTGGCGCATGAAGCCCACCTGGACCAGACGCTTGCCAATCTCCACCTCGCGGTTGATGATCTCCTCGCAGTCCTTGGCATTCTGGCTGAGGGGCTTCTCGCAGAAGCACCACTTCTCCTCGGCCAGGGTCTTCATCACATAATCGTGATGGGTGGGGTCGATGGAGGTGATGACCACGGCCTCGACCTCGGGGTCCTTGATCATGCCGTCACAGTCGTTGCCGTAGGACTTGATGCCATACTTGGCGGCGGTGTCGTCAGCGGCGGCGGCCACATAGTCGGAGACAGCCACCACGGTGGCGCCGGGGACGGTCTCGATGATGCGGCGGCAGTGATCCTTGCCGATGGCACCGCAGCCGATGATGCCGATTTTCAAAACCTTATCCATGTTGATTACCTTCCTTTACCTTATAATATGATATGGTAGGATTTTAATATGTAAGAATAATCTTCCTGCACCTGGGGCAGCGGGAGGCGGGGATATAGGGGGATTGCATCAGGTTATCCTGGTCACACAGTCCCTCCGCGCTTTTTGCCCATTGTGGAGGGCGGTATTTGCCGGGCTGATCCAGCCAATAAATACCGTGGGGACTTTGCAGTGCGCCGCTTTCCATCTCAGCGCCGCAGTACGGGCAATCCATCGCTGCGCCTCCTTGTACCTGCGATCCGCTCCCTTTCGGGCGGGCAAAGCCCGTCCGAGAGGAAGGGGGCTAGGGGAAACCTGCGGTTTCCCCAGTTCTTTCGCCGGAGGCAAAAGAAGAAAATTCAATTCGCTGTTCCGGGCGGGCTTTGCCTGTCCGGAACTCCACTGCCCGCGCCACTGGGCGCGGCTCCCTCGCTGTGCGAGGGAGAGGGGGGTATCGAAACCGCTGTGCCGCCGCAGGCGGCGCGGCGGTTTCGTATCTAGGGGGGACGCAGTCCCCCCTAGAGGACCTTTAATATTTCCGCGCATCCTTCACGTGGGCCAGGTGGTCCTTGTAGGCCTCCAGGTTCTCCTTGCGCTCGGAGACCTCGGTGTCGCCCACGCGCCACCAGGAGCCGTAGCCGTCGGTCATGGTCTTGGGCAGGACCTTGATATCGAACAGGACGGGCTGGTTCTTGACCTTCTTGGCGTCCTCGAAGGCGGCTACCAGCTCCTCCATGGTGCGGATGGAATAGCTCTTGCAGCCATAGCCCTCCGCCACCTTGGCATAGTCGATGTTCAGGAAGTCGCCGAACAGGCCGTCCTTATTGCGGTAGCGCAGCTCGGTGCACAGGGTCTTGTTGCCGTGGCCCACCTGCAGGTTGTTGATGCAGCCGAAGGAGGCGTTGTCAAACAGGCAGATATTGATCTTCTTGTGCTCCATGACAGCGGTCACCAGCTCGCCGTGGAGCATGTTGAAGCTGCCGTCGCCGCACATGGCGTAGACCTCCCGCTTGTCGCCGATGGCCAGCTTCACGCCCAGGGCGCCCGCCACCTCATAACCCATGGTGGAGTAGCCGTACTCCATGTTGTAGCAGTCGATGCCGGTGGGGCGCCACATGCGCTGCATGTCGCCGGGCAGGGAGCCGGCGGCGCCGATGGCCACGTCGCCCTCGCTCATCATGGCGTTGATGGCGCCCAGAACGGTGGTCTGGCACAATCCGGCCTTCAGGTCCTTGGCATAGCGCTTGGCGGAGTCGGCGTTGGCGTCGTTGATGATGGGCTTCCAGGACTTCTTGTCCTCAAAGACGATGTGGTCCAGACGCTCCAGCTCCTTGGCCCACTTCTCGCGGGCGGCCTCGACCTCGCCCTTGTAGGGGGCCTTGTAGCCGTCCAGCTTGGCCAGCAAGCGGGGCAGGGCGTCCTTGGCGTCGGCCACCACGGGGATGGCGTCCATCTTCAGGGCCTGGAACTCGGAGACGTTGATGTTGACGAATTTGCAGGTGTCCTTGAACAGCCACTTGGAGGAGGTGGTGAAGTCGGTGTAGCGGGTGCCGACGCCGATGACCAGGTCCGCCTTCTTGGCGATGTCGTTGGCGGCGGAGCAGCCGGTGACGCCGACACCGCCCAGGTTCAGGCGGTGGGTCCACTCAATGGCGCTCTTGCCCGCCTGGGTCTCGGCGAAGGGGATGCCGGTGGCCTCGGCAAAGGCGCGGAACTCATCGTGAGCCTCGGAGTAGCGGACGCCGCCGCCGCAGATCAGCAGGGGGCGCTTGGCCTTCTTGATGGCCTCGGCGGCTTCATCCAGCGCGGCCTCGGTGGCGGGGCGGCGCTCCAGGCGCCACACCCGCTTGGCGAAGAAGCTGACGGGATAGTCATAGGCCTCACCCTCCACGTCCTGGGGCATGGCGATGCAGACGGCGCCGGTGTTGGCGGGGTCGGTCAGGACACGGAACGCGGAGATGCAGGCGCTCATCAGCTGCTCGGGACGGACGATGCGGTCCCAGTAGCGGCAGACGGCCTTAAAGGCGTCGTTGGTGGAGATGGAGAGGTTGTTGGTCTGCTCCACCTGCTGCAGCACGGGATCGGGCTGGCGGCAGGCGTACACGTCGCCGGGCAGCACCAGCAGGGGGATGTTGTTGGCGGTGGCGGTGCCGCAGGCGGTGACCATGTTGGCGGCGCCGGGGCCCACGGAAGAGGTGGCCACGCAGATCTGCTTGCGCTTCATCTGCTTGGCGAAGGCCACGGCGGCCTGGGCCATGCCCTGCTCGTTCTGGCCGTGCCAGACCTCCAGGTGCTTGGCCTCCTGGGTCAGCGCCTGACCGAAGCCCACCACGTTGCCGTGGCCGGGGATGATGAATACGCCGCGGACGAAGCGGTTCTGAACGCCGTCCACCTCGATGAACTGGTTCTCCAGGAACCGGACCAGGGCCTGGGCCATGGTCAAACGAACGGTTTTCATGGGGATTACCTCCTGTCAATGATTGGGATAGATGTGGTCGTTGGCGTCGGCCTTCCACAGCCAGGCGTGTTCCTCGTCGTCGATCCGGGTCTTCAGCCAGGGATCGCCCTCCAGGTGCCGGATGCCCCAGGCATAGCACATGGCGTAGCCGGGCGCGGCGGTCTGAGAGTGGAAGCCGCGGTTGATGACGGCCAGGCCGTTGTGGCCGGTCTGATAGATCTCGCCGTTGGCAAAGCCCGCGCCGAAGCCGTGGGGATAGTCAAAGCGATAGAAGTAGACCTCCGGCTGGGGATGATGGTGGGGGGGATAGGAGGACCACTTGCCGGGGTGATTCAGCACCTCGCCCAGCACCATGTTGGAGAAGGGGGCGTTGTCGTGGTCGAAGAAGGTCTTGATCTCCCGCTCCATGCAGCCCATCAGCTCGCCCTTGCCGCCGGCGTACTGGGTCTGGACGGTCTCAGGGGTGTACATGACGGCCTCATAGGGCTTTTCGTTGACGGTCTTTTGGATGTACAGCTCGCTGTGGGCGTGGGCGGTGAGGACGATCTTGGTGCCCTTGCCGGCCAGCAGGCAGTAGGCCTCGTGGTGGAAGCAGTCGGGCCGGTCGGCCTCGCAGGTCTTTCCGTCCCACTCGTAGGTGACCTTGCCGGAGAACAGCAGCACCGCGATCTCCTTCTCCGCCTCCTCAAAGGTAAAGACGTCGCCGTCCTCCATCACCAGCAGGCCCACGTCCATCTGGGTGCCCATATCGTCCACAGCGGTGTCGATATAGGCGTTGTAGCCCTGCTTCAGTTCATCGTTCTTGTTAAAATAGGTCATTGGGAACATCTCCTGTTTTAAAATTAGCAATTCAAAATGAGGAGTCAGAGCTTACAGACCGGTGTGCTCCTTGATGTACTTGCGGCCCTTCATGGCGTATTCCAGGGGATTGGCCTTGGCGGGGTCCTGCTCGGCCTCCACCAGCAGCCAGCCCTGGTAGCCGGCCTTGTCCAGCACCTCAAAGACGGGGTCAAAGTTCACGTCGCCGTCGCCGGGCACGGTGAAAGCGCCATTGCGGACGGACTGGAGGAAGCTCCAGTTGTTCTTCCGGGCCTCTTCCACCACGGGCAGGCGCATGTCCTTCAGATGGACGTGGCCCACGCGGTCCACATACTTCTTCAGCATGGCCAGGGGGGCCTCGCCGGCAAAGGTGAAGTGGCCGGTGTCAAAGCACAGGAACACATAGCGGGGATCGGTGCTGCTCATCATGCGGTCGGTCTCCTCGCTGGTCTGGACCACAGTGCCCATGTGGTGGTGGAAGCACAGCTTGAAGCCGTGCTCAACGGCGATCTTGCCCAGGGTGTTCAGGCCGCTGCAGAAGCGGTCCCACTCCTCGTCGTTCATCACGTGCTTGTGGCCGCCGGTGAGGATGGGGGTGTCCATCTGGCCCTGGATTGAGTAGCTCTGCTCGCTGACGTTGATGCGGTTGGCACCCACGGCGGCCAGGAATTCCAGGTTGGCGGTGAAGTCGGCGATCTCCTCTTCCATGGGCCGGGTCAGGATGAAGGAAGAATACCAGCGGCTGGCGATGCGCATGCCCCGCAGGTCCAGGGCCTTCTTCAGCTCCGCGGGATCGCTGGGATACTTGTTGCCGATCTCGCAGCCGGTGAAACCGGCCAGAGCCATTTCGCTGACGATCTGCTGGAAGGTGTTCTCACCGCCCAGCTCAGGCATATCGTCGTTGCACCAGCCGATGGGTGCGATGCCCAAGGATACATGTTTAGGATCAAACATAGGGAAGCGTCCTCCTTACAAATATTGATGACTGGATGGGAATGGCGGCCGGAGACCCGGCGCCGGATACGGAAAAAACGATTCTGTGTCCGTTCACAGAAAGGCACACAACAACCCCACAGACGCAATCGTTTTCGCTATTAAGAAAGTATCATCCTTTGGCTCAAAAATCAACGGTTTTTCCTGCTGGTTTTTGAATTTTTCCGATTTAGCCAAAGGGGGTTGCCCTTTTTTTATAGATATGACAGAAACCTTTCAAAAGCCCCCGGGAGCGGCCGAAGAGGATGGAAGCGGATGAGCCCGCCGGAGGTGCCGCACAGCGGACGTTTGTGCGCTCCGCAAAAACGAAATAGGAATAAACACCATGACGACAAAAAAGAATTGATCATTATACACAAAACGGAGTGGCTGAATTGTTAGAAAATAAACAGAATTTGGATGCGCTATTGACGGGGCGTTTTCCTTTATGCTAGGATGAAATCGCATTCACCGGGAAAACTAATCGATTTCTTCTAAAAGAAAAAAGGGAATATTCCCTTTTTCCGTGTCCATTTTGGACACGGAAGGCTCTGGCTCAGGGGAATAAGATGGAACTTTTCCGGAATTTTTATCGAAAAGGAGAAAAGAAGCATGAAGAAGTTTTTTGCACTGATCCTGGCTCTGGTCATGGCTCTGTCCCTGGTCGCCTGCGGCGGCGGTGACAAGCCCGCTGAGGAGAACAAGGAGACCGAGACCAATGAGCCCGCCCCCGCCACTGAGGACATCGAGGTCGCCGTCGTTCTGAAGACCCTGGCCTCCGAGTACTGGGGCTATGTGAAGGCCGGCTGCGACGCCGCCGCCGCTGATCTGGGCGTGAAGGTCACCGTCGTCGGCCCCGGCGCTGAGAGCGAGATCGAGCAGCAGGTCGCCATGATCGAGCAGCAGCTCGCCTCCTGTGATGCCATCGTCTGCGCCCCCAATGACGCCGGCGCTGCCGCCGCCGCCCTGCAGGCCGCCATCGACGCCGGCATCCCCGTTCTGTCCGTTGACACCAACGTCGGCATCGACGGCCAGACCTCCTTCGTGGGCACCTCCAACGTGGACGCTGCCTATGAGGGCGGCAAGTGGGCCATCGAGACCGTGGGCGCCGACGCCAAGGCCGTCGTCATCTACGGCCAGGAGGGCGACAACACCTCCAACATGCGCCGCGAGGGCTATGAGAAGGCCTGCTCCGAGGCCGGCGTGGAAGTTCTGGCCGCTCTGTCCGGCAACAACACCACCGACGGCGCCACCAAGACCATGGAGGATATGCTGAGCTCCTTCCCCGATCAGATCGACATCGTCCTGTGCCACAACGATGATACCGCCGTGGGCGCCATGAACGCCTGCAAGTCCGCCGGTGTTGAGGACATCACCATCGTCGGCTTCGACGGCAACGCCTCCGCCGTGGACCTGATCCTGGCCGGCGAGCTGGTGAAGGCCACCGTCGCCCAGCAGCCCTATGAGATGGGCTATCAGGTCGTCGAGGCTGCCGTGAAGGCCGTCAAGGGCGAGTCTGTTGACGAAGTCATCAACGCTCCCGTTCAGGTCGTTACCGCTGAGAACGGCCAGGCCTATCTGGACAATCTGGCTTCTATGAAGGGCTGATCTGCGAGTTTGCACATAACTGCATTGTCGCTGCATAGCTGAGAAGTACGTGGATTTGGCGGCAGTACCGACTGCCGCCAAATCCTCTTCCAAAGATGCCATCTCCCCGCCGCCGGAGCGGCGGTAAAACCAAGAAATCAGGAAAAACAGAAACGAGGTAATTCCATGAGCGAGTATGTCGTCGAACTGAAAAATATTACCAAACGTTTTCCTGGTGTCGTCGCATTGAAAAATATGTCCATTGGCATCAGGCCGGGTGAGATCCACGGCCTGATCGGAGAGAACGGCGCGGGCAAGTCAACCCTGATCAAGGTGCTGACCGGCGTCCACTCTCCGGAGGAGGGAGAGATTTTTGTGGACGGCCAGAAGGTCGTTTTCAAAAACCCTGTTCAGTCTCGTGAGGCGGGCATCGCTTGTGTGTATCAGGAGTTGAACATCGTCAAGCAGCTGCCTGTCACGGACAACGTTTTTATGGGACGCGCCATCAAGAAAGGCTTCCTGCTGGATTATCCCCGCATGCATGCCGAGGCGGAAGAAGCGCTGAAAACACTGGGGCATCCCGAGATCGATGTAAAAATGGAATGCGGCAAGCTGGGCGTCGGCCAGCAGCAGATGGTGGAGATCGCCAAGGCTGTCTCCCTGGACGCCAAGCTGATCATCATGGACGAGCCGACCTCTTCCCTGGGTAAGGAGGAGATCGCGCAATTGATGGAAACGGTCCGGGGCCTGAAGGCCAAGGGCGTGGCCATCCTGTTTGTCTCTCATAAACTGGAAGAGCTCTTTGAACTCTGTGACCGTGTCACCGTCATGCGGGACGGCGAGCATATCGTCACCAAGGACATCAGCGAGCTGACAGAGGACTCTCTGATCACCGCCATGGTGGGCCGGACGCTGGACAACCTGTATCCCAAGGAGTTCGGCGTCAAGGGCGATGTGTGGCTGGAGGCCCGGAACCTCAACGAGGCCGGCGTCCTCCACGATGTCAGCTTCCAGGCCCATGCCGGTCAGATCACCGGCTTTGCAGGCCTGGTGGGCGCCGGACGCACCGAGACCATGCGTGCTATCTTCGGCGCCGACAAGCTGGACAGCGGTGAGATCTACGTCAAGGGTGAAAAAGTTACCATAAAGAATCCCAAGGACGCCATCAAGCGAAAGATCGCGTTCCTGACGGAGGACCGCAAGGGGCAGGGCCTGGTGCTCTCCCTGGATGTGCGGACCAACCTGATCCTGGCCAACATGAAGGGCTTCAGCAACGGTCCCTTCCTGGATAAGGCCCGGATCGAGAAGTCCGGCCAGGAGAATGTGGAGGCCCTGAAGATCAAGACCCCCTCCCTGGACGAGGTCACCGCCCAGCTTTCCGGCGGCAACCAGCAGAAGGTGGTCATCGGCAAATGGGTCAATATCGACGCCGATATCTTTATTTTTGACGAACCTACCCGCGGCATCGACGTGGGCGCGAAGATCGAAGTTTACCGTGTCATGAACGACATGGTCAAGGCCGGCAAGTGCGTCATCATGGTCTCCTCCGAACTGCCGGAGATCCTGGCTATGAGCGACCATGTGGTGGTCATGCGGGGCGGCCGCGTCATGGCCAATGTGGACCGTGATACCCCTCATTTCAATTCTGAAGACATCATGAAAGCGGCCTGGGGAGGAGAGTTAGACTGATATGAAAAAGAATACTTCCGCGAAAGAACTGCTCCAGAAGCTGGGAACTCTTCTGGCATTGTTCATCCTGATCGCGATCTTCTGCATCACCATGCCCGACAAGTTCCCCAAAGTCACCAACGTGATGAACATCCTCAAGCAGGCGTCCATCAACTGCCTGATCGCCTCTGGTATGCTGTGCTGCCTGATCACCGCCGGTATCGACCTGTCCGTGGGTTCCAACTGTGTGCTCTGCACCTGCACCATCGGCGTTCTGGTCCAGAACTTCGGCATCACCAACCCCGTTCTGCTGGCTATCTGCGGTCTGGCGGTCAGCGCCCTGGCCGGCTTTATCAACGGCACCCTGCTGACCCGTCTGGACCTGCCCCATCCCTTCGTGTCCACCATGGGCATGAAGAACGTGCTGTGGGGCCTGGCGCTGGTCATCACCGGCTCCAAGTCCATCGGCTTCACCAACACCGGCGTGGATTCCCTGATGTGGATCGGCGGCGGCTCCATCGGGACCATCCGTGACGCAGCGACCAACAAGGTCACCTTCCCCGGCATCCCCGTCAGCTTCATCCTGGTCATCGTGGTGTTCATTCTGTTCGACATCTTCCTGAAGAAGTCCGCGCTGGGCCGTCAGATCTACTGCGTCGGCGGCAACGCCGAAGCGGCCCGCCTGTCCGGCATCCCCTCCAAGAACGTGCTGACCTTCGTGTACACCCTGTCCGGCTTTATGGCCGGTATGGCCGGTGTGGTCTCCGTGGGCCGTCTGGCCTCCGCCAACGGCAACGCCGGTACCACCTATGACAACGACGCCATCGCGGCCTGCATCGTGGGCGGCGCCTCCTTCACCGGCGGCAAGGGCACCATCTGGGGCACCCTGATCGGCGCCATGATCATGGCGGTCATCCGCAACGGCCTGAACTTGGCCGGCGCTTCCAACGATATCCAGTACATCGTCATCGGCGCTGTCATCATCCTGGCCGTTACCATCGACGTTGTCCGCAACAAGGTGGAGGCCAACGCCCGCAAGATGGCCGCCCAGTAAGCGTCCATCCGCGCTGCGCCCAAGAGAAAGATTTCCGGCTGGTCCTTTGGACCGGCCGGAAATTTTTATGGGCTTGTTTACAAATTGTTCCTTGTTTTCCCATGGCAAAGGTTGTACGATACAGATAAAGAACCTCCCGGATGGCCCCTGCATGGGCGGAAAGGAATCAGACGTTGAAAAGAAGAATCTCATGGCTTGCCGCGCTGCTGGCGGCGCTGATGATGCTGTCCCCTGCGGCGCAGGCGGCTGAACTGTCGGAGACACAGGCGGCAGTTTCCGCCGGGGAACAGGCCGCCGCCCCGGCGGAGGACTGGCAGCTGCTGCTGGTGAACCCCTGGCACACCCTGCCGGAGGAATTTCAGGTGGAATTAAAGACCCTTCCCAATGGGATGCAGGTGGACCAGCGGATCTATGACAATCTGACGGACATGCTGGCGGATTGCAAGGCGGCGGGGCTGTGCCCTCTGGTCTGCTCGGCCTACCGCTCCATGGAGACGCAGACGCGCCTTTACCGCAATAAGATCACCCGCCTGCGGGCCGCCGGTTACGCTAAGGATGCCGCGGTGGAGGAGGCGGGCCGCTGGGTGGCGGTCCCCGGCACCAGCGAGCATCAGACGGGCCTGGCGGTGGACCTGGTGGCGGCCAGCTATCAGGTCCTGGACCAGAACCAGGAGAAGACGGCGGAGCAGAAGTGGCTGATGGAGCACTGCTGGGAGTACGGATTCATCCTGCGCTATCCCACAGAGAAGTGCGAGATCACCGGCATCGGCTATGAGCCATGGCATTACCGTTATGTGGGCAAGGCCGCAGCCGCGGCTCTCCATGAGGATGGACTCTGCCTGGAGGAGTATCTGGAGACGCTGGAAGCTGCGGAGAAAACAAGTGAACAGGCGAAAAATGCTGGGACTCCCCTGCGGAGCCCCGGCATTTTTTCTGCCGTCAGGCCTCAGTCGAAAAACTAGAAAATTGAAATTCCTACTTGACAAATGGGAAAATATGTGCCATGATGATATCATAGTAAATAAATAGGAAATAGGAGGAGACCTATGAACGTATATGCAGATAACGCAGCCACCACGGCGGTCAGCGAAACGGCCCTGTCCGCCATGCTTCCCTGCTTTCAGGAGTTCTACGGCAACCCGTCCAGCCTGCACACCCCCGGACAGCGGGCGGCCGAGAAACTGGCGGCGGCACGGGAGATCTTTGCCCGGCATTTGAACGCACAGCCCCGGGAGATCACCTTTACCTCCGGCGGCAGTGAGGCCGACAACCAGGCCCTTCGCAGTGCGGCCGCCTTCGGCGCCCGGAAGGGGAAGAAGCACATCATCTCCACCAAGTTTGAGCACCATGCCATCCTGCACACCCTCCAGGCACTGGAGAAGGAGGGCTTTGCGGTGACGCTGCTGGACATCCCGCCTGACGGCGTGGTGACGGCGGAGCAGGTGCGCGGCGCCATCCGGCCGGACACCTGCCTGGTGACGGTCATGTTCGCCAACAACGAGATCGGCACCATCCAGCCCATCCCGGAGATCGGCCGGATCTGCCGTGAGGCGGGCGTGCTGTTCCACACCGACGCCGTTCAGGCGGCGGGCCACCTGCCCATCGATGTGGAGGCGATGCACATCGACCTGCTGACCCTCTCGGCCCACAAGTTCCACGGTCCCAAGGGCGTGGGCGTGCTGTACGCCAGACGGGGCGTCCCGCTGGAAAACGTGATCCACGGCGGCGCGCAGGAGCGGGGCAAACGGGCCGGTACGGAGAACATCCCCGGCATCTGCGGCGCAGCTGCGGCGTTTGACGAGGCGTGCGCTTCTATGGAGAAAAACGCCGCCTATTTGATTCCTCTGCGGGACAAATTGATCGCCGGCCTCACCGGCATCCCCCATACGGTTTTGAACGGTGATCCGGTCCGCCGCCTGCCCGGCAATGTGAACCTCTGCTTTGAGGGTATCGAGGGAGAGTCCCTGCTGCTGCTTCTGGACGCCAAGGGCATCGCCGCGTCCTCCGGTTCCGCCTGTACCTCCGGTTCTCTGGACCCCAGCCATGTGCTGCTGGCCCTGGGACGGCCCCACGAGGTGGCCCACGGCTCCCTGCGCCTGACATTCAGCGAATACAACAAGCCGGAGGAGATCGACTATATCCTGGAGGTCCTGCCGGAGATCGTCCGCTATCTGCGGGAGATGTCTCCGGTGTGGGACGAACTGGAAAAGGGCCAGCGCCCGCACCTGATTTGAAAGGAGTATATATTTATGGCACTATACAGCGATAAAGTGATGGACCACTTCCAGAATCCCCGGAACGTGGGAAAGATGGAGGACGCCGACGGCATCGGTGAGGTGGGCAACGCCAAGTGCGGCGACATCATGCGGATGTATATCAAGGTGGACCCGGTGACACAGATCATCACCGATGTGAAATTCAATACCTTTGGCTGCGGCAGCGCCATCGCCACCAGCTCCATGGCCACGGAGCTGATCAAGGGCAAGCCCATCTCCGAGGCGCTCCGGCTGTCCAACAAAGCGGTGGTGGAGGCACTGGACGGCCTGCCCGCCCAGAAGATCCACTGCTCCGTCCTGGCGGAGGAGGCGGTCCGCGCCGCGGTGAAGGATTATTTTGACAGGAACGGCATCCCTTACGGCGACGAGCTGAAGGCGTGCGACGGACACTGCGACACCTGCGGACACGAGCACGCATGACAAAAGTCCCCGGAAATTCCGGGGACTTTTTTTGATGCAGCCGGTGCAAAACCTCTGCGGCGGGCTGTTATCATGAAATAACTGGAAAAGTGGCAAATCCACTTTTCCAGTGTCACAGCGCATGTGCGCTGTGACAGGCCGCGGTCCGCGGCTTTGATTTGCATTTCATAGTCAATCACTGTGCGCTTTACGCACAGCGGGCATCGCCCGCTTGAAAAATCCCGTGCGATTTTTCAAGTTCATGGACGATATTCCAGAGGGACGGTGCGTCCATCCAGACTGCCGTTCAGGATGGTGACGATCCCATAGAAGGGGCGGAGGGGATTGCCGATGCTGCCGGGATTCAAAAACAGGGTCTTGCCCCGTTTATCCACCAGGGGCCTGTGGGTGTGTCCGAACAGAAACAGGTCCAGATTCTGCTCCTCCGCCGCATAGCCCGCGGAGAGCAGGGACTGCTTGACGCCGTATGTGTGGCCGTGGCAGATCAGGACCCGCTTGTCCTCCAGAAACAGGAGCCGCTCCGCAGGCTCGGAGGGACGGAAGTCGCAGTTGCCGGGGACCTGCTCAAAGGGGATCTTGGGAAACAGCGCATGGAGCCGCTCTCCATCCCGCCAGCAGTCGCCGAGGTGCAGGATCATGCGGGGCGTGGCCGCCTCCACGGCCCGGACCATGTTGTCGATATTCCCGTGGGAATCTGAAAGGACCAGGATCTTCATACCGGACGCTCCTCCTCAAGATATGCTTTAGAGCCTATCCGCATATGCCTTATTTACGGATAGGCTCTTAGTATAAGCCTTCTGCCGCTGCTTGGCAAGCGTGGAGCCAGGAGCGCGGCAGGGGATGTGGGGCGGACGCGCGGAAAAGGGGACATGTGAAAATTTCTGCAAAAAGGGGGTTGACAATTTTGCGCGAGGGTGTTATATTAAATGTAAGGTTAGTTAAGACTAACCTAAAGCGAATGGCTGGCTGGTCCGGCCAACTTTTCGAATCGATAGTTAGTTAGAACTAACTATCTGCGGAGGGCTGTCATGGAAAAGACCTTTGAAGCGGTGCTGGTGGAGCAGTGCGCCCCGACCCTGGCAGGGGTGAAGCCGGCCAGTTTGTTTCGCTATCAAGGGGCTGACGGACAGCTGGTCCTGACATCTGCCGCGTATTGGGCCAGAGAGCTGGCGCCATTCGGCATTGCGGTCCGGGTCCTGAAAAGATGTTCCAAAACGGGTGCTTGTCTGATCTACCTGTACCGGGCGGGATGGCTCCGTCAGATCCTCGCGGAGCCATCCAACCGGACCTTTCTGGAACAGATGGGATATCGGATGGGACACGGATGCGGGGGACTCCTGGAACAGCTGAGAGGCCGGCTCTGCCTGGAACGGGGATTCCCCCATGAGATCGGCGTGTTTCTGGGCTATCCCCTGGAAGATGTGGTGGGCTTCATTGAGCATCAGGGCCGGGATTACACCTGCTGCGGGTATTGGAAAGCCTACGGCGACCCGGAGACGGCCCGGCGGGTGTTTGAGGTTTACCGGCGGTGTACGGAGCGCTGCAAAGAGCGGTTCCGGCAGGGCGCGCAAATCACGCAGCTGGTGGCTGCGTAAAATAGAAAGGATTTTACAGCATGAATGAGGTTGCCATTGTTTATTGGAGCGGTACTGGAAATACGGAAAAGATGGCCTTCTGCATTGCGGAGGGCGTTCGGGAGACCGGCGGACAGGCGGAGATGATCGCTCCCGCTGAGTTCTCCGCCAGCCGGATGCGGGACTTCGGCGCAGTGGCCTTCGGCTGCCCCGCCATGGGGGCGGAAGAGCTGGAAGAAGGCGAAATGGAGCCGATGTTCAGCCAGCTGGAAGGCGATTTGGGCGGTAAAAAGATCGCGCTGTTTGGCTCCTACGGCTGGGGCGACGGACAGTGGATGCGGGACTGGTGCGCCCGCTGCGGCGCCGCTGGCGCGGACTTGTATGACGAAGCGGGCCTGACTGTGAACGAAACGCCGAATGACGAGGCCCAGGAGGCCTGCCGCGAGCTGGGACGCAGACTGGCGGCCTGGTAAGAAACGCCGAGTCCCCTCTCCCTTGATACTTATCTCCTTTTTTCCCCTCACATAGACCTCCGTGCGGCTGCCATTCCGCACGGAGGTCAACTCCTTTTTCCGCATGAAATTCCGCCCCTCCGGTCTGGCCGGAGGGGCGGAATTTTTATAGGCCCGTCTGGGCGGGGCCGTCCAGCAGACGGCCCTGATAGTCAAAACGGGAGCCATGGCAGGGGCAGTCCCAGCTCTTCTCGTCCGGGTTCCACTCCAGCTGGCAGCCCAGATGGGGGCACTTCACCGGAACAGCGAACAGCTCGCCGTTCTCATCCCGGTAGACGCCCATTTTTTCACCGTCCAGGTCCACCACGCCGCCGTGTCCCGCTGGCAGGTCCTCGGCGGAGACGCGGCCTGGCTCCAGCATCCGCCGTCCCAGGCCCCGGATGGAGCAGGCGGCGTCTCCGGCCAGCTGTTTGGCGGAGGCCCCGGCCTGAAAGCGGTGGGGGGAGAACACGGCGCCGTCGGCAATGGGAGCCTGGCCCAGCGCCAGGGCGCTCAAGATCTCCGCCGCCACCACGGAGGAGCTCATGCCCCACTTCTGGAACCCGGTGGCCACCAGCCAGTCCGGGCGGCTCTCGGAAAACTGCCCGATATAGGGCACGCTGTCCATGGGCATACAGTCCTGGGCGGACCAGGAGGCGGCGACACGGCAGTCCGGCCAGAAGCGGCGGGCGGCCTGGCGCAGCAGCTCATATTTCCCGCCCTTTCGGTTCTCTCCCGTGCGGTGTCCGCCGCCGCCCAGCAGCAGGTACTTCCCGTAGGGGCGGAAGGAGAGGCCGTCCTCCTCAATACCCAGGTAGTAGTCCCGCATCTCCGGCGCGCCCTCCAGGGCCAGCACATAGCTGCGCTCCTGGTGCTGCCGGGCGAAGAAGTAGCCCGGCGCGTTTACAAAGGGGAAGTGGCAGGTGAAGATGATCCGCTTGGCGGTGACCGTCCCCTGAAGCGTCTGGATGCGGCGGCCCTGGACCTCCAATGCCCGGGTGTGCTCATAGATGGACAGTCCGTCCGCCAGAGCCGCCGTCAGCCGCAGGGGATGAAAGCTGGCCTGCCGCCGGAGTCCCAGGGCCTCGGCGGAGAAGGGCAGCTCGGTGTCCCGGGTGAGGAACACGTCCATCCCCAGCGCCCGGCAGGCGTCATACTCCTGCCGCAGAGGCCCCGGCGCGCCGGAGGCATACAGAAACGAGGTGCAGTCCGTCCAGCCGCAGTCGATGTCCCATTCCGCCGTCAGCCGCCGCAGCCGTTCCACAGCCGCTAGATTGGCCCTGGCGTACTGTCCGGCGGCCTCCTGGCCCAGGGACGCGGTCAGCTGGGCGTATTTCAGCCCATGCTGCGCCGTCAGCTTGGCGGTGGTGCGGGCCGTCTGGCCGCCGCCGATGCGGTCCGCCTCCAAAACCACCACATCGGCCCCCGCCTGCCGCAGGAACCAGGCGGTCAGAATACCGGCCAGGCCGCCGCCGATGACGGCAATCTCCGTTTGAAGGTCCCGCTCCAGCGGGGAATAGGACGGCAGGTCCGCCGTTTTTGCCCAGATAGATTCCATGGGATACGCCTCCTTTGCGGCTAGTATACCCATTTTTTGCGGTTCCACCGGGTTTGACACCCAACGCCGGATTTGGTATCATGGATCCTGAAAGCGAGGAGAGACCATGGAGAACCATTTTGACTTTTTAAATATGCAGTTTTTTACCAAGGCGTCGGTGTATCCCGGCAGTCTGGGCACGTTTCGCTACCGCTTCCAGCGCACCGGCTGGCTGGGGACCGGCAGCATCCAGGCGTGGGTATATGAGAACACCAGCTTTGAATTGGCCCAGAATGTGGAGACGGAGACCTTTCCCTGGACGGAGGAGGGCGTGGAAGCCCTGCGGCAGTGGCTGGAGAAAAAGCTGGGGGAGCGGGGCTGGGAGCCCTACCGCATCCCCTTTCCGGCGGCGCCCTCTGCCGGATGAGGGGATGTCCGGAATTGTTTGGTATGTTTTTGCCGCTTTGCGAAATAGCGAAACGCGGCAGTTGCCCATTTTGACAACTGCCGCGTTTTCTGTATATTTCTGCTATGCTGCTCTGCCGCAGGATTTCTTACAATGACATAGGTGGAGGCGTGAGCGCATTGCCGGATGCCAGGGCGGGAAATGGCAAAATACTGGAGCGGGGAGTTATGACTGTCCGATAAATCATGATTTATCACGCTGACTATACTACGGCGCTCTGCCCTGTTCAAGATACGCTGGTGAGATTGCCAGGGGCATTTATCTGAACGGGAACGCCGGAAGTCCGTTCTTTACAAGCGGGCATCTGGGGCGTATAATAAGCCAACAGTCTGAAACGGATGAATGGGGGACGCTTTCTGCTATGAGTACGAAAAAGAAAAAGACGGCCGGGGAACGGGAGATCGAAAGTGAGAGCGCCCGGATCTTCGGCAAGCATGTGTCCAAACAGAAAGCAGGGCTTTTGCTGGCGGTGACGCTGCTCACCTGCGCACTGCCCATGGTGCTGGGCATCCGCCTGTGGAACGCGATCCCGGAGGTGGTATCCACCGGATTGATCGGCATGGACGGCAAGGACGACTCCCTGCCCCGGGCGGCGGTGGTGTTTGCCCTGCCGGGCCTGATGTGCCTGCTGGACCTGATTTGCCATGCCCAGCTGTACGGCTACCAGAAGCGCATGGCGCTGCCTCCGGCAAAATTCCGGCTGGTGGGCCGGTGGGGCTTTCCCGTGATCTCCGTCCTCTTCTGCGGCGGCATGATCCTGGAGTCCGCGGGCCGGGCGGCACTGTCCATGACCTTTGTGACACCCTGCGTGCTGGGGCTTCTGCTGCTGATCCTGGGCGGCCATATGTGGGACTGCCCCCGGAACGCGAAAATCGCCCTGCGGTTCTCCTTCACGGAAAACAGCGAGTCCGCGTGGCGGGCGGTGCACCGGTTCGCCGGCTGGCTGTGGCTGGCGGCGGGCCTGCTGGTGATCGCCGGGACCATGGCCATGACGACCTCCACAATCATGACCGCCGTGCTGGTCCTGATAGCGCTGGCTGCGCCCATGGTCTATGGGCAGAGCATGCGGAATCATCTAAACTGAACCCCGTACCAGACCGCCGTCCCAACGGGACGGCGGTCTTGCACATAACCGTCAAAAAAGAATGGGTTTTTCTGCACACGCCGTCCTTGACGGAAAAAAAGGGGGGTGGTATCATGGTATTACCAAAGGGAAGGAGGACTGTGTCATGCAGTTGGAAAAAATTCAGACCGTATCGCCTAAAATACCGGAATTGGTCATGCAGGCGTTGATATCGGCCATTGAAAACGGACATATACGAGTGGGGGAGGAACTGCCCTCCGAACGGGATTTGGCTGAGACGCTGGGCGTTGGCCGGGGCTCTCTCCGGGAGTGCCTTGCCATTCTGGAATTTTTGGGCGCCGTTGAAAACCGCGGAAACCGGAAGGTCGTCATGCGGGACGCGGACTATATCCAGAAGGCGGTTTCCTTTGTGCGGATCTCTAACAAGATGGACACCCAGGAGGACTTTGGCGAGTTCCGCCGGGTCAATGAGGTGGCGATCGTGGGACTTGCCTGCCAGCGGGCCACAGAAAAAGATCTGGCTGCCATCCATCTGGCTATTGAACACCTGGAAAAGGAACCGAACAACTATATGAACGATGTGGAGTTCCACGACGCGCTGGCGGTCGCCAGCCACAACGTGATGCTTGCGGCCACCATGCACCTGGTCAACAGCATGATCGCGGACATCCGGGAGCGTTTTTTGGGACGGCCGGATTATCAGCGCCTGACCCATGAGTCCCACTGCGCCATCTATGATGCTGTGCGGGACCGGGATATCCCCCGCGCGCAGTGGGAGATGGAGCGCCATCTGCGGATCGTGGAGGAGTTCTCCCGGAAGTATCCAGATAGAAATTGAATACAAAGAGACAATTTGTGCAAATCGCAAAGAAAACCGCCATATTTTTGGCGAGCGAAACCGCAGGGGAGTGTCCAAAATAAAGATTTGATGATATAATAAGGGATATGAGGAAACAGACAAAAGAGGCATGGAAGAAA
>NZ_CANRMB010000020.1 GCF_947631635.1 uncultured Dysosmobacter sp.
GGCGATTTTCGTCCGGCCGAAATTGGCTGTTTTCTCCCGGCAGAAAATGGCTAATTTCTCCCGACTCTAACAATGCAAAGGCAATAAAATTATATTGGGCATCTTTAGAGTTACACTGGGCTTTGTAACTGGCATAGGGGGCGGTGCCATAATAGATCTCCGTGTACCAGCTGAGTGTCCTTCCGCGAATCGTAAACTTCAAGCCTCCTTTATCTGCGTCTGTGCTTCCAGGTTGTCCCATCCAAATGAGACCGTCGATACCGGCAAATTTTGAATTATCTTTTGTGTTGATTACGATCACTAATTCAGGCGAAAAATCGAACGATTAGCCTATCGCAAAGTATCGATATCGAACACCCTTTAAATTATTCTGGCAGTTGGCCCCGTATTTCCATGTATAGCTAGGTGCAGTATACCAGTAAATGGTCTTTCCAATTATTTTGGCGTATTTGGTTGAGGTAGCTCCAAAGCCAATATTTTCTTGATATTCGGCTGTCAGTCTATCAACCGCTAATATTTCCTGATTGAGTGTAACTAAGGACTCCTCGGCCGAAATATTCTGCTGATCGATAAATGCCATTATCTTAGGCACAAAATCGAACCTTTAGCCGATGGATAGAAAACTGTATACCTCGTCCAAATCATTAAATTGAGCGCCCCCATTTGATGTGGTATACCAAGTTATGGTTTTATCCCATGATGTGACTTTACAGGTGGAGTTGCCTTGCCCTGATTCTGTGCGGATTATAAATCCACTTTCCCTTATGCCAATTCCAGTTGCTTCACGCATATATCCGACACCCTGGATTATTACCAAGGCAGGTGAAAAATCGAACCTTTAGCCAATAGAAATCCAAAAATACATAGTTGACGCTAAATTTAATTGTCCCATCTTCTCGTATGATCCTTTTGAAACATACCATGCAAGTTGCCTAGATTCAGGAAGGTATTTACTATAAAGATATTCACCGCTGATAGCTGATCCTTCATAGAATAAATCATATCCTGCAGCTTTAAAATCAGGCAGAAGTGCCGCTGGAAAAAATAATGCAAATGATCGTGAACTACCAAAGCCCCTAGTGCCATCCCGGATTGCTGTTATAGCTACGATCTGCGGCACAAAATCGAACGTTAAACTGCACGGATTTGACGCCCCATAGGTGCCCGTTCCCACATAGCTGCCGGTCTGGATCTTGCACCCGCCCAGGGCTGCCGCCAGCTCCTCCAGGCTTGCCTTCCCGGTGCCGCCCCGGGCTTCGGCGAGGATCCCGCTGACGATATCGCTCGCGTCATGGGTATGTTTCTTTGCCGCTGCGCCGATGGCCGCCAGCACCTGGGCGGAGGTCTTTTCCACCAGTGCGCCGGTGCCATTGCCCACCAGAAAGTTTCCGGCAGTCACGCTGCCCTTTCCGGTGCCGCCTCTGGGCACGCCAAAGACCCCGCTGCTAATCCTGTCGGCGGGCAGATTCGGGATACGGTCCGCCGCAAAAGTGCCTGAATCGATATCCCCCGCCGCGTGTTTGTGGCTCGCTTCCGCCGCGCCGATCTGCTTCGCCGTCACCTCATGGGGATTATTCTTGTCCGCCATGTGCTCCGGCGTCTTTGCCAGCGCCGTGTTAAAGGCCGTCTCCGTGCCGGTGTATCCCCCCTCCACCGCTGTGGTGAAGGCGCTCTTGCCGTCCTGGCCGGACACACCGGCGGGACCCTGTGGACCCTCCGGGCCGATAACGCCCTGGGGGCCCTGCACGCCCTGGGCGCCGTCCTGGCCGGGGATGCCCTGGACGCCCTGAAGGCCCTGGGGCCCCTGCTCACCCTGGGGGCCTGCCGGTCCCTGGGGGCCGGCGGGGCCTTGCAGCTTGCCGCAGCTCACCCAGTCCTGATGATTTTCAGACCAGATGTAGCACTCGCCATCCTCCTCCACCATGTACATCCTGTCGTTGCCGGTGGGCAGCGCCTTCCGCAGCGCCGCCAGCGTGGTGTAGGTATCCTCAATGAACAGGCTCCTGCCATCCCTGCCGTCGGCTCCGGCGGGGCCTTGAGGGCCTGTGGGGCCCTGCTTTCCCGCCGCGCCCTGGATCCCCTGGGGACCGGCCACGCCCTGCTCTCCCTGCTCCCCCTTTGGCCCCTGGATGCCCTGGATGCCCTGGATACCTGCGGGCCCCCGCTCTCCCTGGGCGCCTTGGGCCCCCTGTACGCCCTGGGGTCCCTGGGGGCCACGGACGGATACGCTCTGGGGCGCGGAGGCCACATCCTGGACGTTGAAGGACATCACGCCGTTGGCGTCCACGTTGGGCACCACAGAGGGGCCGGTGAGGCCCCGTGGACCCGTCTCGCCGGTGTCGCCCTTGTCGCCTTTGTCTCCCTTCTCGCCCTTCTCACCCTGCACGCCGGTGACAACGGTCACGCCGTCCGCGTCCTCCACCGTGCCGTTGACAAACTGCATCCGGCTCCGCTGGGGCAGCGCGTTCCCGGCCGGGTCCAGCACCACATGGCCGCTGCTGCCGGTGGCCTGCCAGGCCTCCCCGTCCATGCTGGTCTCCAGCACCAGGTCCCGGTTCAGGCGGATGTACTTGAACCCCGCCCCCTCTGGGGCCAGGATCGCCTTTTCAACCCCCATGCCGTTCAGCTGGTCCACCAGCGAATTATAGGCCGTCACGACCACCTGCCGGATCAGCCGGTCAAACACAGCCTTGTTCTGCGCCGCTGTTCCGCTCAGGATATCCGGCGCCGCGCAGACGCCCTTTTCATTCATCTGCTGTTCTGTGATTTTTTCCAAAGCCATTCGCTCACTCCCTTACACTCGTCGTCGCAAAGTCCGCTTTATTCGCTTCCGGCTTTGCCAAAAGCTCATGCCGCTTCCTTGCTCCTCCTCTCCCCACGAAACAGGTTTCGCGGGGGCCCTATAATGGCAGGCCGCGCGGGGCCCCATAAATGCCAAAAGCTTCTTCACTCCTCTGGATTCGTGGACGGCTTTTTACCGTTTATAATTGCTGCCCGGTTCTTTCCAAACCAGGCCGAAAGCATAGAGGCCAAACGGCTCGTTCAGTTCCTTGTTTTGGAGCCGGAAGCGCACCTTGTCCACCTTCTTGATTTTGATCTTCCCATACAGCGTCCGGGGCGTCCGGTCCGCCGAAAACACGAATTTGGAAAAATCGATGTAATTCCAGTCCAGATACCGGGCCCGCTCCTTGGCGTCGAACACCTGGGACCAGATGCCCCGCTTCTGGGCGAAGATCTTCACGCCGGTCAGTACCGCTGCCGCCAGGCGGACCGCGATCCCGGTGAAGGTCTTGCTTTTGAAGAAGGCGTTACCGTCAAAATCGCTGGTCTCCCAGTAGGCGTCAATGGCCGCTCCGTCGTCGTTGTAGCTCTCCGGATCGTCCACATGGACGGCAAAGCGGCACAGCCTCCCATCCGCCGTGCCGAAGCACAGCGCGTCTCCATCCGTCCACAGTACCCGTGCCGGGATATTCGGCCAATAGTAGCACTCATACTGAAAGCTGCTGTATGGGCTGTTCTTCTCATAGGTCTTTTGCTGAAGGTCCAGCAGATACAGCGTCCCGGACAGCGACAGCACGTAGAAGTCCCGGTAGATGATGCCCACGGCCTCGCGCTTCCCCACAGCCTCCTGAAGTGCGCTGCCGATGTAGTAGCTCCGCTCCTGACTGTATTTCTCTCCGGTCAGTTCCTCCGCCGTGATAGCGTATACGCCGCGCTCCGTCAGAAACAGCGGCTCCTTGCCGGACAGTGCGAAGGTGTCCCGCGCCACCGCGTTTTCTCCGATCAGGGTATTGCTGATCCGAAACAGCGCCTCTCCGTTGGCATCCAGGGCGCCGGTGCGGATCACCACGCTGCGCCCGTCGGTGGAACCGTCCAGAAACGCCGCCAGGGCGTTGTTCAAAATGGCATACCCCACCACCCGGCTCCCGTCCCGGCTGATTTTGGTATAAGCGGTATCCGGGAAGAAGGCGGGGTCCTCAAATCCGCTGTAATAGTCAAAACCGGGCTTGTCCGGATTCCCGGATAAAAACACCCGGTCCGCCGCACCGCCAACGCCGTAAACGGCAAATACTGTACAGTGGTCCACCTGATCCAGATAGCCCTCCCGTTCCTTGGAGGCCGTGATCTTCACATTGTCCTGCCCCCTGACAGGCGAGGCCCCCGGCGCGGTTTTAAAGGTCACGGTCCCTTTTTCCCGGTCCACGGTAAAATCCGTGTTCTCCTCTTTTTTCACCCAGGTGCCGTCGCTGTTCAGCACCTCCGCCGTCACAGCCTCCGGCCCCAGCTCCGTGGTAGTCAGCTGGTATACCGTGGCCTCCGCAGTCCCCAAAAAGCTCTCCGTCCACGCCCGGCTCAGCAGGTTCAGCGCCTCGTAGGCGGTCCCGCCGCCGGTTGGATTTCTGGAGATGATGATGGTGGGCACCTTGGCCGTTTCGGACACCGCCTTCAGTTCCGTTCCGTCGTATACCTGATACTTGGCCCCATCCAGCAGATACAGCTTCTTGTCGAACACAAACCCCCGGCTCCGGGCGTCCGCCATGGGACCGGCTTCCGTAAACCCGGCCGCCCCGTCCCACTTGTACAGTCTGCTGCCCGCATGGACCAGGATCTGGTCCCCCAGGCGGTGGACGCCGTTGACAGCCGCTCCGCCGGGAACTGCGGCAATGGTGCGGTACCCCATCCGCTTGCGGACCTTGCCCACCTGGTCCCGGACCATGTTGGGTGCCGCCGGAGACCGGGATATATCCACATTGGACGGACTGTTGTTCAGATCCACGCCCCGAAAGGTCTCAATGATCGTGGAATACTTCCGGGACTCGCTGGGAATGTCGAATTGCGCCACGTCCTCACAACCTCCATATCTTTCACTTCCGCTTTCAGCGAAAGCTCAATCATTGCGGTGCTCGTTCTTTTCGCCAGAAATCCGCTCCGCTGGTTTTTCCGGCGATCCTCCAGGCTCTACCACCATCCTGTCGTGTTTCTGGTCCGCCCGCAGCGGAACGCGCCGCCGGAGGCCGCATAAGACAGCTGGAGCTTCGCAAGCCCATCCTCGAACTCATTCCGGAACATGGTCGCCATGGCAAGCTCGTCCTCTTTATAAAGCTCCGCCGCGATATATAGCGGGATCAGGGCGGCTGCTTCAGGCGCCAGTTCGATCACCGTGTCATCCGGCGTACCGGCGTCGATGACCTGGGGATACGCCGCATACCAGATGGTATACGTCCCGGTGATGTTCCCCGGCAGAACCAATACATCGTCGCCCTCCAGATCCCAGTCATCCGCCTGGTCATAGACGCCTCCGCTGTCCAGCATCAGCCTCTGGGGCTCCAGGCACCGGAATCTGGGGCAGTATGCCGTCAGTTTGAGCTTATACCGCACCTCCGCCGCCGGCAGTGTTACCTTCTCCTCCGTCACCGCTTCCTCCGCGCCTGTCTCAATGGCGATCTGAAACTGCTTCAGGATGGGCCTGCCCACCGTTGCCAGCTGCTGCATCGCCTCATTGGCCTTGCCGGGCATGGCGTCGATATAGTCCTGATTGCTGTCGTCGGCGTTGATGTCAGCGCCCTCATTGGAAAACATCGTCTGCAAGGCGATCAGCTTACATTCCCGCCAGTTCATTGGGTTCCTCCCCTTTTTTGTAAATAAAATACCGCTCCCATCCACTTGACAATGCGGACGGGAGCGGTATAATAAACATAGAAAAGGGCGCTGCCGATAAGCGGTCAGCCCATTAGGTTTGAGTGCCTAAAAAAGGAACCGTCACCTGCCGGGGTGGCGGTTCCTGCTTTTTACGATGATCGTCACCGTGAAGGCTCCGATATGTAACGTAATCCGCATGAGCCTCACCCCCTTTCTCGTCGGGGCAAAGTCCGCTTGATTTTGTTTCCGCCTTTGGCGAAAACTCCATCCGCTTCCTTGCCCCTCCTCTTCCCACAAAACCTTGCGGTTTTGCGGGAACTCTTTGGGGGTGGCCGACCGCCTGCCGTTTTGGCAGCGCCTGTGTTTATTCTACACAGTGCGCCGCATTTTGTCAACGAATACCCTTACAGCGCCTCGCCGCCGGTCACGCCGCCAGCCGCCACGAACCGCCAATCGGCAAAACCCGCGCTGAACCGGCCGCGGCCCAACCAAAGGTTGTTGTCGTTGTTGTCATCTAGCACAGAACGGACCAACAGCTTCACACGGTCCTGAAAGATCGGGCCGTCGTTCTCCTGGATGTAATCGCTGTCCAGCAGGAACCAGGGCTTTTCCTGAATTTTCAGGTCCTCCAGCATCATGGTCAGATAGGGGTCCACCAGGATGTTCCACCGGCCGTACTGATAGTTGAAGGCATTGGTGTTGTCCATAGGGTTCTTGTCGGAACCCACAGCCTCAAAGGCCTTCTGCTTCATCACTGCATCGTTGGGGATCCAGATGGTTTTCGGGGCCACCGCCAGCAGCTCGCCATTGGCGCCTCTGATGTTCTGCATCCGGGTCTCCAGCTTGCCCAGGTTCTCCGCTGTCAGGTCGTCGCTGAAGAGATTGCACTGGTCTCCGCCCTTTACCTTGCAGGGGTGGTCCTTGGCAAACAGCGCCTTGTCGTCGGCGGAGGAACAGTCAAAGGTCTTTGCGCCGAACTTCACCTTTTTTCCCACCAGGCCGCCGGCATACATAGCCCGTGCGAACTTCTCACGGGTGCGGTCATAGCTGGTGATCAGCTTGTTGGCCCGCTTCTTCATGGTGCCCAGGCGGCCGTCCTCCACCAGCTCCTGGGTAACGCTGAACTTCTTCTTCCACGTCTCGTTGACGATGGTCTTCTGGAAATCCTCCTGGAAGCCGGTGCTGGGATAGTTGCCGCCCTCGCCCACAGCCTCGAAATCATCCATGCCCGTCTCGCCGCCGTACTGCTCCGCCCAATGCTTGGAGTTCTCCATGCGGAACAGCATTTTCAAAAGGCTTGCCTGCTCAAAGGCCTCGCCCTTCTTCTCCAGATAGCTCTTAATGGGAAACTGGCATTTGCCATACACAGAATCCACCAGGCCGGAGCCGATGGATACCGTCACATAACCGCTCATATCTTCCTCACTTTCTTCATATCCTCGGTTGCTTCATCTTAAAACCGCACCGTCACGGCGTCCCCCGCCGCGGTGCCTTCCAGGGCCGTCACGATGCCTGCGCCCTCGCCTGCCGTCACCTGCAAGCCGTCGGCGGACAGGCTCACCTTGCCGCCCACCGCCAGACCTGCCGCAGCGGCGGACAGCGTGGCCTCAAAGGTCATGTAGTCCTGGACCTTCACCGCGGGGACCTCCCCCTTTTCGTCTGCGGGACCGACGGCCACATAGTCGGGCCGTGCGGCGGCGCCGCACTTCGTGGCAGCTCCTGCGTCCAGGGCCAGGGCCTCCCCCAGCGTATACGTTTCACCCTCCTTGCCGGGAAGGTATTCAATGGGCGGGGTCAGTCCCACATCCATTTTCGACAGTTTCAAACCCATAGCCAAATCTCCTTTTTTATTTCAGATCTTTCAAAAACTTCCTGTATGCGGCGTCGATCTCCGCATCCGTGGCGTCCGGGAACATCTCCCGGTAGGCCGCCCGCTGTTCCGCAGGCACTTCTACCGCCTCCTGGCTGCCGCCCGCGCCCACCGGATCCAGGTGTTTCCGGCTCACCGCGCCGTTCAGGGCCGCCGCCTTGACCGCCGCCGCCTTGCGCTCGTCAATGGCCTTCCGGTTCGCCAGATAAAAGGCGTCCTCCAGGCCCACGCCCTTCTGCACCAGCTCGTTGAACCGTGCCGCCGTAGGCAGCGCCGCGATATCCTCCAGGCTCTTCACACTGGGGTCCATGGCGCTGATGTTTTTCAGAGACACCCGGATGGACTCCTCCGCCCGTGCGTTCACAGCCCGGGCTTTTTCCTGCATGGCGGCCATCTCCGCCCGCTGAAGCCTTTCCTGGATGGGGGCCAGCTCCTGGCTCACGATCCCCTTGATGGCGCCGGGATCGATCCCCGCCTTTTCCAGCTGCGCCGTCTGCCGGCGGCGGTCCCGCTCGCTCTGGTAGGCGCGGAAATCCGCCTCTGTCAGGATGGGCTTCCCTGTATAGGGGTCCGCCTGCCCAGCGAACAGGTCCGCGTAGATCTGATCTCTGCGGGCCTGCTCCGCCTCGGCCCGGGCCTGTTCCTCCCGGGCTCTCCTCGCCGCCGCCTGACGGTGCCGCTCCTCAGCCGGCATCTCCTGTCGGACCTGCCGGACGTCTGTCTCGCTGGCTTCCAGGCTCTCTTTCGCTTCCTGGGGGGCCTCCGCCCCCTCCTGAACGGGCTCCTGGGCCTCTGTCTCCCGGACGCTTTCAGAGCCCTCCTGCTGGCTCTCTGTGCCCTCAACGCCAAAGACCTCATTGATCTCCTGCTGGGTGATATCTTCCATGATGTATCGTCTCCTTTTCAGATTTTTCCGCGTTCTGTGCGATATGCCCCCTGTCGGGGGACTCTGCCGGTAAACCGGCTCACGTTGTCAGCGGCTTTTATTTGCCGCTCTTTTTGCCGCCGTTTCCGGTCCGCAGGTCATTGCCCGTGATCCGCACGGTGCCCTTGGTGCCGCCGCCGGTGCCAAAGGGTGCCTTAACGGCCTGGGTCCCGCTGTTCTTGATCTTTCCGGCATAACCGCCGTTCTTCTTCACAGCCGTTCCTCCTCTCTCTTCAAAACTAGGCTTTTTACTCCGCCCAAGAGCCAATTTCAGTTCCTCTCACGGACTCCGCCGGACAGGTGGTGCCCCACCTGTCACAGCAGGAGGAAAAACAGATGCCGCATCCACCGTATGGCGGACGGTGGATGGGATCAGGCAGCTGCCGCCGCATCTGCCCGGCGCAGTCCGTGAAAGTCCGGAGCGCTCACTCTGCGGTCTGCTCCGGCTCCTCTTCCGCCGCGTCGGATCTCTTTCGCAGCCGCTGGTCAAAGGCCCCGCACCGCTGATTGCGGCACACAAATTCCGGCCCTTCCTCCGTCACCTGATACACGATCATTTCCAATCCACATTCCGGGCATCTCACAGCATCATCGCCTCCTGTATGGTCCCGTCCGACGGGAAGTCCCCGCCGCCCATGTCCTCTGCCGGAGCGGATACCGCCCCCATGCCCGGTACGCCGCCGGCTGCGCCGCCCATGGCGTCCATCGTCCGCTGCGCCTCTCTCTGCTGCTCCAACTCCTCCTGGAGCTCCTTGTGGATGCTCTCTGCCATGGGATAGTGGAGCACCTCCATCTGGGCCCAAAACCGCACCAGCGTCGTCAACGCCGTGGGATCCCCCAGGGCGCCGCTCTCAAAGTTCATGCGGCACTCCTGCCACATGGCCTCCCGGTTGGCCGCCAGCGGCGCGGAGCTGTCACAGCTGAACAGGAAATCTGTGTTGTACTTCCAGGCCCCCGCCTCGTCCTGATACAGGAAATCGTGGCGGTCAAAGACCTTGTAGACCTTCTCCCCCCGCTCATTGTAGGAGATGACCGGCCGGGGCTCGTCGGCGTAGGCCAGCATGAACTTGAACAGCACCTCGAACAGATCCTGGAACAGGGCGTTTTTCATCACCCGTTTGCTCTCCAGGCGGCCGGCCGCCTGACTGGCGGCGAACTCCTTTGCCACCTTGCTGGTGGCGGTGGGGTCCCGCCGCCCCTGCAAGCTGTCCGTAATGCCGATGGTCTGCCTGGCCTCCTCATAGACCTCCTGGCCCCTCGCCATGTCCTGGCTGATATCCACCTGTGTGTTGTAGGACCGGATGCAGTTCAGCGCCGCCGGGTTCTCCACCTCCAGCACCCGGTTGTCCTGATCGGTCTGGAACCGTCCCATGCCCTTCGGCATCGTCACAAAGCTCCCGCCGCCCAGCACCTTCTCATTGACCTTGGTGCCGATCTTGTTCAGGGTGTTCTGCTGGTCCTCGATGGCGTCGATGTCGCTCCCGCCCAGGAAGCGCCCGCTGGCGCTGACGTTTTTCCGCAGCACCACCGGGAACACGCAGGGCTTGTAGAAGGGGATCCTGGTGGCCTCCATCACCGCTTCCTGCCGCACACTGTATACGCCCGCCACACCCGGCGGCTCCATGCCCGGCATCAGCGCCGTCCCGCCCATCAGCGGTTCCATCAGACTGGGGGCTTCCACATCCCGCATGACCACCTGTCCATACTCGTCTCTGGCCGGGCTCTCC
Source organism: uncultured Dysosmobacter sp. (assembly GCF_947631635.1). Lineage (GTDB taxonomy): Bacteria > Bacillota > Clostridia > Oscillospirales > Oscillospiraceae > Oscillibacter. The sequence continues at coordinate 10,163 of NZ_CANRMB010000020.1, forward strand.
GCTGGGATCGCCAGCCCCGACGCGGTCTCCAGATCGTCGGTCAGGGTCTCATCCTCCTGCAATTCCTCCCGAAAGCGGGTGCTGCCGCAGAAGCGGCACCTCACGCCGTCCCCCGGCACTCCGCATCCCCTGCACACCTGCACCCGCCGGGCCTGATAGTCCTCCAGGTCCTCCAGCACCACGTCGTTCACCCAGCGAAACCGCCCGATGCCGCCCCGCCGGTTCTTGTAATAGGCGGTCCGCAGCGTCACCAGCTCGTCGGCGGCGCTGACAGGCGCGTTCAATGCCCTGGCCTCCGGCTCCTCCTCGTTCTCGGCGGACACATCCACGCCGAACCGCTCCCGGATCTGCCGTTTCGTCTGGGCGTCCTCCACAAAGAGGTAATCCATATCCGCCACCTGGTAAACGCCGTCCTGGGGAATGATCTTCCGGGGATGCAGCAGCGTCACCTTCAGCGCCCCCATCCATCCCCGGCCGGCGGCCGAGCTGTCCCAATCCACCAGCAGGCCGTAGCCGCCCTGGGTGGGACTGATCCGCTCCGCCTCGTCATTGATCCGTTCCATGGGCAGCCGGTCCAGCAGATTCCGCAGCAAGTCCTCGATCAGCTTCGCCTGCTCCTCGTCCTCCTGCCGCACCGCCGTCACCTTTGGCTGGGGGATGTTGCTGTCCACCTGGGTCTCCACCAGCTCAAAGCACACGTTCCGCACATGGGAGGCCTGCTTCTTTGCCCGCTTGCCATCGGGAGTCACGATCTCATGACTGCCGTTCAGCAGCGCCTCCCGCCGCTTCATCCGTCCCTGTTCGGCGGTATAGGCGTCATTCGCCAGGCGAAATCGCTCTTTCCACATCGTCAGCGCAAAGTCCGCTCCTCTCGCCCCGGCCTTTCGGCCAGGTCTCGAACCGCTCCCTTGCGCTTCCTCTCCCCACGCGGCAGGCCGCGCGGGGGCCCCATAATGGCTGCTTTCGCGGGGGCCCCTGTCCAGTGTTTTTTCATCGTACCGTTTCGCCATAAATACCTCCATGTTCCGTCAAAACTCCCGGCCGCCACCGCCCATGACCATATCCTCCAGGCTTGGCCCGGCTCCGCCGCCCTCGTCCTTTCCCATCTCCGGCAGCATCTGCCGCAGCATATCCAGGGCCTTCAAAGCGCCCTTCACATCGAATTCCCACAGTCCGGCGAACACATATTCGTGCTTCTGGCTGTCCCAGATCCTCACCGGCCTCTGCTGGGTGCATCGCTCATACAGTTTCCATACCTCCGCCGCGATAGAGTGCTTTGTCACGCCGATGGCGTCAAACTGCTCCTGAAGCAATGCGTCCCGGTAGGCCCGGACCTCCGGCTTCCGCAGCAGGCGGCTGGCCTGACTGGCGGCGGACTTCTCGGAGTAGCCTGCCCGGACGGCCGCCTTGGTGCCGCACAGGTCCACCAGGTACTCCCGCACGAACGTCCGTTCCCTGGGCTTCAAAACCTCGCCCAGCTTCTCCGCCTCTGTCCTCTCCGCCACGCCGACACCTCCCCCGCCGCGCTCATTCTTGATCCATGCTAATAGCGTAGCACACAGAGGGCTTCAGTTATCGGGAACTTAAAAATGCCCCTGCGCCTTAGCGGCGCAAGGGCTTGACGGTCGCTTTAGTTTAAAAAAGTTGTTTGAACAAATTGTGAACATCGTAGGTATCATGCCCCTACCAGGCCTCAAAAAAGCGTTTTCGGGCATCATACAGCACAGATGCATCCACATGATGCCGTCCTGAAATGCTGGTGACGCTCTCCCAGGTACACACGACCTCCCACAGGGCGGCGGCATAGTCCCCGCCCTGCTCCCGGCACAGCCGCAGGATCTTCCGCTGGACATGTCCCGGCTGCTCCCGATAGGTCAGGCAGGTATAACGGATCAGCCCCTGCTTCTCCTCCGGCAGGGCGATCCCCCGCAGCTTCTTAAAGCCCACCAGAATCCCTCCTGTCGTCCAAAGCCAGCGCCATCTCCTTATGTCCGCCCACCTTCCGCCGGGGGTCCTTTGCCTTGGGTATGTACCGCACAAAATTCTGCCCCTTCTCTGGGTCATACCGGGTCCCCGGCAGCTCCACGGCCCCGGCCGGGACACGCAGCTGCCCGCCGCTGGTGACGATCTCCCGGGTGACCTTGGGCTTTTTCATGTTCCGGGAACAGGTCCATTTCTTCTCGTCCGCCACACCCCGGGCCTGGTTCACCAGGTAGGCCGCCAAGGGGTAATAGTCCTGTTGGTGCCGCAGAGGCTGCCAGTCCACGGTGCCAAGGCCCCAGATATCGTCCACCAGCTCCGCCCCGAAGTACAGCCGCTTATCCCGGATCTCAAAGCCCTCGCCGGTGATGATGATATGCACATGGGGCCGCACCAGCTCTCCTGTCTCCCCGTCGATCTCCGACGCGGCCAAAAACCACTTGCACACCAGCCCCAGTTTCTTCATGCGGTACACCAGCCGGTCGATGAACTTCCTCCCTGCCTTCCTGGCCCCCTCAAAACTCCCGCCCACAGTCTCCAGGCCCTCAGCGTCAAACTTGGCCGTCAGCCACAGGTCCCCCGGCGTCATGTTGCAGTTGATGGTCCGGGCCAGGGCCAGCTTGGCATACTCCCGGTTCCCCACCAGCTTCCGCTCGCTGCTGTTCCCCCGGACACGGCCCCCCCGCTTGGCCGGCCGCCGGGTGATCCTGGTTTTTCTCCGCTCCACCACATTGCCGCTAACGATCTTTGTCACCATATACATCGTCCTCACTTCCTCCATATCCCTCGTTCTCGTCTAAAGCCGAGAACTCACTCATTTCGGCGTTCGTCCTCTCCCCACCGGACCCCTCCAGAGGGCCTTCTCGCCGCTCTCGCGGCTTACCTTGTCCGCTACGCTGGGCTCCGGCAGGGGCCCCAAAAACATACCTTCCCAATCATGATCCTCTCTCCCCCGTGTATAAAAGCATAAGTTCCCACGCCCCCGCGCAGGAGTGCCCTTGACAAATCTTGCAAAGCGGTCTCACACTCTGCTTTCTACCCATGGCCGGAAGCCGCCGTTCCGCCCGCCCCGTCCCGGAAAATCTCTTTCAGCTCAAACATAGGCGTTTAAAGGTCCCGCAAAGAACGCACGCGCGCGTTCTTTAATATGTATACCCGCTTTTCAAAATTGCTCAGGCCCCGCCTGGGCAGTTTTCAAAAGCGAAACTTCCTCTTGACACCATATATGACACCATGGTATAATCCAGATATCGGGAAGAAATCAACATGATCAAACTTCATTTTTAAAATTCAAAACTTAACTTTCAAACATCTAACATTCAAATCTCAAAACTTATTTTTATTTCTCAACTTTTAACGCTTCCCGAATCACAAATCTTTTGATTTTTACTTATCTCTCACATGCAGGAGGAATAAAAAATGAGTAAGTGGGATAAACTTGTTACAGCCATTTTGGAAAAAAGCCCCAATCTCCGATTTGACGATCTATGTAAGGCCCTGGAAAGCATCGGCTACCAGCGTGAACAGCCCCGCGGAGACAGCAGTCACTATACATTCCGAAAATCCGGGTGTATGCCCATCACGCTCCCAAAGCAATCGCCCATGAACCGTGCGTATATCAAGTTGGTGGCGGAGGCTGTCCAGCAGTATTTGGAATCGGAGGAATGACGCGTCTGGCCGTTGGAGGCGGTTTGTTATGGAGAAGGATCTGCACTACTACATGTCTCTGCCCTACCGGGTGGAGGTGATCCCCGACGAGGAAGAGGGCGGCTATGCCTTTCACTGCCCGGAGCTTCCCGGCTGCATTACCTCCGCGAATACCGTGGAAGAGGGCTTTCGGATGCTCGAGGACGCGAAAAAAACCTGGTTCACCGCCTGCCTGGAGGACGGCATCCCCATCCTGGAGCCTGCCAGACTGGAGGATTTCAGCGGCCAGTTCAAGCTCCGTATTCCCAAAAGCCTCCACAAGCTGCTGGCCCAGCGTTCTGCTGACGAGGGGATCAGCATGAACCAGCTCTGTCTGTATCTCCTCAGCAAAGGCCTTTCCTGATGCGCCCTTTATCATGCGTTTGTGCCAGCCGGGTCTCCCCGGCTGGCTTTTCTATGTTCATTTCCTCCTGAAAACGCTCTTCTATTTACAATTTGAAAAATTTGGAATATATTGTTGCCAGCACAAATATTGAAAGGAGTCCCTGTATGCTTCAGTGGATCAAAAAACACGCGATTCTCCTGTGCATTCTGACTGCGCTTTTGTTTCCTGCTGTCGTAAATCTTTTCATGTACGTCCCGCTTCCCACGCAAAATGCGCTGAAAGCCCCTGATTGGCTGGACTTTTGGGGCAGCTACCTCGGCAGCTTTCTCGGCTGCATCCCCGCGCTTCTTGCTCTCCACGAAAGCCGGCGGCAAGGCAGGCAGCAGCACGAGGAATCCATGGAGGCCCGCCGCTGCTCCTTGATCCCGATCGTGGATCTGACGCTCTTTGACCTTCGGGAATACCCAGACGGCAAAGCGCGTTCAAAATATTCCGCCTACCTGAAGGAGATCGATGCCTCCTGTTCCACGGTCATCCCGGAGGAATTTACAAAAGACGCCTATGATATAAATCCGCACCGTTTCTTTGATTTTTATGTGAGGAACATCGGGCCTGGCCCTGCGCTTCAGGCAACAGTCTCTCTTCCCGACCGTCATGGAAAATACAGAGAACTATTTACAGGTGACGTCTCTCCCGCCCTGGATCTCCACTTGATTTTTGAAGCAATACCGGTGCCCCGAGACTTTAAAAGGACTCTTGACTTTGACATTGAATACTTAGATGTATTTCAAAACAGATATAAAAGCAAGCTGTCTGTCACAGTGGACGCTGAAGGGATCCTTACCTCTGACTGGACCACTCCCCAGCTTGTTGACAAGCAGTAACCGCTATAACCCACACCGCCCGCCGGACCTCCCCGGCGGGCTTTTCATGCTTCAAGCCGGGTCACGATGGGACCCCCACCGCTTCACCAGCAATTTCCGGGTCTCCTCGTCGGCAGCGTTATAGTCCTCCCACATGTCCGCCGTCCACCGCTTTTTCTCTCCGTCGGGCCGGTCCACGGTGTACCGCTGCTGTCCCCGGATGCTGTGGGCGATAGCCGCCGCCAGCACCAGGTCGTCATGCTCCCCCTCCGCCGCCTGGGGCTTGCGGTCCTTGCCGTAGACAAAGGTCAGCATTTCCCCCAGGGTCTGGAAGCTCACCACCAGCTCCGGCGCTTCCTCCATGACCGTGTGCAGTCCCGCCAGGATCACAGGCCGGGTCTTAGAGCTCGTCAACCATCCAAACGCCTCCACCATCTTCCCTGTAAAGGTATCAAACCTTTCACGCTGATAGAGCTTTGGATAGTGCCACTCCTCCAGCTTCATCTCCGGATACGTCGAGAAATTCACCTCCACGCCGATCAGCGCCGTGTTGTAGTAGTGCCCCAGGCAAAAGATCTGCCGGGCATACAGGACCTCGGAGAGGGGCTGCTGAAGCTCCGCCACCTGATGGCCGTCGGTGTTGTCCAGCACATGGGCGGTGAAGCAGTCGCTGCCCTCTCCGGCGGTGTCGCCGCCCAGAACATAGGGGACGCCCGGCTTCGGCTCCTCAAAAATGCGGATAAGGCCTTTTTCCCGGTCTGTAAAGGTCCACTCTCTGGGCGCTCCCCCCTCGATCTCCGGCTCCGGATATTCGAACAGGCCCACCCGCAGCGGCTCCTTTGCCGCCCGCCGCCGGGCCATGATGGTGTCATTGTCAAAGTAGGGATCACCGGACAGCAGGAACGCCTCGTCCGGCGTGTTGGGGTACTCCTGCCGGAACAGCTGTTCGTCTCCGCCCAGATTCACCCGGATGCACCACCGCCGCCAGGACAATTGCTCGTCGTCCAGGTGATACGCCGCCCGCAGCTTCTCCTCCTCGGCGGTCCAAACGGTCCCCTCGTCGCCGCAAACTGCGCATCCCTCGGAACCGTCCCCCGCCGGTTCCTCACTCGTTCCTCTGCGGCTCCTCTCCCCACGCGGCCGGCCGCGCGGAGCTCCCTTTTCCATAGGCCGCCGGTACTCCGGCTCCATGTACCAGGGCAGGAATACAGGCCGCCAGCCGTTGGTCCCGTCCACAGCGCCGTCCCACAGCTCCTTGAACTCGTTGAAGCCGTTGGCAGTGCTCTCGATGATGACCATGGTGTTGGGATCGTCCGGCACGGCCTGCATGATGCCCGCCAGCAGGCCCTTCTTGTCCCCCGGCCAAAAGGCGTACTCCGACAGATGTACATTGGTCAGGGTATCCGACCGGCCTGCTCCCTTGCCGCCGGCGGTGACGCACTTGATCCGGGACCGCAGTCCAGGCCGCCGCCGCTTCTCATTTTCATCCCGTGTGGGATTCTCAAACACCAGCTCTTTTGCGTTGCTGTTCTTCCGCATAGGCTGAACAGAGCGCGGCAGACAGTCGTAAAACAGCTTGTTCATGTTGAACAGGTTGGCTGTGGCGTCGTCCCGGTGGGCCACGATCAGGGTCCGCACCAGCGGCCTTGTGGCGGCGTCCTGGAACATCAGAGCCTCCGTCACCGTGGAGATGCCCTCCTGCCGCCCTTTCAGCACGATCAGGCGGACAGGCCGTCCCGCCTGGTGCTCCTCCTTGATGATCCGGTACAGGTTCTCCTGGGCGGGTTTGAATCTCAGCGAGACCATCCGCTGTTTTTTATCCCGGATCATCAAAAAGTTCTCGCAGTATTCCCTGGGATTTCTCAGATTTATCATGGCGCGCCTCTCCCGGAGGCTGTCCCCTCCTCCCTCCTGCGGCCGCCCGCCGCGGCGTTGGCGGGCAGTCCCTCCCGCCTCCGCCAGCTGGTCACGGTGTTGGACGCCACCCCCATCACCCGGCCGATCTCCCCGTCATTCTTCCCCTGCCCATAGAGCGTCCGGGCAATGCTCCAGTCGTACTTCGTCTTTGCCCCTGCCCCAGGCTTCCTCGTTCTTGCAAACTCTGCTCCACTCGCAAAAAACCGCTCCGCTTCTCTGGGAGACTCCAAACGCTCTCCTTTCCGGAAGTATGTACACTTCTCCGGAGGCTCCGCTCTCCTCGTGTGCCCGGTCAGATAGGCATAATTGCACCGGAAGATCCGGTGCTTCTCTGCGCGGAAAGCGCAGGTATCACATTTCGCCCGTTTCATCTGCTTCATCTTCGTCCAACACAGCCCCACAGCAGATGCAGATCCTCCGCCCGGCAATTTGCGAGAACTCCGGACATCCGCAGTTCCTGCAATGCGCCGGCGCCCCGCCGGCCGCCTTCATCCGGTCGCCGCGCAAGTTCTGGGCAGTCCCCCGCCGATGCCGCAGCACTTCGCCGGTCATCACGAAAAGGGCGCAGGCGGCCATCCCAATGGCCGCCCTGATTTTCCCTTTGCTCATACGATCACCTCACAGAATCAAAAAATCGTCCAGCCGGACCTCCACCGCGTGCAGCGGCAGCAGCGGCTTGAACAGCTTGTCCAGGACTGCGGTCCGCACCGATTTTCGCGGGCCGCCATAGTCCTTTCCAAAATAGATGTGAAACTCCCACCCGTCTTTTGTCAGATTCAGCCCCTGAAGGTGCCCAACCGCATCTGTATCCATCCCCAGCTCCCGCAGAGGATAGCCGGGGATCACAAGGGCGTCCGGGATCTCAAAGGCAATGCGGACACCCTCCGCTGCGTCCTCTGGATCAAAAAACGATGTGTTCTCCTGGCGATTACCGGGATTTCTCTTGCCGCACAGCGTCACACCTGACATGGACCGACTGCCCCAATAAAAGAAGTTCAGCCCTGTCAGCACAAAACGCCCCCTGTGGTAAGACTGCTCGCAGTGGAACCGCTCCCGGAGACGGCATGGCGCTTCGATCCTCATTCCGCCGCCTTTCCGACGGCGGCGGACAGGGCTTTCATGGCCGCCCGCATCTTCTTCTGGTTTTCCGGAGTCTCCTTTTCCACAGCGTCAGCCATCAGGTTCACTGTCTCCTGCACCTGGTTGAACAGCACCGTAAAGCGCACCATGTTCTGGTTGCTGTTCACCTGGGCCATCTTCTGGGCCTTTTCGGCAGCCGCCTTGGCTTCCCGGGCCTCCTTCTCCGCCTGCCGCAGGTTGATATTCGCGGCCTTGGATTCCTCACGGGCGCTTTTCAGCTCTTCACGGGCCTTTTTTAACTGGGACTCTTTGGCGTCCAGCTCCGCCTGGAGCGCTTGCTTCATGGATGCGTGGGCCTCCTTGGCCGCCTCGGCCCGGGCCTGGGCAAGCTGCTCCGGGGAGGCGTCTTTAACCTCCACAGCCACTTCAACGGGCTGGGACTTGATTGCCGCCAGCTCACTCTCCAGCCGTCGGATCTCCGCCGTCTTTGCCTCTTCGGCCTCCTTCGCCCTCTGCTGAAGCTCTTTCATCAGCTTCATATCCGCTTCCATCTTCGCCTGGTTCTCCGCCGCAGCCTCCACGGCGGCTTTTGCCTCTTCGCCGCCCGAAGGGCCGCGTCCCGCTCCCGGATAGCCTGTTTCAGCTCCTTCCCGGTCATCTCCGAGATGCCCTTTTCCACACCGTTCACCACATGTTTTTCGGCGGCGAACCGCTCCCGCTCAGAATCCGGCAAATCCAAGAGCGCCAAGGCTTTGCAGGTTCCTAAATCAGCAATGTTTACCGATTCAGGATACTCCCGCGCGATCCGCATAAAGTTGGTTGCGGACCGCTCCGAAATGTCCACCTTCTCCCGCAGCCACGGCAGCCATTCCCCGTGGGAAAGCTGGGCCTTCGCCTCGTTCAGCCGCTTGCCGATCTCAATGATGGACGCCCCGGCCTGCCGCTTATAAAACAGGATCTCCGCCTCAATGATAGGCAGGTCCCTCTCTGCACTCTTCGGCGGAATCCCGTTCATGCCGTACTCCTCCGCAAGCAGGCGGCCTTCCCCGTCATCCGGCTCGTCGATCCCCAGCTCCACCGCCACTTTCTTTGCCCCTTTCAAATCGCTCATGCGCTTTTTACCTCCATTTGATTCTTTTCAAGTATGTACAGGAGAGGACCTTGACCATCTATATCAAGCCGTCTTTCTCCCCTTTCTGGACCTCTTTTTCTGATTCGGATCAACATGCTTTTCCTTAAACCAGGGTGTCAAAACCTCACGCTCCCAACGGTCGCAGAAATCACGGACCTTCTGCGGGATTTTATGCTTGTACTGCTTGTGCTCTCCGTGATGCTCATTTCCGTAACCATGGAGCTGGATCTCTTTGGGTATCCCTCTGGTCATATCGATTTGAAGCGTATAATAGCTGCGCTCTGGGCGTCGGTGGTGCCGGACGAAGAACACCGGTTTCCCGGAACAGTGGTCCTTTCCATACGTGCCGACACAGTGGCGCAGGATCTTCCCTTCAGATACGAGGTCCGCCTCCACCCGCGGAAGGACAATGCACAGATCTCCATCTGTCCACTCCAGGTCTCTGTACCGGATAAACGTGCTGGTGAAGCCCAGCTGATACGCCGTCTTAAAGTGATTGGCCCAGTACTGGGTGATCCGCTCATGGGCTGCCATCAGGTCACGGGGCCAGAGCGTTTCCTCGGTCTCCGCCATATGCGCGTCGTGCAGCATTTTCCGGTAGTCAATCAACAGCTGCACCCCATCCTCCAGCATCCGGCGTTTCTCCAGATACCGCACCGCACGCAGAGGAAGAAGGTCCTCCCACCCGGCGGCGATCATCTCCAGAAGCTGCCCGACGGCTTTACTACCAATGCGTTCCCGGCAATACTCAAAATCCATGGCGTCCGCTTTTTGGATCTGACGCCGGTATCTGTCCCAGCATTTCGCGTCCCCTTCGCGCCACCGCTTCTCTTTGATCTCCCGGAACGCGGACTTGCTCATATGCAGCATCCGGTGAGGCTTGACCTCATTCCAGTCCACCCAGTTGATGGGGGGCGCGTCGCATAGATCCTGTAACTGCGCGGCACGATCCAGAAAGTCGTCTATTGCTTCACAGACCGCGGCCGCAAACCCCTGACGAACCAGGTTTTCCACCTGCGGGTGCTTTGCCCACACATGGAGGTATGCCCCCGGCCAGGTTCCGCCTTCCCCGATATATTCATCCAGAGCGCTCTTTTCTCCGGTGTGTCCGCCCAGATCCGGGCCGTAAGTCAACGTCCATCCCCCTATTTTTCGATGCATATTCGCCTCCCAGGAATAATAGGGGATCTGCATCGGGTCCCGGGTGTAGGCGCAGGGGTGCCAAATCACGTCCCGCACCTCGCGTCCGACGCGCTCGGCACGGAACCGGCGAAGCTTTCCGTCAAGGTCGATCAGCAGCGCGGCATGGGGACAGAACACCGTGTAGTCGCCACCGGTATCATCAAAATGACGGCTCACCAGCCAGTACATGACCACGGTGTATGCCTCCACATTGACCACCTCCGCCTGAAGGGCCTGGTAGGTGCGCCCGCTGCGCAGTTCCGCCCGGCGTGTCACCTCAAGAGATGTCCAGCAGTACGGACACAGGACTGTTTCCCCATCCAGGTACACATTGGCGTCCGCGCCTGGTTCTGCATAGCCGTCATAGATCACGCCGTCCGGGCCCTCCCTCAGCACGATACCGCCTTTGGTATAACCGGCAATAAAATCCTCTCCGCAGGCCGTGCAGGTACAGCGAGCGCCCCAGCGTGGCTTTGCCGTCCGCTCCCGGCGCTCCCAGTCCTCGGGGGACATCGTCTGCTTGATTTCCTCCATCAGCGTGACGGCCTCCCGGTGGTACAGCAGCATGGCATCACCAAGATCGCCCTCCTCCATATAGATGCCTTTCAGCACATCCTCGACCAGATCGCCGCAGGGTTCCACAGGCAACTTCTGTGCCATTGATTTCCATGTTCGATCCATGCCGCCACCTCACAGGAAGTCCGCCAGATCAATGAGCTTTGGACGGCGATCCCCCAGACCGGTCTTTTCGCTGGTGCCAAGTCCATAGAATTCCCGCAGGATATCCTCTGCTTCCGCCGGTGTCACACAGGCGAAATTACCGGTTTTGTGCTTGTCCGCAAAAGCCTTGATCTTCTTCTCTGCCTCCACGATGGACATGGACGCATTTTCCAGGTCCTGGGCGATCAGCTCCGCGCTGGCCGGCTCTCTCCGGCAGATGTCCATCAGCTGCTCCGCGACCATCCATGGAGCCGACCGCTCCTTCACTCCGCTCTGCTGCTCCCGAAGCTTTTCAATAGCCTGTTCGATCATCTGTTTCACTCCATTTTCGTCAAAAGAAGCTCCGCTCTGCTTCATCCGGCTGTTCGCCGGATATCCGCCCGCTCCGTTCTTCCTCCTCTTCCCACAAAAGCTGCGGCTTTTGCGGGAACCCTTAACTCCCGCGCCCCCGCCAGGGCGTCACATGACCTTTCCCATCCGGTATGCCCTATGAAGCCTCCGCCGAAGATGCTCCTCCTCCAGCTTCACGTCCTTTTTGCACACCTCGCACATAGGCGGTCCGCCGAAATAGGTCCGGCCGCACCGGCAGCAGATATTCCGCGGCGCCCCTATGATCTTACTCTTCATCTCGCACTGGGAGGCCACCTCCCTCCAGGGCACGCCCCAAAACCGCGCTGCCGCCACGGTGGCAAGCTCCCAGCTGTCCGCCACCACCCAGGCGTCCGTGTGGCCCTCACAGCCCACCTCCCAGAGGATATCCTTGCTTTTTGCCATTTGCCGCCCCCCTTTCTATTACCCGTCAGGCGTCACAAAAACCGCCTGATAAAGCTGCCCCCGGACGCTCCGGCCTGTCCACTGCCGGTTGATCCGCATGGTCATGGTCAAAATTGCCATCATTGCCAAAACGGCGATCAGCATCACGGTCTCCGGTGACAGCCCACCCCGAGGCTTCTTCCCTCTATAACGTTTAACACGCCTCATATTCCGGTTCCTTCCCCTGAGCCAGTGCAAACGCCTCGTCCTGGATAAAGCGGCTCTGCTCCCAGTCGATCAGCTCCAGTTTCCGCATCACGTCCGTATAGCCGCAGATCTTGCCGTAGCACAGCATTGCGGAGGTCCTATTATTTTCTTTTGCAAAACGCCTGATATCGCCCTTTGCATCTTCCAGCAACCGCCGGAACAGCTCATTTAATGCTTTCTTGCTCAAATTCTTCACGCTGGCCCTCCTTTTTCTGCTCCGCCGCCTGCCGCCGCGCCTCATAGCGGACGGCGATATCCCAGGCGATCCGCCTGGCCTCCTTGCGGATGGCGTCCAATTCCTCTGCTGATTTCCCCGCATAGGCGGCGTCGGAGACCAGGACGCGGACGCCGTTGATGTTGTACTCCGCCACGATATTCCCTTTTTCCTGATACAACGCATCCACCCCCCAGTCAGCCTATGCGGCTGTCAGATTGTCCTATTTCTTCCAGTCCTCACGCGCTCTCGCTGTTTTCCTCAAAGAACCGTGTCCACTCAAACCCCAACTCCGTAGCGATACGCTTTGCCATCTGGACTGATGGATTTCTGCTCCCTACTTCAATAGAAGCGTAGGTGCTCTGCGCAATGCCGATTTCTTTCGCAACTTCGTACTGTGACCGCTTGCCTCTGATCTCAACCAGCCAATTCAGCATGGGCACACCTCCCTTTGTGTTCTCGTAGAAAAATCACAAATTGCAATTTTCTAAATTTTGGATTAAACTGTGTGTATCCCTATCAGAATGGGAAAGGATGGAATGTATGAACCAGAATTGCGCCCGAGACTTATTGCTTTACCTGTCGGAACATTTGCGGCCGACAGCCTCTGGCAAGATGCCCCGTCCCGTTAAGATCAGGAGCCTCCCTGATCTCCCGGAGTTTTCCGATTACGCCCGTGAAGACCTGTTTGAAGCAGCACAATACCTCCGCAGCAAAAAATTGATACAGCTAACCACAGACGGCATTTCCATACCAAGCCGCTCTCCCAAGCAACACTTTGCTGTTCCTGCTTCCGCTGACCCTGCGCCGAAGGCGTATGTTGTAAAGCAGGTGACCGCCGCTGGTTTGGATTACTGCGCCGAACTCCGAAAAAACACTCTGTGGAATAGGCTTCTTCAAAAGTTTCCTGGCTCCGCGATGGAACAGGCTCTTTCTGTTCCGGCGGCGCTGCTGTCCCGTCTGTTGCTGGACCATCTCCCCTGACGTCCTTTTCCGGTACATAGAGCACTTTGGGCGCCTTCCGCACCTCGCACGCCGGAAGGCGCTTTCTTCTGCGCTTTTCCGTGTATTTCCATATCCCCCAGCCAATTAAAAGCCCGGCCATGATCCCGCAGAGCAGGCACAATATCGTTCGTTCCATAGTCATTTTCGTCCTCCTCACTTGCTCTCGCTGTTTTCTCAGATATATGAATAATTTGTAAAACATTTGTTCGTATGTTGACTTTCATTCTTCTCTGCAATAAACTATGTTCATAAACATCCTCGCAAGAGGACAACAAAACGAATTGAATCTGGAACGACCAACAAAACGGGCGTAAACGCGGCAAGCCTCGCCCCCTTGCCTGCGCACTGAACGCGGAAAAATCTGTGTTGGCCATATTCACCGTTTTTTACCGTCGCAGGTAAGGAGGTGAGATCATGGTTGATTTTGAGATGCTTTCCGCTACAACTCAAAAGGCTGCGCTGGAAAAGGTTACCCGCGCCGCCAACAGCGGCAAGCAGGCATCTCCCCAGCAGCTGGCGCAGGTGTTTTCTGATATCGTTGTTTCCGCGATTCAGGAATACGACCGCCAGGTGAAGAGCTGATCCATATCAATTCTCAAACAGTCGAGGGATTTCCCCCCTCGGCTGTTTTTTTGTTGTCCTCTTGTGAGGACGTTCTGATGTTGCGTTACGCAACATCGCGCGATAAAAAATAGAACCTAAATTCTTTATCTTCTATTTCAAGAATTTCCTGAAGCCTCTCTGCTTCATAAACTGTTACAGGGCGTTTATTGTTAATTTTTTGAGACAGAACACATTGTGACATTCCTAGCCTTTTTGCTGCTTCACTTTGAGTAATCTTCTTTTCTTTCATCAACTGCTTGATAGCTTTTGTGTTCATGTTTATCCTCCTCTCGGTGTTGCACTATGCAATTTTCTACAATATACAACATATAGTTCAGTTTGTCAATAGCTCTATGCAACTTTTTCGTTTTTTGTATTGCATTGTGCAATTTAATGTGGTATAGTCACTGTCAAGGAGCTGATACTTATGAATGAATATAATCCTATTTTAACCGGAAAGCGCATTAAACTATGTCGTGAAGAACGTGGGCTTACTTTAGACAATATTGCGATTTCCATCGGAATTGCCCGCTCTACCGTTCAACGTTATGAAGCAGGTACTATAAAGCGCCCTAAACTACCTGTAATTGATTCTATTGCAAAAATTTTAGATGTTGACCCAAGCTGGCTTCTCAATAAAACCAACCAGAGAAATTCCTATTATACCAATGTTTCACTTTGCAATAATTCAGATGATTTATTACCGACTGATGAACGATTACTATTAAGTATTTATCGACAAGTCAATACTGCTGGGCAAAACTATATTATGAAACAGGCAGAATTCGCATTTGTACAGAAAGAATACCAAAAGCCCTCCCCCTCCGCATCCGGCGAATAGGCCGGATTATCTACATAGACTTCAAAAAATAAAAGCCGCCGGGTCTCCCCAGCGGCTTGCCTCTCACTGAATTGTTGTTTTGAAGTAATATTTCACGTATTCCTGTTCCAGCAACTTAAAATCGCAGCAATTCTTCACCAAAAATGGAATCTGCTTCACTGTAACGCCCTCATAGGTCTTTCTGGCGTGTTTCCAAATCTCTTCCTTGTGGGCGTTGCAGAAATTCAACTGATTCCACAGCAGATTTCTATAACGCGCATCCGGTTCTTTGGCGATATCAAAGGAGACCAGAAAGAAATCCTTGGCAGGGACCATATTGTTGAATCCCAGAAGGCCGTACTTCCCGCCGTCGATCCGCATAATATGGACATTGTTTTTGATGTTTTTATGGTTCGGCTTTGGGGATTCCATCGGTACAAAATACTTATGCTGTCCTATCTCCAATACAACGCCCAGATACGGCCTCCGTTCCCCCTTATTGTACTGCACCCGTTTGTCTATATTGTGCAGATACTCTATGTATCCTTCTCGTATCCTGTATATCTTTAGTTTTTCCAAGCGATTCCCTCCCGCTGTGAAAAAGCGGGGCAACTTGCGTTACCCCGCTTTTTAGCTCCCCACTCAAGGCAGGGGGTCTCCTCTTTTTTGGCTCCTCACTCAAGGCAGAGGCTCTCCTCTTTTTTGGCTCCCCACTTATCAGGCAGGGGCTTTCCTCTTTGGGGTCGGGCGGACAAGAATAGGCCGGGGGGTAATTCTTGTCAACACAGATTATGCTAAAAAGCATAAACCTGTATCTTTATTATATGCGGCTTTTTGAAAAATGCAATCAAAATTTTCTAATTTTTTATAATTTATTATCATTTATTTCTTTTGAAAGGCCGGTGATCCCATGCTCTCTGAAAATTCCAGAATCGTCCCCTTCGGGCGGGATTACTGCATCTACCTCCGCAAATCCCGCAGCGACCTGGAGGCCGAGGCCCACGGCCAGGGGGATACCCTGCTCCGCCACCGGACAAAGCTGCTGTCTCTCGCCAAGGCCATGCACCTGAACATTGGCCGCATTTATGAAGAGGGTGTCAAATCCGGCGAAACCATCACCTCCCGCCCGGTCATGCAGGAGCTGCTCCACGATGTGGAGGCCGGACAGTGGGCGGGCGTCCTGGTGATGGAGGTGGAGCGCCTTGCCCGCGGCGATACCATCGACCAGGGCCTGGTCTCCCGGGCCTTCCAGTTCAGCGGCACCCGCATCATCACACCCGTCAAGACCTATGATCCCCAAAGCGAATTTGACCAGGAGTATTTCGAGTTCGGCCTGTTTATGAGCCGCCGGGAGTATAAGACCATCAACCGCCGCCAGCAGCTGGGCCGCCTCGCCTCTGTGAATGAGGGGAAATGGCCCTCCAACCGCGCCCCATACGGATATGACCGGATCAAGCTGGAGGGACAAAAGGGATGGACTCTGCGGCCAAATGAGAACGCACAGGTGGTAGCGGATATTTTCCGCTGGTATACCGAGGGGCAGCCCACGCCCAGCGGCTCCCTGCGGCGGCTCGGTGCCAGCAGGATCGTGACGCTCCTGAACAAAGCGGGAATCCCCTCCCCCGGCGGCCGTGACTGGACGCCGAATAGCGTCAAGGATATCCTGCGGAACCCCGCTTATGCCGGATGGGTCCGCTGGGGAAACCGTCCCCAAGTGAAGGTGCTGCGGGACGGAGCCGTCGTTAAGACCCGTCCCCGGACCAAGGAGGACAGCGAGACCATGAAGCTGTGCCGCGGCCTCCATGAACCGGTCATCTCCCAGGAGACCTTCGATAAGGCCGCCGCGCTGCTGAAAAGCAATCCCAGCCGTCCCGGCCCAAAACAGCTGGGCATCAAAAGCCCGCTGGCAGGGCTAGTGACCTGCGGATGCTGCGGGCGAAAGATGGTCCGCCGCCCTTACCGGAACGGCCATAAGGACGGCTTGATCTGTCCCTATCCCTCCTGCCCCACCATGGGGTCTGACCTGGATACTGTGGAGGCCGCCATTCTTCAAGCTCTTCGCAGCTGGCTGGCGGACTTTGAACAGACTCCGCCTGATGACACCACAGCGGCAGAGGCCGCCGAGCAAGCATCTCTGGAGCGTTCCATTTCTGTGCTGCAGCGGGAAATGGAACAGATCTCCCAGCAGGAACAGCGGGCCTATGATCTGGTGGAACAGGGCGTGTACAGCATTGACCTCTTTACCTCCCGCTGCCAGGAGCTATCCCGCCGCCGGCTCGATTTGGAACAACGCATCCAGTCCGTTACCTCCGCAATGACCACCCTGGAACAGCAGATCCAGGCTAAGAGCCTCATCGCCCCCGCCGTCCGCCATGTGCTGGACAGCTACACATTGGCCGAAACGCCGGAAGAAAAAAACACCCTCCTGCACAGCGTGCTGAAGGATGTCATCTACACCAAAACCACCGGCGGCCGATACAAAGCAAGCGATATGACCATCACCATCCACCCCCGTCTCCCTTTTTAGTTTGTCTTTCATCTCTATTTTTATGGTGCTAAAGAGCTGGGCCATCTGGAGATGGTTGGCACCATCGTCCACCAGCTGACCCGGAATCTCACGGAGGAGCAGATCCGCACCGCCGGATTCGACACCTACTTTGTGGACCACACCACCGGCGTGTATCCCCAGTTCGCCTCCGGTTACCCCTGGTCCGCCTCCACCATGCAGGTCACCGGCGACGTCATCGCCGACCTGACGGAGGACCTGGCGGCGGAACAGAAGGCCCGCCTCACCTACGACAATATCCTGCGCCTGTCCGACGACCCGGACGTGAACGACGCCATCCGGTTCCTGCGGGCCCGGGAGATCGTCCACTTCCAGCGCTTCGGCGAGGGCCTGCGTCTGGCGAAGGACAAGATGAACGAGAAAAATGTCTACTATATGAACCCCGCTTTTGACAAATAAGCGAAAACGGACGCAGCGGCACACAGCCGCTGCGTCCGTTCCTCTACTTCGGGATCTTGCATGTGCGCAGATACGCCTTTTGCTCATCGGTGACGCGATAGCTCTCAATGGCCTTCTGAATGGCCTTATTGTGGGTCCACAGCTCCAGGCGGCGTCCTTCGATGTACGGCAGGGCCGCGGCGTACTGCTTGGCCAGGGCCGTGGCAAAGCACCAAGCCACCATCATGTTTACATAATACTCCCCGCTCTCCACGGCGGCCACCCAGTCCAGGTACTCCGGGCGGAAGTGCTCGTCCAGATAGAAGGTCATCAGCATCTCGATGCCGAACCGGACGGTGTAGGGGTGGTCCGAGGCCATCCAGCGGCGGATGTCGGCCAGCAGCTCCGGCAGGTGCTTTTGAAAGACCCTGGGGCGCATGAGGTCGCAGGTGGCCCAGTTGTCCACATAGGGGAGAAACGCGTCCAGCGCCGCCACGGCCTGGCCGTAGTCCTTCATGGACTCGATCAGAAAGCCGTGGAGGTTGTTCTCCTCATAGTATGGGTGGGGCAGGATTTTCAGGAATTCCGCCGCCTCCGGGGTCTTGGCAAAGGCCTTTGCGTATTTCCGCAGCGCCGGCGTCCGGACGCCGATGACCGTCTCCGGCGGCACCGTGGGCATGAGCCTGCACTGGAAATCCCGGTATTTCAGGTCCTGCATGGCAAGCAGCTGGGCCTGCACGCTCTGTTCGATGTTCATATCAGCGTCTCCTTACAGTGGTCGGTCTTGTGGATGGTCCGGGCCGTCCGGCCGGTGAAGGTCTTGAAACGGACCTGGAACCGCTTGGTTTGATGCCATAATAGGCAACGGCCCTGCAAACCGGAAGCTGTCACGTTAAACGACATGATATCCCGCTTTCACTAAGATATCTACCGCCTTATCATAGTGCTCCTCTTTGGTCAAAATATAGTCCGTATTGTAAGTAGAAATCGCAAAAATTCCAATTTCATTTTCTGCTAACAGCGTCGATATGTTAGACAAGATCCCTATCAGCGAAAAATCCAGGATCCCCTGTATTCTAAAAGCTCTCCAGCCATCATCGCGTTCCGTTGAATTTGCCGGAACATCCTTTGTAATACATACCAGTGAATTTTCTTCATCCGTTTTGCCGATAAAACAATACTCGCTTTCAAGATTGACCAGTGAATAGTCGGTTACTTTACATACTGAAAACGGATAATCAAGTATCTGAATTTCCACATGGACCCCTCTTCAAATTCGATTTTTTGGTGCGGTTAGCCAAGATTGCTGCGGCAGGCTCCGCTCTCTTTCAGCCTGTCCAAAATCACCCGGTCCGCGGGACAGAAGGGGTACTCCTCCGCCTCCTCCAGGGTGATCCAGCGGATGTCGCTGTGCTCCAGCTTCTGGGGCGTACCCTGGGCGATGGAGGCGTCAAACAGCGTCAGGCAGACGGTCAGGTCCGGATATTCGTGGACGACCTCCATGCGGACGCCCTCCACTGCCACCGTGACATCCAGCTCCTCCCGGCACTCCCGGACCAGGGCCTGCTCCCCGCTCTCCCCCGGCTCCACCTTGCCGCCCACGAACTCCCAGAGAAGCCCCCGGGCCTTGTGGGGCGGACGCTGGCAGGCCAAAAACCGTTCGCCGTCCCGGATCAGGGCGGCCACCACTTCCAACATGCGTCTCCCTCCTATTTCTGACCGGCGAACCAACGGGCCTCCCGGAGCCAATCCAGCAGCTCTCCGTCGGTCTCCCCCGCCGTCCGGACCGGCGTGTGATGGGTCCAGCGGCCGGGGTACGGCTCCGAGGCGTATGGGATACGAGGGGACTCCTGCCGGTGGGAGAGGCCGAAGGACACCAGGATGCCCGTCTCCTTCTTCCGCCGGGGATGGGACACAAAGGCAAAGCCGTACCGCTCCGCAAAGGTGATCTGGGTCTTTTGGACCTTGATCCCAACGCCTGGAAACTCCCCCAGGATCTGGCTCCGGAGGCGCTCATAGAGGGCCAGCGCCTCCGGCCTTCCGGTGAAAAACAAACACTCCTCCGCCGTCAGCGGCGGGGCGGCAGGCCCGGTCTGGACGCCGGTCCAGCGGTCCAGGACCGCCAGCTGCTCCGGGGTGTGGAACCAGTGCTCCCCGTCCTCCATGACCGTCAGGCCGCAGTGGAAGCGGGCGGCAAAGTCCTCCGCCTCCGGGCGGGGCGTCAGGTTGTCCTGTCCGGCGTACAAAATGGCGGTGGGACTGGGCCAGTGCCGGATGGGATGGGAAAGGGCGTACTGGTAGTACCGCCAGGACAGGGTCTCCCCAAAGGCGGTCCCGATGGTCTCCCGGGCCTCCAGGTCCGCCTCCGTCACCCCTGCCCACTGCATCATGCGCCGGATGAGGGCAGCCATGTCCAGCACGGGCGAGACGAACAGGCTCCGCTCCGGCGGCGCGTCTCCCAGGGCCAGCATGCTGAACCAGGCGCCGATGCTGTCGGCCCGCAGGGCCGCATGGGGCCAGCGGGCCTGGAGATCCGTCCAGACGGCTTGCAGCTCCGGCACCGCGTGCCAGGGGTCCAGGGGCTCCGCCCCGCCCCGGCGGGCGCCGTGCTCCGGCAGGTCCACGGCCAGCACCTGCCACCCCTTGGGGCAGACGGTCTCGGCAAAGGGCCTTGCCCCCTCCTTGCTGCCGTGTTTGCCGTGGACGAACAGATAGACCGACTCCGCGTCGCCGCCGTACAGGAGGGCGGGGATGTGTCCGATCTGAAACGCAGTTTCCTTCATAGGTGCTTCTCCATGCTGTAATCAAATAATTTGAAAGGCAGTAAAGCAAAACTGCTTTCCAAGCTTATCGGTGGGTATACACGGTGTCAGGCCGCGGCGTGCGGCCT
The DNA here is from genome assembly GCF_947631635.1 of uncultured Dysosmobacter sp. Taxonomy (GTDB): domain Bacteria; phylum Bacillota; class Clostridia; order Oscillospirales; family Oscillospiraceae; genus Oscillibacter. The sequence goes on from NZ_CANRMB010000020.1 coordinate 30,565, forward strand.
GTATTTAGATTTCATAGCCAATCACTGTTTGCCTATTGCAGACCACGGGCGAAGGCCCCTTGAAAGATCACTTGGGATTTTTCAAGTCCATTGACGATAGGAGATGGTGCGGGCACAGAGCAGGTCGTAATGGCGGCGGAACTTCTCCACGTCCGCGCCCTGTTCCAGGCACCGGAGCAAAATCTCCCCGCAGGCACGGCTGTCGCTCCCTGCCCGGTGGTGGTCCAGGGGGATGTTCAGGTATGTACAGAGGGTGTTCAGACGGTGGTTCTCCAGCTGGGGAAAACACCGCCGCCCCATCCGGCAGGTGCAGGCGTAGTCCGCCACGGGCCGCCAGCAGATGCCGTAGGCCCGCAGGCATTTGGACAGCACGCTCATGTCAAAGGGCGCGTTGTGGGCCACCAGCAGGCCGCTGTCCAGGATGGGGCCCAGAATGGGCCACAGCTCCTGGAACGTGGGGGCCTCCGCCGCCATGGCCGGGGTGATGCCGGTGAGCTGGACGTTGAAAGCGTTGAAATAGGTCTCGGGGTTCACCAGGGTGGCGAACTCCCGCACCACAGCCCCGCCCTCCACCACCGCCACGCCGATGGCGCTCATGCGGTCGTTGGCGGCGTTGGGCGTCTCCACATCAAAGGCGATAAATCTCTCCGGCATCATACAAGCTCCCTTTCCTGAATCACTGATGCGGCGGCAGGCTCCGGAGCCGCCGTCACTCCAGCATTTTTGCGAAGTCGTCCTCCGTCAGGACGGGGATGTCCAGCTCCTGGGCCTTTTTCAGCTTGCTGCCGGCGGCCTCCCCCGCCACCACGTAGGTGGTGCGCTTGGAGACGGAGCCGGCCGCCTTGCCGCCCCGCTCCTCGATGAGGGCCTGGGCGGTCTTGCGGTCAAAGCGGGTCAGGGTGCCGGTGAGGACGAAGGTCATCCCGGCAAAGCGCTCGTCCACCAATTGGGCGGTGCTCTCCATGTTCACCCCCGCCTCCTTCAGGCGGCGGAGCAGGTCCCGGGACTGGGACTGGGCCAGATAGTCCACGATGCACTGGGCGGTGACGGCCCCCACGTCGTTGATCTCCGTCAGCTCCTCCACGGAGGCGGCGGACAGGGCGTCCAGGGTCTTGAAGTGCATGGCCAGCACCTTGGCGGCCTTTTCCCCCACCTGCCGGATGCCCAGACCGTAGATCAGCTTGGAGAGGTCGTTGGCCTTGGACTTCTCAATGGCCCGGATCAGGTTCTCCGCAGACTTGGCGCCCATGCGGTCCAGCTTGGCAACCTCTGCGGCATGGAGATTATAAAGGTCGGCGGCATTACAAATCAAGCCGTTCTCCACCAGCTGCTGGATGACAGCGGGGCCGCAGCCGTCGATGTCCATGGCGTCCCGGCTGGCGAAGTGGGTGATGTTCCGCAGCAGCTGGGCGGGGCACTCCGCGCCGGTGCAGCGCAGGGCCGCGCCGTCCTCGTCCCGCCGGACGGGAGCGCCGCAGACCGGGCAGACCTCCGGCAGGGTGTAGGGCTGGGTGTCGTCGGGGCGCTTGTCCAAAACCACCTCCACGATCTCCGGGATGATCTCCCCCGCCTTCTGGACGATGACCGTATCCCCGATGCGGATATCCTTTTCTGTGATATAGTCCTGGTTGTGGAGGGTGGCGTTGGTGACGGTGGTGCCCGCCAGGCGGACCGGCTCCAGCACCGCCTTGGGGGTCAGCACGCCGGTGCGGCCCACCTGCACCACGATGTCCAGCACCTTGGAGGGCTTCTTCTCCGGCGGGTACTTGAAGGCCACCGCCCACTTGGGAAATTTGGCGGTGGAGCCAAGAGTGGTGCGGTCTGACAAGGAATTCACCTTAACGACTGCGCCGTCGATATCAAAGGGGTAGTCCATCCGCCCGTCGTTGATGCGGTCGATCTCCGTCTGGACGGCGGAGGTGCCGTGGAGGGTCTTGTGGGGGATGACCTTGAACCGCTGGGAGGCCAGATAGTCCAGCGTCTCGGCGTGAGAGGCAAAGGTCCGGCCCTCCGCCAATTGCAGGTTGAACACCTGGATGTCCAGCTTCCGCTGGGCGCAGATCTTGGAGTCCAGCTGCCGCAGGGACCCGGCGGCGGCGTTGCGGGGGTTGGCCATCAGGGGCTTTCCCTGCAATTCCCGCAGGGCGTTGATCTCCTCGAACACCGCCCGGGACATGTAGACCTCTCCCCGGACGATGAGCCGGGGCAGCTTTTCCGGAAGGGTCATGGGGATGGAGCGGACGGTCTTCAGATTCTCCGTCACGTCCTCCCCCACCCGGCCGTCGCCCCGGGTGGCGCCCCGGACAAACACGCCGTCCCGGTACTCCAGGGCCACGGACAGGCCGTCCACCTTCGGCTCCACGGAATACTCCACGGGGGCGCCCAGGGCCTCGTCCATGCGCTGGCAGAACTCCGCCACCTCCTCGGCGTTGAACACGTCCTGGAGGCTCTCCAGGGGCACCTCATGGGTGTAAGGGGAAAAGCCCTCTAAGATCTTGCCGCCGACGCGCTGGGTGGGAGAATCCGGGGTGATCTCCTCCGGGTGCTCCGCCTCCAGCTCCTCCAGGCGGCGGTTCAGCATGTCGTATTCATAGTCGCTCATGGTGGGGGCGTCCAGCACGTAATAGCGGTAGCCATTTTCGTTCAGGGTGTCCCGCAGCTGTTTCATTTCCTCACGGTAGTCCATTTCATACCTCCCGGGAATGCGGGATCGCTGTATTCCGCCTGGGGCGGAATGACCGGGGCCGGTCCCCGCCAAATCCCCACATTTCCAATTGTCTCAATTCCCATTCAAAATATGGTCCTTCGCATCCTCCGTGTAGGTCTCCGGTGCGGAGGAAAAATAGGTGTAGGTGTCCGGCACGGTGCCGACGATGACGGTCTCCGCCACGGTGACGGCGTTGGAGACCTGGGTGACGGTGGTAAAGCCCGGCAGCAGGATGCTGACGTACACGTCGATGTTCAGCACGATCTGGTGCTTGGTCTGGTTGATGCCCGCGTCGATGAACTCGTTCTCAAACTTGGCCGTGGAGGAGCCGACGGACTCCATCCGCACCGAGATCCGCGGTCCCCGGCCTGCCAGCAGCGTGGAGCCGGAGAGGGTCCCGATGGGGATGGACAGCTCCCGGGCGGAGACCTGGTCGATGCGGGCCAGAATGATGTCCAGGATCTCCGATTGCAGGCGGTTGCAGGCCGCCATGTTGCTGTGGACGGCGGTGATCTTGCCCTCGTTGTCCTTTTCAAAGGAGATCAGCTGCTCGTAGCTGATCTCGCCGTTGGCGATGGCCTCGTTCACAGCCTCGAACACGATGCGGTTCACGGTGTTGCTCACCCGCGTGGTGGCAAGGCTCTCCAGCAGCGGGCGGAGCTGGGACGTGGCGAAGATCACCAGCGCCAGCACCAGGGCCGTCAACGCAAACAGGAGCGCCCGCGCCAGAAAGCGGCGGTCCATCCGCCGCCGGTAGTGGAAAAAACCCGGTCTCATATCGGCCGCCTCCCCTCCCGGCATCCTATGCGGGAGCGGCTTGGCCCTATGTCCTTACTCCGGCAGGGCGTTCACGATCTCCTTGAATACCCGGCCCCGCTCCATAAAGTTGGCGAAACGGTCAAAGGAGGTGCTGGCGGGGGACAGGATCACCACGTCCCCCTCCCCTGCCCGGCTGTCGGCCAGGGCCACGGCCTGGTGGTAGTCCGCCACGTCCACGATCTCCAGCCCCGCGTAGTTGGGGGCCTGCTCCGCGGACCGGCGGATGACCCCGGCGGTGGCGCCGCAGAGGATCAGCAGCTTGACGTGCTCGTTGACCACCGGGCCGAGGCTCTCATAGGAGATGCCCTTGTCCTTGCCTCCGGCGATGAGGATGACCTTCCGGTCAAAGGAGTTCAGCCCCGCGATGGTGCGGCTGGGGCTGGAGGCGATGGAGTCGTTGTACCACCGGACGCCCCGCCGGGTGCGGATCAGCTCAATGCGGTGCTCCACGCCGCCGAATTCCCGGGCGAAGTCCCGAATGACGCCGTCCGGCACCAGACCGTCCACGGCAGCGATGGCCGCCAGGTAGTTCTCGATATTGTGGACCCCGGGGAGCCTGATGTCCGAGGTCCGCAGGACCTCCCGCTCCTGGTCCCCGCGGCGGGCGATGACGGCTTCTCCTCTTAGGAACACGCCGTCCGCCAGCTCCCGCCTCCGGGAGAAGAGCCGCGCCCGGCCGATGGCCCGGGCGGCCTCCTCCGCCGTCAGGTCATTGTCGGCATTGAACACGGCAATATCCTCCCCCGTCTGGTGTGTAAAGATATTCTCCTTTGCGGCGATATACTCCGCAAAGTCCCTGTGCACATCCAGGTGGTTGGGGGCCAGATTGGTGACCACGGCGATATGGGGGCTGTGGGTCATGGTCATCAGCTGGAAGGAACTCAGCTCCAGCACCGCCACGTCGCCGGGGTCCATCTCCCCGGTCTCCGCCAGCAGCGGGTGGCCGATGTTGCCCCCCAGGTGGACGGTCCTCCCCGCCCGTTTCAAAAGCTCCGCGATGATGGTGGTGGTGGTGGTCTTGCCGTCGCTGCCGGTGACGGCGATCTTCGGGCAGGGACAGACCTCAAAAAAGACCTCCATCTCGCTGGTCAGCAGGCTCCCCCGCGCCACGGCGGCGGTCAGCTCCGGCAGGTCCGGGCGCATGCCGGGGGTGCGGAAAATCACGTCCTCCGTCAGGTCCTTCAAATAGTCCGGCCCCAGGCGCAGCCTGGCGCCCATGGCCTCCAGCTGGTCTCCGATGGCTCCCAGGGCCTCCCGGCTCTTCCGGTCGCAGGCAGTGACGGCCACGCCCCGTTGGCACAGCAGCTGGATGAGGGGCCGGTTGGAGACGCCGATGCCGATGACGGCCACGGTCTTGCCTTGCAGGGCACGCAGATATTCCTCAAATGTCATGGTCTCGCTCCTTATGTCTCCGCCCGAGGGCGGGAAATTGCACATGAAGAAATTATACCGCAAGGACTGGAAAATTACAACGCCGGATGCGGATTTTACCGCTCTGGAAGGAGAAACAGACCCCAGGGCGTTTCCGCCCCAGGGCCTGCCGGATATGGTGATGGTGCGACGGGTCTGGTCAGAACCACAGCATGCCGCTCTCCACGGTCCTGATCAGCTCCTCCTTGGTTTCAAACTGCTCCAGCGAGCCATATTCCAGGCTCTCCCACCCGGTGAAGCCCACCACCCGGCCGTCCACGATCACCAGCATGTTGAGGGCGCTGTTGCCATCCTCGTGGACGCGCAGCTGACTGTCGATGAACGCGCCGCCCGCCAGAATGCCTGCAGGAGGCTCCTCCGGCGGGTCCGCGATGCACACGCAGCCGATGGCATACACCTGGGCGTTCAGGCGCTGGCTTTCCGCCACCTGGGAAAACGCCGTCAGCTCCCGCCGGACGTTGGGATACTGGGGCAGACCGGCCAGATACCCGTCCACCGCTTCCCTGTATGATTCGTAGGCCGCCTGATCGATCTCGCCGTCGGGGGGATCCTGGGCGGTCCGCACCAGCCAGTACAGCGGCCTGTCCTTCACGCAGATGCGGTTTCCCAGCACATTCGCACCGCCCAGGATCTCCACCACATCCTCCTCCAGTCCGGCGTACAGGTACAGCGCGTCGTCGCCGGAATCGCCCAGATAGATGTCCAGCCACCAGATGCTCTCCATATACGGGTCATTGCTGGTCTTATGCGCCACGGTGTTGGCCGCAGCGGCATTCAGTATGGCGGCGATCTCGCTGTTGGAGGGCGCGGCCTCTTCATCCGCAAACCACACCTCCATGATGTCCGCCCCTGTCAGGCCCGCCAGAAAGCCGTCCAGCGTCTCGGGCTGGGCCACCGGCGGACGGGCATCTTCGACAACGGGCGCTGTCTCTGTGGGCGGGGTGTCCTCCGGTTTGGTTTCAGGGGTCTCTGCGCAGCCGGTCAGGGCCAGCAGCCAAAGCGCCAGAAGGTACGCCATGGGTCGTCTCATAAGATCGCCTCCTTGATTGGTGATAATCTATTATACCTGTATTTTCCGGCCAGGGCAAGCGCCGCTTTCTGGTTGACAATCCCCCGTCCATCCTGTACAATAGACACCGCGAGGAAAACAGACAGTCGCGTGGGCAGGCCGAAAGGCCGTCCATGAGGAAAGTCCGGGCTCCACAGGGCAAGGATAACGGGTAACGCCCGCCGAAGGCGACTTCAGGAAAAGTGCAACAGAGATATACCGCCAGTGCGGTTAAACTGTGCTGATAAGGAACATGGAAATTTGCCGCTCCTGCGTATGCAGGCAGGCAAAAAGCGGGGGATAGTGTGAAAGGGGGCCGGCGAGGCCCGCCTTTCACGATTTCAATCAACTCCGCCGCAGCGGCCGATCCCGCAGGGATCGGAAGGTTTCCACCCTTACCGGTGCGGTTTAGCCGCACCGGTAAGGGTGGAAAGGTGCGGTAAGAGCGCACCCGACGGCTGGGAACTGTCCGTCGCTGTAAACTCTATCCGGAGCAACACCGGTATGGGAGCAGGGGGAGACCCCAGGGCTGGCCCGGCCGCTCCCGGGGTGGCTTGAGCGTACCGGCAACGGTGCGTCTAGATAGATGACTGTCAAATACAGAACCCGGCTTACAGTTTTGCTCGCGTTGATATGGCCCCGGTCTCGGAACACGAGACCGGGGCTCTTCTCTTTTTCCCAGGGATGCAATCCTTGAAAAACTTTTATATTATCATATATTTGTTGTCTTTTATCGTATTTTCAACTCAAAATAGTACATGAACTTTTTCCAATATTTTAGCATTCTTATCAATTGATATTTGTGGAAAGGCGGCTTAAAATTGCCCCATACTTGAAATGGAGGTATTGATCATGACGCCTGCCGCCGCATCTATCGACTTCTCCGCAATGGAACTCGTGCCCCACCCCTCCGCATCGCTGAACAGCATGTCGCTGAATGTCAGTGCCAGCGGCCACGTTGCCATGAACCAGCGCCTGTATGAACAGGTGGTCAAGCGGGTGCCCTCCCTGGATCTGGAATTCCGCATCCGCGCGGACTGTACGCTCCTGGCCCTCCGTATCTCCGATTCCCCCACCTACAAATTCCCAAAGGGCGGCCGCATAAAAGACGCGGCTTTCTCCCGCCGGCTGGTGTCCGCCGGGATCTCCCTGCCCGCCCGGTACGCCATGACATGGGATCCAGCGGCCAACGCCTGGGTCGGCACGCTGGAAAACACCGTGCAAAGCTCCATGGCCCGTGCTCTGGAGAAGAGTTTAAAGTCAACCGTCAAGCAGAAAAAGGGGCAGTGATATGAGGAGGCCCCCATTTCGCAGCGGGGAACAGGAACAAATCGACGCCATGATCGAAACGCTGCGCCGCCGGTCCGCCGCCGCACTGGACAAGGAGGAATTTACCAGCGCCGTCTGGCTGGCCTACTATGAGGCCGACAGCTCCTATCATCTGTTTGAGGGCTGCTGCGACTGGGACGCCTACCTGCACACCCGGCTGAATGAAGCCATTGAGGCTTTAAAGTGTGAGCGGAACCGCCGCATGTCGGTGGAGAGCAGATTTTCTTTGAATCAACCGGTGGGCCGGTCCCAAAGGCCCGCCATCGATGTGCTCTTTCCCATGCAGGGCGATTTTACACGGGGCATCGATTTCTGGGACTATATGGAGCGTCTTGGCAGTCCCAAATATAACATGGTCCGGGGCTTTTGCCGCAGGGACAGCGATCAGGAGATCATGACGGACCTGCACATGGCCGCCCCGGAATTCTACCAGCTGAAATGGGAGCTGCAGGCGGACATGTGGAAATACCTGCGCATCTGAGCGACCGATGGGAGGCTTTTTTGAAGATCAATGATTTTATTTTCCGGTTCCGCTGCAAGGGAGTGCTGTCTGCATACGGCATCTGCCGGGTGCGTCTGTTTGTCAATCAACAGGCGGAGGTGTATGCGGTCTTGTCAGAGCTGGATGAAAATCCGTCCGTCTCTGTGACCAACGCGGTGGAGCGGATCTGCGAACAGCTGGTGGACGCCCAAAAAATACCGGCACAGGCGCGGATCATCGAGCACTACCCCCCTGCCAAATTTTTTCCGCAGAGCTTTGACCTGGTGACGCTCCACGGCACCGGCCGGCCGGACTGACAGAGCATCTCCCGCAAAGCTGCGGAGACTTTGCTGGACTGCGGACCGGAGGAGTTTTCCGAAGACGGCCCGGAGGACCCCCGTTTACAGGCGGAGATCCGGCAGGCGCTGGAGGGAACGCCCGCCCTGCAGGTCCTTCGATTTACAGAGCCGCCGGAGGTTTCGGAACGCCGCCTGGAGATCGCGGCGGCGCGGCATACCAGGGCGGAGCTGACGGCCCTTTTGGACGCACGGCCCACAGAACAGGCGCTGGCCGCCTTTTTGAAGGAGGACCCCTCCCTGCTTGCGGAGCGGTACGCCCGTCCCGCTGACGAATACATCTGTTTTTCCGAGTTCCCTGTGGGGGATACGGGGCGCGTGGATTTCGCTCTGCTGACAGGCAGGTCCCGCATGGACGTCTATTTGATCGAGCTGAAGGGCGGGAAGCACGCCCTGCGCCGAACCGACCACTACGGCTCCTTCCGGGCCGCTGTCCAGGAGGGACGGGATCAGCTGGTCCGCCGGGCCTCCTGGGTGGAGCGCCACTATGAGGAATTCTGCCGGTTTGTCCACCAGGTCCGCCGGGCCGTGGAGGCGGGCCAGCGCCCCTACCGTGCCTTTCCCGGCCCCAAACACCGGCTTCTGGTGGATCCGGAGAAGGATATCAAGCTCCATCTGATCCTCATCGGCGGCAGGACAAGCCGGGAGCTGGAGGACAGCCAGGCCCGCCACCGGGAGGATCAGGCCGCCCGGTTCCACATGGAGACCGAGACCTGGGACAGCTGGATCAGAAAGCTGGCACGGGCATGAGATCGTCAACGCAATTATCGTCCATTCACTTGAAAAATCGCATGGGATTTTTCAAGCGGACGATACCCGCTGTGCGTAAAGCGCACAGTGATTGACTATGAAATGCAAATCAAGGCCGCGGTCCGTGGCCTGTCACAGCGCACGCGCGCTGTGACACTTGAAAAGTGATTTGATTATAAAAAGGAGCCTGTGCTCCCTTTCAACTGTGCCGGCTATATTGCCTCTCACCCCACAGCCTGCAAGAAAACGCTGTGGGGTGAGAGGCATATTTTATGGATGCCGGAACCGCTTCCCTGGATACCGCTCCGCAGCGCGGCGCGAGCGGCCCGAAAAGGCTCTCACCCCTCCCACGCGCAGGCCAGCCGCTGCCGGACCTCCTCCGGCACCGTGTCCGGCCAGGTCTCCAGGAGCTCCCCGTCCACCATGTCATAGACGATGTAGGGCTTCTCCGCCCAGCGGGTGCGGATGACGGCCTCGTTCTCGCCGTCGCCGTCCGCGTCCGCGATGGCGGCGTTCAGGCAGTCCTCCACCTGCAGGATGGTCTCCTTCACCGTCTCCGGATAGGGGGAGCTGCCGTCCACTACCTCATTGAGCAGATCCGTATCCAGGGGCTGGCCGTCCTTCTCCACCCAGAAGCGGGCGTCGCAGAGGAAGACCCTGCCCCGGGGTTCGCTGTAAGGGTTGGGGTAGAAGTTCTCAACGGTGAAAAACACCTGGGGATAGCCGAACAGCGGCTGGCACTCCACCTCATAGCTCGCGTCCATGATTCTGCCCACCACATGGCCGAAGGGCTGACAGGACGTGACCACGCCCTGCCGGGTCCAGCGGTTCCAGCGGTAGGACAGCTGGAAGGTGTTCTCATCTCCCCATTCATTGGTCAGCTGGACGGCGGCGAAGTCCACGCCGTCCCCGCACTTCAGCCGCAGCAGATGGTCCCTGTTCCAGGACTCCTCCACATAGAGGTAGTTCACCCCGTCCACGGTCTCCTTCAGTTTGATCGAACTGGTCTCCTCAACGGTCTGGTATGCGGCCGTATGCAGGATCACCAGCGCCGCTGCCAGCAGCAGGGCCAGCGCCGCGATGAGGCGCCTCCACCCCCGCCGTTTTTCCGTGTTTACGCTGTCCCGGGAAATATCAAGCAGTGTCCGCATGGTCTCATCCTCTTCTTTCACCGCCTGCCTGCGGCAGGCCATCAATTCCTCCACGCCCATGTCCAGGGCCGCCGCCAGAGGGTCCAGCAGCGTCACGTCCGGATAGCTCAGGCCCCGCTCCCACTTGCTGACGGCCTTGTCCGTGATGTGGAGCCTTTCCGCCAGGTCCCGCTGGGTCAGGCCCAGGGCCTTCCGGTTTTCCGCGATGAACGCGCCCAGTTTTTCTTTGTTCATGTGCTCACCTCGCCTCCAGTGTACCGCCGGAGCCGCCGAAAGGCAACCGACCAGCGGTAGAATCAGTCCCCCAGCAGGGCTTTTTCCTCCGCCTTCGTGGGGTAGACGTCCACGCCCGGCCCCTGAAAGGCCTGCCGCCGCTCCAGCCGCTTGGCGGCGGAGCGCTGGTAGCTCTTCCGCTTCTCCCCCCATTTCTCCGTGTCCCGGGCGATGGCGTCCGCCATGAAGTAAAAGCACATCAGCGCCCTGGGGGACAGCTCCCTGCACTGGGCCCCCGCCGCGGTGACGTCCATGGGGTGCTCCCGCCCGGCGGCGTTGCCGGCGTACCAGAACAGGCAGGTGAACAGCTGGCCCCGCTCCTCCGGGGTCAGCGTCAGGACATGGGGGTAGGCGTCCAGATATACCACAAAGCTCTTTTTCAGATTCTCCATATTGATTCCTCCTCACAGCTTCCGTCCCCTCCCCTGTGATTCGCATAGTTTCGTGCAACTTTTTGAAAAATTAAGAAGTTTTTCAAAAATCAGGAGGTTTGTGAGAAACCAGGAGGTTTTTCAAAAATTAAGAGGTTTCTGAAAAACTAGGAGGTTTCTGAAAAATTAGGAGAATTCTCCGGTTAAGGTAATGGTTATGGTTATGGTAAAGGGAATGGTGATCGTTTTGGGAAGGGCGGCGGGCATGGTGAAGGGCGCGGCAAACGAGCAAGATAAAACAAAACAAAACTTTTGTTCAGTTTTGGGCAAGAGAAAGGGGAACGGCTTTCGCCGCTCCCCTTTTTGGTATCCAAAGAATCAGTCGTTGTTCCAGTTGTGCCACACGTTCTGCACATCGTCGCTGTCCTCCAGCATGTCGATGAGCTTCTCCATGTTCTTCACGTCGCCCTCGTCGGAGAGCGTGATGTAGTTCTGGGGCACCATCTCGATCTCCGCGCTGGCAAAGACATACCCCTTCCCCTCCAGGGCCTTCACCACGTCGTTGAAGGCGTCGGGGTCGCAGGTGATCTCCAGGGCGGGGCCGTCGGCCTCGAAGTCCTCGGCGCCGGAGTCCAGGGCGTCCATCATCACGGTGTCCTCGTCCAGCTCGCCCTCCTCGTTGTCGATGACGATGACGCCCTTGCGGTCAAAGGACCAGGAGACGCAGCCCTGGGCACCCATGTTGCCGTTGCACTTGTCGAAGGCGTGGCGGACCTCGGGAGCGGTGCGCTGGCGGTTGTCGGTCAGGGCCTCCACGATGACGGCCACGCCGCCGGGGCCGTAGCCCTCGTAGGTGACGGCCTCATAGTTCTCGGTGCTGCCGGCGCCCAGCGCCTTGTCGATGGTGCGCTTGATGTTGTCGTTGGGCATGTTCACGGCCTTGGCCTTGGCGATGACCGTGGCCAGGCGGGAGTTGTTGTTGGGGTCGCCGGAGCCGCCGCCCTCTTTCACGGCCACGATGATCTCCTTGGCGATCTTGGTGAACGCGGCGGAGCGCTTGGCGTCCTGCGCGCCCTTGGTCTTTTGGATATTATGCCATTTAGAATGTCCAGACATGGGTGTTATTCTCCTTCAACATAGTACTGAATGACTTCCCGGTGGGAAGCGGCTTTTTCAACGGTCAGTTCAGGGAACCGGCCGGACAGATACGAGACGAGCTCCGCGCAGATGGGGTCCTCCGTGGGGAAATGCCCCGCGTCGATGAGGTTGATGCCCTTTCCGCGGGCGTCCAGGAACTGGTGGTAGCTCAGGTCGGCGGTGACGAAGGTGTCGCATCCGGCGGCGATGGCGGCGTCCTCAAACTCGCCGCAGGCGCCGCCGCCCACCGCCACCTGGCGGACAGGCCGTCCGGCGTCAGCGTAGCGCACGCCATTGCAGTGGAGGGCCTGGGAGACGAAGCGGACGAAATCCGCCAGGGCCATAGGCTCCAGCAGCAGGCCGCACCGGCCCACCTGGTTGTCGGTGAAGGGCCCAGGGTCAACGAGCTTCAGCGTCTGGGCCAAAACGTCGTTGACTCCCCCCTCGGCGGCGTCCAGATTGGTGTGCATACAGATAGCGGATACGCCATGGCGCAGCAGCTTCAGCAGCAGGTGGCCCTGGGGCGTGTCGTCCCGGACGGTCTGCACCGGCAGCCACCGGCAGTTCATGACGGGATGGTGGGCCACGATCAGCTCACACCCGGCGGCGATGGCCTCGTCCGCCACCGCCTCGGTGATGTCCAGGGCCACGCAGACCCGGGAGACAGGCTGGTCCGGGTCCCCCAGCAGGTGGCCCACATTGTCCCAGTCCATGGCCAGCTCCCGAGGGGCCGCGTCAAACAGGGCCTGTTCAATTTCACGGACAGTTGGCATGGCGCCACTCCTCTCGCATGGCCAGCAGCGCGGTGAGAATGTCCCGCAGCGTGTCGGCTTTTTCGCGGTCCGCGGGGGCGGCGGAGCGGTTCAGGCCCGCCACGGCCCCCTGCAGACGGATGATCTTTTCTATGATGTACCGGTCCCCCAGGGGGTCCCGCAGCAGCTTGGCGCCGCCCCACAGCTGGCCCAGGGAGAGGGTCATCTCCCCCGCCCCGGCCTCTATCACCGGGTAGATGGTGCCCCGGTCCTCCACCAGGGCCTCCCGGACGATGGCATATCCGTGGTCCATCAGGAAGCGCCGCAGCTCCTCCGCCCGGCTCTGGGGCTGGAGCAGCAGGGTGTGCTGCCCGTCCGCCGTCCAGGGCGCGGCGGCCAGGATGGCGGCGATGTTCTCCCCGCCCATACCGGCGATGACGATGGTGTCGGCCTCCTCCGGCCGGATGCCGGTCAGGCCGTTCCCCAGGCGGAAGCCGATGCCCGCCGCCCCGTAGGTCCGGCCGGTCTCTCTGGCCCGTTCCAAAGGCCCCCTCCGCAGGTCGCTGGCAATGGCAGAGGTCACGCGGCCATGGAGCGTCAGCCACACAGGCAGGTAGGCGTGGTCCGTGCCAACATCAGCGAGCTTTGCGCCGGGAGGCACCCAGCCGGCGATCAGGGCCAGGCGCGGGGTGAGTTCCAAGTGTCTTGCCATCAGCATTCCCTCTGTCGCGGACTCCGCGGAAGGACGCATACGGTCACCCGTATGCGTCCCGGCAGGCAGTCTCATTTACTGGGCCTTGTTGGCCTCCTCATTCACCAGGGCCAGCAGCTTGTCCACGTCCACGCCGTGGACCATGCAGGCCTCCTCCACAGTCTCGCCCCGGGAAGAGGGGCAGCCCAGGCAGTGCATGCCGATGGACAGGAAGATGGGAGCGGTGTGGGGGGCAATGTCCAGAATATCACCAATGATGGTGTCTTTTGTGATCTCGATCATGGGAAAGTTCCTCCATTCCAAATTTCAACGGGAAATAACCGTGTCGCGGGTATTATACTCTATTATAGGCGTGAATTCAATAGAAGATCCAAGAAAACTGCAGATTTTTTTGAAAAAACGCGGCCCTCCATGGGGGCGGAGAAGCCCGCAGCCGCGGCGCGGATGCCCCCTCCCCTGCCCATGACCGGCGGACAACGTCCCTCCACCCAGGCGGAGGCAAAAAAACAGCGTCCGCTTTCGCGGACGCCGTTCCTCTGCAAGAAACAAAACCTGAAATCAGTTTGTTATCTCTGCTGCTCGCGCATCTTGGCGAAGCACTCGCTGCAATACACGGGACGGTCAGACTTGGGCTCGAAGGGAACCTTGGCCTCGCCGCCGCAGGCAGCGCAGACAGCGGTGAAGTACTCGCGAGGGCCGCGGGCGGCGTTCTTGCGGGCGTCACGGCAGGCCTTGCAGCGCTGAGGCTCGTTCTGGAAGCCGCGCTCAGCATAGAACTCCTGCTCACCGGCGGTAAACACGAACTCCTGGCCGCACTCTTTGCACACTAAAGTCTTGTCTTCGTACATGATTTTACCCTCTCTTTGAAAAGAAAAATATATTGCGTTCAGCTTCTGCTGAAATCGCCGGAAAGTAGCTGCTGTGCCACCTTGCGTCGAATGCGCTGCACAGCGTTGTCCACGGACTTTGGGGGCTTGCCTACCGTTCTGGCAATTTCCCTGCATGAAAGACCGTCTAAATAGTACCCCAAAATCTTCGCTTCAAATTCGGACAACTGTTTCCGGACACCGGATAAGAGGGCTGCTGTGTGCTCCCTGTCGATCAGAAAATCTTCAGGGTTTCGCTGCGCCAAGTTATTGGTACCAGAGGTGTAGGAATGACTGTCAAATTCGGGAGTATCCAGAGAAACCGACTGATTAAGCGCCTTGTGCTTATCCCGCGCCGCGGCACGGAGAACGGAATACAGCCGGTTACGAATGCAGATTTCTGCAAAGGTCCGGAAGGACGCCTCTTTTTCGGCATCGTATTCACGGACCGCCTTGATGAGCCCCACCATCCCCTCCTGGGTCAGGTCCTCGCTGTCGCCCCCCACCAAAAAGAAGGGGCTCGCGCAGGTGCGGACGAACCGGATGTACCGGGTGACCAGCGTCTCCTCCGCCGTGCGGTCTCCGGAGGCCGCCAGACGGCATAGGTCCTCGTCCCGCAGATGCTCCAATGATAGGATTTGGTTCTCACAAGATTTGCTCATATGGTATTATACCTGTCTACTCCATGAAATGTCAAGTAAATGTTAAAAATTAACGGAAAAAAACCTTAAAAATTTTGGGATTTTATAAAATCTGCCAGACGGCCGGCCACGTTCTCCGCGATTTCGGTGGTTTTTGCCTCCACCATGACCCGGATCAGCGCCTCCGTGCCGGAGGCCCGGACCAGCACCCGGCCCGCGCCCGCCAGGGCCTCCTCCTCCCGCTTCACGGCCTCTGCCAGCTCCCGGGAGGCCATGATCTGCTCCTTCACGCCGCCGCTGTGGGGGACCTCCACATTGACGAGCACCTGGGGATAGGCGGCGCAGATGGACGAGAGCGCGCTGGCCCGTTCCCCGGACCGGGCCAGGACCTGGAGGAACTGGAGGGCGGTCACCTCGCCGTCGCCGGTGGTCTCCAGGGCGGTGAAGATGGTGTGGCCGGACTGCTCGCCGCCGATGCGGCAGTCTCGGCGGAGCATCTCCTCCAGCACGTTGCGGTCGCCCACGGCGGTGCAGATCAGGTCGATGCCGTTGTTTTTGCAGAACTCGTGGAGGCCCAGGTTGCTCATCACCGTGGCCACAACGGCGTTGCCGTTGAGCTGGCCCCGGCGCTTCATGTCCAGGGCGCAGACGGCCATCACCTTGTCGCCGTCAATGGTGTTCCCCTGCTCATCCACCAGCAGGCAGCGGTCCGCGTCGCCGTCAAAGGCCACGCCGATGTCGTAGCCGCCCTTCACCACCATGGCGGACAGATCCTCCAGATGGGTGGAGCCGCAGCGGCTGTTGATGTTCACGCCGTCCGGGTCCCGGTGGAGGAAGTCGGTGTGGGCCTTGAAGCGGCCGAACAACTCCGGTGCGGTGGCGCTGGCGGCGCCGTTGGCGCAGTCCACCAGGATCTTCAGGCCCGCCAGGTCGGACTCGATGGTGGAGGCCACAAAGTCGATGTAGTGCCGCTTCAGCTGGCGCATGCCGTGGTGGCGCACGCCGATCTCTCCCCGGGTTCGGAGCTTCATGGGCGCGTCCGAGAGGATCTTCTCCTCGATGCGGGCCTCCACGTCGTCGGAGAGCTTATAGCCCTGGCCGCTGAAGACCTTGATGCCATTGTGCTCATAGGGGTTGTGGCTGGCGGAGATGACGATGCCCGCGTCGGCCCGCTCCTGCCGGGCCAGGTACGCCACGGCGGGGGTGGGGATGGCGCCCACCGGCTTCACGTCGCCGCCCACGGAGCAGATGCCCGCTATCAGGGCGGATTCCAGCATGTCGGAGGAGATGCGGGTGTCCTTGCCGATGACCACGGTGGGGCGGCTCCCCTTCTCCTCCATCAATACGGTGCCCACGGCCTGCCCCACGCGGAAGGCCAGGTCCGCCGTCAGATTCTCACCCACGACGCCGCGGATGCCGTCAGTTCCAAACAGTTTGCCCATAGTGTGATTTCCCTTCTATGTTTGATATTGTTATTGAAACCCAGGCGGCGGATGCCGCGCAGGTGTTGATCTCAGTTTATTTCATATATTCCGCAAAGATCTCTGGATATTCCAATGCACCCCCCGTTTTCTTTTCCGGCAGGAAAAGAAAACGGGCCGTGCACGGTCCAAAAGAAAAGGGCTTTTGGTGTCCAACTTTGCCCCTTTGGGGTAAAGTTGGACGGACGGGGGTTGGTGGTTTAGATGTGCCACTAAGTCCCGGAAGCCTTCTGCCGGGTGCGCTATACAGGGTACGAATTTTGAACTGCATCGCCGCATTTGGGGGCTTGGGTGCAGATTCGGGGGTGGTCATCGGAAGGCTTTTACCGCTGGCCTCGTGTGTTCCGCTTCGCTACACACTGCCTGGGCGGGTGAATCGGCCCCTGGCGGGTGCGCCGGACTGGATACGAGGGTAAGGAGTACGTGCCCGCATTTGGGGGCGTGGGTGCAGATTTGGGGTGGTCATCGGAAGGCTTTTACCGCTGGCCCCGTGTGTTCCGCTTCGCTGCACACTGCCTGGGCGGTTAAATTGGCTTTCGCCGGGTGCGCTGTACCGGGTGCAAGTTTAGAACTGTGCCGCCGCAGGCATTTCCGCAAGGAATCAAAGAGCGGCAGCGACAAGCGCCGCTGGTCCTTTCAATCTTTGCCTGATCCCGCAATTCCCATTCGCGTGGCGCAAGGCCAAAAGATTCAGCAAGACTGTGCCCGCGCCCAACGCTGAATCCAGCCTCGACCTCCATCGGTCTCTTTCTGGGACCCCACGTTTCGTCCACAATTGGCCCGATGGGCCAATTGTGGACACAAAAGCGCCTTTTCTTTTGACCGTGAACGGCCGTTTTCTTTTCGGCGCAACCGAAAAGAAAATGGGGGTTCATTCCCGTGCCGCAAAGCGGCACATCCCCCGTCTCCGCCATCCACGCCTTCCTCCTGGGCCTGCGGACCGGCCGGGGCCTGCCGCAGTAAGCCTCACAGCGTCAGCTGGTCCATGGGGCTCTCCGGCATCGCGCCGCCGGGGATGGGCTTGTGCAGGTGCTGGTACGCCTTCTGGGTGACGCACCGCCCCCGGGGCGTCCGGGTCAAAAAGCCCAGCTGCATCAGGTACGGCTCGTACACGTCCTCCAGCGTCACCGCCTCCTCGCCGATGGTGGCGGCCAAGGTCTCCAGGCCCACGGGGCCGCCGTTGTAGTTCTCGATGATGGCACCCAGCATCCGGCGGTCCACCGGGTCCAGGCCCAGATAGTCGATTTCCAGGGCGCACAGGGCCCGGTCCGCCACGTCCTTGGTGATGACGCCGTCGGCCTTCACCTGGGCGAAATCCCGCACCCGCCGGAGCATCCGGTTGGCGATCCGGGGGGTGCCCCGGCTGCGGCGGGCGATCTCATAGGCGCCCTCGGGGACGATGTCCACATTCAAAATGCCCGCGCTGCGGGTGACGATTTCCGCCAGCTCCTCGGGGGTGTACAGCTCCAACCGCAGCGTCACGCCGAACCGGTCCCGCAGGGGTGCGGACAGCTGCCCCGCCCGGGTGGTGGCGCCGATGAGGGTGAACCGGGGCAGGTCCAGCCGGATGGAGTTGGCGCTGGGGCCCTTGCCCACGATGATGTCCAGGGCGTAGTCCTCCATGGCGGGGTACAGGATCTCCTCCACGGAGCGGTTCAGCCGGTGGATCTCGTCCACAAAGAGGATGTCCCCCTCGTTCAGGTTGGTCAGCAGAGCCGCCAGGTCTCCGGGCTTTTCGATGGCGGGGCCGGAGGTGATGCGGATGTTGACCCCCATCTCCTGGGCGATGATGCCCGCCAGCGTGGTTTTGCCCAGGCCCGGAGGGCCGTGGAGCAGCACGTGGTCCAGGGACTCCTCCCGCTTCCGGGCGGCCTGGATAAAGATGGAGAGGTTCCCCTTGGCCTTCTCCTGGCCGATGTATTCCTTTAAGGTCCTGGGGCGCAGGGAGACCTCGCCGCTGTCCTCCTCCAAAAAGGTCTTGGCGACGATAGGCTCCTCGTAGATGTCGTTTCCAAAGTCGATGCTCATGGATCCACTTTCCTTCTCAATAGAATCATGCGCCAATGTGGAAGAGGAAATATAAGAAAGCATAGTCTATCGTAAGGGGAAGGAGCGAGGCAATCAGCCATATACGCAGATTCTTGCCCAATTCTTGTTTTCGCTCTTTTTCAAAATCGTATAGAAAATTCTCTCTTTCTTCCTGCCGCAATTTTTCCCATTCCTGAATATCCGATATTTTTACAAGGACAAAGATAAAAATATAAATGCCATAAAGCATAGCTCCACCATTTCCTCCGGCGGCTGACGGATGCGCGGCTCCTCCGGCTCTGGGCCGGACTGGGCGCACACCTGCTTCCATTGCTCCCGGTGCGCCTACCTTACGCTCTCCCGGGTGTAATCGGTCACATCCCCGATCATTTCCACCAGCTCCCGGACCCGGAGCTTCTTGTCTATAATGGCTTTCAGCTCGGCGTCCGTGGCGCCGATCAGCTTGACAAAGTCCACCTTGCCGTTGGGGGTGTCGATGGTCCCGGCCTCGTCCAGCGCGGTGACAAAACCGGTGAGCTTGGACTCCTGACCGATGTCCATGCCGGTGGTCTGGCCGGTATAGATGTACTCATCGGGGAAAAACTGCTCTCCCTTTTCAAAGGTGAGCCGGGCCAGGGCGTTGAAGATCCCCACGATATTCTGCTGCTCCCGCAGCTCGTCCCCAAGCCCCTCCTTGCGCAGTTTCAGGGTGAATTCCAGGCCGTAGCCGCTGTACTCCGGGTCCTTTCCCTCTTTCTCATACAGGTCGGACAGGCCGTAGGTGACGAAGTGGAAGCAGTCCCCGCCGTCATAGACGCTGACGCCCTGGAGCGGGTCGGGACCGCCCAGCCGCCAGGGGATCAGGCAGCCGAAGTGCCGGGGATTCTCCTGGCCGGGGTACAGCTTTTCAAAGGCGGCGGTAATGGCATCCCAGCCCACAGGGTCCGGAAGCTCCTCGTGATCTCTCTTTTCCGTCATGTTTTCCTGCGTGTCCATTTGGTTTCCTCCTGATCACTTCACCATCTTCTTCAGGCTCTGCCGGATGATCTCCTCCAGGGGCAGGTTCTCCACATCCACGCCCTTGAGGGCCATCTGGACCTCCTGGCTGGTGTAGCCCAGCACCGCCAGCGCCTGGGCGGCCTCTGTGGCCTTATTTGTAAAGGCAGGGACATTCACAGCCGCTCCGCCGGAGAAGTCCAGTCCGGTGGTGGCGGACTCCTTGGCCATCTTGTCCTTCAGCTCCAAAATGATCCGCTGGGCGATCTTCTTGCCGATGCCCGGCGCCATGGTCAAAGTCTTGGCGTCCTCGGTCACGATGGCCATGGCCAGGGCTTCCGGTGTGGCGGAGGACAGGATGGCAAGCGCCGCCTTGGGTCCCACGCCAGACACGCCGAGGAGCAGCTTGAAGCTGTTCAGCTCGTTCTGGGTGGCGAAGCCGTAGAGGTCGAACACGTCCTCCCCCACATTCAAATAGGTGTACACCCTTCCCCGCTGGCCCTTTTTCAGGCCGGACAGGGTGTTGTTGGTGGTCTTGCAGGCGTAGCCCACACCGCCGCAGTCGATGACCGCCAGGTATGGCAGCAGCTCCGCCACCGTGCCGTCCAAATAGTAAAACATGAACCTCTCTCCTTAAACCGTCTCTTTCACGGCCCCTGTCTGTGGGAGCCGTGAAGTAAAACTCCTTGCATGGCAGATCGCCAGCGCCAGCGCGTCCGCCGCGTCATCCGGCCGGGGGACGGCTTTCAGCTTCAAGAGCCGCTTCGTCATGTCCATCACCTGCCGCTTTTCCGCCTTGCCGTAGCCCGTCACCGCCAGCTTCACCTGGGAGGGGGTGTACTCATGCAGGGGCACGCCGCACTTCTCCGCGGCGCAGAGGATGACCCCCCGCCCGTGGGCCACGGCGATGCCGGTGGTGATGTTGGTGTTGAAGAACAGCTCCTCGATGGAGATCACATCCGGCTTCAGCTGGCCGATCAGCTCCTCCATATCGCAGCTGATCTGGTACAGGCGCCTGGACAGGGGCAGGCCCGCCGGGGTGGTGATGGCCCCGTAGGTCTCCATATGCACTTGTCCCCGGTCCGCCTCCACCAATCCAAAGCCGATGGTGGCGAAGCCGGGATCGATGCCCAAAATACGCATGGCGCTCCCCTTCCGGTCTGCATTCCCTCTCAGTATAGCAAATCTCCGGAAGATGCGCAACAGATAAAAAACAGACTCCCTTTTACTCTAAGTGTTGCTGAAATATAACTCCGGCAGTTTCACCAACCATGGATTGAAATCCAAAATTGACCGTGATATAATCAGAATGACAAATCGGAATTTGAAAGGAGAATATCTTTTATGAAAAAAGTGATTTTAGGCTCTGTAATGATTCTTGCTGGATTACTCTCTGCTGCTGTCCTTCTTGCAGGAACTATGGCTAACGACTGGACAATAAACGGGCAACTTTCTTCATTTTGGAATATGTAGCAGTATGGACTTATACCCGTATTCTACACTTTTATTGGTATTGCGATTATAGGATTTGCTATTGCAATATGGGGAATATTTGAGAAAAAGAACTAACATATCAAATTCCAGTTTACAGGGCAGTTATCTATTGAGGGTAACTGCCCATTTGGTCATTTTGACAGAAAATTTGGAAAATAGAGCAGTAGCGACACCAAAGGTAAAAGGGAGAAAACAGATGTTCCCGTCCGCGCTGTGCGGGTGCAGGCGCTCCGGTGGTCCCGCAGGGACTCCCGCAGACGGCAGGGGCCGTTTTGCCCGATCCCCGCCCCAAATATCAGGGCCGGGGAGAGATCTCTCCCCGACCCTGTTTTATGCTATCCCAGCAGCGGAGCGACGCAGTTGGTCCACAGCGCGCTGAAGGGCATGACCAGCACCATGGCCGGGATCATGTCCGCGATGGGAAATTCCTGAATTTTGGAGATGCGCAGGCCTGTGGCGATCAGCAGAAAGCCGCCGCAGGCCTTGAAGTCCCCGATCATGGCGGGGGTGGTCAGGGGAAAGACGGCCTTTGCCGCCAGAAACAGGCAGGAAAAGATCACCGCCTGAGGCACGGCCACCAGGGACACCACGATGCCCAGGCTGCACGCGAACACCATGGCCGTGAAAAAGTCCAGGATGGACTTGGAGATCAGGATGGTGGCGCTGCCGGTCATGCCAGCGTCCAGGCATCCGTAGATGCCGGTGCCGCTGGAGCAGAACAGCACGATGGCCGTCACCAGCAGGGACAGGTCGCCGCCGCGCTGCGCGCCCAGGAGTTTTGCCGCGGGCCGCTGCATCAGGCCCGCGCCCCTGGCGATCCGGTCCCCCACATGGAGGGCCAGGCCCAGGGCCGTGCCCACCACCACGGCCAAGATCACCGGAGGCATGTTCTCCATCAGAATGATGGACGAGATGCCCATGCCCATGGAGCACACGCCGAAGCTGATATTCAGCTTGTGGATGAAATCCTGGGAGAGCCTGCTCCCAAACAGCGTGCCGCAGACGCCGCCCAGTGCCACGGCCAGCACATTGATGACGATGCCGGTCAAAGAAAAGCCCCCTCTGTCTCTTTACAAAATCGCCACCATTATACCAGCCGCTTCCGTATTTGACAATACATTCCCGATTTCTGTGCTCCTCTGTGCAGTGAGATTACAATACATATTGGACAGCTGAATGAAAAGGATGAAGGACAGAGCCTCATCGGCTACGGCTGCGTTGCCACACAGCCGCCTGACGAGGGGAGGCTCTATCCTTCATGAACAAGCGTATATACCATGAGGCCCCGCCATTGGGTCTCGCTGTCCGATCTGTTGAAAAGCTTACAGAAAACGCATAGCAGAGAAGCCTTGCCGTTGGAAAAACCAAGTGTTGAACAGGGCTTTTGCGTCACCGCAGGAGACGGCGCAGATGCCGGGCACTATGGCATCCCGGTTTTCCATGCGCTCATTCTTTTCACTTCTTCAAAATATTCGTCCAGTTCCAATCGCTGTACGCCGGGATGGTGCCCAGACGCCAGACGGAGACGCCTGTGATGCCCAGCAGCTTGGCGGCGTTCACCTTGGCCTGGACGCTGCGGCCGTCCTCATACAGCACATACCAGCGCTCCCCGTTCTCCGTGGTGTAGATGGCGTAGCGGTTGTGGTAGGTGCCGGACCAGCCGTGGACCGTGTCCGCCTGGGTCAGGCGGCGGTACACTGTCTCGTTGATGGGATATATCGGCGTGCCGGACAGCAGCTTCCCGTTGGCATCCACCTGCCAGGCGATGTTCTTGCAGCTGAAGCCCAGGGCGATCTTGGAGAGGTCCCGGACGCCGGTGTTTTTGTCCGTGATGGCCTGCATGGACATGTACACCTGTCCCAGCGGCGCCGAGGCGGTGGTCTTTTGATAGTCAGACCCCTCGAAGCCGGACAGGTCTCTGGCGTCGTAGTCGTGGGCCATCAGGATGACCTTGTCCGCCAGATCGCCGATGGCCCGGTAATCGTAGCCGTCGTAGTAGGCGCCTGTGGTCAGCACCGGCGCCACGCAGACATACAGGGACTTGCCCTGCCGGCGGAGCCGGGCGGACAGCTCCTGCAAAAACGCGGTGAAGTCGTCCCGCTGGGCGGCCCGCAGGCCCTCAAAGTCGATGGTAACGCCGCTGTACGGATTGCGGCCAATGGCGTTGTAGGAGACCGTCAGCTCCGCCATGATCTCCTCCACAGCCTGGGCGCGGCCCCCGGTGGAGGCCAGCATGTCCCGCAGACCGCCGGAGGTATCCATATACACCTCCAGATGCAGAGCCTTCCCCTGGCTTTGCAGGCGGTCCGCCACCTCCTGATAGCCGGTGGGCACATAGTACTCGTTCTGGTTGGCGGAGGTGGTGGCCAGCTTCGCCGCGGAGCCGTCCCAGGTCATCCGGCTCCAGCCGGCGCTGACGGCGTCCATGGAGTCCGTCAGGGACAGTTGGCTGTAAGACGAGATGGCGTAAAAGCCGTGGACCCAATCGGTCCGCTGTTTCAGCTTTTCATAGATCCGCACCAGCATGGCCGCCGCCTGGGCACGGGTGGCGTGGTTGTCGGGCGCGAAGGCGGTGGCGGAGATGCCGTTGGTCATGCCGATGGCATAGGCCACGGAGATGTACCCCCTGCCGGACGTCACGTCCGTAAATGGCAAGGTATTCTGCTTTTCAGCGATTGCGGCCGCTTCCTTCAGGCCCAGCGCCCGCACCAGGATCTCGGACATCTCGGCACGGGTGACGGGGTCATTGGGCCGGAAGGGCCGGTCCGTGTCCACCACGTCGTATTCCACCGCGAAGAGGATGGCCTCCAGATAGGTGCCGGACATCGTGTCCGGTACCCGCATGGCCGCGGGGATCTGGGGCACCGTGCCGTGCACGCCCTCGAACCACCCCAGCATCCGGCCCACCGCAGTCACGAACTGGACGCGGGTCATGGAGTCGGAATAGCCGAACCTTCCGGCGCTGTATCCGTTCATCAGTCCGTAGCTGGAGGCCTTCTGCACCTCCGCCGCCAGAGCGCTTCCGGCGGGGACATCCGAATACGCCGCGGCGGCCATGGGCGCCGCCAGCGCCGCCGTCAGCGCCAGCGCCAGCAGGCAGGACAAAACCTTTTTCATGGAAGTCATCTTCCTCTCTTTTCCTTTGTATGGACCGCATGGTATCCCGCCATTGCATCATCTCTGCATCCTGGGGCGCCATGCGGCAAAAAAAACCATTATTCGCTGATATTTTATAATAACATCACAGCTGGAAAATTTGTGAACAAATTATAAAAGATGCCTCCCCCGGCGGCCAAGGTGCGTTCAGGGCCGTATGGTGCCCGTGATGTGCAGAAAACGGCTCTGCCGGAACTCATAGGTGGACAGGGGCCGGTTGTCGGCGTCGTAGCTGTGGGCCGCCACCAGCACGTTTTCCGGCGTGATGGGAAAGCCCACAGAGACCACAATGGGCGAATGCTGGAAATCCTCCCCCTTGAAGGACAATTGGATCAGGTCTCCGGGCCGCAGGTCCTCCAGGGCGCAGGGCTCGCCCACCGGACCCACGGATGGGCCCCGGCGGGTCAGGAAATTCCAGAGGTACGGCACCCCCGTCCAGGCGGGAGCCTTCTGGTTGGCGTCGATGTAGTACCAGCCGAACGTCGGCGTGAAGTTCATGACGCCGCTGCCTGCGAAAATACACTGGGACGCGAAATTCGTACAGTCGCCGCCCAGCTTTTCATAGTCGTAAAACGCCGGATTCCTGCCGTAGGCCCACCGGTGGGCGTACAGCACCGCCGCCTTCCGGTCATAGTCCTGGGTAAAGCGCATGGTATCCCCCTCCTCTTCTCACCCCAGCCTATGCGGAGGGGCGCCGCGGGGTGCGGATCATGGGGAGCGCCGCCGTTTCAGGGGGTTCCACGGCAGTTCATAATGCAGGCGGAGTGCCTTTACACTCATTACCAGAAAAGGAACAGCGGAGATCTGACCCACAAAAAGTCCCAGGCCATGTGGAACGCCGGACAGGAGCCTTGGCAGGACCCAGACGCAGCATAGTGTCAGCAGGTCCGGGACCAGAAGCGGCTTCACCGCCCCGTTCTCCCGGGTATCATAACGCCAGTTCAGCCGGCTGACCGCCAGCACATTTTCCGGATCCGGCGCCACCTCGCCCAGTTCCCAGCGGGAGACAGCCTGACGGGAGACACGCAGTTTCCGGGCCAGAGTCTCCTGACTGTATCCTCGCTCTTTGCGAAAAAGAAGAGGCGCTTTCGCGCCTCCTCTTTGAACCGTTCGTTTTTTCTTAGAACGCCTTGTGGTCGCAGCCCAGAACGTCCACGATCTTGTGGGACACCATGTCCTTGATCGCCTGACGGGCGGGCTTCAGGTACTGGCGGGGATCGAAGTGGTCGGGATGCTCGGACATATACTTGCGGATGCTGGCGGTCATGGCCAGACGCAGGTCGGAGTCGATGTTGATCTTGCAGACGGACATGGTGGCGGCCTTGCGCAGCTGCTCCTCGGGGATGCCCACCGCGTCGGGCATGTTGCCGCCGTTCTCGTTGATGATCTTCACAAACTCCTGGGGCACGGAGGAAGAGCCGTGCAGGACGATGGGGAAGCCGGGCAGGCGCTTGGAGACCTCCTCCAGCACGTCAAAGCGCAGCGGGGGCGGGACCAGGATGCCCTGCTCGTTGCGGGTGCACTGGGCGGGGGTGAACTTGTAGGCGCCGTGGCTGGTGCCGATGGCGATGGCCAGAGAGTCGCAGCCGGTCTTGGACACGAACTCCTCCACCTCCTCGGGATGGGTGTAGGAGGAATCCTCGGCGGAGACCTTCACCTCGTCCTCCACGCCGGCCAGGGTGCCCAGCTCGGCCTCGACCACCACGCCGTGGTCATGGGCGTACTCCACGACCTTCTTGGTGATCTCGATGTTCTCGGCGAAGGGCTTGCTGGATGCGTCGATCATGACGGAGGTGAAGCCGCCGTCGATGCAGCTCTTGCAGGTCTCAAAGCTGTCGCCATGGTCCAGATGCAGGCAGATGGGCAGGCCGGTCTCGATGACGGCGGCCTCCACCAGCTTCATCAGATAGGTGTGGTTGGCATAGGCGCGGGCGCCCTTGGACACCTGCAGGATCAGAGGGGCTTCCAGGTCCTTGGCGGCCTCGGTGATCCCCTGCACGATCTCCATGTTGTTGACGTTGAAAGCGCCGATGGCGTAGCCGCCGTTGTATGCTTTCTTGAACATCTCGGTAGAAGTAACCAGTGGCATAACGATCATCTCCTATTTTATTTTGTCCCGTCCGCGGTCCCCCGCGCTCCCGCCCGGAAAAGGCGTTCGTTAACGGATTGTCAAATCCGGGGAATCAAACAGACGAAAACGATTTTCTTTTATGATAATATCACAAAAAAATTAAAATGCAAGTATTTACAATTCTTTTTTTCAATGATATGATAAGTACGCTAATTTACCCAAAGGAAATCAACATATTTTTTATAGGAGGCTTTTCCCATGAGTGAGCTGAAAGGCGCATGCATCGTCGGCCAGTCCGGCGGTCCTACTTCCGTCATCAACGCCAGTGTGTACGGCGTTGTGGACACCGCTTTGAAGAACCCCAACATCACCCGCGTCCTGGGCGCGGAGCACGGCATCAAGGGCGTTTTGAACGACCGCCTGTTCGATATGGGTCAGGAGGACCCCGCCGAGCTGGAGCTGCTGAAGTACACGCCCTCCTCCGCCCTGGGCTCCTGCCGCTATAAGATGGCCGATCCCGATGTGGACGACACCGACTACAAGCGCATCCTGGAGATCTTCAAGAAGTACGACGTCCGCTATTTCTTCTACAACGGCGG
>NZ_CANRMB010000021.1 GCF_947631635.1 uncultured Dysosmobacter sp.
CATTTCTTCCATGCCTCTTTTGTCTGTTTCCTCATATCCCTTATTATATCATCAAATCTTTATTTTGGACACTCCCACTTGACCTCCTGTTTCATGATCTGATGCCGCCGCTTTGCACCTGCGCTTTCACTGTGTCAGCAGGACCAGATTCCGGTCCGAGATGAAATTCTGGACGCTGTACAGCACACAGATATCGTCGATGCCGTTCTCCGCGGCATATTGGGCGGCAGGCGCCCGGTAGTACCGGAGGTCCAGCAGATGGACCTCCGAGAAATGCTGGGCCAGGAAGGGCGCCAATGCGTCGGAATAGGAGTCCCGGATCAGCAGGAGCCGGCCGCCGTCCGGCCGGTTTTCATTCCTGATAACGCACAGGGGCTGATTGCCGCCCAGGAAGGCGGAGTATTTGTCCTTTTTGTCCAGATAGGTGCGGTCGTACAGGGTCCCCGGCTCTGGGGCCCCGCTCCGCCAGGCGGTGACAGTCAATCCCTCCTCCGGGACCCAGAACTCCATGGTGTCCGGCGCCAGCCAGTGGATGCCGGACTGGGAGTACAGCGTCCCCTGAAATCCATCGACGGAGGGAAGCGCCTGATGGTCAAACGCGTCCGGACCCAGCGTCTCGTCTCCCCTGCCCAGGGCCTCCATCACGGCGGTGTAGCCGTAATAGGCCCCCAGAGTGGTCCAGTGGTGGTCGGTGCGGTAGAAGATCTGTTCCTCGGCGTGGGCCGCCAGCACCGTGCGGAAGTCCATGTCGCTTTTCTCCAGCAGTCCTGTCTGGTCCCAGCTCTCCGCTCCAGCGGGGAGCTTTTCCTTCCAGACCTCCGCCGCGGAGGGGATCAGTCCCAGATATACCGGGGTATCCGTTTTCTCCGCCAGGCGCCGGATATAGTCCAGATTCTTTTCCACCAGCTCCATGTCCGGCGTCTCCACTTTCGAGATCAGCGTGCCGCCGCAAAGATAGACCCCGTTGAATTCGCGCTTGCCGATCAGCTGCTCCGCCCGGGCCTTGAGGCCCGTCCAGCTGTCCCGCAGGGGAAACTGGTCGGCAAAATACGCCTCCGCCGCCTCTGTATAGCTGCCGTTCTTCAGGCTTTCCCAGGAAAATTCCGGCGCCTGGGCCAGCGTGCGGTTCTCCGTTTCAGATTTCTCCCGGTCCGGCAGCAGGATGTGCCACACCAAAAGTCCTCCCAGAAACAGGCAGAAAAAGGCCGTCAGGAACCGGCTGTATGCTTTTGTCATGCCGCTTCCCTCCTCAAAACCGGAAATACAGGAATGGATTATAGCTGCCGTCCACCAGATAGGCGGTGCAGGCCACCAGGCTCAAAGCCATCAGCACAGGCGTCAGGACCTGCCGGGCCCGGTCCGGCAGCCGCTGCCAGCAGCGCTTGCCAAGGGTGGTGGACGCCAGGATCAGCGCCAGGAAGGTGGCCGCGTAGCTGCGGAGGCGGAAGCCGTCGGCGGCGCTCCAGGCCGGAGCCGCGCCGAAGCAAGCCGCCAGGTAGCTCCCGCAGACGGCGAGGTCCTCTATGGCGAAGATGCCCCAGCCCACAAATACCACAAGCAGGGTATAGAGATGCTTGATGCATGCAGGCGTCCTTTCCAACACGCTGTGGAACACATACTTCTCCAGGATCAGCCAAACAGCAAAGTACAGGCCCCAGAGGATGAAATTCCAGCTGGCGCCGTGCCAAAAGCCCGTGCAGAACCAGACGATCAGGATGTTCCGCAGGGTCCTGGCCGTGCCGCCCCGGTTGCCGCCCAGGGGGATATACAGGTACTCCCGGAACCAGCTGGTCAGGGACATGTGCCACCGCCGCCAGAACTCCGTCACCGAGGCGGAGAGATAGGGGTAGGCAAAATTCTCATGGAAGCGGAAGCCAAAGATCTGTCCCAGGCCGATGGCCATATCGGAGTAGCCGGAGAAATCAAAGTAGATCTGGAAGCCAAAGGCCAGCAGGCCCATCCAGCCGCCGCCGGCGGTCAGGGTCCCGGCCTCCTGCGCCGCCAGACAGGTCTCCCACAGCGCGCCGATGGAGTTTGCCAGCAGGACCTTTTTGGCAAGGCCCACACAGAACCGGCGGGCGCCCAGCGCGAAGGACTCCACGGTGTTGGTCCGGCGGTCCAGCTCCGCTGCCACCGTTTTGTATTTTACGATGGGGCCGGCGATCAACTGGGGAAACATGGTGACAAAGGCGCCGAAGTTGACGATATTCCGCTGCACCGGCGCGTCCCTCCGGTAGACGTCGATGGTATAGCTCATGGTCTGGAAGGTGAAAAAGGAGATGCCGATGGGCAGCGGGATATTCCGCAGCGGCACCGTGACGCCAAGCAGCGTCAAGCACTCCGGCAGGCTGATGCCCGCAAGCAGGAACAAATTGTCCGCCAGAAAGTCCCAGTATTTGAAAAAGCCCAGGAGCAGCAGGTTGAACACCACGGACTGCCCCACGAACCACCGGGCCTTTCTGTCGTCGGCCCGGTATTTCTCCACCAGCAGGCCATGGGTATAGTCGATGGCGATGGAGAGGAGCATGATGAGAATGTACACCGGCTCGCCCCAGCCGTAAAAGAACAGGCTGACCAGCAGCAGGACCAGGTTCCGCCACCGCAGAGGCGCCAGAAAATAGACCGCCAGTGTCAGCGGCAGATATGCGAAAAGAAATGTCAAACTGCTGAAGATCAAATCTGCTTCCTCCCGTTTTGGATCAGTCATAAAGACAGCCGCAGCCAAGCTGCGGCTGTCCTGCGGTGGGGATCAGAGGAATTTCTGATTGAATCCCCCGGAAATCTCGTCCTGGTGCTCCGCGGAGGCCACCATGCACACATAGGTCCCCTGCTGGATGACGATGCCGCGGCTCCACGCCTCCATGGACTCGGGATACCAGGCTCCGCCTCCCGCCTGCACATTGATGCGGTCCTGCAGGATCGCGGCGGCCTGGGCCGCGTCGTCCTCGGTCTCGCACTGCATGAACACCATCTCATTCACCACGGAGCTCATCATCGGCATCTTTGCCACGAACTGCTCCGTGGGGATATCCTTCAGGCCGGGGTAATAGCTGTCCAGCATCTCTCCCTCGATGTCCGTCATATAGCCGTCGCCCCAGCCGTAGGCCTCCTACACGTCCGCGTAGAATTTCTCCAGATCCACGTCTACGTCCGCGCTCTCCCCATTCTCGCCGCCGCAGGCGGTCAAAAGGCCTGTCAGCAGCAGAGCTGTCAGCGCCATTGTCATCCATTTTTTCATAGTCCTCTCCCCTATTTGTTTCTTCTATCCAGACGGCCTGGGCCGCTCAAAGGTTCCCGCTGCCCTATCAGTATTTCCAGTTCTCCGAAATTTTACGAGAACTTTTTCCTCTCCTTGCATTTATACAGGAAATGCGGTATGATTTCAACAGCAAAACTGTTACATTTTAGAAATTAATTTTGTTACTTTTGGAAAACAGGTAAAATATTTTTAGAAAGCAGGTAAAACATGATGTACAGCTTCCGCAACGATTACAGCGAAGGCACCCATCCCAAGGTCCTTCAAGCCCTGACCGACACGAACCTGGAGCAGACCGTGGGGTACGGCAGGGATCCCCGCTGCCAGTCCGCTGCCGCGCTGATCCGGGACCTCTGCAAGGCGCCGGAGGCCGATATCCACTTCCTGGTGGGCGGCACCCAGGCCAACCTGGTGGTCATCAACGCGTTTTTGCAGTCCTATGAAGCGGTCATCGCCGCCCACACCGGACACGTCAACGTCCATGAGACCGGCGCCATCGAGGCTACCGGCCACAAGGTCTGCACCGCCTTCGCCCCCGACGGCAAACTGACTCCCGCCCTGGTGGAGTCCGTGGTGAAGGCCCATCCCGACGAACACATGGTCCTCCCCCGCATAGTGTATATCTCCGACAGCACCGAGATCGGCACCATCTACACCAAGGCGGAGCTGACCGCCCTGCGGCGCTGCTGTGACGAGCACGGCCTGTACCTGTTCCTGGACGGCGCCCGGCTTGGCTCCGCCCTCACCTCCCCGGAGAACGATCTGACGCTGGAGGATATCGCCGCGCTGACCGACGTGTTTTATATCGGCGGCACCAAGAACGGCCTCCTCTTCGGCGAGGCCCTGGTGCTGTCCAACAAGATGCCCAAGGCCCATTTCCGCTGGCACATGAAGCAGCGAGGCGCCATGCTGGCCAAAGGCCGTCTGCTGGGCATCCAGTTCCAGGCTATTCTGGAGGACGGTCTGTACTTTGACATCGCCCGCCACGCCAACGAGATGGCCTTCCGCCTGCGGGACGGTGTTGCCGCCCTGGGCTATCCCTTCCCGGTGGCCTCCCCCACCAACCAGCAGTTCCCCGTTCTGCCCAATGCCGTGATCCGCAGGCTGGAGGACAGGGGCTATGCGTTTGAGGCCCAGGATGCCGTGGACGCGGACCACACCTGCGTCCGGTTCGTCACCAGCTGGGCCACGCCGGAGAGCGCCATCGACGCCTTCCTGAAGGATCTGGCGGACTGCCGGTAAGTGCAGCGCATTTCAAAATTCCACACAGACGCGAGCATTATGGACCCAGGCGGCAGAACTGCCGCCTGGATCTTTTTTGTGGGTTTTTCCGGTTTTGGTTGTATAATAGGATAGAAATCAGATTTTTCGAGAGGAGGCGATGCCCATGACCGACGCGGACCTGCTGGCCCGTCTGTCGTCCGACCGCGCAGACGGGATGGAGGCGCTGCTGCGGCAGTACGGTCCCCTTCTGCGGTATGTCATCGGCGGCGTCCTCCGGGACGGCCCGGACGCGGAGGACTGCCTCTCCGAGGTGTCCCTGGCGCTGTGGCAGAAGCTGGACAGCTATGACCCGTCCAAGGGCGGTCTCTCCGCCTGGCTCACCGCCGTGGCGCGGAACACCGCGCTGAATCACTGGAAAGCCCTCCACCGGCGGGACACCCATACTTCTGAGGCTGAGGCATCTGCTCCCGACACCCCGGAGCAGGCGGTCCTGCGCCGGGAGCGGGCCGAACAGCTGAAAGCCGCCATCGCCCGCCTGGGCGAACGGGACAAGCAGCTGTTCTACCGAAAATACTACTACCTGCAATCCACCGCCCAGATCGCGGCGGAGATGGGCATGACGGAGCGGGCCGCGGAGGGCCGCCTTTACCGGCTGCGCCAGCGGCTCCGGCAGGAACTGGGAGGTGACGACGCATGAGGGAATGGGACGCTTTTGACCAGGAGCTGGCGGAATCCATGACGGAACTCCCCCCGGAGGCCGTCCGGGCGGTGACGCCCTGGCGGACGGCCATTGACCGCATCGTTCTGGGCCTCTGCCTGACCTGCTTCACGCTGAATTTCGCCTGCCTGCAATATATCCTGCCTGCCATTGGCACCGTCAACCTCTATCTGGGCTTCCGGGCGCTGCGGAACAACAATCGGTGGTTCCAATTCGGGTTTATTTGCAGTATCTGTAAAGTTATTTTACTTTCTATCAATCTGGTGCTGAACGCCACGCCCTATGCTGATATTTTCCCTGTCTCCCGCACGATTTTGCAGGCCGCCGCCACCTTTTTGCTGTTCCTCTCCCTCCGGGAGGCCCTGCGGAGAGCCGCCGCGGAGCTGGGCCGGACCTCCAGAAGGGACCCCGCCCTGTGGGCGATGGTATGGTATCTGGTCATCCTCTTTTTGGGGCTGGCCTGGCCGGAGCCGGGATGGCTCGTGTGGGGCGCGGTGATGATCGCCTTTGTCCGCATCATCCGCTCCCTGACCAAGGCTGCCGCGGAGCTGGATGACTGGGGATACGCTGTGCACGCGGCTCCTGTGAAGATCAGCTCCGCCCGGTTTCAGGGACTGCTCTACAGCTCCCTGCTGGTTGTGATTTTGCTTTGCAGTTTCTTTTTCGGCCACATCCGGCTTTCGGGAACGCCGATCCGGCAAACCCTCGATTCCCCGGAGGCCGCTTCCACAAGGGACCGCCTGCTGGACCTGGGTTTTCCCCGGGAAATGCTGGACTACCTGCCTCCGGAAGAGCTGGAAAAGCTGGCGGGAGCCTCCGCCTGTGTCTTCCGGCCCAATGATTCTGACCAAAGGCATGACATGGAGATGGACGGCCATCCCTTCACCGCCTCCGGCACCATGGTCTATCTGGGGGACGGCACGGCCCGGTTCTATGTGCTGGCGGAATATGACGACGCCATCAGCCTCTACTGGCAGAACCTGGCGGAATTCCGGGACTCCGGCGTCACCCGCTGGGACGGCGCCTGCTACCTGACCTATCAAAAGGGCGGCGTTACGCACCGGACGACGGTTCCCGTAACAGAACAGATGGAGACCCTGGACAACTACTTCACCGGTCCCTTTGAGGAGACCAGAATCCGGGCCAGGTACAGCTTTCCTGCCGGGGCCAAGGAGCGGACCTGTCTGTTTGTCTGTTCCCTTCAGCTCTCGGAGCTGGATTTAAGCGCCCCGGATGCTTATTACAACCACAACTGCATTGTGAACTTCTACCGGGACCGCTCTCCCCTCCGCTATCCCTATCAGCCCTTTGCCGGCAGCGGCAGATCCCGGGATCTGGCCCAGTACTGTCAGTTTTTTGAATTTCAGCTCTCGGACAGCGGGACCCCCGCTGATTAGTTGAGACAGTCCCACGGGAATCCAAATCACGGCCCTATTTGTGTGCCCCGCCGGTCTCCGTGCACATGGGGAGCGCTTTTTCAGCAGCCCTCGAATAGACAGAGAAAGAAGGGACAGATCGAAAGATCTGTCCCTTCCGCATGTCCTGATATAGTCAATGAACTTGAAAAATAGCAAAGCTGTTTTTCAAGCGGGCAATGCCCGCTGTGCGCGAAGCGCACAGTTAATGACTATGAAATCTAAATCAAGGCCGCTTTCGCGGCCTGTCACAGCGCATATGCGCTGTGACACTTGAAAAGTGGGTTTACCACTTTTCAAGTTATTTGATTATACAAAGGGCGGTGGCGCCCCCTTATCCATTCAGCAGGGCTGTTCCGTCCGGCAGTGTAAAATTCGACGCGTCAGGCGCCTCCTGATCCACAGTCAGCGCCCCCATCCGGTAGACGGTCTCCCCTTCCAGCAGCTTTTCCGCCGCGACCAGAAGGCCGGTGTCCACACTGACCCAGTACCGAAACACATACCCCTCCGGCAGCTCTCCTGCCTCCACATAGATGCAGTTTACATTTGAGACCGTGCGGTAATCCGCCTCCGTGATATCCGCCGTCTGCAAACGGAGGATATCCTCATAGGTTGGAATGGTCTGCTCATTGTCCGCTGAAATATCCCCAGCGGGCACGGTATAGACGCTTTTCTCGTCGTTATACCAGATATGTGTCGTCTCCCCGTTGGTGACCGCGTGGCGTATCCGTCCGTCCGGCAGGGTGCGGTCCGTTCGAGTCCAGCCGTCTCTGACAGCCACCGTGACCTCGTAAGTACCGCTGCCGCCATTCCAAAACTGCTCCACCGTCACGGCGCGGCTGTATGACTCCGGCCGGGTCAGTGTCTCCACCGCCGCCTGGACCGTCTCCGGCGTCACGGCCACCACCGTCGGCAGGTCGCCGCCGGGGGCGTCGCCCTCCGTCAGCTGGTCCGGGTCCGGCCCCGGCTCCGGCAGCGTGATATGGGAGGAGCGGCGCAGACTGCTCCACAGCATCAGGGCGGCGGCCAGCACCATCAGCGCCACAAGGGCCAAGGTGATCCGGTTCAATCTCCGCTTGTCCATGCCTGCCTCCTCTCCCGGCTGTTTACGCCTGATAATCCGCGGGCTTCTCTCCCCTGCCGAAGTGCCACAGGATGGCGTCCGCGATCCGGCGGCAGGCATTGCCGTCGCCGTAGGGGTTCACGGCGTGGGCCATTCTGGCATAGGCCTCTCGGTCGCAGATCAGCCGTTCCGCCATGGTGACGATATCGTCCTGCACCACACCGGCCAGCTTCACTGTACCGGCCTCCACAGCCTCGGGCCGCTCCGTCTCCCGCCGCAGGACCAGGACCGGCTTGCCCAGGGCGGGCGCCTCCTCCTGCAATCCGCCGGAGTCCGTCATGACCATATAGCAGCGGGCCATCAGGTTGTGCATCTCGTCGGCCGGCAGCGGGTCGATGAGGTGGACCCGGGGCGCCCCCCGCAGATAGGCGTCTACCGCCTCCCGGACCACCGGGCTCAAGTGGACGGGATACACCAGCTCCACATCCGTGTGCTGCTCCGCGATCTGCCGCAGGGCCAGCATGATGTGCTTCATCGGCTTCCCATAGTTCTCCCGCCGGTGGCAGGTGACCAGGATGATCTTCCTCTCCCCGTAGGGCAGGTGGTTCAGCTCCTCCGTGGCAAAATGGTAATCCTCCCGCACCGTGGTCTTTAAGGCGTCGATCACCGTGTTTCCGGTGACGAACACCCCCTGGCTGATCCCCTCCCGCAGGAGGTTGTCCCGGTTGTTCACTGTGGGGCAGAAATACAGGTCCGCAATGGTGGAGACCAGCTTGCGGTTCATCTCCTCTGGAAAGGGAGAATACTTGTCATACGTTCTCAATCCGGCCTCCACGTGTCCCACCGGCACCTGATGGTAAAAGGCGGACAGCGCTCCGGCAAAGGTGGTGGAGGTGTCGCCGTGGACCAGGATCATATCCGGCTTCAGCGCGTCGATGGCCCCGTCCATCCCCAGCAGGCATTTGCTGGTGATGGTGGACAGGGTCTGCCGGGGGGTCATGATGTCCAGGTCCCAATCCGGCTTGAGATCAAAGACCTCCAGTACAGAGTCCAGCATCTGGCGGTGCTGCGCCGTGACGCAGCAGAGGCTCTCGATCTCCGGCCGGGTGGAGAGCTCCCGCACCAACGGACACATTTTGATGGCCTCCGGCCGGGTGCCGAAGACGCTCATGATACGCAGCTTGTCCATTTACGGTTCCTCACCTTTCTCCGGCGGCTCTTCCTCCGGCGGCTCATGATGGCCCAGCTCCTTCAGCTCCTCCAGCTCCTCATGGAGCTCCTCCCGGACCTCCTTGGGAAACACCACCCGGGCGGCCACCACCGCCACGATGCACAGCGCCGCAAAAAACAGCATGGCCTTCTGCTCGCCGCCGGTGGTCAGCACCACGGCGGAAAGGCCCAGGATGGCGGAGATCACATACAGCGTCGCCACCGCCTGCTTCTGGTTCAGGCCCATGTCGATGAGCCGGTGATGGATGTGGCTCCGGTCGGCGTGCATGGGGCTTTGCCCGTGGGCGATGCGGCGGATGAACGCGAACGCCGTGTCGAAAATAGGCAGGCCAAGGATCAGGAAGGGCACCACGAAGGAGATGACCGCATAGTACTTGAACAGGCCCTGGATGGACATGGTGGCCAGGATATAGCCCAGGAAGGTGGCGCCGGTGTCCCCCATGAACATCTTGGCGGGGTTCAGGTTATAGGGCATGAAGCCCACGCAGGCCCCTACCAGCGCCGCCAGGACGATGGCCACCTGCGCCTCGGACGCCATCAGGGCGATGACCAGCATCGTGGTGGCGGAGATGGCGGAGACGCCGTTGGCAAGGCCGTCCAGACCGTCGATCAGGTTCACCGCGTTGGTGATGGCCACGATCCACAAAATGGTAACGGGGATCGACAGCCAGCCCAGCACCCAGTAGAGGTTCTCCGAGAAGATATTGGGATTGGAGAACGCCTGGATGACCACGCCGTGGGTGGCTGGAATGGCCGCCGCCACGATCTGCACCACGAATTTGAACATGGCGGGCAGGGCCATGATATCGTCCACCACGCCCAGCACCACGATGATCACAGCCCCCAGGAGGATGCTCTTCATCTCCGGCGTGACACGCACGAACAGCAGGATGCTGACCATAAAGCCGATGAAGATCGCCAGACCGCCCAGCCGCGGGATGGGCACCTTGTGCATCCGCCGGGCGTCCTTGGGCACATCGATGGCGCCGACCTTATAGGCAAAGGTCTTGACCACCGGCGTCATCAGGAAGCTGACCACCAGCGCCACCAGCAGCGCCAGAAGCACATAGGCGATCAGCTGACTTTCAAATACCAACATGCTTCTCCTCCGTCAGCGCGCCAGGAACCCGACTTTTTTATAGACCTTGCTCACCGTGCGGTTGGCGACATAGGACGCCTTCTCCGCACCGGCGCGGTATACGCTCTCCAGGTAGGCCTTGTCCGCCAGCAGGCGTTCGGTCTCCTCCCGGATGGGGCGCAGCAGTTCCACCACGGACTCTCCCACGGCCTTTTTGAAATCGCCGTAGCCCCGGCCGTCGAATTCCGCCTCAATGGTCTCAAAGCTCTTGCCGGTGGCCACGGAGTAGATCTGCATCAGGTTGGACACGCCGGGCTTTCCGGCGGGGTCGAAGCGGACGCAGGCGTCGGAGTCCGTGACGGCCTTCTTAAACTTCCGCATGATGTCCTCCGGCTTTTCCAGCATGTAAACGCAGCCGTTCTGGTCCCTGTCGGACTTGGACATCTTGTTCTCCGGTGAGGTCAGGCTCATGACCCGGGCGCCCACCTGGGGAATATAGGGTTCGGGGATCTTGAACACATCGCCGTAGATGCCATTGAAGCGGTTGGCGATATCCCGGCAGATCTCCACATGCTGCTTCTGGTCGTGGCCCACGGGCACCAGGTCCGCCTGGTACAGCAGGATATCGGCGGCCATCAGGGCCGGATAGGTGAAGAGGCCCGCGTTAATGTTGTCCGCGTTCTTGGCGGACTTGTCCTTGAACTGGGTCATGCGGGACAGCTCACCAAACATGGTGTAGCAGTCCAGCACCCAGCCCAGTTGGGCATGGGCGGGAACGTGGGACTGGACGAACAGCACGTTCTTCTCCGGGTCCAGGCCGCTGGCGATGTAGGCCGCCACCTGGGTCAGGGTATGGCGGCGCAGGTCCGCCGGCACCTGCCGCACGGTGATGGTATGCATATCCGCCAGCATGTAATAGCAGTCATATTCATCGGCCAGAGCCGCCCAGTTCTTAATAGCGCCCAAATAGGAGCCCAGCGTCAGGTCGCCGGAGGGCTGGATCCCGCTGAGGATTCTCTTTTTCTGTACTACGTTTTCCATGATTCGCACCTCAATATTCAACGCCGCCGGCGCCAAAGGTATCAGGCGGCAATTTAACTTTTATATTGTATCACGGTACTCTGAAAAGTGCAATCACTTTCCTGTGAATATATCCCTCCGGCAAGCGGGAAGCACCGCTTTTCAAAGCACGTCTGACAGCCCAAGCCCCGTCGGTCTGTCCTCTGACCGCAGACAGCCGCTCTCTGCTTTGGCCTGAAAAACGCCTTGACAATCCGCCTTTGAAAAGCGATAATGTAATTTGTTATATTGTGTAAAAATTCTCTCATGGAGGTACTTTCATGGCACTTGATATGAAATTTTTCCAGGAGATGGAGGCCCGCATCCCCAAGGGGAAGGTCCGCACGCGGTTCGCCCCCTCCCCCACCGGCTATATGCACGTGGGCAACCTGCGCACCGCGCTGTATACCTGGCTGATCGCCCGCCACGCGGACGGCACCTTTATCCTCCGCATCGAGGACACCGACCAGGGCCGCCTGGTGGAGGGCGCCACCGACGTCATCTACCGCACCATGGCCGAATGCGGCCTCACCCACGACGAGGGTCCCGATGTGGGCGGGCCCACCGGTCCCTATATTCAGTCCGAGCGCCGGGGGCTGTACGGCAAATACGCCGAACTGCTGGTGGAGAAGGGCGCGGCGTACTACTGCTTCTGTGAAAAAACGGAATCCGAGGAGGACTCCGGGAATTTTGACCGGGCCGACGACCCCTGCCGGGATTTGAGTGCCGAGGAGGTCGCCGCCAATCTGGCCGCCGGAAAGCCCTACGTCATCCGGCAGCGCATCCCCCATGAGGGCACCACCACCTTCCACGACGTCAGCTTCGGCGACATCACCGTGGAGAACAAGACCCTGGACGACCAGGTGCTGCTGAAGCGGGACGGCCTGCCCACCTACAACTTCGCCAATGTGGTGGACGACCATCTGATGGGCATCACCCATGTGGTCCGGGGCAGCGAGTATCTCTCCTCCGCCCCCAAGTACAACCTGCTGTATGAGGCCTTCGGCTGGGAGATCCCCACCTATGTCCACTGCTCCCCCGTCATGCGGGACCAGCACAACAAGATGAGCAAGCGCCACGGGGACCCCTCCTACGAGGATCTGAAGGCCCAGGGCTATCTGACGGACGCCATTTTGAACTATGTGGCCCTGCTGGGCTGGGCTCCCAAGGGCGAACGCAGCGAGCAGGAGATCTTCTCCCTGGAAGAGCTGGTGGATGCCTTCGATATCGCGGGCATCTCCAAATCCCCCGCCATCTTCGACATCGACAAGCTGACCTACTTCAACGCCACCTATCTCCGGGCGCTGCCCGCCGGGGAATTCGCCCAAGCGGCGGAGCCCTATATCCGCGAGACCGTGAAGAATCCCGCCATCGATCCCGCCGCCATCGCCGCCCTGCTCCAGGCCCGGTGCGAGAAGCTGACAGACATCCCCGAAAAGGTGGACTTCTTCGACGCTGTGCCGGACTACGATGTGGAATTCTTCACCAACAAAAAATCCAAGACCAATTCCGAGGTCTCCCTGCATATGCTGGAAGAGGCCGTTCCCGCCCTGGAGGGCATCTCTGACTGGACCATGGACCAGGTGCACGACACGCTGATCGGCCTCGCTGAGAAGCTGGGCGTGAAGAACGCCACATTGATGTGGCCTGTCCGCATCGCCGTGGCCGGCAAGCTGGTGACCCCCGGCGGCGCCGTGGAGCTGTGCCACATCCTTGGTAAGGATGAGACCCTCCGCCGCCTGCGGCTGGGTATGGAGAAGCTGAAGGCATGAGGGATTTCCTCCAATACCAATTTGACGGTTTGAAAAACGCCTGGCACAACGGTCTGAACGGCGAGGTCAAGCGCACCGCCATCGCCTTTCCCCTGCTGGCTGTTCTGGCCTTTGCCCTCTGCATGTTCCTGCCGGACCTCCGGACGCAGCTGGTAAAGCTGGTGCTGGACGCCATGGACGGCCTGCATGTCGTGGAAGAGGACGGCTCGCTCTCCGCCCTGGGACTGTTCTCCAACAATTTGCGGGCCTGTGCCTTCACCATGGTCTACGGACTGATCCCCTTCCTCTACCTTTCCGCCATGGCGCTGGGCATCAATGCCATGCTCCTTGGCATCCTGGCGGCCTGGTATCTGTCCGAGGGCGTCTCCATGCTGGGCTATCTGGCCGCCATCGTGCCCCACGGCATTTTTGAGCTTCCGGCTCTGGTCCTGGCCTTTGCCATGGGCCTGTATGTCTGCGGACAGCTCACCCGCCGCTGCCGCAGGGATTCCTCCGCTCTCCATGTCTGGGACTGCCTGGTGCTGATCTCCCGGATGCTGCTGTTGGTGCTGATCCCCCTGCTGGCCGTCTCCGCCGTGGTGGAGGCCTATGTCACCCCTGCTGTTCTCTCCCTGCTTTTCTAGCGCTTCCGGCAGCGCCGCTTTTCCGCGGTCTTGCCGAAAAATTTAAATAAAGGACTGTTTTGAAGCATGAGCAAATTGACGATCCCCGCCGGCTACCGTATGCCGCTGACCAACAACGAGCTCCAGCGCGCCATCGAACTGATCCACGCGGACTTCCAGCACAACCTGACGGTCCGCCTGAACCTCCACCGGG
Source organism: uncultured Dysosmobacter sp. (assembly GCF_947631635.1). GTDB lineage: Bacteria > Bacillota > Clostridia > Oscillospirales > Oscillospiraceae > Oscillibacter. Next base: position 13,632 of record NZ_CANRMB010000021.1, read on the forward strand.
TCTCCGCCCCCCTGTTCGTGGACGGCCGCACCGGCCTGAACGACGACCTGAACGGCGTGGAGCGCCCCGTGTCCTTCGACATTCCCGACGTGGGGACCGACGGGCAGGTGGTCCACTCCCTGGCCAAGTGGAAGCGTCTGGCGCTGAAGCGCTATGAATTCAAGCTGGGCACCGGCCTGTATACCGACATGAACGCCATCCGCCGGGATGAGGAGGTGGACAATCTCCACTCCATCTATGTGGACCAGTGGGACTGGGAGAAGCACATCGATCCCCAGAACCGCAATGTCCAGTATCTGAAAGACACCGTGCAGGACATCGTGGGCTGCATCTGCGACACCGCCACCGCCCTGCGGAACGCCTTCCCCGTCCTGACCTTCAAGCCTGACCGGGAGGTGTACTTCCTCACCACCCAGGAGCTGGAGGACCGCTTCCCGGACCTGACCCCCAACGAGCGGGAGACCGCGATCTGCCGGGAGCACCACACCGTGTTCCTCATGCAGATCGGCAAGACGCTGAAGTCCGGCATCAAGCACGACGGCCGCGCTCCCGACTATGACGACTGGGATCTGAACGGCGACATCCTGATGTGGAACCCCGTTCTGGAGCGCCGGTTTGAGGTCTCCTCCATGGGCATCCGGGTGGACGCCGCCGCCCTGGACCGTCAGTTGACTGCTGCCGGCTGTGACTACCGCCGCCAGCTCCCCTTCCACCAGATGCTGCTGAACGGCGAGCTGCCCCAGTCCATCGGCGGCGGCATCGGCCAGTCCCGGCTGTGCATGCTGCTGCTGGGCACCTGCCACATCGGCGAGGTCCAGGCCAGCCTGTGGGACAAGGACACCGTGGAGGCCTGCGAAAAGGCCGGGATCACGCTGCTGTGAGCCGCTGTTTTCCTTTCCAGATTTAAGGGATTGTTCACAAATTCCAACCATTTTGCCTGCTATACTGTCTGTGTGATTCAGCGCGACCGCAGCAGAAAGAGGTGAAATGGTTGGAATTTGTGTTTCAGATCTCTCCCTACGACAAACCAGACCTTGTTCCCCAGGTGAGCCAGGCGCTGGAGAAGCACACCGAGCTGCGCTCAAGGAAAGCGCTTCCAAAGCTGTGGACGTACACCGACCGTCTCAACAACCGGGAAAAGGCGCCCGTCCAGGCCCTGCGCAAGCGCCGTGTCCGGTGCCGGATATACGGCATCGCGTTGCTGCTGTTGGGGATCTTTCTGCTGGTGCCGGGGCTGATGGAACCGCAGGAGCTGTTTGTACCGCTGTTGGCCGGTGTGTTTTCCACCGGAGCCGGCATCGCCTGTCTATGGCGCAGCCGGAAACGTCCCTCCGGCTTTGACAGGGCCGCCCATAAGCTGCTGGTGCATTTCGATGACGCACCATCTGCGCGGGTGCGGTTTACAGCGGATGGAATGACAGCCGCTGAAGCGGAAACCGTTCCCTATTCCGCTCTGGACCACATTGTCGAGACGCAGGACCTCTTTGTACTCACCTGGGCGGAGCGGATCATCGTTTTGCAGAAACGGGATATGGTTCTTGGTGAACCAGCGGACTTTTCGGCTTTTTTGACAGGCCATGCACCGTCCGCCGCATTCTCACAGATCCCATAAATGAAACAAGAGCGGGAGCATCCGTGCTCCCGCTCTTTTGATCGTCTGGTTTATCCCAGGAGATCCGCCGCCAGCGTATCCGCCAGCGCCTCCAGGGCCTCCCGCTTGTCCGCCTTGACAGAGGATTTCAGGCTGACCGTGCTCTCCAGCACCGTCATATGCTTCATTGTCCCCAGGATCTCGGCCATCTGCTTTCCCGCCGTGGCCGCCCAGGTGCCGTTATCAATGAGCGCCGCGGTGCGGTTTTGCAGGCTGTGGGCCTTCAGGTCCAGCAGCAGGTTCTCCATGGGCGTGAAGATGCCCCCGTTATATGTAGCGGCGGCGAATACCAGATGGCTGCACCGGAAAGCCTCGCCCACCAACTGGGACACATCCGTGTGGGACACGTCATACAAGGCGATATTCTGAACGCCCTTCTCCGCCAGGCGGTTTGCCAGGATCTCCGCCGCGTTCTCCGTGTTGCCGTAGATGGAGCCGCAGAAGATCGCCACGCCCCGGTCCTCCGGCGTATAGGTGCTCCACTTCTGATATTTATCAATGAACCAGTTGATGTTCTCCCGCCAGATAGGGCCGTGCAGGGGACAGATGCAGGCGATTTCCAGCCCGGCGGCCTTTTTCAGCAAGGCCTGGACCTGGACGCCGTACTTGCCCACGATATTGGTGTAGTAGCGCCGGGCATCGTCCAGCCAATCCCGCTCAAAATTCACCTGATCGGCGAAAATATTGCCGTTCAGAGCGCCGAAGGTGCCGAAGGCGTCAGCGGAAAACAGGACCTTATCCGTGGCATCATAGGTCACCATGACCTCCGGCCAGTGGACCATGGGCGCCATGGCGAAGGTAAAGGTATGGCGGCCCGTGTTCAGGGTGTCCCCTTCCTTCACGGTCACAGTGCGCCCGGACAGGTCGCTTTCAAAGAACTGGCCGATCATGGTGATGGTCTTGGCGTTGCCCACCACCTGGGCGTCCGGGTAGCGCCGCAGGACCTCGCCCAGCGTGGCGCAGTGGTCCGGCTCCATATGGTCCACCACGATGTAGTCCAGCTTGCGGCCGTTCAGACCGTATTCCAGGTTTTCTAAAAAACGCTCTCCCACCGCCTTGTCCACGGTGTCCAGCAGGACCGTCTTTTCGTCCAGGACCAGATAGGCGTTATAGGACACGCCCCGGGGAATGGGAAACACGTTTTCAAACAGGGCCAGCCGGCGGTCGGAGGCTCCGATGAACAGGATGTCCGATGTGACAGACTGTGTGCAATGCATGATTTGATTCTCCCTTTTTGTAAGAATTTTTTCCAAATCATAATCTATTCCATTCCACGCGGTTTGTCAAGGTTTTATCCAGCTAACCTTGATTTTGTCCATAAAACAGGGCGGCCCTTTAGGGCCGCCCTGTTTTCATCGTGTCAGGAACAGTTTCTTTTCCGATTTACACAGGCTTCTCCTCTGCCCCAAACGTCTCAATGGCTTTTGCGGTCTCGGCCCGCTTCTCCTCCAGAGACTCCTTCAGGATCATATCCTTCACCTTCATCAGCCGGGTGGTGGTGGCGCGGTCGTTCTCATCCAGCTTCATGGTGATATAGCGGATCGACTCCTGGGTGTCGGGGATCACCACATACTCCAGGGCGTTGACGCGGCGGCGGGTCTTTTCGATCTCCTCCGCCATCAGTTGGGCGGACTTTTCGATCTCCGCCAGCTTCAGCATCTTCCGAAATACGCGCCCCAGGGCATCCACGGCGGTATCCAGCTCACCGGAGGTGGCCGCGAAGCCATAGGGATAGATATCGGAATCGGACTTGGTCTTGGTCTGGAAGTGATAGACAGGGACGTTGACGGACATGATGTTCTGACTGGTCTGGGTCAGTTCCACGCTCTGCTTGGGATACAGCAGCGCCTGTTCCAGCGCCTCGGAGCTCATCAGGGCGGAGGCGACGGTGAAGGACTTGTGGACCGTCATCAACTCCTCCTCCACCTCGGCGCGGAGCGCGCGGACCTCCCGCACCGTGTCCAGGAACTGCTTCATCAGCTCATCCCGCTTGTCTTTCAGCAGCTTGTGGCCCCGCTGGGCGGTACGCAGCTTGCCCTTCAAACGGGTGAGCTCCATACGGGTAGGGCTTACCGTGATGTTCGCCATGGCTCACCCCTCCTCATTCCTGGTCTTTCTTCGGCCAGTACTTCTCGATCAGCTCCGGTTTGATACGTTTCAGCTCCGCCTTGGGCAGGATGCTCAGCAGCTCCCAGCCCAGGTTCAGGGTCTCCTCGATGGAGCGGTTCTCCTCATAGCCCTGGTTCACATACCGCTTTTCAAATTCGTCGGCGAATTTGGCATACAGCAGGTCCGTGGGGGTCAGAGCCGCCTCGCCCAGGATGGACATCAGCTCCTTGTTGTCCTTACCGGTGGAGTACGCGGCGAACAGCTGGTTCATGGTGTCCGCGTGGTCCTCACGGGTCTTGCCCTTGCCCACGCCCTTATCCTTCAAACGGGACAGAGAGGGCAGCACGTCCACGGGGGGATGGATGCCCTGGCGGTACAGCGCACGGCTCAGAATGATCTGGCCCTCGGTGATATAGCCGGTCAGGTCGGGGATGGGGTGGGTCTTGTCGTCCTCGGGCATGGTCAGGATGGGGATCAGGGTGATGGAGCCGGGATTGCCCAGGCGGCGGCCGGCGCGCTCGTACAGGGTCGCCAGGTCGGTGTACAGGTAGCCGGGGAAGCCGCGGCGGCCGGGGACCTCCTTCTTGGCGGCGGAGACCTCACGCAGGGCCTCGGCGTAGTTGGTGATATCGGTCATGATGACCAGCACGTGCATGCCCTTCTCAAAGGCCAGATACTCGGCGGCGGTCAGGGCCATACGGGGGGTGGAGATACGCTCGACAGCCGGGTCGTTGGCCAGGTTGCTGAACAGCACGGTGCGGTCGATGGCACCGGTGCGGCGGAACTCACTGACGAAGAACTCAGACTCCTCGAAGGTGATGCCGATGGCGGCGAACACGACGGCGAAGTTTGCCGCCTCGTCGCCCAGCACCTTGGCCTGACGGGCGATCTGGGCCGCCAGGTTGGCGTGGGGCAGGCCGGAGCCGGAGAAAATCGGCAGCTTCTGGCCGCGGACCAGGGTATTCAGGCCGTCGATGGTAGAGACGCCGGTCTGGATGAATTCGTTGGGGTAATCGCGGGCGGCGGGGTTCATGGGCAGGCCGTTGATGTCCCGGTACTCCTCCGGCAGGATGTCGGGGCCGCCGTCGATGGGCTGGCCCATGCCGTTGAACACGCGGCCCAGCATGTCGCCGGACACGCCCAGCTGCAGGGGGTAGCCCAGGAAGCGGACCTTGGCGTCGGCCAGGTTGATGCCTGCGGCGGACTCGAACAGCTGGACCACGGCGGTGTCGCCGTTGACCTCCAGCACCTTGCCGCGGCGGACGGAGCCGTCATGCAGCTCCACCTCCACCAGCTCGTCATAGGTGACGTTCTCCACCATGCGGACCATCATCAGCGGGCTGACGATCTCTTCTACGGTTCTGTATTCACGAATCATTACAGCTCACCTCCCTGGGCGGCAACAGCTTCGATCTGCTGCTCCATCTCAGCCTGGATCTGGCCATATGCCTGCACATATTCCTCCACAGGCACGCTCTTGGCACGGCCGATCTTCTCACGGGCGGGGATATCAAAGAGCTTCATGACCTGCGCGCCCTTGCCGATGGCGTCGCGGCACAGCTTGTCATAGCTGAGGATGAGGGCCAGCAGCTTCTCCTGCCGGTCATAGTTGGAATAGCCGTCGATATCGGTAAAGGCGTTCTGCTGCAGGAAGTCCTCGCGGATCATGCGGGCGACCTCCAGCGTCAGCTGGTCATTGGGAGACAGGGCGTCCTTACCGACCAGCTGGACGATCTCGTTCAGACTGGACTCGTTCTGCAGGAGGCTCATGGCCTTACCGCGGTTCTGCATGAACTCCGGTCCGAAGTTCTCATCGAACCAGGGCTTCAGGGTATCCAAGTACAGGGAATAGGAGTTCAGCCAGTTGATGGCCGGGAAATGGCGCTTATAGGCCAGAGAGGAATCCAGCGCCCAGAACACCTTCACGATCCGCATGGTGGCCTGGGAGACAGGCTCGGACAGGTCGCCGCCCGGAGGGGAGACCGCGCCGACGGCGGTCAGGCTGCCCCGGCGCTCGTCGGAGCCGATGCACTCCACGGAGCCGGCGCGCTCGTAGAACTGGGCCAGACGGGAGGCCAGGTACGCGGGATAGCCCTCTTCGCCGGGCATCTCCTCCAGACGGCCGGACATCTCGCGGAGTGCCTCGGCCCAGCGGGAGGTGGAGTCGGCGATAACGGCCACGTCGTAGCCCATGTCGCGGAAGTACTCCGCGATGGTGATGCCGGTGTACACGGAGGCCTCACGGGCGGCCACGGGCATATCGGAGGTGTTGGCGATCAGCACAGTCCGCTTCATCAGGGACTCGCCGGTGCGGGGGTCCTTCAGCTCGGGGAACTCCCGCAGAACGTCGGTCATCTCGTTGCCGCGCTCGCCGCAGCCGATGTAGACCACGATGTCCACATCGGACCACTTGGCCAGCTGGTGCTGGACCACGGTCTTGCCGGAGCCGAAGGGGCCGGGGACGGCGGCGGTGCCGCCCTTGGCGATGGGGAACATGGTGTCGATGATCCGCTGGCCGGAGCACAGGGGACGCTTAGGCGGATATTTCTTGGTGTAGGGGCGGCCCACACGGACAGGCCACTTCTGTGTCATGGTCAGGGGGACTTCCCTGCCGTCGTCGGTCTTCAGGGTGGCGATGGTCTCCGTCACGTTGAAGGAGCCGCTCCTGATGTCGGTGATGGTGCCCCGCAGTCTGGGGGGCACCATGATCTTGTGGAGCACCGCGGTGGTCTCGGGGACCGTGCCGAGGATGTCGCCGCCGGTGACCTGGTCGCCCACCTTGGCGGTGGCGGTGAACTCCCACTTCTTCTCATGATCCACAGCGGGGACCTCCACACCGCGGGTGATGCAGGCACCCACCTTCTCCACGATCTTCTCCAGCGGGCGCTGGATGCCGTCGTAGATGCCCTCGATCATGCCGGGGCCAAGCTCCACGCTCATGGGCGCGCCGGTGGTCTCCACCACGGCGCCGGGTCCCAGGCCGGAGGTCTCCTCATAGACCTGAATGGACGCGGTGTCGCCCTTCATGGTCAGGATCTCGCCGATCAGACGCTGTGGGCCAACGCGGACCACGTCGGACATGTTGGCGTCCGACAGGCCCTTGGCCACAACCAGCGGTCCGGAAACTTTAACAACTTTACCGCTCAAATCGTATAACCTTCTTTCAGGTAGATTTGCTTGGAAAGGCAGCCCTCTCCCCTGTGCCCGCGGGCAACCGGGAAAGGGGCCTGGAAAAGCCTGCGGCTTTTCCGGCGGACCTGCCGCCGGCAGGTCCGGAAATCCCACTCATTTTGTCTGAGGGGACATTTAGAGGATATCCGCACCCACCGCTCGCTCAATGGCGCGCTGGATGCTGTTCCTGCCGATCCCCAGGGAGCCCTCCCGGCCGGGGATCAGGATGATGGCGGGGCGAAGCTCGTCCTTGTAGCGGGCGATCACGTCCCCCATATCCTTTGCCAGCTGTTCGGTGAGATAGATCACCGCGCAGTCTGTCTTTGCCAGTTCCCGGACCTTCTCCTTGGCCTCCTCCGGGGAGGTGACGGGATAGGTATCCAGGCCCAGAGCACGGAAACCCATGACGGATTCCCAGTCGCCGATGACGGCGATCTGATACGTTGCAGCCATCATTTCACCGCCTTACACATAGCTTGCGCGGAGCCGGGCGCGGATAACGTCGGCGCTCAGGCCCGTGCTGCGTCCCAGCAGCAGGATCCGCAGGTTGGTATACTCGGTCTCCCGGGCCGCCAGATAGCCCAGCAGCGGGGCCTCTCCAAAGGGCACGAACTGCGCCCCGGACAGGTAATCGCCCACCGCGTCGTCGCAGAGCTTTTCAAACTCCGTCATGGCGCCGCCCCGCAGCGCCTCGGCGCCGGCCTCCGCCGCCGCCTGGAACCGGGTGGGGGCGTACAGCTCCGCCATGCCGCTGCCGCCGGCAGTGCTGACGCTCAGGATCGCGCCGGGAGAGATCTCTCCCCCCTCGAACAGGACGCCCCGCAGGAAGTCCGCGTTCTTGCCCATCCGGATGGTCCGGACCAGGGTGCGCAGGTTGGCGGCGTCGATCTGGACCTGCACATAGCCACGGAGGAACGCGCTGCCGGTCTCCTCCGCCACGCTGCCCAAATCCCTGTAGCACCAGCGGTCCAGCACGATGTCGCCCAGCTGGGGATCCCGGGTGGTGTCCAGCACCTCCTTGGCCTCCGCCACAGCGGCGGCCAGACAGGCGGGCAGCTCCTCAAAGCTGCCGGTCCGAACGGCCTCCTTCAGCTCCGCCGCGGGGACCCGGCCCATATCCATCAGCAGACGGTCCGGGTCTATGCCCATGGCGTCCGCCTTGAGGATGGCCTTTGCATTGTGATAGTCATATTTCAGCTTGAAAATATCGATATACCTGGGGTCCGGGGCACTGTCCGCCAGATCGGCCAGCGTCGCCTCCCGGGCGGCGGCCAGCGCCGCGTCCATAGCCTCCGGATGTGTGGGGTCCAATTCAGGATAGCCGCACTCCTGGAGGATCTTGACCGCCTCGTCGTCCGTGCGGGCATCCAGGACCTGCTCCATCCGCTCCCGGGTCAGCAGCCCATTCTCCATGGCCCGGATCCGGGTGGAGATCGCCAGGTAATCGGTGTCTTTGATTTTTTTAGCCAAGACACTTCCTCCTTGTACTGCTCTTCCATAAGACCGTCTCCCGGTCCCATGGCCGCGGCTTCACGCCCCGGCGCCCGTGATACGGGCGAAGATATGGTGTCATCCCTCCGGGAACAGCTTCTTTGCCACCGCCCCCGCGGTCTCCGCTTTCTGCAGGCGCACCAGGGTATCGAAGGTGCAGTTGACCTCCACGTTCCGGTCCTTCAGGATGAAACCGCCCTGGATGGGCCGGGTCTCCTCCGACAGGACCAGCTTTTTGCCGGAGGTCTCGTTGGCTTTCGCCACAGCGGCCTTTCCGACCCGCTCCCGGTCTCCGGCGGAGAAGATGGCCTCTTCCCGTCCGCTGGAGGACGCCTGGACCAGCAGACCGGCCAGGACCGTTACGTATTGCTCGTCCGGCATGGCGCACAGCTTCTCCAGCGCCCGGACATAGGTCTTTTCCACCATCTCCTGCTTGGCGGCCAGCTGGACCTTGCGGGCCTCCATCTGGGCCACGCTCACCAGGCGCTCCTCCCGTTCAGCGGCGGCTTTTTCGTTCCTGGCCGCCAGCTCGGCGGCCTCTGTGTCCGCCTGGGCCTGATACCGGGCCGTGATCTGCGCGGCCTCCGCTTTGGCCTTATTCAGGATGCGGTCGATCTCCGCCTGTGCGTCGGCTTCGATCCTCTGCGTGATCTTTTCGATTCCGTTCATGTCGAATCCCCTTTCCGTGGGATCAGAACTGCAGCAGCATCAGCATGGAAGCCAGCAGGGACAGGATGGCGTAGAACTCCACGATGCCGCACAGCAGCAGGCCCTTGGACCAGTCGTCGGGCTTCTTCGCCAGAATGTTGATGGAACCGGCGGCCACGCGGCCCTGGGCGATAGCGGACAGCAGTCCGCCCAGCGCCATGGGCAGGCAGGCGGCGAAATACGCCATGCCCTCTGCGGTGGACATATTCACCAGGGCGCTGAAATCGCCGCCCATCAGGCCCATCCGGGCGATGGCGAAGAAGAACACCACCATGCCGTACAGGCCCTGGGTGCCGGGCAGCAGCTGCAAAACCATGACCTTACCGGATTTCGAGGGGTCCTGGCACAGCAGGCCGGTGCCCGCCTCACCGGCGATGCCGGTGCCCTTCGCAGAACCAACGCAGCTCAATCCCACAGCGAGGCCCGCGCCCAGCAGCGCCAGAGCCAGTCCACCAAAAGAATCAACGAAACTCATAAGAAACTCCTCCTGTTTATTTGTTTTTTACAATGTCCACATACTTTGTCGTGGTATCCAACGGAGTAAAGGCTTTGCCGCCGTCCTCATAGAACCGGCCGAAGAACTCCAGGCACTGGAGCCGCATGTCATGGACATAGCATCCCAGCAGGTTCAGCGCGAAGTTCAGCGCGTTGCCGATCATGGCGATGATGACGAAGGTGATGACATTTCCCGTCATCGCGCCCAGCTGGTTAAACACCTGGGCCACCACCGCACCGGCCAGCATCAGGGCCATCAGCCGGGAATAGGACAAAATGTCGCTGAAATACCCGGTGACGCCGTTGTAGATGCCGCCGAAAATGCCGATGAGCTTGCCGAAGACGCCCTTCTTGCCATAGCTCAGTCCAATGACCAGCACCACAACGATTGCGATCAAAGCAACCTTCATCGGCAGAACACCCAGCGCGGCCAAACCACCCAGCAGGAACACCAAGTACCACGCGCCCTCGTTGCACAGGGCGGCCATGGCCTCTCCCCGCTTGACCTGCTTATACACGCTGACAGCCATGCCGGTGAAAACCTGGAGCACGCCCAGGATCAGGGATCCGATGAGGACCGGGACCGCGTCGTCCAGCGGTGAGAACAGCGCCGGCAGGGCGAAATCCCCTCCGGTGGTCAGCTTGACGATCTGGGTCAAAAAGTCACCGAAGAATCCGCCGGTCAGCGCGCCCCAAATAAAGGTGCTCACGCCGCCAAGCCCCAGCAGCGGGATCATATGCCGCATGGTGGGGCCGTTGGGCCTGGCCTTTTTCATGATGAACAGCGAAGCCGCTATCATCAGCAGGCCGTAGCCCATGTCCGCCATCATCATGCCGTAGAACAGGATGAAGAACGGAGCCATCAGAGGATTGGGGTCCACCCCGTTATAGGCGGGGAGAGAGTACATATCCGTCACCATGTTCAGCGGCTTGGTGAACCAGTTGTTCTTCAGCTGGACCGGCACGTCGGAGATCTCCTCCTCCGTGGGGTCCGCCGTCTCCCAGGCGCAGCCGCTCCGCGCCAGGAAGTCCTCCACCTCTTTGGCCTGTTCCGCCGGGACCCATCCCTCGAAAAAGAGGATGGTGCCGTCGGTCAGCATCCGTTCCGCATTGGCGTCCTTCGCCGCCTCGGCGTTCAGCCGGTCCGCGTATACCCGCAGGGCGTCCCGCGCCTCGGCGCTCTGGACGATGGCGGTAACGGCCGCCTCCTGCGCGCTGCGGTTCTCCGCGACCTGCCGGTCCAGCGCCTGGATGTTCTCCGCCGCCGTTCCGGTGACGTTCTGGAACGCCGTCACGCTGAAATTAAAGGGGCGAAGGGTCTCCTGGACCGTTTCCGCATCCGCCTTGTGGCAGATCACCAGATAATATTTCTGCTGTTTGTCCGCGCTGACCTCGTACAGCTCCGTCGCCGTGTCAGCCGCCGCCAGCGCGGTCTTGACCGCGCCGGTGTCCGTTGCCCCGGGGCAGACGCCAAGCTGGAACACCGTATGGGCCGTTCCCGCCTGTTCCAGCGGCATGTCCAACGAGGCCCAGGGCTGCAGGCTCGCCTTTCGGGACAGCAGCCGCGCCTCCTCACTTTGCAGACGGGTCAGGTCCTGCAGCTTTTCTCCCACATCCTTGCTGACCGCCCGGGCCCGCTCTACCGTGCCGGCGCTCAGAAATTCTGCCTCAGAGATCGGATGCCGCTGGATAAACATCCCATCCTTTGTCTGCGCATAGCGCTTGATGGCGGCCAGAGCCGTGTTCACGTCCGTGATCTCGCCCCGCGTCTCAGTCAGGCAAGAGCTTCCGCGTTTGAGAAGGGCGGCCCAGGCCGGGTCCGCCAGCTTGCCGTCCGGCTCGCTGATCTCCACACAGCCCAGATGCAAAAGGCCCTTCAGCAGTTCATCCCGGTGGTCGGCCATCGCCACAACGCGGAGTTTTTTCATTTTTACAATGGCCATCTCAGTGATTCACAACCCTTCCGACAATAAACTCTGCGGCCTCTTCCAAGTGCTTGCCAGCCGTCTCCCGCAGCGCGGCGCCGGCCGTCTCCGCCGTCTGGCTGATCTGCGCCGAACGCTCCGCCGCTTTCGCTTCCGCCTGCCGCAGAAGCTCTCTGCCGCTCTCAGCCGCATCCGCGCGCACTTGCTGTAAGAGCGCAAGACCATCCCGCTCCGCGTCAGCGACGATCTGTCGCGCCTCCGCTTCAGCGGCCGTCTTGCGCTCACGGCCCAGGTTTTCCACCTGTGTGACCTTTTCGATTGCTTCCAGGGACATCCGTTTTTCACCTTCTCTCCTGCTCTGCAATGATTCCACGTTTACTCCATTATGCGGTCAACGCGCCATTCCTTCCATAGACAAATATTCCCGAATGTCACAACTCCATACGCCGTTAAGATTTTGTATAGAATCCGACCGCACTTTATGTTACCAAGTATAGGCTACCAGGCTTTTCAATGCAAGGGAATTTTGCACAAAAATGGTGCTTTCTTCCTTTTGCACAAAGTTGCAGCATATTTTTATACAAAATGAAGCGCAAACGTGTACGAAAATTATCGCAAACGTGTACGCTTATCTAAAAAATAACAATTTCTTGTTTTATTTTTAACAGGACCTGTCTCTGCCGTTCCCCCGTTTTCTGTATTTTCCGCATAACAGATCAGAGCAGGCGCTATATACTGTAATATATAATAAGGCAGGGAGACATCACAGGCCCCCGTCTCCCTGCCCATGTCCATTTAATTCTCGCCGCCTGCAGTCCGCTCCAGCACGGCTGACAGCTGATTCAGCTCCGCCCCGGCCTGGTCCATGGCCCGCGGGAGCTGGGTGAGGTTCACCTCGACCTTTCTCAGTTCGCCATTCACATGGGCGGCGGTGGATTCAAATGTATCCATCAGTACCTGATACTGCCCGCGGAACAGATCTAAGGTCCGCTGCAATTGAACAGCGGTGGCGGCCTCCAAGTCCGCGGCCCGCTTGCGGGCCTCGCACTCAATGGCTCCGATCCGCTCCCGGAACTGGGCATAAGCCTCAGCGTCAGGGCGCAGGGCATCTGCCTCAGCGGACAGCCGGGCGACTTCCGCCTCCAGGGGCTTCAGGGGCTCCAGCGCCTGCCGTGCAAATGCCTCCTGCTGCAGTTTTGCCTGCAAAGTGTCCCGCTGGGCGGACAACTCCTCCACCTGCATCCGCAGGGCGGAGATCTCCTGTTCCGCGGCCGCCATCTTTTCCCGCAGGCCGTCGTTCTCCTCCAGAAGCTTTTTCTGGTTTTCAGCGGCCTCTTTCGCCGTCCGTTCAATATATTGAATGACATCCTGCTTGTCGAATCCACCGAATGTCACGCTTTTGATGGAGTAGTTATCCATATACCCACCACTTTCTTCTGTATATTGGATGTTACTATATCATAAAATCTTCCGATTTACAAGGCCTCGAAAAAAAGTGGAAAAAAAGCAAAAAAACTCTTGCATTCCAAAAACAGGTGTGCTATTATAATTAAGCTGTCTGTGAGACATGCGCCGTTAGCTCAGCTGGATAGAGCGTCTGGCTACGGACCAGAAGGCCGGGGGTTCGAATCCCTCACGGCGTACCAAATTGAAAATCCCGCAAGCCATTGAAAACAAAGGCTCCGCGGGATTTTTGTTTTTTACAATATCAATTTTTATTCATCCAATTTGTATAATTATATTCATTCTTATACGATTTTAAATGCTTTCATGTGGTACAGGTGTGGTACACGAATATCATCCAGCATAGATAACGGGGATGGCTTTCCATGGAAGTCATTCGCACCTTCTGTGATTGATTTAAAAAACATCCAGACCGTAAGCAAACCCGATGGCAAATCTTTTGAGTCTGCCATCGGGTTTGCTGTTCATCTTTTCAAGTTTTGATGAAGCCTAAATTGCAATTTGTGCCAGTGTCACCATAACGGGAACCGTGATGATCGACAGGACCGTGCTGAGGCATACTGTAACAACACTAAACTCATAATCGCAATTGTACTGCTGCGCGAACACGCAGATATTTGCTCCCACTGGTGTGGCCGCCGCCAAATAGACAGCCAGTGCTACGCTTTTATTCTGGATAGGAACGATCCAGAATAAAAGCAGGATAACCGCCGGAATAAAGATAAGCCGGAACAGAACGCAGCCATAAGCCCGCCTATTAAACATCTGTTTGGGTGTCAGTTTTGCCATATATGTACCCATCAGAATCATAGCTACTGGCGTATTCATGCCGGCGATATATCCCAGAGTGCTGGTAATGACGTCGGGTACCGAGATACGCGAAACAAATAACACCACACCGATAACAATGGAAATAACTACCGGATTTTTAACAATGGCCTTTGCAGAAACTGCATCCCTCCGGTCTGTCATGATGTACACGCCATAGGTCCACTGAAACAGATTCAGCAAAGCAATTGAGGTGGCAACATAGAATACTCCCTCTTCGCCAATAACAGCCTGTGCCAGAGGTATACCAATAAATCCAGCGTTGCAGAAAGCTGCGGCAAAATTTTCAATGCGGCGGCGCTTGCCATATACTGCGTAGGCGATGAGCATCGCAAGCACAAACCCTGCGAGTGCCAGCCCTGCGGACAGCGCTAATTCCTCCAGGCGCTTCCGGGAATATTGGATCAGATAGGATTTTAGGATGACACAGGGAATGATCATTCGCAACAGAATGCTTCCCAGATCCTTGGAACCTTGGGCCGACAAAAAACCTTTTCGGCTCAGAAATACACCAACAGCAACCAGCAGGGCCATAATGCAAATTTGTCTTAGCAAAATAAACACTAACATACTGCAGTTCCTTTAGATTTTCGGCAAAATCTATCTTCAAATTTTCTGTGAGGCACCGCTCAATTTGCGAGTCAGATCTTTAAATATGGCAATAGATATTTCTACCATTGAGGTGAATTTTTCATTTCATCGATAACAACGGCATAAATCTTTGCACGATTAAATAGTGATTCCACCACAGCATATTCGCGTATGTTATGGTTATATTGACCGATTACGCCACAGGAACACAACACCGGGATTCCCGCCATCCCGATAGCACCGGCATCAGATCCGCCGCCTAATTGAATTGACCCGAACGGAGTAAACTCGTTTTCTATCGCAACTTTATTGATAAAGTCAAACAGTTTGAGAACTTGGTCATTCGTTTTGAACGGGTGAATTTTAGCAATGTCAATTTCGTACTCCGTGGTTGTTCCTTCGATAAAGTTCGTCTGCATAATCTCATTTACTTTGCTTAGCAGTTTCTGACCTTCTTCACTCGATGATATCCGCATATCCGCCGCAAAGTTACTACAATCGGGAATCGCCGAAGTTCCGGTGTTTCCACCACTATCAAAGATACTGATTGTAATGGTCGTGCCCTTGTCTAAATCAGTTAACTTCATCAGTTCTGCACATTTATAAATTGCTTCATGTACTGCGTTTTTTGCGGTAGTGAACTCGTTGCCAGCATGTCCGCCCAAACCACGAACCGTTGCATGTAATGTATACACCGACTTTCGTCCGATGCACAAGCTGTTGGAGATATGCCCGGTCTCCATGTTAAATGCGCAGAGCGCTCCGGATGCTTCCTTGGTAAAGAATTCATCGATATCTGTTTCCAGATGATCGCCTTCCTCTTCTCCGGCATACATCATTTTTATGGGATGTGCATCATATCCAATCTCGCGCAGTGCTTTTACAACATACAACGAAACAATGATGCCCCCCTTCATGTCTAGAACACCCGGGCCGTATGCTTTGCCATCCCGAATCTCAAACGGTTCGGGTTTTCCAAATGCGCCCGTGCGGTGAACCGTATCTACATGTCCTGAAAAGATGATTGGTTTCCCAGGTCGGTTTTTTCCCAGAATACCAACAAGGACGCCTGCACGATCAGGTCGAGATTCCCTTATGTAACATTCAAATCCCTCTTGCTCCAACTCATTTCTCAGCCATGCCTGTGCCCTTTCGACCGCTTCTTTTTCTTCATAGTGGCCTTCAAGATTAACAAAAGTCTTCCACTTGTCAATCATTTCATCGCGATGCGCATCAATAAAACTGACAATTTTCTCTCGATGAATATTCATTTCCCGATCCTCCCCGTCTTAGAATGGACCAAAGTGGATAGCCTGAGCAAATACCAGGAATGCCGCAGCAACAACACACCAGATGGACAACAGCGGGAAATAAAACTTCGCCCATTTGTTCCAGGGAATACCGGCAATGCCCAGGCAGGCGCCCTGCGTACCGTTTGTGGGCCAGAACATGTTGCTCAGACCGTCACCAAACTGATATGCCCAAACCACGGTTTGTCTTGTAATCCCACAGAGGTCGGCCAAAGGAGCCAGTATAGGGAAAAGCATAACCGCTTTGCCGCTGCCAGAAGACACAAAGAAGTTCAGAACTGTAACAATAATTAAAATTCCGATGACTGTCAGTCCACTGGGTAAACCGCTTAGTACATTGGAGAGTCCGTGGACGATTGTGTCGATGATTTTGCCCTCAGTCATAAGAACATAGGCGGCTCTTGCCAGGCAGATATAAATCGCACCCAGCATGACATCTTTACAACCATCTGCAATTGCAACGCAGATATTACGAACAGACATCCCCGCGATGAGACCTGCGCCAACACCCATGACCAGGAACATACCGGTCAATTCGGGAAGATCCCATTTCATGATCAGAACGGCCAGAATGGCAGAAATAAATACCACAACTGCGTAGATACCTGCGATTTTCTGCCGGGGAGTCATTGAATATCATTTTGCTTAGCCAGATACTCGGATCTTTTGGCCATATCCTCCGCATACACGCTGGAAACTGTCGGATCTGCCAAAACTTTCTTTGCATAGCGGGTCACGTACAAAATACCAATAGCCAGCATGACAATCATGCCAATAACACGCAGCTGCCACCCGGAATAAAGCGGCAACTCACAGATTTGCTGACCAATAATGACCGTGAATGGATTGGCAAATGCAGCGGAGAATCCAACCGCAGAACCGAGAACCACGGTTGCCATCGTTGTAATGGAGTCAAAGCCTAATCTAAACATCAGCGGCATGACGATAGGAATATACACCATGCATAGCTCAGGCGTACCAATAAAGTTATCAATCAGTGCAAAGACCGTCATCAAAACAGGAATCACCAGCAATCCCCGGCCTTCGAATTTGCGGGCAAGTGCAGACATTGCTGCATCGATCACATTAATACGGCGCAAAATCATAATTGCACCACCGGAAAAGAAAGTCATCGCCAAAATCGATGCGGCTCCAGAAAAGCCCGAACTGATAGAGCGTAATACGCCCATGGGGGAAACCGGTGCAGATTCAATGTACTGAAAACTTTCCGGATCAACAACAGATCGTCCTGTGGAGTTTACGATCCGTTCATAAGAACCAGCTGGGATAATGTACGTTAAGATTGCGATAAAAATCAGACAGCAAAATAGGATTGCCATTGTATGGGGCATCTGAAAACCTTTTTTCTCTTTCATAAGATTGCCTCCTTCAATATTTTTAGGCTCCCATTATCACACCTCACGGTGCCAACGTATACTCCATGATTGACTTACAATGTACATCAACAGAACTGATGACAGGAATATCAGTATCCTCCTGGTGCAGCAGCAGAGGCAGCTCGGTGCAGCCCAGGATCACACCGTCAGCTTCATAACTGCCGATGATTTCCTTGAAGCGCTCACGGGTGCTATCCTTAAATACGCCGATGCACAGTTCGTCAAAGATAATATTGTTAATTTCATCCTTGTCTGCATCGCTGGGAATGACCACTTCAATTCCGTGTTTTGCCAGCCCCTTGGGATAAAACTCGGAATTCATGGTGTATTTGATACCGGTCAAAAGGATTTTTTTCATATGATGTGCCAGTGCGTACTGAGCAACGGACTCCACGATGCTGATCATCGGGACTGGGGCTTTGGGAGCGACATCATCATACACGGAGTGGGGAGAGTTTGCGGTCATAGCGACAAAATCCACACCGGCCGCCGCCAAGTCGTTGATAGCGTTCAGAATGTATTCCCGATAATCATCCATTCGATTTTCATTTTCCATATCAGTGAATTTCTGAAAATCCATGCTGTAGATCACCAGTTCAGGATAGTAATAATCGTGATACTGGTCATAGTACAGCCGCATCAGATTGTCGTAATACTGCAGGGTAGATTCATAACTGAACCCACCCAGCAGGCCAATTTTTTTCTTTTTCATATACATCATCCTTTCTCCACCATTTTATCTGGTTGTGATTAAAAAAGATTATCACTGGCTGGTGCACCTTACCATTGATTACAGAGGTTATCAAGCGCATAGATATTTTTGCTAAAAAACACTCCATATATCTTCTTCTGCCTATAAAATACGCTTGAAATTGTGTGGTGTAAATGTTAAAATTGTTTGGCGAACAATATTGTTTTGTTTGCCAAACAACAAAAAAATGTGTGGCAAACAATTTGTCCGTCTTCGCCGAACAAGTTCCACAAATATTTCTTCTTGACAGCAACAGAGGTGTTTTATGCCATTTAATTCATTTGATGACTATCCCCTAACATGGAAACCCAGTATCTTAAAAGAAGGACAGGTACCTTTACATATTGAAATTGCAGAAAAGTTGGAACATGACATTCGCGATGGTTTGCTTCGTCCAAATACAAAACTTCCCCCTCAGCGGGAACTGGCAGATTTTTTAGATGTAAATTTGAGTACGATTGCCAAAGCGTTTAAGCTTTGCGCATCTAAAGGCTTGATTTGCGGAGAGGCTGGACGGGGGACTTATGTTTCATCAGACGTTATTTCCAACCTTCCCATGTTGGCCGAAGACGGCTTGAACCATTGCATTAATTTAGGCGCGTCGCTTCCGATTCCGGAGCAAGATAAGTACACTTCACATGTGTTGAAGCAGCTCTTAAAAAAGGCCAACATAATCGGAGATATTTTTGCTTATCCGGGAACATATGGCGTAGATACCTACAAAAAATGCGGTGTAAAGTGGTTGTCCAGATATAAACTAAATGTTAAAGAAGATAATATTTTGATTACTGCAGGCTTGCAAAATGCTCTGTCTGTGACTTTGGCGGCGCTTTTTCGCTACGGCGATAAAATCGCAACAAATGCTGTAATCTATCCCGGATTTAAAAACATCGCAAATACATTAGGAATTCGCTTGGTTCCGATCCCCTATGTGGATCAGAATCTCGATGTCTCAAGTTTAAAACGGATTTGTGTGAATGATACGATTAAGGGTATTTATTTGATTCCCGATCACCATAATCCAACTACTATTTATATGAGCTATGAGGAGCGGGCTGCGGTTGCAGACATTGCAAGGAAGTTTAACCTGATTTGCATCGAAGACAGCTCATTTTCGTTCCTGAGCCCTGAGCCTCATATGCCCATCACCGCACTGATACCCGAAAGGAGTATTTATATTTCTTCCGTTTCTAATTCGCTTTCTCCAGGTTTTCGAATTGCGTTCGTATATGTGCCGACAGCATATATAGAGATAATGTTTACGACCCATGCCAACGTTAACGTTATGGCACCGCCGCTGGAAGCAGAGCTGGTTTCACAATTGATCAATTCGGGAATGGCGGAACAGATTATCGAGGAAAAACGTGAAGAGTTGATTAAGCGAAACACTCTAATTGATCTTTATTTGTCAAAATACTATATGTTGGGGGATTCGAATTCCCAATTTCGTTGGTTGCATCTTCCACGAAAGTGGAGTAGCGCGAATTTTGAGCGCGCAGCAAAGGAACGAGGGGTGCAAATATTTGGAAGCCAGCGTTTTGTTGTGGGAAATGCATCAGTTTTTCCTGCAGCCAGAATAGCCATTAGTTCTCCCAGAAATGTAGCCTTGTTAGAACGCGGATTGGATATTTTGGCTACTCTTTTACACTGAAAAAAGTTACAAAAATTTGGGTCTTATTTTTCGAATCCCTCAGGGCGTACCAAAGCCGCTGAAATTCATCGAATTTCAGCGGCTTTGCTTTTGTCTTCTGTACTTTTCCTGGGCGTTTATTTTTGCGGTTCCCGTTTCATCCAAGCCGTGACTCATACGGGATATCGGAGCGGTCAGGGCTGGAGCGCGCCGGAGAAGAAGCTGCCTACTGCATTCGTCGCCTGTTTCTGCATCGAGGTCGTGACGTGGGCGTAGGTGTCCAGTGTGAAGCCCGCCGAGTAGTGGCCCAGCATGGCGGACAGGGTTTTCACATCCACACCGTTTTGGAGAGCCAGGACCGAGAAGGTGTGCCCATAGGGTATAATAAGGACACAACGGAATTCCCCATAAATCAGGGCTTTTCCGACCAGTCCTTAGTAATTTTTGACCTAAAAGCGGCACAGAGTTTCGGCAAAAATTTTTATTATATCATGTCGAAGCAAGAAAGTCTCTGTCGAAATTTGTCGCATAGGTGTGTCTGAGATCGTGGAAGCGTATTCGCTCCATTTCAGCCCCAGCAACTCCCCTCGCCGGAGGCCAGTTGCCAGGTCGATGTAGTAGAGATCGAACACACCGCTGCGCCTTGCTTCTTCGAAGAAGGTGACGACGCTTTCCGGCGGCAGGATCTTCATCTCTTTTTTCTCCAGCTTCGGGAGGACTCAGCCTCTCGTTGGATTGCTGGGAATTAGCCGCTGCTCCACGGCGCAGTTCAGTGCAGAGGAGATCATCTGGTTGATATTCCGCACCGTTTCAACGCTGAGTCCCTTCGGTTTGTTTCTGGACTCTGTGCATTCTACCCTGCCATTTTCCAGCAGTTGCTTATACAGCCGCTGGAGGTCCATCGCCGTCAGTTTTTCCAGGGGAATATCCCCGAGAGCGGGCTTGATGTGGTTCTCGATGAAGCCTTGGTAGGTCTTGTGGGACGAGGGCCGGACTTGCAGCTTTGCGTAGTTCTCCATCCAAACATCCAGCCATTTTCCTACAGTGTACTGCCCTGATTTTGTGTCCAGATTGCCGTTTTTCTCAATCGCCGTCTTGAGCTTTTTCTTGACCTCTGCCTGTGTCCTGCCGAGAACGTTTTTGTAGATGGCCTTCCCGGTTACTGGATCGCGCCCTGCCGTGTAGCGGCCCTCCCAGCGGCCATCCTTTCGCTTACGGATGCTACCTTCTCCGTTGGCTCTGCGCTTTGCCATCAGCGTCTACCTCCGTCCGCCAAATTACCGTCGTTCTCATCCATGCACTCCATCATCAGCCGAATGCCGAGGCGGAACCCCAAGATAAAATCTTCCAGAGCCGTGATACGGTCGATTTCGTGCTGTGCGTTGGTAAGCACATTGAGTAGTTTGCGTTCTTCTTCATTGAGCCGTTCTGTTAACTGGCTCTCACAGTCAGCGGCACGTTTCACCAAACGCCTTAGCTCTGAGTTTGCGACCATTTGCTTATCGTAGGGTACGATATTGCCGAAGTACAGATCCTCCAAAATCTTTCGCATCGGTCTGACCTCCTTTCCAGCCACACAACATACCAGCAACGGCGGGGAATAGCCAGTGGCTAAGGGCAGAGTTATCAGTTTGTTCAGAAATGAGTTCCACGAAGGTTGGCCCTACTCTTTGTAGGCATTGTGGCAATCAGACAGCAGAAACATACCCCTCACTATTTTCTCTGAATGTTCCCGACTTTATCGGGACACCTTGTTTTTTCAGCATTTATTCGGCTGTCTATTTTTTACAGCGCAGGCTTTGACCACATATTTGCCCACAGACAGAAAAGCGTCCCCGCTGGGAAAAACCCAGCGGGGACAGTTGCTTATTCAGCTTGCTCTGACTTCGTTCTCCATCCTTTCTCTTTCAGCGGTGATCGCCTTTTTCATCTCCGAGATAGCCTCCCTCAGCAGGGCCTCACATTCTTCCTTGGTGGGAGCATAGACATCCTTAAAATGTGTTGTCCCGTCTGGCCATACTCTGGAGAAGTATCCACGCCAGCGGTTGGTGTTGCATTGGGTTACGCTCCCGGTTCCCCATTTGCGCTTTCTGCCTTTTGTAGGCTGAAAGGCGGGGAGTTGCTCTGTAGCACGCTCGAGTTCCTGTTTCGGCTCCGCTTTTGCGATTCCACGGTCGATTTTCTCTGCCGCTGATTTCCTCATGGTATCTGTAGCGTGTGTGTAGATGTTCAGCGTCGTGTTACCGGAGGTGTGGCCCAAAATCGTGGACAGGGTCTTCACATCCATTCCATGGGCTAGCGCATTTGTGGCGAATCCGTGTCTCAAATCATGGAACCGTACCTGCCGGCACCCGGCATGGTCGAGGAGCTTGTTCAATCGGTGGCGGATCACGCTGGGACCGATGGGAGCGTCCTCCACTTTTGGGGAAGGGAACATCCACCGGGAGTCTACCGTTTTCCTGTATTCCCGCATGACATTCAATACAGAGGGTGGAAGGATGAGTGTTCGGATTCCTGCATCGGTTTTCGGCTCGGATATGGTCAACTTCCCATCTATCGGATAGATCTGCTTGTTGATCCGCAATTCCCCGGTGGTCATATTCAAATCATCCCACTGGAGCGCCATCAGCTCACCCAGCCGGAGTCCAGTAGCAAACTCCATGAGGAACACCTCATAGTAGCCTTCCTGATTGGCCTGAATCAAGAGTTTTCGCATTTCTTCTTTGGAGAGGATGTTCATCTCCTGTCGCTTACAAGTTGGAGCTTTGCAGTCCAGCGCCGGATTCTTGGGAATGAGGCATTCCTCCACCGCCTGATCCAATGCCCTGCGGCACAGACTATAGCAGTTGTGGATTTGACTGTCTGAGATACCGGCCCCACGTGTTTCTCGTTTCATGATCCGGCCATCCGTCTTCATCCAGACACACAGCTGCTGAATATCGCCGGCGGTCAGCTTGTTGAGCGGGACTTGCCCCAGCTTCGGGCGGATGTACGTCTCCATCAGCCGCTCATACCCACGCTGGGTATTGGGGCGGACGTTGGGCTTGCTGTATTTCTCATACCAGAAGGTGAGCCACTCCCCGAAGGGCATATCCGCTCTTGTAGTTCTTGGCGCTGGCCTATCTATGCTGTCTCTCAGTGCTTTCAGCTTCTCAACACACTCGCCCTTGGTTTTTGCCAGCACATTTTTTGTCTTGGGCAGGCCCTTGTCATCATAGCCGATGACCACTCGGCCTTCCCAGCGACCGTCCTTCCTCAGTCGGACGGTGCCCTCGCCGTTTTTGCGTTTTCTTCCCATGGGCGCAGCTCCTTTCCAAAAATATCCGTCATAAATTCCTCCACAATTTCAGCGGCCCGCTTCTGCATATCGCCTGTGGTGTGAGTGTAGGTATCCAGAGTAAATCCAGCCCGTGTGTGACCCAGGATACCTGAGAGGGTCTTGGCATCCACACCGGAGGACAGGGCGTGGGTGGCGAAGGTGTGCCTGAGCGCGTGGAACGGAATAGAGGGTAGCCCGGCTTTTCGCAGCAGCGTTTTGAGGCGACTATATGCGGAGCCGGGGCTTGTAGGCTCTTCCGGTTTCAACGGATCGGGGAATATCCAATCGGACGGAGCAGACTGTCTGCGGTCCCGAAGGAGCTCCACTGTACTGGAGGGCAGGGTAATCGTTCGAGAGCCAGCACTCGTTTTGGTATCCCATGTGGTACGCTTGCCGCCTTTTTCAACGTGGACAGTGCGGCGGACATTCAGCGTTCCATTGACCTCGTCGAAGTCCTCCCACTTGAGTCCGCAGATCTCGCCCCGGCGCATACCTGTTGTTAGCTCGGTGTAGAAGAAATCGTGCCAGATTTCATCCTCTGTGATGATCTTCATAAACACATCCAACTGTTCATCCGTCAGGACCTGCTTGTCTCTGTAGCGAAACTTGGGTGGCTCCAATTCCTCTATGGGGTTCTTGGCAATGAGGTTGGCCTGCCGCGCCGCTTTCAACGCCCCGTGGAACACAGCGTGGATGCCGCGTATGGTTCCGCTGGAGAGACCACCTTGTCCATCCTGACGGCCCTCCTTCGCCAGAGTTTCATACAGCCGCTGGATATCTTTCGCCGTCAGCTGGGAGAGCTTTCTATTGCCCAGATATGGTTTGAGGTGGTTTTCCACTGTGCCGCGATACCGGGTGAAGGTGGTAGGACGAACCGTTCCCTCCACACTGACCAGCCATTGATCCAGCCACTCTGAGAGCGTCATGCGACTTTGTTCCGTCAGGTCTACGCCCTGGTAGGTGTCGATGCGCTGTCGGAGCTTCGCAGACAGTTCTTTTTGTGTGGGCGCGTAGACGTAGCGGAAGATGGAGTCGCCGTTTGCCTTGTGACCCACTACGATGCGGCCCTCCCAGCGGCCATCATCACGCCGGCGTACCATGCCGTCACCGGACGGCCTTCGCTTCGCCATCAGTGCCCGCCTCCGTTCGCCAGATCTCCGTCGTCCTCATCCATACACTCCGCCATCAGACGAACGCCGAGGCGGAATCCCAAGATGAAATTTTCCATGATCGTGATGCGGTCAATCTCCTGCTGTGCGTTAATCAGTACGTTCAGCAGCTTCTGCTCCTCTTCATTGAGCCGTTCTGTCAACTGGCTCTCGCAGTCAGACGCCCGCTTTGCCAAACGCCGGAGCTCCGAGCTTGCGGCCATCCGCTTTTCATAGGGCGCGATATTACCGAAGTACAGGTCTTCCAAAATTTTTCGCATCGTACTGCCCTCCTTTCCAACCACACAACATACCAGCAGTGCTGGCGAATAGCCAGAGGTCAGGGGCAGAGTTATCAGAACAGACATATTTTTGCCAGCTCCTTATTCTTTGTTTAGGTCTCTCAATATTTGAGTGGTTGGAATCAGTCCACACCGTTTTGATAGTGGACCGCATCATCCAGCGTGACGCTGCCGTTGGTCTTTTTCACGTTCTGGACACAGCGGCCACGGAGTGCGTGGAGCTGCTCATCCGGGATCTCCATTCCTGCCGCCAGCACATTCATCACCATGTCCTGCTCCACCGCCAGTTTGAACAGCAGACGGCAGATCCGGTTTTCCGTATCCTGTACCGTACCGCGCAGAGCGGACAGGTACATAGGCGGGAGTATGGTGGTGCAGTCGCTGGCCGTCAGGTAGTCGCAGTAGAACAGGAGCGCGCTTTCTACAAACTCATTTTGACTCCGGCAATTCGCCAACGGCATCGCCGCTTTGACCTTCCGGTCTGTATCGGGGGCGATCCGCATCTGAAATCTCACTTTTTCTTCTGCCATGATGTTATCCTCCAAAATCGTATAAATCGGGGTTTTTGCCACCTGTAATGTCGGGAAAACCCTTGCGGCGCTAAGGTTTCCCCCTTAGCCAATGCCAAATCCAATGCCACACGGGAAAAATTGATGCCATTCTACGTTTTGCACAACCTCCTTCAAAATGTACTGCAATCGGCTTTAAACCTTGGATTATTCCGTTTCCCGGCCCGCACTGCGGGCCGGTGTAACCCGGCGTGGTGCCCTCAAGGCGTCACGCCTTTATCCTGCTGTTTGGCATATTGCCGAAACCGTCCATGCCGCACAGCGGCCACACAGACCCGACACACTGCTTCACGTTGTCGGTGGTGTCCGTGGCCGTCCTGCTGTCGAGAGCGGCTCCTGTGGCGCACACAGCCGCGACAGCCGTGCCTGCACTCTCTGCCGCTCAACTTCGGCGTCCAGCCGATGGAGCTGCTGCTCGTTGTAGTGATCGACTGCTTCCCGGATGGGACGGATGGTGTAGACGTTGTTGCCGTTTCGCTTCATTCCTACCTCGTTGAACCAGCAGCTTCCCTCCATGGTGATGAGAGTTCTCTCTGCAAGAACGCCCACCGACTTCACCACCGTGTTTAGAGATAGACCAGTTGCCCTGGCGATAGTGCGGTAGCTGGGATGACACTGGTGGGTGCGGCGGTCCTCGCAGTAGAGGAGGTAGGCGTAGACCAAGAAGGCAGTGGACGGCAGGGCCAGCAGGAAGACCTCGTTAGGAAGAGAGAAAAATTTTCCGGTCTCACGCTTGGATGAGAGGGTACCGTTTTCAGTAATGAGGCCCTTGCTTACCAGAGTGGCAAGGTGCTTCTCCGCCGTGGCGGCGGTCAACCGGAGACTGTCCGCCACCGCTTGCGCACTGACTTTCTTTTCTTCTCTGCCATGAGTCTGCTGGTAGCAGATGTAGGAGAGGATCACGAACTCTGTGGGCTGGAGTTTGTACTCCCACACCTCATTCGACACCGGGAACCGATAGCACCTTGGATCACGGCGAGGCCAGCCCAGAGGGACACGGTGTTTTCTCATGTTCCATCACCTCCCGCTGTGTGTTCTTCCACCCACTGGACGAATTTCTTCTTGGGCACCACCATGCGGCTACCCACCTTCAGCACCGGGAAGCCCGGTTCATGCATCAGCTCATAACCGCTGCTTGGCGACACCCCGAGCAGCTTCGCTACCAATTCAGCGTTGAGGAACAGGGGCAGGTCGTCATAGGACTTGTACTGCGATTGCTTCATATTGTACCTCCTGAAATTATTTTTCGGTTCTACCATCCCCGATGGTTTTATGATAGAATAATTTTGCGGAAGATTACATCAGGAAGTGATCTTTGCGGAGGAGGTGACGGACATGACAACTATCGGTGCGGGGCTTCTTTTGGAAGAGGAGGACAATGGTTGTTTTTCTGTCATCCTTCACTATGCGGACGGAACCGAGGAACACTTGCCCGCAGCCACGCCTGCAGAGGCTCTGATCACCGCTGTCGAGACCGACTACTCGGACTACCGCCGGGAGATCAAACGGCTGTGGACGGAATACCCACTCTTTGAGGAGCATCTGGACATCCCAACCGCCGATTTAGAGGACTTTGTTGCGGAGGCCCTGTTGTTGCCATCCTTGCTCCACGTTAAAGACCCAGTGGGCTTCTTCGTGTTAGGCGAGTTCCTACACCAGAGCTTGCAGATGGAGGATGACGGGAGCGCGTCTTTTCTTCTGAAGGCAGGACAGCAGATTCTTCGTATTTTAGAGGAGCCAATTCGGACGCAGATCTATCTGCGAAATATCTTTGAGATGACCTTCGACGGCATGGAGCGGACCAGCCAGCGGGAGCGGTTTGAGAAACTGCGCTCTGTCTATCCCGATGTGGCTCGGCTCTGCGACCCGGCATTGTTGGACGGCGTCCCAGAGAGCGGGCGCGTCTTCTCCGCACACAACCTTCTCGGCCTGTACCTTCTGGAGTTGGCGCTTTACTTCCACCAGGATAAACAGCGCATCACCCGGTGCGAATACTGCTGGGGCTACTTCATCCCAAAGACGAAAAAGGCCACCCGCTACTGCGACCGAGTCATAGACGGCTTCCCCTGCAAGCAGAGGGGCTCCCGGTTCCAGCGCAACGAGGGCAGAGAAAAAGACGAGGCGCTCCTCGTCTGTAAACAGCTTCGTGACCGTATGTACGCCCGTTTCCTGCGTTATAAGGATGCCCTCCCAGAAGAGCATTCACGGCTGGTCCCCATGGACTATTCGCAATACGATTCCTGGAGCGAGAATGCCCGGTTAGCTCGGATGGAGTATCTGCGCGACGAACTCACCGCTGAGGAATTTTTGCGAAAAATCGACACTACCCATGAGTTAAAGAGCTACGAGACAGGCAAAGCAGAGCTGGCGGAAGAGACCGTCTGGCAGAGGCGGGTGGCTTCTGATTTGACCTTTGACCCGGAGAGCTGCTATCCAAAAGAAACGATGTGTCTTGATCTATCCCCTCGGGCAAAGGGCACATGGGAGCTTGTGACGAGAGACGGCCTCCGCCGGCACGACCAGAGGGGCCACCAGAGTTTGCGGGAGAAATATGGAAAGGCATAAAATAAGACCAAGGGCAGTTCAGCTGAATTGCTCTTGGTCTTATCTTTGCCATGGCGTAGCAGACTTTTGATTGGCGGGCCGCTTTACCGCCAGCGGAAAAGCTCTTTTCACTCCGCACGCCTTGCTGTACGCATCCTCTGCTCCCGGAGCCCTGTCGCTTCCTTTATGAGCGCGTAGGCAGATGAAACTGCGGGAACACCAAGCAGCATACCAAACGGCACAGCGTATCCGGGAGATATCGGGCGGCAAAATGCGGTAATATATCTTTTTCGGATACCTTGCTGTAGTAGGGGCATGATCCAGTTTCAAGTCACGGGCCTGAATAGGAATGAGGCGACCGGCGTTCCCCAAGACGGTCTCTGTGGGCACAAGCACATCCGCTTTCCATTGCAAGCTCCCTCAATGGGGATGCCGGGATTCCGACATCCCCGTTTATATGGCAAATAGGTTATGTGTGTTGGTGTTTGATCAGACCGCACACCTTGGAGAGCTCCATCACAAGAATGGGGACGAAGATCAGGGCCGCGCCGATCCCATACAGCTTGACCGGCAGTGCAATCAAACCAAAGGGAATGGAGAGCGGAGTGAACAGCACCAGCAGGACCAGCGCCACGGAGACAAGAGCCGCTCCGTTCAGACTGCGGTTCCCAAAGGGCCCGATCTGAAAGATGGAATGGTCAGACCGCATATTGAACGCCTGCACGACTTGGGACAGGGCAAGCACCATAAACGCCAGCGTCTGCCCTCCGGCCAAAAGCCCGGTCTCCGCCTCGCCAATATAAAACGCGGCAAGAGCCAACGCGCCAAACATGAAGCCCTGTAAAACGATACGGACGCCGAACCCGTGGGCGAACAGGCCCTCCTTCTTCGGCTTCGGTTTCCGCTCCATGATGTCGTTCTCCACCGGCTCCATACCCAGAGCGATGGCGGGCAGGCTGTCGGTGACCAGATTGATCCACAATAGCTGCATAGACAGCAGCGGCGTTTTGTGCCACATCAGCATGGAGAGGAACACGACAATCACCTCTCCGATGTTAGTACCCAACAGGAAGCCCACCACCTTTTTGATGTTGGCATAGATGCCCCGACCTTCCCGAACAGCGTCCACGATGGTGGCGAAGTTGTCATCCGTCAGGGTCATGTCGGCGGCGCCTTTGGCCACGTCGGTGCCGGTAATGCCCATGGCGCAGCCGATATCCGCCGCCTTGAGGGCTGGGGCGTCGTTCACGCCGTCGCCGGTCATGGACACCACCTGCCCCTTGCGCTGCCACGCCCTGACAATGCGGATCTTATTTTCGGGGGAGACGCGGGCATAGACGGAGATCTGCTCCACTTGGGCGTCCAGCTCGGTGTCCTTCATGGCGTCCAGCTCCGCGCCGGTGATGGCCTTGTCTCCCGGCTGGAGGATATCCAGTTCTTTCGCGATGGCGGAGGCGGTAACCACATGGTCGCCGGTGATCATTACCGGCTTGATCCCTGCCCTGCGGCAGACGGCGACGGCCTCCTTGGCCTCCGGGCGGGGCGGGTCGATCATACCCACCAGTCCCAGGAAGGTCAGACCGTTTTCCAACTCCTCCGAGGTCAGCACATCGGGGACCCGGTCGATCTCCTTGCAGGCCACCGCCAGTACCCGCAGGGCCTCCCGGCTCATGGCCTCGTTGATCTGCCTTGCCGTTTCCAAATCGCCAGCGATGCAGCGGGAAACCATCACGTCAAGAGCGCCTTTTACAATGACGATTTTCTTTCCGTCAATGCGGTTGATCGTGGTCATTAGCTTCCGGTCGGAGTCAAAGGGCAGCTCCCCCAGCCGGGGGAACAGCTCGTTCAAGGAGTCCTTGGGCATTCCGTTCTTGTGGGCCGCCAGGACGATGGCGGTCTCTGTGGGATCTCCGATATGCCGCTCCTCCCCGCCGTCAAATACAACACTGCCGTCACAGCAAAGGGCGGCGTATTGCAGTAATTGCTTGACCTCGGAAGAATTATTCGAGCCGATGTCCTCCAGCATAAACGCGCCGTCCCGATACGCTTTTACCAGCGTCATGCGGTTCTGTGTCAGGGTGCCGGTCTTATCCGAGCAGATGACAGAGGCGCTGCCCAGGGTTTCTACTGCAGGCAGGCTGCGGATGATGGCGTTTTTCTTGACCATGCGCTGGACACCGATGGACAGCACGATGGTCACAATGGCGGGCAGGCCCTCCGGAATGGCGGACACGGCCAGGGAGACCGCCGTCATAAAAATTTCCAGCGCCGGCATCTCATTGGCGAGGCCCACCACGAAGATAATGGCGCAGGCTGCCAGCGCCAGGACGCCCAAGTACTTGCCGAGCTGGGCCAGCTTTTTCTGCAAGGGGGTCTGGGTCTCGACCTCGCTGTCCAGCAGATTGGCGATCTTGCCCATCTCGGTATCCATTCCCGTGGCGGTCACCATGGCGGTGGCCGTGCCGTAGGTAATGGCACAGCCGGAGAACACCATGTTGCTCCGGTCCCCCAGGGGTGCGTCCTCGGCCACTGCCGCCTGGGCATCCTTTTCCGAGGGGACCGATTCGCCGGTAAGCGCCGACTCCTCGCTTTTCAGACTGACGCTGCGCAAAAGGCGGGCGTCGGCAGGGACGAAATCACCGGCCTCCAGGCGGATCACGTCGCCAGGGACCAGCCCCGCCGCATCAATGACGCACTCCTGCCCATCCCGGATCACGCGGGCGTGGGGAGCGGAGAGCGTCTTCAAGGCTTCCAGGGCCTTTTCCGCCTTGCTCTCCTGCATGACGCCCATGACGGCGTTGAGGATGACGATCAGCAGAATCAGTACCGGCTCAAAGAATTCCGCAGGGTCTTTCTCAATGCAGGCGATCACGAAAGAGACCACCGCGGCCGCAAGCAGGATCAGAATCATGGCGTCCTTGAACTGCTCGGCAAATCGCTGCAAATTGGTCTTCCGTTTCTTTTCCCGCAGTCTGTTTTCGCCGTACCGGCGCAGTTTCTCCTGCACCTGACTTTCCCGCAAGCCGTTTGCGGCATTGGAGCCAAGTTCTTCTATCAGGCTCAGAATGTCACGGTTGTAAGCGTTCATTGTTCGTCCTCCTGATATCATTTGCATAGCATTATAACAAGGCCCTGACAAAATATCATGGGGCAAAAAACTCTCCGCGTCCTATTTTTTACCGAAAAGCAGAAATTGTTACATTTTGGGACACTTCGCCTTTTTTGTCCAAAAACTTTTTGATGGGCGGCATTGAAAAAAACGAAATTTTCTGGTAAACTGTGTCTCAATAAGGGAGTAGTCGGCACAATGTGTGCGGTGATGCCAACAGACTGGAGTTGCTCCTGGTATCATCTGAAATGACGAGACTTATCTGCTTGGCGGGTGAGTGTCGTCATTTTCTTTATCCGCCATAAACAATGGAGGATAGAGACATGGGATTTGCGGAATTATTCGTGGTTGCGGTTGGCCTTTCAATGGACGCTTTTGCCATTGCGATTTGTAAGGGCCTGTCGGTGGAGAAGGTAGAAAACAAGCATTTGATATCCGCCGGACTGTGGTTTGGCGGTGGACAGGCGGTCATGCCGCTCATCGGTTATCTGCTGGGCAGCAGTTTCCGAAGCGCCATTGAGAGTTTCGACCACTGGCTGTCTTTCGCGCTGCTGGCCCTCATTGGCATCAACATGATCCGTGAGGCGCGCGGGGAAATCGAAAAATTGGATGCCTCCTTTTCAGCCAAGGCGATGTTTCCCCTTGCCATCGCAGACAGCATTGACGCCCTGGCCGTTGGCGTGACCTTCGCGTTTTTGGAGGTGAACATCATTCCGGCGGTACTTCTGATCGGCGTTACCACGTTCCTGTTTTCCGCCGCCGGTGTGAAAATTGGAAATCGCTTTGGCGCGAAGTATAAGGCAAAAGCGGAACTTGCCGGCGGGATCATTCTGATTTTGATGGGACTTCTGATTGTGCTGGACCATACCGGCATCCTGTAAAGAAAGGGGGGCATCAGCATGGCGGACGCCAATATCACAAAGCAGGCGCTGGCAGCATCCCTGCGGGAACTAATGGAGGAGATCCCCTTCGACAAGATCAATGTAGCCCATATCTGCGAGCGGTGCGGGATGAACCGAAAGAGCTTCTACTATCACTTCAAGGATAAATATGATCTTGTCAACTGGATATTTGACACAGAGTTTATTTCGCTGGCCTCCGACAACACCTCCAGCGCATACCGCGAGAGGTGGGATCTTATCGAAAAGGCTTGCTGCTATTTTTACGAGAATCGTAATTTTTATTGCAGTGCGCTCCAAATCAAAGGTCAAAATTCTTTTTCCGATCACTTTACGGAATATATCCAGCCCATCCTGAAGACCCATCTTGTCTGCCTGCTGGGCAGTGAGCAGGTCGATGAATTTTCGATTGATTTCTTTACCGACGCCGTCCTCTGCGCCATGAAGCGGTGGCTGATGACAAAGGACTGTATGCCTCCGGAGGAATTTGCCGCAAGATTAAAGCGGCTGGTGCAAAATGGGGCTGTCGCGATCTATCAGGAAATCAATCAGGAAACAACGGACAATTAACAGAGAGGAGCTGCGGCAATGTCACGAACGATCCAATTACCCTCCAGTGGGTTTCCCATCCTCCGCACGGTGGATAAACGGTTGGCGTCCTACAACATCGAGATGACCGAGATCACCGGAGGCACATTTTGGAAAGCCTATACACCGGGGCAGATCAGCGGAACAGAGGCGTTCCCGCCTGTCACCAATTTGCAGGATATTACTGCCATGGCGGAGCTGATGCAATACTATCCGCCAATCGATCTTTCCAATGAGCGGCTGAAAAAACTTACCAGGGAACTGGGACCCGCATGGATTCGTATCTCCGGAACATGGGCCACCAAGACTTACTATGACTTTGAGGGAACAACGGGCGGCAAAGCCCCGGATGGTTACCAAAGTGTTCTGACAAAAGAGCAATGGCTCGGCGTTTTGAATTTTGTCAAGGCAGTTAACGGCAAACTGCTGATCTCTGTCAGCAACTGCACAGGAGACCACCCCGGCGGCGGGCCGCTGGACTTGTCACAGGCAAAGAAGATCTTTGATTTCAGCCATGCCTATGGCGTAGAGATTGATGCTGTGGAGTTCATGAACGAACCCAATATGCTGGAGCTGTCCGGCGC
The DNA here is from genome assembly GCF_947631635.1 of uncultured Dysosmobacter sp. Classification (GTDB taxonomy): domain Bacteria; phylum Bacillota; class Clostridia; order Oscillospirales; family Oscillospiraceae; genus Oscillibacter. The sequence goes on from NZ_CANRMB010000021.1 coordinate 46,215, forward strand.
TCCGGCAGGCTATACTCCCGCCGATTACGCCAGAGATCAGGATATCTTGAATACCTGGGTGCGGGAAAACTATCCGGGCTGTCTGATTGTCGGCCCCTGCACCACCGGTGACCCCTCGGTTGCCCGCGCGGGCCAGCGGAGCCTTGGCGCGGGGATCGGCAGCATCGCGAAGAGCTGTACGACCCATGAGCTGCTGGCTGGCACGAAGGTCCCGCTGGATGTGTTCAGCTACCACTACTATAACGGCGTTTCAGAGCGTATCGCCTCCATGATGCCGGATGCCCACTGGCCTGCGGAACTGGCGCACAGCGATGAATATCTGGCTGTCGCGCCCGATTGCGCAAAGGATCACATTCCCCTGCGGGATCGGTACGCGCCCGGCAAGCCGATGTGGGTGACGGAATCGGGGGATGCCGGCGGAGGCGGCGACACCTGGGCGTCCACCTATCTGGACGTGCTTCGTACTCTAAACGAGTTGGGGAGTTTTTCGGCCATCACGGACGGCGTGATCTTCCACAATACGCTGGCCTCCTCGGACTATGGCTTCCTGGAGCACGGCAGCTTTAAGCCCCGGCCCAACTATTTTGCTGTTCTGCTCTGGAACCGCCTGATGGGGACTACCGTTTATGATTGCGGTGCTCTGCAAGGACGGGAGCAGCATATCTACTGCCATTCCCGCAGGGACGGCAAGGCGGGGGTCGTGTACCTCATCCTCAACAACTCGCTGACCGACACCCTGACTGTACAACTCCCCAGACCGGCAGAGCGGTACACATTGAACGCCGATACGATGCGCTCCACAATCATGCGGCTGAATGGGAGGCCCCTTATCCTCTCTGGCCCGGCAGAACTGCCCGACCTTTCTCCGCAAGCGGTGGAAGCCGGGAGCGTAACCCTGGACCCCGGAACCTGCACATTTCTCGTCCTCTAATAGTCCTTATAAAAAATCAATGCGGCAGGGTGATAAACTCTGCCGCATTTTTCATTTTGCCTACAATTCGCTTTTGGACTTATTTATGTTCCCAGCAAATCATTTCGGTCGTGCCGCTTCAGGCCCCAATTGGTCAGACGGCGGACAATATCATAAATGACCGCAAAGAGCGGGACGCCTACGATCATTCCGGTTATACCCCAAAGTCCGCCGAACAGCAAGATCGCGAACAGCACCCAGAAGCTGGACAGACCCGTGGTATTCCCCAGAATCCTGGGGCCGATGATGTTTCCATCGAGCTGCTGCAAAATCACGATGAAAACTAAGAACATCAAGCACTGCGCGGGGCTTTCCAGCAGCAGGAGGAGCGCGCATGGTATGGCGCCGATAAAGGGGCCAAAGAACGGGATGATATTGGTAACACCTACAATCACGCTGATCAGTAAGGCCGCCTCAAAGTGCAGCAGGCTTGTCACCACAAAACAAATCACGCCGATGATAGCTGAGTCCAGGATCTTTCCCATAAGAAAGCCGTTAAACATTTTGTCGGCGTAATGAACTTCTTCCTCGATCAAATCGGCCCACCGCTTTGGAAATATGCCGCAGAGCAGCAGCTTTGCCTGTCGGGCAAAGGTTTTCCGGCTGGCGAGCAGATAGACAGAGATCAGAACGCCCAAGAAAAGATTTTTCAGCGTTCCAATGAACCCGGCTATCTGAACGCCCAGACCGCTCAAGACATTTTGCGCCGCGGGCAAGAGCTCTGTCTGCACCCATGCCTCGATTTTTAAGATGATTTCACTGGAAAAACCGTCCCACCATGCTTGAAGCTCCGGCTGATTGTTGAGAAAATCATGGAACCAACTGATCGCGGATTCCAACTGACCGGGCAGAACAGCCCAGATCCCCAAGATGCTTTCCCACACCTGGGGGAATACCAGCACAACCAGCGCGATCACAAGAACCACGGCAAGCAGGATCGCAAGGACGATGGAGAGCGTGCCGGGAAGCTGTCTGCTCCGTGGCAAAGCCTTCCGTATCCACTGTTCAAGGCGATTGCAGACAGGGGCCAGGATGTAAGCGATGACCGCGCCATAGAGAAAGGGAGCCAGAATGTTCAAAATGCTTTGAACAGCCTGAAATACCGCCGGGAGCCGGAACAGGAGAAAAAAGCACAACAGACTGACGATCATGGTGACAGCGCCGGTAACGCCCAGCTTCACATACTTGCTATTTTCGCATTTCATTGCAGACGCCTCTTTCATATTGATACCGCCGTTTTCCGTGGGAGCTTGAACTCCACTGCATATTCAACTCCCTACGCTTCTTTCAAAAATGAGGAGACCCGGATTCCGTCCCAATATCCCTTTTGATATAACCTGTCCATTGCCTTTGCGTCCCGGCACAGCGTATCGACGCCGCAGGTGTCATCCGGGGCAATGATCATGACTCTGCCCTGAGACGCATACCGCTTCGCCAAATCCACGCCCGCGTTATAACGCTCCGCACGGCGGGCCAACTGCTCCGCCGCCAGCGGATATTTTTTTCGGATGCGGGCTGCCAGCTTCCGGTCTTGATCCGATGAACGGACCGTGTTCTCCGGCAGAGTCAGGAGCAGCACCACCCGCTCACAGCCCATCTGAAAGGCTTTCCCGATGGGGACCGGGTCAGACAGAGCGCCGTCATAGTAAAGGGTATCGCCTACCGCATAGGGACGACAGATAAACGGAATCGCGCAGGACGCCTTCATCACGCTGTAGTTGTCCTGCCGGATATCCCCCATATCAAAATATTTTACCCGCCCGGTCTCCGCCTCTGTGGCCACCGCCAGAAACTCCATAGGGTCTCTGACCGCGGCGGCGTAGTCCAGTGGATTCTCCCCATCCGAATTACTCAAGGTGCTGTATACATAGTCCAAATCAAGGAAAGACCGTTTCAGGAGGAAGTTCCCGATCCCGGCGTATTGCCTTCGCAGGCCGTAATCCGTATAAAACAGGTAATTGCGTCGGGCCTGACCCGCTTTGTAGGCAATGAGATTCGCGCTGCCCGCCGAAACGCCGATCCCAAGGTCAAAATGAAGCTTGTAGTCGATGCAGTAGTCCAGCACCCCGGCGGCGTAGATCCCCCGATAACCGCCGCCAACGTCTACGATACCGATCTTAGAATTCATTTTGCGGACACCTCGGATCGTTTCTTGGGACAGGCGCTTTGCAGCACAGCTTCCAGTCCATCGTCAAACAGGCACAGGCCGGAGCGTTCGCCGTCCGGCTCCAGAAGATACCCATTCGGATCAAAGAATGCCGAGCAGGCGTCGTCCGAGATGATCTCATCGATTTTCTGATTATCCCGCTCCAATTCCCAAGGGAACATCTGGAACAGCTGCTCGTTCCGGGACCGCTCCACGGCCTGATACGTCAGCCGGCGGAATTGCTCCGGGCAGTCCGGCCGGGGGAGCAGCGCAGCAAAGATGGGACGTACCTGCTGGACGCTGGCGAACAGATCTCCGTTGAGAATCATTTCCAAATCATCCTCGGAGTATGGGCAGCAGGCCGAGTAAGGAAGCCCCAGCGCCCGCAGCTTGTCGAAAATTCTCTCCTGTCCTTCCTGATAGTGCGGCGCCAGCATCACATTTTTCAGTTCTGAAACGCTGTCCAGAAAATCGTCGGTGATGTCCTCCGGTTCACAAAACAGGAAGAACGCGCTGTCAGGGTGATTTTCAATCAACCCCAACAGTTGGCTGGGAATCTTGGGGGCAAACAGCATCCAAGTGTAGATGCCCAGCTTTTCGCCGTCCGAAATCGCCGCGTCATACTGCGTCAGGTGATCCAAAGACCGGTCATCCATTTGAAACAAGATCGTCCAAGGGATATTGTGCCCCAACTGTTCCTCATTCTGCCTGATCCGCCGGGCGCCGTAGGTGCAGCTGTTGTATCCCAGGTTCATCCCAAAGCGGAGAAGATGTTCCGTGTCCGCATAGGAGGTCAGGTCCCGTACCAGCCCATAATAGGGGCTGTTCTCATTTTCCAGCATCCTCTGAGCCGTTCCAAAAAATTGTTGCTGAAACCGGCCGCCGGAAAAATGCAGAGCCATATCCACAAGGTTCCGGATATTCCGCTCCGGATCATCCCTCAATCCTTTTAAGGTACTTTTTACCACTGTCTCAATTAAAATGCGAGACATTGAGTTTTCCATTTCTCCCGCTCCTTCCTGCACAATATTTTCCCGCGTTTATGATTAAGAGTATATGGATCATCACGATCCCGCAAGGGACACTTTTCGATTTTTGTCCCAAAAGGTAACAATAACGGCGAAGTGTCGTATTTTCGGACGCGGGCAGGATTTTGTCCTGTGACTTTCTTCCCAAGTTCCCCTATAATTGACCCAAAGCCCCCAACCAAAACGGAAGTATAAAAGGAGAAAGGAAACATATTATGAGTAACTCGATCAAAGCCAGTATGCAGAATTTTGCGGTCAATCAAGCCCTGAACTACATTGAGGGCAACCCAGAGGAGAACATCCCCAAGCTGATGGAACTGGTGGACAAGTTCACGCCAGAGGGCTGGTATGCCGCCCAGCGGGACGCCATCCGCAAGGTCATCGAGGAAAAGAACAACTGGTACCAACTGATCCTGCGGCTGTACGAGCTGGACCCCGGCGTCCGCAGGGCGTTCTTCCAGAACTTCCTGTTCAACGCCAGCCTGAAGGGCGGCGCCACCCAGGAGGAGATGAAAGAGAAGTACGGCTGCAACATCCCTTGGGGCATCCTCCTGGACCCCACCTCCGCCTGCAACCTCCACTGTACCGGCTGCTGGGCGGCGGAGTATGGGAACAGGCTGAACCTGAGCCTGGAGGACATCGACTCCATCATCCGCCAGGGCAAGGAACTGGGCACCTATATGTACCTGTATACCGGCGGCGAGCCGCTGGTGCGGAAGAAAGACCTGATCAAGATCTGCGAGATGCACCCGGACTGCGAGTTCCTGTCCTTCACCAACGGCACCCTCATCGACGAGGAATTCTGCCAGGAGATGCTGCGGGTGAAGAACTTCGTCCCCGCTATCTCCCTGGAGGGCTTTGAGGATGCCAACGACTCCCGCCGGGGCCAGGGCGTCTATCAGAAGATACAAAGTGCCATGGCGCTTTTGAAAGCCCACAAGCTGCCCTTCGGCGTCTCCACCTGCTACACCAGCCGGAACGTGGAGGATGTGAGCAGCGAGAAATACTTCGACCTGATGATCGACAGCGGTGCGTTTTTTGTCTGGTTCTTCCACTATATGCCGGTGGGCAGCGGCGCCGCGCTGGAGTTGCTTCCCACCCCGGAACAGCGGGAGAAGATGTATCGCCGCATCCGGGAGTATCGAAACAGCAAGGCGATTTTCAGCATCGACTTCCAGAACGACGCCGAGTATGTGGGCGGCTGCATCGCTGGCGGGCGGAACTATCTGCACATCAACGCCAAGGGCGACGTGGAGCCCTGCGCGTTCATCCACTACTCCGACGCTAACATCCACGAGGTCTCCCTGCTGGACGCCCTGCGGGGACCGCTGTTTATGGCCTACCACGATGGACAGCCCTTCAATGACAATATGCTCCGCCCCTGCCCCATGCTGGAAAACCCGGAAAAGCTGCGGCAGATGGTGGCGGACACCGGTGCGGAGAGTACCGACTATCAGAGTCCGGAGAGCGCCGATCACCTGTGCGGCAAGACCACCCCCTATGCCGAGGACTGGAAGGTCACCGCCGACAGGCTCTGGCAGGAGTGCGGGACGTGCGCGGGCTGCGGCAGGGAGATCTGATCAGTGGCGGGCTATCAAATTTTCACAGACGCCACAGCCGACCTGTGCGGAAGTATGATGGAGGGGCTTCCATCTGTAGAGGTCATCCCTATGCAGGTGGAGATTGGCGGGCATGAATATACCTATGGCCCCAGAGGAAATATGACCGTGGAGCTGTTTTACCGCTTACAGCGGGAGGGCAGCTTCGCGGCTACCTCTCAGATCAACCCGTCCGTCTATTTTCAGTATTTTGAGCCGTTTCTCCGAGATGGCACAGATATCCTCTATCTCTGCTTTTCCTCCGGAATGTCCGGCACCTTCCAGTCGGCACAGCTGGCAGCGGAGGAGCTACAGCAGGAGTACCCAGAGCGGGTGATCCTCTGTCTGGACACGCTGTGCGCGTCGGTCGGTGAAGGTTTTCTTGTGCGGGAGGCGGTCAGGAAACAGGCCGAAGGGCTGTCCATTACCGAATTGGCGGATTGGGTCATGAATCATCGCTTGCAGGTCTGCCATTGGTTCACTGTTGATACCTTTGACCATCTTTGCCACGGTGGCAGGGTCTCCTCCGCAGCGGCTGTGATGGGGACAGCCCTGCAGATCAAGCCTCTGCTCCATGTGGACGAGCGGGGCTGTTTGCAAGTCATAGGAAAACCCAGGGGACGAAAGAAAGCGATGGAGGCTCAACTGTCCAGAATGGAACAGGGCTGGACCCCCGAAACCGGCAGACTGGTGGTGATTGGACACGGCGACACACCTGAAGCCGCCGCGCGGCTTCGGGAAAACGTCCAGGCGCGATTTCCCTCTGCGGAGATCCATGTTGCGGAGATCGGACCCATCATCGGCGCACATACCGGACCGGGGATGCTGGCCCTTATTTACTGGGGAAACAACCGCTAAATGCTCTTATACCAACATAATATCGCAAAGTTTGAAAGGAGACCGTTATGAGTAAAGTCAGCAGAAACATGGGAAACATTTTGTCCTGTTTTGCGGAAATCATCATTGGTATTTTGCTGCTCATCAACCCGGTGGGCTTTACCGCCGGAATTATTATGACCCTTGGAGTTGTCCTTGCGGTTATGGGCGTTTCCAGCGTTGTAGGATACTTCCGGGCAGAACCGGAGGATGCCGCGCAGTCCAGCGGTCTTATGAAGGGACTGCTCCTTGTGGGCGGTGCTTTTGTCTGCCTGTTCAAAACCGAGTGGCTGATTGCGGCCTTCCCACTGATCACAGTCTTTTACGGGGTCATCATCCTGATCACCGGCATCAGCAAATTGCAGTGGGCAGTTGATCTGCTGCGTCTCAAGCAAAAATATTGGTTCGTGGCTCTCATTGGAGCCGCTCTGTCTGTCCTCTTTGCCATTATCATTCTGGCGAATCCCTTTGCCTCTGTCGGCTTCCTGTGGACTTTTATTGCTGTATCGCTGATCGTGGAAGCTGTCATGGATATTTTGACCTTCATTTTTGGGAAAAAGTAATGGAGGGGCTCAGGGGCCAACCCCCCTCTGCAAAACTTCTCAGCATCATACACCGTACCGCCGATTTTCTTTGTAAAGTCGGCGGCTTTTTCTTTGATAAGGTGTATCAATTTCGTAAGAAAGAGAGCACCGCCCTTTGCCTGTGTGAGTACTCACAAGCGAAGGGCGGTTTTTTGACCACATAATCAGCCACAGACAGACGTGGAACATATGGAAACACTGTTTTCAAAGAGTGCCGGAAAGCAACTGGAATGAAGCGGATGCGCCTATAAACCATTACAAATTGTCTAAAAAAACTTTGTAGACCTCTTTGTAAACGCTGGTTCGAATCAGCTTCGCAGCAACCGGTGCTTTCTTTGATATGGCGTATCACTTCAGGAGTGGAGGCGGATGGGCTCTTGTTCTTTGTTTTGCGGCGCAGATTTTGAGGTGGGGTTCCGCTATTTTTGCCTCTGTCCAATAAGGCCCACAAAGCCCCAACACGGCACTTCATCCTTCAGCAGGGATACGGATGCCACCCAGCCTATCAACTTCGCACACAGCGGCTCACAGGCCGAAGTGCAGACGGATTATCTCTGCCGCTACGTATCCCTTTCGACACTCAGCAATCCAACCGCACTCTTGTGGGTCACCAGAGCCTCTATTATTGCCGCAGGCAGTGTATAGCTGGCTGCGGCAAAATCCCTGCCGTAATGGGTTCATATCCCCGCATGGACCCCAGCAGGAACCTTAGGCGGCGGGCACTTGAGCAAATGCAGACCCCCGACCTGACCCCAAGGGGCGAAAATAGACCCCCACGCTGACCCCCGCTGAATTTCACTGAAACCACCTTCTACAGCCACCTGTAGAATCCGTCAACAGTGCAGTTTTTTCTCTGTTTTGTCTTATCCCGGCCACCTGCCACGGCCACAGCAGGCCAAAACCGACCACCTAACGAAATTCCCCGCAAGAATATCCACCTGTTATGCACCGGCTGGTTGAACCGATTTGGTATCCTCGCCGAGTACGGCGGTGATATACTTTCCCCGCAGACAGAGGTTCCCTTCTTTTATCCGTGCGGCGCAAGTCCGCTCCCATGCAGCATGGGACCTCTATCTCATGAGAGTTCATTGTTGAGCCGGATGCGGGAACCGCGGTTCTCCGCTGATCTTGAAGCAGGCTATATCTATGGGGCATCAGCCAGCGGAGATTTGAGCAGAAGACGATATACGAGTACACCAAAAGCCATCGGTTTCAGGGGGCTTTGGCAAAGGTGGTGCAGTCCGCCGGTTCCTGTCACAGCGATTCTTCACCCCGGACACACGTTCGATCCGCATTGACATATACTGTAGCAGGCCTCTGTGTCTCCCGGCAGGAGGCTGGAGGCAATATCTTTTTGGAGGAATGTAAGCTTGAAAAGATATTCAGGCTCCGAAACCCCTACAGGTATGGGAGCGTTTTATTTGCAGAACAGCTGTCCGCCTGCTCCGCCGCAGCACCAGTGTTGTATGCCAAGGCCGTGTCCCACGGGGATAACCGGTCCCACCGGCCCAACTGGTGCGACCGGTGCTGTTGGCCCGACCGGGGCCACTGGTGCTAATGGTGTAACCGGACCGACTGGTGCAGCAGGAGCAGATGGCGCAACTGGGCCGACCGGCGCGACTGGGGTAACCGGTGCAACAGGTGCCGATGGTGTAACCGGGCCTGCGGGCGCGACTGGCGCAACCGGCCCCACTGGCCCGACCGGGGCAACCGGGTCTATAGGACCTACCGGTCCAACTGGTGCCTATGGCGGCACCGGCCCGACCGGCGCTGTTGGCCCGACTGGTGCCAATGGCGCGACAGGTCCCACCGGTCCGACTGGGGCCACTGGTGCTGATGGTGCAACCGGTCCTACTGGCCCGACGGGTGCGGCTGGTGCAGCGGGTGCCGACGGTGTAACCGGGCCTACGGGTGCAACCGGCGCGACAGGCGCGGATGGAGTGACCGGTCCCACCGGAGTAACCGGTGCGACAGGTGCCAATGGTGTAACCGGGTCTACGGGCGCAACCGGCGCGACAGGCGCGAATGGAGTAACCGGCCCCACTGGTCCCACCGGAGTAACCGGTGCAGCGGGTGCCGACGGTGTAACCGGGCCTACGGGTGCAACCGGCGCGACAGGCGCGAATGGAGTGACCGGCCCCACCGGTCCCACCGGAGTAACCGGTGCGACAGGTGCCGACGGTGTAACCGGGCCTACGGGCGCAACTGGTGCGACAGGCGCGGATGGAGTGACCGGCCCCACTGGCCCCACCGGAGTAACCGGCGCGACAGGTGCCGACGGTGTAACCGGGCCTACGGGCGCAACCGGCGCGACTGGCGCGAATGGAGTAACCGGCCCCACCGGTCCCACCGGAGTAACCGGTGCGACAGGTGCCGACGGTGTAACCGGGCCTACGGGCGCAACTGG